>NZ_AONQ01000010.1 GCF_000342045.1 Paramagnetospirillum caucaseum | reverse complement strand
GCAAACTTCTTGGAAAAGTCCGGGGAGAGGGCAAAAGATGGTTTCAAATTGCGCGCGCATTCTGGGTTGCGGCGATGAAAGAAAGACAAAATCGATCGAGGACGCCAGCACATCGCGTCGGCGAAGATCTCGTCGAATGATGTGCGAGGCGGATAACTCGGCGCCTCAGCCAAATTAATGGCTGTGGCCTCGACGACACCCTCTAAGGTCGATGACCGAGCAAGGAGCATTTTGTGCTTCTCGGCGACAGCACGAAGAGTTTCCATGCTGAATTGGCGCAAAATAAGAAGCTTTTCAGGTGCGGTCGCGCTGTTTCCGCTTGCGTGGTGCGTAAAGAACAGGCGGATCATTTCGTGCAAAGGATCTTTGTGTTCGCGACGGGGTAACCAAGTCTCGACCACACGATCAAGAGCAGAACGCAATTCAGCGGCATCATTAGCAGCTTCGAGTTCATCAACGTGTGATGAAAACGGCGATGGGTTATTTTCGCTACTCGCGGCACGATCAACCGGCATTTTATCCTCTTGTCGAATCGGCAAACAAGCCTTCGTCACCCCTTGGTCAGGCGATATCAACCGTGCTTCACAAACATTTGATCTGGAGCCGCCAGTGGGAGCCGGTCACCGGACGAATACCACCATCGACGGGGCAAATTCAGGCAAATTTTCATCACTGGGCATGGTATTCCGGCCGATGGTATCAACCATTCTCCTTCAGTGACCGCATAACTTCTGCCTGACTGGCGGCAACCTGCAACTCATCATCCATAAACCGGCTCTTGCCCAGGGGTTTGGCAGCACTGCCCCTTTTTCCTTGCGTCAATTCAACCAGGGTTAAATTACCCTCGGCTTCTTGGATACGAAGAACATCCCTCCAAGCCCTTCCGAGAGATTGCTTCATTCCATCCCCCAGTTTTCGCGGCCCCCCCATGACCGCGACAATTTCCTCAACCGCGGCAAGCCTCTCGGAAAGCGTCTCCGAACATCCAAGTGCGAACTCGTTTCCCTTTATGATGCGATCAATATCGGAACTGACAATTTCAAGTCTATGCTGGGCAATGTCCGCCAAAACCTGCAGAAACGTGCCTTTGATGGCATCGAGTTTCTTCAGCAGGATATTCTCATTCTGACCGTCTTTGGGATTGCTCAAATCGGCCAGCGCAAGCAAATTGACCAGCCTGTGAGCAGCTTCATGCAACCCTTCGCGCAACTGCTTCCGCGTCGAGGTATCGTCAGTCAATTGCATGTCCTGCCTCAGACGCTCGATGCTTGCCGCGATCTTGTTCACACCATTGAGGATGGTCGCCTCCCGTGCAGACAAGGATGGGTTCTCCTCAGCCCTTGGAAGGAGAGGTCTCTGCCCACTATCCCTTATCACCTGAGTAGCCTGCACCTCTCTTGGCACGGACGAACCGGAAGGTGGATTTGAATGTTGGCTATCTGCCGCCCGCCGACGAGGGCCGCTATATTTAGCGTTGCGGTTTTTCCCGCGCCGGCACGGCCCTCGATAATTATGGTGAGAAATGAACTCCCTGCTGTCAGTCATGGCACGATTAAGGTTTTTCAACAGGCTCCGCGTACCGATAGGCAGCGTCATGACGCTGTTAGCCCCGGAATTGAGGATCAGCGACAAATGGGCTGGATCCATGTTTCCGGTCAGGTAGATCACCGGCAGCGCCGCAGTTGGCCCGCGACAATCCCTTCGGATGCGCGTGACCACCTCCACCGAACCGGAAAACTCGGTCTCGGCGCAGATGACAACGTCGTAGGCTGACTGGGAAAGCTCATAGATGGCGGCTTCGATGTCATCCGCCTTCGTCACGTTGGGTAGGCCAATCTGATGCAGGGCGGTAACGATGAGTTGGCGAAGACCGCCAGCCTCTGCAATGACAAGACAGGATTTGCCAAAGAACGATAGGTTCAGTGTCATAGCGGCCTTCAGGCTCTAGTCTGCTCAAACAGCCAACGCGTGCCGCGACAATCGGTAGCATGACTTCTGACCTCCGCCTTCCGCCGATTGCTTGTATGGTCCCTATGGACATCATGGCCTACCAGGTCATCGAAGGACCTGGGAAGGTCGCTAAGTGCAGCCCACGCCGCCTCTGCTTCGGCAACAGCGGGATCGGCATCGCGCACTACCTCCGGGGCGGCATCAGCCTCATGTTCGGGCTGGCAGACGTTTCGCGGCGCGACCATCTCAGGCATTGTCGTGTTTCCAGCGGTCGAGGGAGTGGCTGTTAGAAAGTGGAAATCCACCCGGCAGCGCACGCGCAAATTAGCAACACGCCCCACGCCCGGTTATGGCTGCGACGACTGTGAAAACGGTGGCTATGCAGTCTGGGACATGCCGACAGGCCATAGTGACGAGGCTGGTACATTCTCCCCCCCCAAAACAGTCGATCTGGATGGCCGAGCGAGATGGCTGTCGAAACCCTCGCTCGGCCTAGCCACAGCCCCTTGACTGGCGACAAGGAGCTACGGACACACAAATTTTGCTCACCACAGATCGCCAGAGTCGAGTCCGGCTTCTTGATGATTTGTTGCATCACCTGATTGGCCGGTTCAACGGGCTCAGTCCAGATCGGCGCCGAGATAATGTGGCGCGCGACAATTACGGTGGCCGGTCAGCGACAATTAGGATGACCGGTATGAGACACCGTCGAGTAGCACCTATACCGCTATCACAAGCAAGCATTGCTCAGCAATAAGGAAGTGCAGCGACAATTACGGTAATTGTCGCTGCGGTCACAATCTGGTGGGAAGGGTAATTGTCGCTACGCCGTCGAAACGACAATTACCCCGGCGAGGATGATGAGCCGTTTTTAATTGTCGCTGGCGCTGTCATTGCCTTTGACGCGGGCAACGGCGGTTCGCTTCCGGTAGCTTTCGCCGTTCATTTCGATGATGGTAGCGTGGTGGACAAGACGGTCGATCGAGGCCACGGTCATCGCCGGATCGGGGAATACGTCGCCCCAAGCCGAGAAGGGCTGGTTGGCCAGACCGCCGAGCAGCGCCGCGCCATTCGCCAGGAGCTCAGCGCTCCCCTGGTCGCCGATCTGGAAGTCTGGATGCGCGAACAGCGCGCCAAGCTCTCGCGCGGCAATGATCTCGCCAAGGCGATGGACTACATGCTCAAGCGCTGGCCCGCCTTCACCCGCTTCCTCGACGACGGCCGCGTCTGCCTGTCGAACAATGCCGCCGAACGCGCCCTGCGCGGCATCGCTTTGGGCCGCAAGTCGTGGCTGTTCGCCGGTTCGGATCGCGGTGGCCAGCGCGCCGCCGCCATGTACAGCCTGATCGTCACCGCCAAGATGAACGATGTCGACCCCCAAGCATGGCTGGCCGACGTCCTCGCCCGCATCGCCGGGCATCCCGCCAACCGGATCGATGAACTCCTGCCATGGAACTGGCGTCCGTTACCGCGCGTCGCCAACAGTCAGGCAGCCTGATCAAAGCTGCCTTCACGCTCCATGGTGCCCACGGAAGTGGCTCCATAGAAGCAAACAAGGCGGTCATCGTATAGATGCACCTCAAGCTTGTGCCCAATCAGCCGGGAGGGCACCGAGTACAGCACCCGATCAACGCTGATGGTGCTGTTGCGCGTGACGGGCACCGTCACCTTGGAGAAGTCGGTCGTCCGCCGCTTTGGTAACGGCCTGAGTTTCTCCCGCTCTTCGGCCACCAAGGCTTTACGTCTGGCGTTATGGCGGTCGCAGATGCCATCGACGAAGCGCCGGTAGTCATCGAGAGACTCGAAATCGAGGCTGCCTCGGCGCAGGAGGGCTTGGGCGAGACGCCGCTTGATATGAAGGTTCGAGGATTCGATCGAGCCGTTCTCGTTTGCCACGCCGGGATTGTTGCGCGTGGCCGTCATGCCGTAATGGTCGCACAGATCCTTGTAACGGCTGGTGAAGTCGAGTTGGGCATCGCGGGCGAGGTTCTTGTAGGCCGCCGACAGCGAGCCGGTGCGGTGCTCCACCGTGGTGCCGCCCAGCTTCCACAACGCGTCCTGCATTCCTTCGGCGACGGCTGAAAAGCTCTCGCCGCCAAGGATCACATGGGCGTGCTCCCATCCGCTGTAGACCAGACGGAAATGGTAAAGGCGATGGGGGAACGGCTCGCCGCCGATGGTGACGCCGAGGGCATCGGCCACGGTGAAGTCGGACTGAGCCTGTTGCCCCGGCTCATGACGCTGGGGGAAGAAGACCTCCTTGTCCGCGCCATTGAAGGCTTGCCAATCGGCCACCCGACGCTCCAGCGTCCGGCGCACCGTATCGGGAACCGCATCTGGGCTGAATTCCTCCTGCAAGGTCTCGAAGATGGTGACGGCCATGATGCCCGGCATGGTCTTGAGCATTTCCAACGCCCGTGGCCAAACCTCGGTCAATGGATCGGTACGGGTCCGCCATGCCCGCTCTGGATTTTTCTGGGATGGAAGGCGGAGGTCATGGTCGAGCCGCCGCGCGGTACGCTCGCTGAAGCCAGACTTGGCCGCCGCGATCGGCGTTACGCACAACTGCAGAAGTGGATCAGCCTGAGCCGCTCGAACCCTGCACTATCACTGACCGCTGTTGCCCTGACTTTCGCCTCTCGGGCGAAGGGCCGCTATGGCCCTTGAGTGCCCTGAGGAGCCGTTCATTTAGGGGGAGACGGCGAAGCTGTGTTTATGGCTTAATATACCTAAAGACAGTGCGGGCAATGAACCACCATGGGCGTCTGGCAAAAGCTTCAATCGATTTCATCGGTCAGTTCATCCTTACAGGAGTGGCCTATGCTCGGTGATCTTTTAGATCTCAATGGTCTGACACCGCACGGCTTTTGCTTGTCGTGGCGCCCAGAATTGTTTTGGTCAATGGCCGTCTCCGATGGAGTTATCGCGGCATCCTACATATCAATAAGTGTGGCAATCGCGGTCTATATCGTAAAGCGTAGAGACATCTATCTGCGCTGGGTGGCGATGGCATTTGCCCTGTTTATTCTACTGTGCGCAGCCAGTCACTTGTCGGACCTTTGGACACTTTGGTCGCCGGATTATGGTATCCAGGCGATGGTCAAGGCGATCACAGCCCTCGTATCATTGTTAACCGCCATTGCCCTCTGGCCGCTTATCCCTCATGCGCTCTCCTTGCCAAGCGCCGCCCAATTGGCGACCGCCAACACTGCGCTGGGTCTGGAGATTGTGGAGCGCAGAGCGGCAGAGGCGTCGCTGAGGGAGACTGAGTTGGAACTCCGCGCCGCCAACGCCGAATTGGACAGTTTCGCCTATGCCGTCTCTCACGACTTGCGTGCGCCATTGCGGGCCATGATCGGGTTCAGTACTGCCTTGGACGAGGATCACCACGAGACGCTTGACAAGGAGGCGCAGCATTACCTTGCCCAGATTATTCGCGGCGGCAAGCATATGGGCGACCTGATCGACGGCTTGCTGCATCTGTCCCGCGCTACGCGCGGGGAATTGCAAAGGACCAATGTAGATGTTTCGGCCTTGGCGGCCTCCGTGAGAGATATGATAAAAGCCGCAGGAACTTACCCTACTGCGACATGGAATATAGAGCCTGGGTTGACGATCTGGGGTGATGCCCGGTTGATCGAGCTCGTGATGCAGAACCTGCTTGAAAATGCAGCGAAGTACTCCGCGAAGGCGGCCGACCCGACCATTCGCGTCTACGGGCAACGTGACGAGGACGCCACCACCATCTGCGTTTCCGACAATGGTGCTGGGTTTGATATGGCCCATGCCGACAAACTGTTCGCACCATTCCAGCGTCTCCACCGCCAGGACGAATTTCCGGGCATCGGCATCGGCCTATCGACAGTTGGTCGGATCATCCAGCGGCACGGCGGCACAATTTCCGCTGAAGCATCCATCGGTACGGGAGCCACCTTCATGTTCTCACTTCCGCAGTCAAAAATGAGGTAAATGAGCTATGAAGAATTCGACTCTGCTGATGGTTGAGGACAATGAGCAGGATGAGATGTTGGCTCTCCGGGCGCTCCGCAAAGCCAATGTCGCCAACCGGATAGACGTTGTTCGTGACGGCCAGCAGGCACTCGACTATTTATTTGCAACCGGTGAGTTCACCCATCGCGCTTCGGCAGACCTGCCGGTTGCTGTTCTGCTGGACATCAACCTGCCACGGATCAGTGGTCTGGATGTGCTGGCGCGGTTGCGGAACGATCCTCGCACCAAATTGCTGCCCATCGTCATCCTGACCTCGTCCGACGAGGAACGCGACCGTTTACGCAGTTATGAGAATGGGGCAAACAGCTTTGTGCGCAAACCGGTGGATTTTCATGAATTCGCCGAAAGTGTATCCCGGCTAGGAGTGTATTGGATCGCCATCAACGAACCGCCGCAGAGATAATGCAGTGGATGAGCCGCTGAACCTGCTGTCCATAGAGGACAATCCAGCCGATTTCGCCTTAATTGAGCGGTATCTTGCGCGGCATGGGCTGCTCACACGATGTGAACGAATAGACCGTCTGGATGGGCTTGAGAAGGCGTTGAGTACAGGCCATTGGGACGCGGTGCTGTCCGACTTCAATCTGCCGGGCATGAGATTTTCCGAGGTTTTCGCGAAGGTTCGCGCCAAAAGCCCCGACCTACCTGTCATCCTAGTGTCCGGCACCCTTGGGGAAGAGCGGGCGGTTGAACTGTTGAAACAGGGTGTTATTGATTTTGTCCTTAAAGACAACCTGACGCGTCTCGTTCCCGCGATCCGCCGTGCTTTGGCCGAGGTGGCCGAAATTAGGGCGAGGAGAGAGGCCGAGAACACTCTGCGGGAACGCGAAGCTCATTTTCGCTCCATTACCGAGTCGGCTCAGGATGCCATCATTACCTGCGACTCCGACGGGATCATCCAGAACTGGAACCCTGCCGCGCATAGAATGTTCGGCCATGAGAGAGCCGAAGCCATCGGCCAACCGGTGACCCTGATCATCCCTGACCGGCACGTTGAAGCCCATAACCGGGGCTTTAAAAATTATTGGGACCACCGTTGCCCCAAAATTATTGGAACCACCGTCGAGATCGTGGGACGAAGGAAGGATGGCGATGAGTTTCCGCTGTCGCTGTCGCTCTCGTCTTGGACGCTCGGTCCGAACGAGTTTTTCACCGCCATCATTCGTGACATCTCCGAGCACAAACATCATCAGGCCATGATGGCCGCCGTCATGGCGGAAAAGGACGCCATCCTGGAGAATGCACTGGTTGGCATCGTGCTGATCCGCCATCGCACCATCATCACCTGTAATCGACGGTTTGAGGAGATTTTCGGTTACGAACCTGGTGAACCCTTGGGGCAAAGCACAAGAATTCTCTACGCGACAGATGAGCTTTTCGAAGACATCGGGCGCAAGGCCTACGACGTGATTGGGCGTGGGCTGAATTTCGAGCAGGAATTGCAGTTGCGCCGTTGCAGCGGGGAAATCTTCTGGGGAGTTCTTACCGGGAGAGCGATTGATCCGAAACAACCACAAGAGGGTAGCATTTGGATCTACTCCGACATTTCCGAACGCAAGCAGGCTGAGACCAACCAGCGCCTTGCGGCGGCCTCGTTTGAGTCTGCGGATGGCATGGTCATCAGCGATGCACAGTGTGTGATCCTCCGGGTCAATCAAGCCTTCACAAAGATTACGGGTTACCCCGTCGAGGAGGCTGTCGGACAAAAGACAAACCTGCTCAAATCCGGGCGTCATGATGCGGCCTTCTATTCCACGATGTGGGAAACCATCAATCGCGAGGGAATGTGGAAGGGCGAAATCTGGAACCGCCGAAAGGACGGAGTAATCTACCCAGAATCGTTGACACTGACCCAGGTGAAAGAGGCCTCAGGTGAGGTAACCCACTATATTGGTATTTTTCGAGATATCTCCAAACGCAAGGCGATCGAGGAACAAGTCAATGAATTGGCCTACTTTGATCCGCTGACCCATCTTCCCAATCGCCGTCTCTTGAGTGATCGATTGAAGCAGGCGTTAGCCGCCAGCTCCCGCACCAAACGGGATGGTGCCCTGCTATTTGTTGATCTAGATGATTTCAAGAGGGTAAATGATGCCCATGGTCACTCCAACGGCGATCTGTTACTGCAGGAAGTCGCCAAGCGCCTATACGCCAACTTCAGATGCTCCGACACCGTTGCGCGAATCGGCGGTGACGAGTTTGTCGTTTTGTTGGCAGACCTGAGCGAGGATTCCGAAGAGGCTGCCAGTCAAGCAAAGGCCGTAGGAGAAAAAATCCTCGTGACACTTGGCGCTCCCTACCAGATCGCCGGAAGCCTGTTTTTTAGCACAGCGAGTATTGGAATCACTCTGTTTGGGAGCCAACGTGACAACATCGATGAACTGATGAAGCAGGCGGACATCGCCATGTATCAATCCAAGGCAGCAGGGCGAAATACCTTACGCTTTTTTGCCCCCGAGTTACAGGCGAGGATCAAGGCCCGTGCCACTCTTGAAGCGGATTTACGAGAGGGAATAAAGGAAGATCAGATCCTCCTCTACTTTCAACCTCAGGTAGATGGTCAGGGGCTTTTGACGGGAGCCGAAGCTCTTGCTCGGTGGCATCATCCCCAGCGAGGATTGGTGTCACCCGGGGACTTTATTCCATTGGCCGAGGAAACGGGGCTAATCCTCAGCCTTGGCCGCCGCGTTTTGGAATTCGGTTGTGCGCAAATCGCCGCTTGGGCGGGGCGTTCGGAGATGGCCCATCTGACCTTGGCCGTGAATGTCAGTGCCAAACAATTCCACCAAGTTGATTTCGTTGAGCAGGTTCTGGCTGTGGTACGCGGTACAGGTGCCGATCCGCGAAAACTTAAGCTTGAGCTGACCGAGAGCATGCTGGTGGAGAACGTCGATGAGATCATCGCCAAAATGGGGAGGCTGAAGGATCTCGGGTTCAGCTTCTCCCTCGATGATTTTGGTACCGGCTATTCATCGCTTTCTTACTTGAAGCTTCTGCCATTGAGCCAGTTGAAGATCGACCAGTCCTTTGTCCGCGACATCCTTACCGATCCGAACGATGCGGCGATAGCCAAGACCATCGTTGCCCTTGCGGACAGCCTCGGATTAAATGTCATCGCTGAAGGTGTTGAAACGGTCGGGCAGCGGGACTTCTTAGCAAACTCTGGATGTCATGCCTATCAGGGCTATTTTTTCAGTCACCCGCTTCCTTTGGTTGGGTTCGAGGATTTTGCACGGCGGAGCAAGGGAATCTGTTGATCATGCCATCACGTCACACACTGGCGATGCCGCCCTTGGCTGACGACACGCCCTAGGCCAGTGAACGACAGCATTGGGTCAGGAAGGGCCCGTCGGCCCCGGCGCGACAGGCGACCGCTGTGCCCCCGGCAGCCGCCAGTCAGCGGCAAAGTCTGCCATGCCGGCTGTGGATCATGTCCGGCACTTCGAGACCGACGCCAGGAAGAAGCTCAACGTGCCACCCCGAACATCTCCCGCTGCTGGTTCCATTCCACCGGCATGTCGTCCATCAGGTCGGCCAGTTGCACGGCCCGCATCTGCCGGTCGCCGAGCATGGCTTACACCCCGGCCGCCTTCACGCCGCGCGGGCGAGACGCTGCCTGACTTCCCTGACGAGGGTCCGCACATGATCGACGGAAAGGCGATCCCGCAGCAGGAAGGCATGCATGGTTGGATCGTCGAGGAGATCGTCCAGCGACGGCTCCCATATCCACCGATCAAGCCCGAAGTCTTGCGCCCGCATTTGCCCCTCCCAAGGTCTGCTATTCTTGACGACGGCTGATGTCTACACCGCATCCGCCCGCTCGTCCGTGAACAATTGCATACAATGACCACCCAGCCGGCAAAGGCAGGATGGCCAATCACAATTCAGTTTTCGGCCTTCGGCACGGACCCCAGACGCTGCAGAAACTCAGGCTCGTCGTAATCGCCCATTTCAGGGTCAGCGGTCTGACGGACGACATCCACGCCGGCAACGCTGCCACCCTCCATCATGCGGCTGGCGCGTTGCAGGGCCTGTGGTTCGGTCTTGTAGGAAATGGGCGGCTGAGGTTTCAGTCCACCCCTTTTGCCGAGGATGTACGGCTGGCAGATGAACAAGGTTTCGAGGGCCATGGCGGTATTCCTGCGGCAAGGGCGACTGCCGCAGAGTGTTTCTATTTCGTTCTTTTGTCAATATGCATGGTCCCGCCGGAATTCGCGCGCCCGGTCACCGCGTCGCCATCCCAAACATCTCCCGCTGCCGGTGCCATTCCACCGGCATGTCGTCCATCAGATCGGCCAGTTGAAGGGTGCGCGGCTGGCGGCCGTCGAGGATGGTTTCGACGATGTCGGGGGCCAGCAAGGTCAGGCGGTAGATTCGGGTCATGTAGGATGGGCTGATCTTCTCGGCTTCAGACAACTCGTTCAGGGATGCCACCTGCCCGGATTCCAGCATGCGCTTCCAGCGATGGGCGCGGGCCAGCGCCTTCAGCAGGGTATCGTCGGGGGTGGGTTTGGTCCGGACTGGAACGCCCCCTCCCTCGGGCACGATCACCAGCTTGCGCCCGCCATACCGCCGCAGGGTCAGCGGCACGCGGATGGTCAGGGTGTCGATCCGGATGTCGGCGGTCATGCCGCGCTCCTGTCGCCGGCCTGGGCGGTAATGTCGGTGATGACGCTGGCCAGCCCCTCGGCGCGCAGGCGTACCTCGGCGCCGTCTGGGGCGATGGCCACTCTCTCGACCAGAAGCTGGAGGATACGGGCCTGCTCGGCCGGGAACAGCTCGTCCCAGAGTGCCTCGAAGCGATCGAGGGCGGCGTGCAGATCGCCCGGCGACATGGTTGGTGCCATCCGTTCGGCACGCGCCCGGATCTCGGGGGCGCGCAGCAGGGCCCGGACCTGTCCGATGACGGCCGCCTCGATCTCACCGGCGGCAATGCTGCGCACCGGGCAGGACTCATGGCCGGAATGGATGGCCTTCATGCAGGTATAGTACCGGTACAGCCGCCCCTTCTTGCGGGTATGGCTCGGCGTCATGGCCCGGCCACAGTGGGCGCAGTGGATCAGCCCCTTCAGCGGCGCCGGGGTCGAGGACCGCACCGCGTTGGCCCGCTTACGGGGTGCGTTGTCGGTCTTCACCGCCATCACCTTGTCCCAGGTGGCGCGGTCGATGATGGCGGGATGCTCGCCAGCATGGACTTCGCCCTTGTGGACTGCCTCGCCGAGATAGACCCGGTTGTCGAGCAGCTTGTAGAGGAAGTTCTTGGTGATGGGCGCGCCGTCGCGGTGCTTGCCGTCTTGGGTGGTCCAGGACTTGGTATGGTAACCGGCGGCGTTCAATTCCTTGACCAGCAGGGTGGCGGAGCCGACCTTGAGGAAGCGGTCGAAGATGTGGCGGACCAGATCGGCCTCGGGCTGGTTGACCACCAGCTTGCGGGCAACCACGTCATAACCGAGAGGCGGGACGCCGCCCATCCACATGCCCTTGCGGCGCGACGCGGCAAACTTGTCGCGGATGCGCTCGCCGATCACTTCCCGCTCGAACTGGGCGAAGCTGAGCAGGATGTTGAGCGTCAACCGGCCCATGGACGTGGTGGTGTTGAACGACTGGGTCACCGAGACGAAGGTGACGGCGTTGCGGTCGAACACCTCGACCAGCTTGGAGAAATCCATCAGCGATCGCGACAGGCGGTCGATCTTATAGACCACCACCACATCGACCAGCCCGGACTCGATGTCGGCCAGCAGACGCTTCAAGGCGGGACGCTCGAGAGTGCCGCCGGAGAAGCCGCCATCATCGTAGCGGTCGGGCACCGGCACCCAGCCTTCGGCCTTCTGGCTGGTGATATAGGCCTCGCAGGATTCGCGCTGGGCGTCGAGGCTGTTGAATTCCATCTCCAGCCCCTCTTCCGAGGACTTGCGGGTGTAGATGGCGCAGCGGACCTTGCGCATGGGTTTGGGCGGGTTCATCAGCGGGTCTCCAGCTTGCCGTGCTTGCGCAGACCGAAGAAGAGCGGCCCATTCCAGCGGGTGCCGGTGATGGCGCGGGCCACCGCCGACAGGCTCTGGTAGCGGCGGCCCTGCCATTCGAAGCCGTCGGCCAGGGCGGTCACCTCCTGCAGCACGCCTTGCCATTCCCGGATCAGCTTGGTGCCGACGATGGGGGCGGTCATGTCCTTGGGTTTCGGCTTCTTCTTGCCATCCAGCTCATCGACCAGATCGTCAAGGCGGCGTTCGGCCTGCACCGATAATCCGCCGAAGGCCAGTTCCTGAATCCGGTAGGCCAGTCGCTTGACCAGGAAGATGCGGTTGTAGGGCGGCGGCTCTGTGCCGTTCAGCTCCCGCCACATCGCCTTCAACTTGGGCGTCGGCAGGGTGGGCAATTCGGCCACCTGGGTAAGAATTGCGGTTGTCATTTACGGGGTCTCCTGCACTTGCGGTCAGACCCATGGACGCTCTGGTGGCCAGTGAAGTCGACGGAACAGTCTCCGGCGTCAGCAGATAAACGAGTGGACTTCCGCGCCATCAGGCGCATGGCCCCGGTCGCCAGAATCTCGGCGATTTCGTCGAGGCGCTCGGCGGCGGTCATGTGGTCGGGAGATAGTGCATTGGGGCCGGACATGCTGTTCCGCTGATCCATTGGCGTTAAAGGTCAACTACCCAGTGCAGCCCTGTTTCGTCCCAATCATCGCTTTTGACTCGACTCCCCAGCCCGTTTTCGCTTAAGAACTTATTAGGAACATCGGTCGGGCGTAGAGGAGCGTCGAATGGCCAAGGATCTGAAAAAATTCGTCAATCCGCGCTTCACCAAAACCGTCGATCTCGGCCTGCTGCGCAGCCTGTTTGAGCGCCAGCCCGTCAATCAGATCAACTTCGATCTCGCAATCTTCGATGGTGACGTTGCCGACGCCCGCCAGGCGCTGCTCGACTTCTTTGCCGGGCCGGAGAACGGGTTCTCCCAGGGGTTGGTGGCCGACCTGCACCGAATCGCTGAACTCGGCAATGAGACCGGCATGCGCATGCTGCTGGAGCAGGCTGTCCGCTATGGCGCGGCCATCGACCAACCTGTTGACACAACCGGGCAACCGATCCGGCTCGATCCGAAGCATGTCGCGCTGCTGATGTTCCTTGATCACCGTGATGCATTCGATGCGGCCTCCGACCTGCTGGCACTCGAGGCCCAGGCGACGCTAACCGAATTCGCCGGCGCGGAGGAAGGCATCGAGCCCCGACTTGAGGATCGAACCAAAGAAATGTTCAAGCGGGCTGCTGGAGAGATGTTCGCCCGCGAACTCCAGAGCGACTATTGCCGCATCGGCTGGTACGAGGACGACGACGAGGTCAACATTGTCGTCACCTATGGGGCACCCGTCACCATTACACCGGTGATCGACGGTGGCGAGGAACGGGTCATCAGCTTTCAGGCGGCCGGCCACGCAGTCCTGGCCTATGCGCCTGCAACAGGACGGCTGAAGATTGGTGGCATCCTCAAGGCCCGCCGTGCCGAACTCGCAGCCATCTTCGCTGCCACCATGCTGGGGCTGCCCGACTTTTTTGCCGGATCCAACAGCCGCAACCTTTATACCCTGGCTGCGGTCGAACGGACCGGACTGGGATTCACGGTGGACCACGCCTTCGATACCGGCATCGTGCGCGTTCAGATCGTCGAGGTTCAGGCGGACAGGATCGCGACCGATCCCCGCACCGACGATATCAAGGTGGTGTGGTCGCTGATCGCGCGCGACACCCGCGGCAACGCCCTGGCGAGGCTGGCGGAAATGACGCGAGGTCTTGTCTTCGGCCCCGAGAACTTCCGCCTCGGCCACATGATCCTGCGAGTGCATTTCGCATCTGGCCGCCCTCAGCCGACCAGGGTGACGATCAAGATCAAGCCGCCGGATACGGCCGCCTTCAAGCGGCTGATGTTCGAGGGCCGTATCATGGACCTGCTCCGCCGCAACGGATTCTGTCATGATCGAGACGCTGTCGAGGCTGCTGCTGCGGCTGAGTGAAGCCGAGCACCCGGTCCTATGGGGCCGGGTGGCGGCTCCCCATTTCGGTCGGGATTTCGATCGGCTGCTGGCGCAAGGGGTGTTGGCCGAGGATCGCGCTGCCGACACATGGAGCGTTTGCAGCGATTGCGATTGCGGACTCGATGCCCGGCCGATCCAGCGCATCAAAGGCCAACTGATCGCGGCTTGCCCAAACGACCATCGAGCCGACGTAGAGCTTTCTGCTGAGGACATCCGAAGTTTCCGCATCGATCCCGCCATGCTCATGCGGTTGATCAGCAGCAACAGCGGTTTGAACAAGGATCCGGAAAGCATCCTTCCCGGACTCTGGAAGTTGGGCACCACGGTTGGCGGTCAGGCCGTGTTTGCCGCTCTGTCTGTCGCCGCATCCATCCAGCCGGGACTGATGGGAGCGCTGACAAGGGCTGCCCGAGGTTCGCCAATCGCCCTGCTGGTACCCAAGGGTATACCTGGAGAGGCGCGCCGATGCCTTGAGGATGCCGGCCCCTATGTCGCCGCCGCCTTGGACGTCGTCGGCGTGAGTGACCAAAATCCGTTCGCCATTGACGTATTCAGGCTGGTCCCGCCCATCGGGCACACACCGCGGCTGATCATCAGGGAATCGTCTGGGACGACAACACTCGACGGCAGGAGCATTCTGCTTTCAGGTCAGCCTCACCGTCTTCTCGTGATGCTGGCGCAGAGCGCCGCTACCGGAAATGGCGTCGTATCAAACCGCGACATTGAAGACCGGACTGGAAGGCAGGCCCGCGACATCATTCGCGAGTAGCGGGACGGATTGGCTGCCGGCCAACCAGATGCCGATGCTATCCGTGACCTGATCCGGAACAGGCGAAGCCCGCCAGCCTATTGGTTGGCATTGGCCCCTGACGAAATCGACCTGCGCCAGTAGCCACCAAGCACCCACACTCGCCCACCGTTTTCCCACCCCATCCCCACCAAGCGGCTCGTCCCATCGGGCAGCCTGTGGTCATCGCAACTGATGACCAAGGCTTCCTCCGATGTCCCCTTCGCTCTCCCCCTCCGATCTCCAAGTCCTGCAACGCGAGGCCGATGTGGCTGCACGCCGCTTGCGGCGCCAGCTTCGGCTGCCCCATGACGATCTCGACGACCTTCGCCAGGATCTGCTGCTCGACGTGATTGCCCGCCTGGGGTCGTTCGATCCCGCGCGTGGTTCGTTGGGCGCCTTCGTCGGCACCATCATGACGCACCGGGCCACGCGCATTGCCGCCAAGGCCAAGCGGGAGCGGCTGCTCTACGGAATCTCCCTCGACGAGCCCATGGCCGGCATGGACGGCGCCAGCCGCGGCGACCTCATCGCCGAGGACGAGGGACTGGCGGCAGTGCTGGGCCAGCCGACGGACGCCTTCACCGCCGTCGAGCGGCGCCTCGACATTGAACGCGGTCTCGGCTGCCTTGCCCCCGGCGACGATGCCCTCTGCGTCGCCCTTTCCCACGCCACCATCGACCGCCTTGCCGCCGCCGGCCAGGGCGCACGCAGCAGCCTGTACCGCCGGCTCAAGGAGATCCTGCTGTGCCTCATGGCCACTGGCCTCCAGGCGGCGTGAGACGGTTTTTCAGCCTGCTGGGTAGGAGCTTTACATGACCGACGCAATCACCCCTCTGCCGACCATGGGCATCACCGAGACCGATCTCTGCGGCTGGCTCGGACAGGCTGCACCGGGAGACGTGCTGGAATACCACCGTGGTTTCCTGGCGCTCGATTCCTCGCCGCTGACCGAACGGCTGCCAAACCGCCAGCGCATTGACCTGCTCCGGGTCGCTCGGCGGGCCATCTGGGCTGCCGAGCACGGCCTGGCCCACCCGGTCCAGCGTCGGAACGGCACCGAGGATTACAGCTACCTGCTCATCGCCCGCCCGCGCCCCAGGGGCCACACGGCTTCCCTGTCGGCGCTGCCGGGCGCGGAGGCCGCCTGACCGCCAATCCGACCCTTCCTGATTCCCTCCATAGAAGAGGTGCCAACATGGCCGTTATTCCCAAGCTCGAATCCCTGCGCAAGCGCCATTACGCCCTTGAAGCGCTGCCCGCGATCGTGCGCGTCTCCGACACCGACCTGGCGGTCGAGGACGCCACCCTGGACGACATCGCCTTCGCCATGCTGGGCGTCGAGGCCGAATACAACGCGGTCGGTGATCGTTACCACGCCCTGCGCAAGTTGTATTCCCTGGCTCGCCAAGCTGGTGCGGTCGGCGCCGACCGGATCGTCGATGCTGTCATGACCGGCAAGGAAGGTGCGTGATGGCTTTGCGCATCGTCAGCGCTGATCAGCGCATCACCGAGGCCCAGGGCAAGACCACGATCGCCCTGTTCGGCCCCAGCGGCAGCGGCAAGACCAGTCAGCTGCTGACCTTGCCGCCCGAGGAAACCCTGTGTCTCGATTTGGAGGCCGGACTGAAATCGGTGCAGGCATGGCCGGGCGACAGCATCGCCATCCGCACCTTTCCCGACGCGCTGGATATCGCCTGCCTGATCGGCGGCATCGACCCGTCGGTGCCGGCGGATGGCTTCTTTTCCGAAGGACACCATCAGCACCTGCTGGCCAGCTATCCCGACCTCGCGCGCAGCATCGCGACCAAGCGGATCATCTTCGTCGACAGCATTACCGATCTGACGCGCCAAGCCATGGCCTGGGCCAAGACCCGCCCCGAGGCGATCAGCGATAAGACCGGAAAACCAGATACCAGGGGGGCCTACGGCCTGCTCGCCCGCGAGGTGATCGCGCTGCTGAAGCATCTGCAACATGCGCCGGGCCGCACCGTGATCTTCGTCGGGATCCTTGAAAAGGTGACCGATGATTTCAACCGCGTCACCTGGCAGCCGCAGATGGAAGGCGGCAAGGCGGCGCGCGAACTGCCGGGCATCGTCGATCAGGTGCTGACGCTGTCGTTGTTCGACCGCGATGGCGACGGCTGGCGCCATGCCCCCGACACCGGTGCGGAACGCCGCTTTGTCTGCCGCGCCGGCAATGCTCACGGCCTGCCCGCCAAGGACCGCTCGGGTCGACTCGATGTGACCGAGGCCCCCGACCTCGGCGCCCTGCTCGCCAAGATCAACCGCATCTGACTGGAGAGACCACCATGTACGACCTGAATGATGCCGAGCCGCTGCGCAGCGGCGAGATCATCCCCGACGGTACCTTCGCCAAGGTGACCATGACCATCCGCCCCGGTGGTGTCGATGGCCCGTTCGAGACCGACAAAGGGCTGTTGAAGCCCTCCGGCTCGGCCGAGAGCGACGTGCTGTCGCTCGACTGCGAATTCACCGTGGTGGACGGCCCCCACGCGCGGCGCAAGTTCTGGCACCTCTTCACGGTGTCGGGCGGCAAGATCGACGAGAAGGGTGCCTCGGTCGGCTGGAACATCTCCAAGCGCATGTTCCGCGGCATGATCGACAGCGCTCTCGGCCTTGACCCCACCGACATGAGCGATTCCGCCAAAGCCAAGCGGCAGTTGCGCGGGCTGGCCGACCTCGGGGGCATCACCTTCATCGCCAAGATCATGGTCGAGGCCAGCGATCGCTACGCCGACAAGAACCGCCTGGAGCGGCCGGTGCTGCCCAATGAGAAGGAGTGGCCGCTGGTGATGGAGGGCAAGGATGTGCAGCCCAGCCCCAGTCCCCGCAAAAAGGACAGCAAGCCCGCCCAGACGCCGGCGGCCGGCCAGCCGGCCTGGCAGCAGTCGGCGAATGCCCCGGCCCCGGCAGTGGCTGCCGCTCCCGCCACCACCGCAGCCCCGGCATGGCGCCAATCGGCGGCACCGGCCAGCGCGCCCGCAGCTGCTCAAACCTCCGGCCCGGCTTGGCTGAACGGCTGATGACCGACGATGAGTGGCAGGCCCATGTGACGCGCGAAGCGGCGAAGGCGATTGGCGAATGGCTCGAAGGAAGAGGAAGGCTGCACCAGCACATAAGGTGCCTGACCCTGCCCGACCTGGAGGCCATGGCAACCAACGCCATCAGCCGCTTCGTGGTCCTGGCCTCGGAACGGATCAAGGCGGAGCCGGACGATCACCCGGACCTGACCCTGCTCTTGCTGGGGTGAGCCTCTGCGCGGTGTGCGGCCGGGAGGGGCGTGGTTTCGGCTACGTCCACCGGCTCCGCCACGACCAGTACCCGCTCTACCGCTTCTGCTCGATGCGCTGCCTGGAAGTCGGCGCCGAGATCGCGAAAAGGACCAACGGCATGATCGACAAGACCGCCCGAGAAACCCAGGCCATCAAGGATGCCCGACCGCTGTTTGCGGAGGCGCTGACCGCGTTGGGGCTGATGGAGCCCTTCTTCCACCGAACCGCCGAGGATATCGACCGGCTCATCGAGGCCGCCGTCACCGGCTATGTCGAGTCCATGCAGCGCCAGGCCGGGGTCAAGGAGCGCACCGGCACCGCCTTCGACGACCCGATTCCGTTTTGAGGCAATCATGATCGACCTCAATCACGGCTCCGGCTCCATCTACAGCGGCACGCCCGTCCAGGCCACGGCCGCCGAGATCAACCGGCTGCTCGACATGGCCCTGGAAGCCGAACGCCAAGCCCAGCCACCCCGCACCTATCTGGGCGCCAGCCGTATTGGTGAACCCTGTTCCCGCCGCCTGGCCTTCGAAATGATGGCGGTGCCGGTCGACGAAGGGCGCGGCTTCGACGGCCAGGTTCTCCGAATCTTCGACGCCGGCCATGTGTTCGAGACCCTGTCCATCCGTTGGCTGCGCGCCGCCGGCTTCGATCTGCGGACCGAGCGCCGCGACGGCGGCCAGTTCGGCTTCTCCGTGGCCGGGGGCCGCATTCGCGGCCACATCGACGGCGTCATCGTAGCTGGGCCGGATGTCAGCCTGCCCTGGCCGGCGCTGTGGGAGCACAAGGCGCTCAACGCCCGCTCCTGGGAGGATCTGGTCAAGAAGGGACTGAAGGAGTCCAAGCCGCTCTATTGGGCGCAGGTCCAGATCTACATGGCCTATCTGGATGTTCCGGTGACGCTGTTCTCGGCTCTCAACAAGAACACCCAGGAACTGTTCCACGAGCCCGTCCGGTTCGATCCCACCGACGCCCAGGCTCTGTCCGACCGCGCCGTCGCCATCCTGCGTGCCGTGGATGCGCACGAACTCCCGCCCCGCATCGCCGCCAATTCCGATCACTGGCTGTGCCGCTTCTGCGACTACGCCCAACGCTGCTGGGAGCAGACATCATGAGCTTCACCCCCTCCGCCCTTCAGGCCCAGGCGATCGAGGACGTCAAAGACTGGTTCGCCAACGGCACCGCCATACAACAGGTCTTCAGGGTGTTCGGCTATGCCGGCGCCGGAAAGACCACCATCGTCCGCCACGCGATCGCAGAACTCGGTCTCGACACCATGGAACGCGACATCGACGGCTCGGTCTCCGCCACCGGTGGCGTGCTTTATGCCGCCTTCACCGGCAAGGCGGCACTGGTGATGACCCGCAAGGGCACGCCAGCCTCCACCATCCATTCGTTGATCTATCGCGTCTCCGAGGCGACGCCGGCCGAGATCGAGAGGATCAAGAACGACATCGCCGATATCAGGGCGCAGTTGCCTTCGCTGCCGTCGGCAAGCCGGCAGATGGAAGAAACCCGGCTGCGCAGCCTGGAACTGCGCCTGACCGAAATCCACAAGCCCCGCTTCGTGCTGAATGAGCAGTCGATCTTGAAGGAGGCCAAGCTGCTGGTGCTGGACGAGGTCTCCATGGTCGGCGAGGAAATGGCCTCCGACCTGCTGGCCTTCGGCAAGCCGATCCTGGTGCTGGGCGATCCCGGCCAATTGCCGCCGGTGAAGGGCGAAGGCGCGTTCACCCAACAGACGCCGGACGTGATGCTGACCGAGATCCACCGCCAGGCCGGCGAAAGCGCCATCATCCGGCTGGCCACCCTGGCCCGCCAGGGTCTGCCCATCCCCTATGGCGAACACGACGATTTCGTCTGGAAGATGCGCCGCAATCAGGTCGGGCCGGAGCAGATGCTGCGCGGCGGCCAAGTTATCTGCGGCCGCAATTCGACCCGGCTGCAATTGAACCTCGCCATGAAGCGGGCGGCTGGCTTCCCCGGCACCTATCCCACCGGCGATGGCGAGAAGATCATCTGCCTCAAGAACCGCAACGACCTCGGTCTGGTCAACGGCATGTTCGTCGATCTCGCCGACATCCAGGACGAGGACGAGATCTCGTTCACCGCCACCGTGGTCACCGAGGATGGTGAGCGGATCGGGGCTGGCGGTGACAAGGCCGAGCGCTTCCGCATCTACAAGGGGCATTTCGACGAGCACGTCGCCCCCGACCCGGAACGCGACCGCCGCGACCATTGGGCCAAGAAGAAGACCATCGAGGCGGTCTGGGGCTGGGCCATCACCTGCCACAAATCCCAAGGCAGCCAATGGGAAAACATCGTGGTGTTCGACGACGGCCTGGGCCGCACCGCCGAAGACCGCGCCCGCTGGCTCTACACCGCCATTACTCGGGCGGAGAAAGGGCTGGTGCTCCTTGATTGATTTCAACGACACCGCGGCGCTCCGCCCCGACCGCATCGACCTCGACGCGGTGGTGGCCCGCCTGCGTGATGACGCCGGCACCTGGGTGCCCCGGCTGTTTCCCTCCGGCCGACGGGAAGAGGATGTCTGGCGGCTGGCCAACATCCGCGGCGATGCGCCGCGCAAGCAGGGCAGTTGCGTAATCACCCTGAAGGGCGAGCGGGCCGGTGAGTGGTACGACTTTGACGGCAACCAGGGCGGCGGCGTGCTCAGCACCATCGAGCACGCCAGCGGCCTGTCCGGGCGCGAGCTCTACGAGTTCGCCGCCGACATCGCCGGCAACCCGCCGCCCGTTGCCGCGCAGCGACCGGCCCAGGCCAAACCCCGCGACGATGCCCGCGAGATCGAATTCATCCTGTCCCGCGCCGTCCCGGCGCAGGGCTCGCTGGTGGACACCTATCTCGCCGCGCGCGGGCTCGGACCCGCCATCTGCCCCGATCTGCTGTTCCATCCCGATCTCACCCATTGGGACACCAAGAGCGGCTGGCCAGCGATGGTCGCCATGATCCGCGATGGCGCCGGCACACCCGTCGGCCTGCACCGCACATGGCTGGCCGCCGACGGCACGGCCAAAGCGTCGATCCCCAAGAACCGCAAGATGCTGGGCAAGGTGGCCGCCGGCGCCGTGCGGCTGGCCGAGTCCGCCGACGGTCTGCTCGGTCTGGCGGAAGGCATCGAGACCACGCTGGCGGTGATGCGCGCCTGTCCCGCCCTGCCAGCCTGGGCAACACTGTCGGCGGGCAATCTGGAGGCCGTGGCGCTGCCGCCCGAGGCAAAACGCGTGGTGATCCTGGCCGACCACGATGCGTCCGGCACCGGCCTGCGCGCCGCCGAAACCGCCGCCGCCCGCTTTCATCGCGAGGGCCGTCGGGTGTGGATTGCCCTGCCCACGACGGAGGGGGACGATTTCAACGACTTGCTGGTGCGCAATGGAGCCGATGCCGTCCGCGCCACAGTCGAAGCGGCGGTGGAATGGACACCGTTGCCCGATCTATTGGCTACCAACAACCCGGCTCAACTCCGTCGCCGGGATCCTCGTCTGCCACTCGGCTTCGTCGCCCCCACCGGTATGCTGCCGCGCATGCGCGCCGATAACGGCGATCTGGCCGACGCCACCAACCGTTGCTGGGATATCGTCGAAGACGCCAACAACCCGCCGTGGCTTTTCCGGGTCGGCGGCCATCCCGGCTGGGTCGAATGCGATGACCAAGGCCAGCCCCAGCCCATCGCCCTGACCGAGAACCGTCTGCGCCACGTCCTCGCCCTGGTGGCCGACTGGCGCAAACTGGATGCCCGCAATCAGTTGGCACCCGCCCATCCGCCCATCGCCGTGGTCAAGAATTTGCTGGCCACGCCCAATCCCGCCCTGCCGGTGCTGGCGGGCGTGGTCACCGCACCGGTCTTCGGCCGCGACGGCACATTGGTGACGGTGCCCGGCTATCATCCCTCCACTCGGCTGCTGTTCGAGCCGCCTGAAGATTTCGTCCCGCCGGTGGTGCCGTCCCAACCGACCGCCGCCGATGTTGCCGCCGCCCGCACCCTGCTGCTCGACGACCTGCTGGGGGATTTCCCGTTCACCTGCGAGGCCGAACGGGCCCATGCGCTCGCCCTGTTGCTGCTGCCGTTCATGCGGGAGTTGATCGACGGGCCGACGCCGCTGCACATGATCGAGAAGCCGACGCCCGGCACCGGCGCCAGCTTGATGGTCGAGGTGATCGCCGAAGTCGCGCTGGGCGCCACGCCGTCCTTCATGGCCGAGGGCCGCGACGACGACGAATGGCGCAAGCGCCTCACCGCCAAGCTGCGGTCGATGCCGGCCATGGTGGTGATCGACAACCTCAACCTGAAGCTCGATTCGGGCGCCCTGTCGGCGGCACTGACCATGCCCGCCTGGGAGGACCGGGTACTGGGCGTCTCGGAGATGACCCGCTTCCCCATCCGCTGCGTCTGGGTCGCCACCGGCAACAACCCGCAATTCTCCCACGAGATGGCGCGGCGCATCGTCCGCATCCGCCTCGATGCCCATGTTGATCAACCCTGGCGACGCAAGGCCGGTGATTTCCGCCATGCCGATCTGCGCGGCTGGACCAAGGCCTATCGCTCCCACCTCATCGCGGCGTGTTTGACGCTCGGCCAGGCATGGATCGCGGCCGGCCGCCCTCGCCAGGGTGAGCGCAGCCTCGGCAGCTTCGACAATTGGGCGGCGATCATGGGCGGTCTCCTGGATGTGGCCGGCGTTCCTGGATTCCTCACCAACCTCGACGAAACCTACGAGACCGCCGATGCCGAAGGCGCCACCTGGCGGGCCTTCATCGGCGCCTGGTGGGATCGCCACGGCACGGCGGATGTGGCCACTGCCGACCTGCATCAGGTGGCGCTCACCAGCGAGCCGCCGCTGCCACTGGGCGACGGCGGGGACCGCTCGCAGCGCACCCGCCTGGGCAAGGCCCTCGGACGGATGCGGGATCGCATCTTCGTCGTCGGCAGCATGAAGCTGCGGGTGCGCGCCGGACGCGTGTCGCACCAAGCCCAGCGGTGGCATCTCGCCATCGAACAGGCGGCGCCCGACCAGGGGGAACATTTTCCAGGCCCGGATTTCGGGGAAGGTGGGGAACGTCATCCAGGGGGAGATTTCGAGACCGGGGAACGTGGGGAAGGTTGCGACCACCCCGAAATCAACGACGGTGGGGAACGTTGTGACGGCGAAAGCCAACGTTCCCCCCAACGTTCCCCGGAAATTCGTGAGGAAAATCAAGGCTCCGGGGAACGTGGGGAACGTGGGGAACGTTTTTCCATACCTCACATACATACGGGTGCATGCGCACACACGCACATGAGTGGGGATGCCGAAAAACGTTCCCCATGTTCCCCATGTCCACTACCTGACGGAAATCATTGTGATTTTACCGGGGAACGTGGTGGGGAACGTGCCCCTGGAACGGGGAGCAACGTTCCCCCCGCGCCGGAACGCTGGTGGGAGGAGGTCATATGACCACCGCCGCCCGTCAACTCCTCCAGGAGGTCTCAGATCACGGCGGGATGGTCCGTCTCGAAGACGGCAACCTGCGTCTCGCCGCACCCCAGCCGTTGTCCGAGTCCTTGCGCGCCCGGTTGCGGGAGTGCAAGGCCGAGATCGTCCGCCTGCTCGGAATGCCGGTCGCCCCGCAGCCCGTCCGCCCGCCGACACCCAGCTTCGACGCGATCTTCGACGAGTTCGGCCTCGACCCCTTGCTGGACGAGGACCGGGCGCAGGCCGTGCGGATCTGGCTGGGCATGCCCCGTGGCCCGCCCGGCTGAACGGCACTCAATCCCAGGCGGGCGACGGTGGCCTGTCCCGCCAAGAACACGAACCGCCGTCGCCCTGACCACGACATTCCCCTTCACGGAGACCATCATGGCTGTCTCGACTCTGCCCCCTCAGGGCGCCATTGCAAGTCCACCGACGGCGTTGCCGCCGCTAAACATTGGCCGCTCCGAACGCGGCGCGAGCATCCTCGCCCTCGATCTCGGCACCACAACCGGTTGGGCCATGCGGCTGGGCGACGGAGTCATCGTCTCCGGCACAATGGCGTTCCGTCCGGGCCGATACGAAGGCGGAGGCATGCGCTACCTGCGCTTCCGCTCCTGGCTCGACCACCTCCTGGGCGGTTCGAAGGGCATCGCGACGATCCACTTCGAGGAAGTCCGCCGCCATGCCGGCACCGACGCAGCCCACATCTATGGCGGCTTCCTCGCCCATCTCACCGCCTGGTGCGACTTGAAACACCTGCCGTACCAGGGCGTGCCTGTCGGCACCATAAAGCGCCACGCCACCGGCAAGGGCAATGCCGGCAAGGACGCGGTGATTGCCGCCATGCGGGCGCGCGGCTTCAATCCCGAGGACGACAACGAGGCCGACGCCTTGGCCATCCTGTCCTGGGCCATCGACACCGACGGAGGCATGCGATGAAGTGGCATCCCCCCGGCTTCGGCGGCAACCGTCGCGACCCCGAGCAGGTCAAGCGCGATGGCTGGCAGGAACGCGGTGTTCTGGTCATCGCCGAGGATGACCAGCGCCTCACCTGGCCCGAACGTGAACTGGTCCGCCAGCTTGGTAAGAAGCTCTACGGCAACCGTCCGGCGCAGGAGCCTTCCCATGGATGACCTCTACTGGACCCCAAAGATGGTGGCGGTCTACCTCGAGGAAGCCGCCGACACCCTCCGCCGCCTGCCACCGGTGAAGGTGCAGGGTTATGCCAGCACCTGGCCGCCGATGGTGCGGGAATACTGGGACGCATATGGCTGGGAGGAGGCCGCCGTTCGTCTCGGCCCGCCCACCACCAAGGCCATCGACCAGATGGACGAAACCCTCGTCTGGCTGCGCTGGCTCGATCTCAACGACAGCCGCCTCGTCTGGCGGCGGGCCTGTGGACGACCATGGAAGGCTATCACCCACGAGTTCGGGGTTGACCGCACGACGGCATGGCGGCATTGGACCTCTGCCCTCGTCACCATGTCGACAAAGCTGAACTCATTGAAAAGACAGGAGAAGTCGTGCAACACCCGTGCAACATCGAGGAATGCAACAAACATGGCCAGAAATGGTAGGGTCTGCCCATAGCCTGGGGAACTGGGCGGCGGAGACGATAATCAAATGATCCGCCGCCCGGAGCGGGCGAAAGAATAGAACACCGTACCGTGGAGAATTGGTTCCTCCCCGGCACATTTCGCTATGCGGGGGGCATCAGCGC
Source organism: Paramagnetospirillum caucaseum (assembly GCF_000342045.1). Classification (GTDB taxonomy): domain Bacteria; phylum Pseudomonadota; class Alphaproteobacteria; order Rhodospirillales; family Magnetospirillaceae; genus Phaeospirillum; species Phaeospirillum caucaseum. The sequence continues at coordinate 62,269 of NZ_AONQ01000010.1, read as the reverse complement.
CGGATATCGGTAGCGACAGCCGAACAATCTAGGTTTCCACTTCGGTTTCCAGTTTCCACATGAGAGGCGCGGCGCCCAGGCGTTCCGCGCCTTTCGCGTCTTCGCCAAGTGGAAACCTGGGTGGAAACCGGCCCCTGGAAACCCGCCCGGGTTTCCACCCCGTTTCCAGGTTTCCACCACCATGCCCCATCCGCTTCCCGATACGGTCGAGCATTGGCCGCTCGACCGGCTACGCCCTTATGACCGCAACGCGCGGACCCATTCGGACAGCCAGGTCGCCCAGATCGCCGCCAGCATCGTCGAGTTCGGCTTCACCAATCCCATCCTCGCCGACGGCCAGGGCAACGTCATCGCCGGCCACGGTCGATTTGCGGCGGCGCAGCGGCTGGGGCTGGACGCCGTGCCGGTGCTGGTGCTCGACCACCTGACCGAGGCCCAGCGCCGCGCCTATGTGCTGGCCGACAACAAGCTGGCGCTCAACGCCGGCTGGGACGAGGAACTGCTGGCGGCCGAGCTTCACGCCCTCAACGGCGATGGTTTCGACCTGGGGCTGACCGGCTTTTCCGACGAGGAACTGGCCGACCTGATGGCGCCCCTCGACGACGAACCGGAAGGCGATGAGGAATCGGCCGGTACCGACGACGATGACGCAGCCCCCGAGCCGCCCCGCGACCCGGTGTCGCGTCCCGGCGACCTCTGGCATTTCGGCAATCACCGCCTGCTGTGCGGCGACTCCACCGATGCGGCGGCAATCACCATGCTGATGGCGGGGGAAACGGCTGCGCTGGTGTTCACCTCGCCGCCCTACGGCCAGCAGCGGGACTACGCCTCGGGCGGGATCGGCGATTGGGATCGGCTGATGGCCGGGGTGTTCGCCGCCCTGCCGGTAACGGCCGATGCCCAGGTGCTGGTCAATCTCGGCCTGATCCACCGCGATGGGGAATGGGTGCCCTACTGGCGCGGCTGGCTCGACGCGATGCGCGAGGCCGGCTGGCGGCGGTTCGGTCTCTATGTCTGGGATCAGGGGCCGGGCCTGCCGGGCGATTGGGGCGGGCGGCTCGCGCCCGCCTTCGAACTGGTGTTCCACTTCAACAAGGTGTCGCGCAAGCCCAACAAGATCGTGCCCTGCGCCCATGCCGGCGAGACGCTGGGCGGTGGTGGCCTGCGCGCCGCCGACGGCACGGTGTCGAGGAAGGCCGGCCACGGCAATGCCATCCAGGACACCCGCATTCCTGACAGCGTGCTGCGGGTGACCCGCCACAAGGGCGCCATCGAAGGCGACGGCAGTCATCCGGCGGTGTTCCCGGTGGCGCTGCCGGATTTCGTCATGCGGGCCTATTCGAACGAGGGCGATGTGGTGTTCGAGCCGTTCAGCGGATCGGGTTCCACGATTATCGCCGGCCAGCGGTGCGGGCGGAAGGTCCGCGCCATGGAATTGGCACCCGCCTATGTCGATGTGGCGATCCTGCGCTGGCAGGCGCTGTTTCCCGAAATCCCGGTGACGCTGGCCGATGGCCGCCCGTTCGCGGCGGTGGCGGCCGAGCGCGGAGTTGACCATGCTGGTTGAAGCGATCGAGAAATGGCCGCTCGACCGGCTGCTGCCCTACGCTGCTAATGCCAGGACGCATTCCGAGGGGCAAGTAGCCCAACTCGCCGGCAGCATCGCTGAATTCGGTTTCAACGTGCCGGTCCTGGTGGACGAGCGCGGCGTGCTGATCGCCGGCCACGGCCGCCTGCTGGCCGCCCGGCATCTCGGGCTGACCGAGGTGCCGGTGATCCGGCTCGATCACCTGACCGATGCCCAGGCCCGCGCCTACCGTCTCGCCGACAATCAGTTGGCGCTGAACGCGGGATGGGACGACGAATTGCTGGCCGCCGAACTGGCCCGCCTCCAGGAGGAGGGATTCAGCCTCGACCTGATCGGCTTCTCCGACGAAGACCTGGACCGGCTGATGGCCGACGCGGAAGGTGACGGCGACGGTGCCGGCGAGGCAGGAGACGAGAACGAAATCCCCGAACCGCCCGCCGATCCGGTGACCCGGCCCGGCGATCTGTGGATCTTGGGCAAGCACCGCCTGCTGTGTGGCGACAGTACCAACGCCACCGATGTCGAGCGCCTGCTGGCCGGAGCCACGCCGCATCTGATGGTGACCGATCCACCGTATGGGGTGGAATACGACCCGTCCTGGCGCAATCAGGCCGGTGTGTCGTCCACCTCCCGCACCGGCAAGGTCGCCAACGATGACCGCGCCGACTGGAGCGAAGCCTGGGCGCTGTTCCCCGGCGAGGTGGCCTATGTCTGGCACGCGGCGATCTACGCCAAGACCGTCGCCGACAGCCTGGAAGCCAACGACTTCAAGGTTCGCGCCCAGATCATCTGGTCGAAGCCGCGCTTCGTCCTGGGGCGCGGCGATTACCACTGGCAGCATGAGCCGTGCCTCTACGCCGTGCGCAAGACCGGCACCGGCCATTGGCAGGGAGCGCGGGATCAGGCCACGGTGTGGGCCATCGGCAACGGTGGTGACGAGGACGAGGCCACGGTTCACGGCACCCAGAAGCCGGTGGAATGCATGCGCCGCCCCATCCTCAACAACAGCGCCGAGGGCGACGGGGTCTACGAGCCCTTCGCCGGCAGCGGCACCACGGTGGTCGCCGCCGAGACCACGGGGCGGACTTGCTTCGCCATGGAACTGAACCCGGCCTATGCCGACGTGATCGTCGGCCGCTGGCAGAAGCTGTCCGGGCAGAAGGCCGTGCTGGACGGCGATGGCCGGAGTTTCGAGGAGATCGCCGCCGGGAAGGTGGTCAGCGCCGGGTGATCCGGCGCAGGGAATGCTGGTACTTGGCGTCGGTGGGCTTCCAGTTCAGCGGCTGGCAGCCGAGGCGCAGGTCGCGCTCCCAGAATTCGAGGATCTGTTGGTTGGAATAGCCCTTGCCCCGGAAGTATTCGAAGTCGGTCTGCGACCAGAGCGGATGGGCCTTCAGGGCGGCGGTGGGGCGGACGGTCAGGGCCATGATCACTTTTCCTCCTGGCCGGCGGCGTAGGCGGCTTCCAGTGCGGCTTTGATGCCCCAGACCGAAAGCTCGTGGAAGTCGAGGCGGTCGCTGTTCCGGGTCGCCAGGGTTTCCAGGTCCAGGATGGTGGCGGCGATCTTCGCCAGGGCTTCGTCACGGGTTTGCATCGTCTGGTTCCTCCGTTGTGGTGGACCCAGTAATGCTCTCCCGCGCAGGCTTATCAAGTCGATTAGTTAATCATTTTCAATGGATTAGACTGATGCGCCAAAGCCGCCGCATGTCGTTGACCGAGGCCATCACCAACGTGGTCATCGGCTACATTCTGGCGGTGGCGACGCAGGTGGCGGTGTTCCCGCTGTTCGGTATCCGTATCGCCATTTCGGACGATTTGTTGATCGGGTTGATGTTCTTGGTGGTCTCCTTGGTGCGCAGCTATGTGCTGCGGCGCGCCTTCGAACGCCTCGGATGACAAGAGAGCCTCAAGTCCTTACTCTTCGCCACCCATGAAAAATAGACGGACTACATGGCCATCGATCCTCTCATGGTGACGCGCACAGCCGATGAACTGATCAAAGCCCATGGGGCTGCCGCGCTGGACATCGCTCGAAACCATGTCGAACGTGCGACGAGGGCCGGTGATATGCCGGCTCTCGATCAAGCCCTGATGGTTCTGACCGAAATCGAGCGCCATCAAGGCAGTTCATCCAAGCCGGTGACGTAGGAATCGCCCTTGTTCCAGGAACCTTCGTCGAGTTCCCACTCGGTGTCGGTGCTTTCATGCAGTTTCTCGAAGGCCGCCATCTCGGCCTGCTCGGGCGTTTCGGCCTCGACCTCGACGACGGTGCTTTCGGTGACGTCGCGGGTGATGATCACGCAGTAGCGGGGCATGGGCGGCTCCTATTCGGCGATTTTGTAGGTACGGCCGCGCCCTTCGACCTTCTCGCTGGTGACGGCGAGACCCAGCTTCTTCTTCAAGGCCCCGGCGATGGCGCCCCGCACCGTATGGTGCGCCCATCCGAATTCGGTGCTGATTTCCTCGATGCTGGCGCCCTCGGGACGCTTCAGCAGGGCGATCAGTGCCTCCTGCTTTGTGCCCTCGCGGGTCTTGCGGGCGGGTTTGGCTTCATGCGCGCCGTGGGCGCCCATGGGCGGGGTTTCGGGTTGCTCGGCCACGTCCATTGCCGGTTCTTCTTCTGGCGCCGTGTCGGCGCCCGTGGGCGCGGTGGCGGACTCGATGCCCAGGGCCGCGTAGGCAGCGGCGGTGGCGCGGAGCGTCAGCGGGGTCCCGTCCTCGTCCTCGCGCCAGACCGGGGCGCCCGGTTCGGCGGGGATTTCCTCGGCCAGTTCCTTCTTGATCAGGCTGTTCAGGACCATGTTGACCGCGCCGCCCTTCAGGGACGCGGTGACGGGCAGCAGATTGCCGTCCTCGCGGGCGCAGGCGGCGGACAGGATGACGGCCTGGGTGTCAGACAACTGGATCATGGGGTGGTTCTCCAATGGTGGCGCGGGACCGTCCCGCGCCTGTACCACCCCAAGCCCCGCCAGCGTGACGCCGGTCGGAGCCTGCCCCCGCGAAGGCGGGGGGCGGTGCGGAGCCTGATCGGCTACTCGGCGTGTTCGCCCTCCTTGAAGGCGCTGTCGGTGATCCGCTTCAGCATCTCGGCGTAGTGGGCCATCGTTCCAACATGGCCCCAGTTGATCTCGTCCGGTGACCAGTTGAAATGCTCGTCACTCAAAGCCTGAAGCCGGGCGAGCATGGTGTCGATCTCGGCCTTCCTGACCAGAAAAGTGTCCAGGGCCTGGGTGTTGTCGCCGCGCTTGCTCATGGTGTCCTCCGTTGTTCGTGGGACCATCAATCACTCTGCGGGCGGGACACATCAACCGGATAAGTGTCTTCTTTCATTGCTTTATCGAGCGACATCCAGCCATGGGATTATCCGTCCGGGAATACGCCCGCAGGCGCGGCGTCAGCCATACCGCCGTGCGCAAGGCGGTGCAGACGGGGCGCATTCCGCAGGAGCCCGACGGCACCATTGACCCGGCCAAGGCCGACGCAGCCTGGGATGCCCGGACCGATCCGGCCCGGAAAATGCCGGCGGCTCCGGTATCGGCGGCAATAGCCGCTCCGCCGCCGGCCGCCCCTGTTGCGAAGCCGACAGCATCGCCACCGCCATCCTCCGGCGCCACCTTCGCCCAGGCGCGGACCATGCACGAGGTGGCCAAGGCGCAGAAGGCGCGGCTGCAGGTGGATCGCCTCAAGGAAGAGGTGGTCGACCGGGCGCGGGCCTCGGCCCTGGTCTTCAAGCTGGCCCGCCAGGAGCGCGATTCCTGGATCACCTGGCCGGCCCGCGTCGCGGCGCAGATGGCGCTGGAGGCCGGGATCGACGCCCACACCATGCAGACCCTGCTGGAAACCTATGTGAGGGATCACCTTGGGGAACTCGCCGCCATCGAGCCGAATTTCCGATGATACCCTGGGCTTCCGGGGCGCGGACATCCTGCTCCAGGCTTGGCGGGATGGATTGCGGCCCGACCCGCTGCTGACGGTGTCGGAATGGGCCGATCGGCACCGGGTGCTGTCCTCGCGGGCGTCGGCCGAGCCGGGCCGCTACCGCACCGCCCGCACGCCTTACTTACGCGAGATCATGGATTGCCTGTCGCCGTCCCATCCCTGCCGGCGGGTGGTATTCATGAAGGGCGCCCAGGTGGGCGCGACCGAGGCCGGCAACAACTTCCTCGGCTTCATCATCCACCATGCCCCCGGCCCGGTGCTGGCGGTGCAGCCCACCGTCGAGATGGCCAAGCGCAACTCGCGCCAGCGCATCGACACCCTGATTGACGAAAGCCCCATCCTGCGGGAACGGGTCAAGCCGGCCCGCTCGCGCGACGCCGGCAACACGATGCTGTCGAAGGACTTTCCCGGCGGCACCCTGGTGATGACCGGGGCCAACAGCGCCGTTGGTTTGCGCTCCATGCCGGCGCGCTACCTGTTCCTCGACGAGGTCGATGCCTACCCGGCCTCGGCCGACGAGGAGGGCGACCCGGTGGCGCTGGCCTGTGCCCGCATGGCCACCTTCGCCCACCGGGCCAAGGCGTTCCTGGTCTCGACGCCCACCATTCGCGGGCTGTCGCGGATCGAGCGGGAATTCGAGGCCAGCGACCAGCGCCGTTTCTTCGTGCCGTGCCCCCATTGCGGCGAAATGCAGTGGCTGAAATTCGAGCGGCTGAAATGGGACAAGGGTCAGCCGGCCTCCGTCCATTACCTGTGCGAATCCTGCGACCAGCCGATCACCGAATCGGCCAAGGCCACCATGCTGGCGGCAGGAATTTGGCGGGCCACGGCGGTGGCCGAGGACCCCGGCACCGTCGGCTTCCACATCTCGGCCCTCTACTCGCCGCCGGGCTGGCAATCCTGGGAGAGCATCGCCCGCCTGTGGGAAGCGACGCAGGGTTCCGACGACGCGCTGCGGGTGTTCCGCAACACCGTGCTGGGCGAGACCTGGGTCGAATCCGGCGAGGCGCCCGATTGGCAGCGCCTCTACGACCGCAGGGAATCTTGGGCCAACGGCACCGTGCCGGCGGGCGGGTTGTTCCTCACCGCCGGGGCCGACGTCCAGAAGGACCGTGTCGAGATCGACGTCTGGGCCTGGGGACGCGGACTGGAAAGCTGGCTGGTCGACCATGTCGTCATCGACGGCGGGCCGGAACACGCCGAAACCTGGGCGGCGCTGGAGCGGGTGCTGGGGCAAACCTGGACCCATACCAGCGGCGCGGCCCTGAAGATCGCCCGTCTCGCCATCGACTCCGGCTACGAATCCTCGGCGGTCTACACCTGGGGCCGCAGGATGGGCGTCGGCCAGGTCTCGCCCATCAAGGGCGTGGAGGGCTTCAATCGCTCCAGCCCGGTCTCCGGCCCCACCCTGGTCGATGCCACCGAGGGCGGCAAGAAGGTCCGCCGCGGTGCCCGGCTGTGGATCGTGGCGGTGTCCACCTTCAAGACGGAAACCTACCGGTTTCTGCGCCTCGAGCGCCCCACCGACGAGGAATTGGCCGAAGGACTCCGTTTCCCCGCCGGAACGGTGCATCTGCCATCGTGGGCGGATTCGGAGTGGTGCAAGCAGTTCGTCGCCGAGCAGCTGGTGACGGTCAAGAACCGGCGCGGCTTCTCCAAGCTGGAATGGCAGAAGCTGCGGGAACGCAACGAGGCGCTGGATTGCCGGGTCTATGCCCGCGCCGCCGCCTGGATCGCCGGTGCCGACCGCTGGCCGGAGGCCAAGTGGCGGGATCTGGAAGAGCAACTGGCCGTTGTCGCCAGCACCAGTGAACCCCAAGCCGGGCAGGTGCGCCGGATCGCCCGCCGTCCCCGGCGGATCATCAAGTTCAGCGGGATGCAGTGACATGACTCTCGACGAAATGAAGGCCGAGCGCGAGCGCGTGCTGGCGCGGCGCAACTCGCTGGTGGCCCGCGTCACCGTCGGCGACCGCACCGTCCAGTACGACCTGACCCAGGCCAACCATGTCCTGGCCGATCTCGACCGCCGCATCGCCGTGTTGGAGGGCAGAAAGCCCCGGCGGCGCATCCTCGCCGTCGCCACCAAGGGGCTGTGACCATGCTGTCGGCATTGCGCAGGAGGATCGGCGCCATGATCGGCGGCTTCGAGGCCGCCCAGGGCAGCCGCCGCCTCAAGGGCTTCCAGCCCAGCCGCGCCCACGTCAACACCCTGATCGCCGCCGCCGGCTCGGACATCACCGCCCGCGCCCGCTATCTGGTCCGCAACAACGGCTACGCCCTCAACGCCGCCGAAAGCTGGACCGGCAACGCTGTGGGCACCGGCATCAAGCCGTCCTCGCTGATCGCCGACAAGGATCTGAAGACCCGGGTGCAGCAGTTGTGGCTGGCCTGGACCGACGAATCCGATGCCGAGGCCCTGACCGATTTCTACGGCCAGCAGCGTCGCGCCGCCAGGGAAGTGTTCATCGCCGGGGAGGTGTTCTTCCGCCTGCGCCCCCGTCGCCCCGAAGACGGGCTGTCGGTGCCGTTGCAGCTTCAGATGCTGCCCTCGGAAATGCTGCCGCTGACCCGAACCGAGATCCTTCCCGGCGGCAACGTCATCCGCCAGGGGATCGAGTTCGACCGCATTGGCCGCCGCGTCGCCTATCACTTCCTGCGCCGCCATCCCGGTGATCTCACCGATCCCGGTCTGGCCGGCGAGACGGTGCGGGTGCCGGCCGCCGAGATCATCCACGTCATCGACCCGGTGGAATCAGGCCAGTTGCGCGGGGTGTCGCGGCTGGCCCCGGCGGTGGTGAAGCTGTTTCTGCTCGACCAGTACGACGACGCCGAACTGGAGCGCAAGAAGATCGCCGCGATGTACGCGATGTTCGTGACCTCGCCCGCTCCGGCCGACGTGATCGATGTGGTGCCCGCCGATGACGGTTCCGGCGACCGTATTGTCGAGGTCCAACCGGGCCAGGTGGTGCCGCTGGAGCCGGGCGAGCAGATCCAGACCTCCGCCCCCGCCGATGTGGGCGGATCGTATGAGCCGTTCGAATACCGCACCCTGCTGCAGATATCCGCCGCCACCGGGGTGCCCTACGCCTACCTGTCCAACGACATGCTGAAGGCCAACTACTCCAACTCGCGCATGGCGCTGCTGGAGTTCCGCCGCCGGGTCGAGGCATGGCAGCACTCGGTGATGGTCCACCAGATGTGCCGGGTAGTGTGGCAGCGCTGGCTGGACGTGGCCGTCCTGTCCGGGGCGCTCGACATCCCCGGCTATGAACGCCAGCGGGCCACCTTCATCGCCTGCTCCTGGCTGCCGCCGAAATGGGACTGGGTCGATCCACTGAAGGACACCAAGGCCGAGATCGAGCAGATCGGCGCCGGCCTGAAAAGCCGGACGCAGGCCCTGGCCGAGCGTGGCTATGACGCCGAACAGGTCGATGCCGAGATCGCCGCCGACCGGGACCGGGAGCGACGGCTGGGGCTGACCTTCGGTTCCGATCCGTCACCGCTCTTGCTGCCCTCACCGACCCCGTAAGGACCGACATGCACGATCTGCCCCATCTCGCGGCCCGACTCTACGGGACGCCGCTGCTGGTCGCCCGCAGCAAGTTGGACGTCATCCTCGGCGCGCTCGGCCCCAGGCTCGCCGGGCAGGCCGTTTCGTTCGACGGTGATGCTGCACCGGGTGCCGATATGGCGGTCACCCCCGACGGCATCGCCATCGTGCCGGTGATCGGCACCCTGGTGGCCCGCTCGGGCTATCTGGGTGCCGCCAGCGGCCTCACCGCCTATTCGGACATCGCCGAATCCATCGGGGCGGCAGCCACCGATCCCGGCATCCGCGCCATTCTGCTGGACGTGGATTCCTCCGGTGGCGAGGTAGGTGGCCTGTTCGATCTGGTCGACCACATTCAGGCCATCCGCGCCCAATGTGGCAAGCCTATCTGGGCGGTGGCCGACGAGGCGGCGCTGTCGGCGGCCTATGCCATCGCCTGCACCGCCGACCGCCTTTACGTTACCCAGACCGGCGAAATCGGCTCCATCGGCGTGGTGGCGGTTCACCGCGACGAGTCCGGGGCCGACGCTCAGGCGGGGTTGGCCTGGACCTTCGTCCATGCCGGGGCGGCGAAGGTCGATGGCAACCCGCATCAGCCGCTGTCCGATTCGGCCCGCGTCGCCCTCCAGGCCGACGTGGACGCCTTGTACGGAAAATTCACCGCCCTGGTGGCCGAGCGGCGGCGGCTGTCTCCCGACGCTGTGCGGGCCACCGAGGCTGCGGTCTATCGCGGCGACCAGGCGGTGGCCGCCGGTCTGGCCGACAAGGTCGGCACCCTGCGTATCGCCCTGGCTGATCTCGGGGCCGCGCTGGCCCGCCCCACCATTTCTCGCCCCATCGCCGCCCGAAAGGAAGTCCCGATGTCCGAACCCCAGGGGGAAATCCCCGTGATTGCTGCGGTGCCTCAGCCGCCCGCCCAGGTCAACGCCGATTTGGAGCAGCGCCTGCGGGCCGAATATTCCGAGATCAGCGCCATCGCCGCCCAGGCCGCCCGCCTCGGCGTGGCCATCGATCCCGCCGAGGCCATGGCCAAGGGCATTCGTCCCGAGGCGCTGCGCCGCACCGTGCTGGATCAGTTGGCCGAGCGGTCCGACGCCACCGACGTGGTGGCCGCCGCTCCGGCGGCTGCGGCTCCCAAGACCGAAGCCGAGAGCCCCATCGTCCGGCGTGCCCGCGAAGCCGCCGCCAGGAAATAAGGACAGACCACCATGGCCGTTCTGACCGCATCGCCCACCCTGGGCGACCTGCTGAAATTCGAGTGCCATCCCAGCTATTGCCGCGAGACCGCCACCTTGAAGGCAGGCACGTCCTATCCCCTCGGCTCCGTGCTGGGCCGCATCACCGCTAGCGGTGAATACCGCCTGTCCCCCGCCGCCGAGGTGGTTGGAGACGAAGGCGCGGAGGTGGCCCTCGCCGTGCTGCTGCAAGCCGTGGACGCCACCGATGGCGTGGCCACCGGCCTGATCGCCGCCCGTGGCCCGGTCATCCTGGCCGAAGGCGCCCTGGTATTCGACCCCTCGGTCGATAGCGCGCCCGAGCGCACCGCCAAGATCACCCAGCTTGCCACCGTGGGTCTGGTCGCCCGCACCACCGTCTGATCGGAGCCTTTCCCATGAACGCCATCATCAACCCCTTCGACGCGGGCGGCTATTCGCTTGCCGAGATGACCCAGGCCATCAATATCCTGCCCAACCTCTACACCCGGCTCGGCCAGATGGGGCTGTTCCGCTTCGAGGGCGTGACCCAGCGCAGCGTCATCATCGAGCAGGCCGAGGGCGTCCTCAACCTACTGCCCACCGTGCCGCTGGGCGGCCCGGCTACCGTCGCCAACCGCGATGCCCGGAGCATGCGGTCCTTCACGGTGCCGTGGATTCCCCACGACGATTCCATCACCCCCCAGGACGTCCAGGGCGTGCGTGGTTTCGGAGTCGCCGACGCAGCCGATCCCCTGGCCACCGTCATGGAGCGCAAGCTGACCCGCATGCGGAGCAAGCACGCCCAGACGCGGGAATTCATGGAGGTCAACGCGCTGAAGGGCATCGTCCGCGACGGCGCCGGCAGCACGCTGTACGACTACTTCGCCGAGTTCGACCTGTCCCGCCAGCAGATGGATTTCGCCCTCGGCACCGCCACCACCAACGTCCAGGCCAAGATCCGCGAGGTGCTGCGCAAGGTGGAGACGGAACTGAAGGGAGAGACCATGACCAGCGTGCTGGCCCTGGTCAGCCCGGAATTCTTCGACAAGCTGATCGGCCATGCCAAGGTCGAGCAGGCCTACCAGTACTTCTCCTCCACCGGCGCCCAGCCGCTGCGGGAAGACGTGCGGCGCCGCTTCCCCTTCGCCGGCATGGTGTTCGAGGAATACAGCGCCACCGTCACCCTCTCCACCGGCCAGACCGAAACTCTGATCCCGCCGGGCGAGGGCATCGCCTTCCCGCTCGGCACCATGGACACCTTCGTCACCTATGGCGCCCCGGCCAACCTGATCGAGACGGTCAACACCCTGGGCGTGCCCATGTACGCCCGCCAGCTTGCCCGCCAGGACGGCAGCGCCATCGACGTCAAGACCGAGGCGTCCATCCTGCCGGTCAACAAGCGCCCGCGTCTGGCGGTTCGCCTGTTCTCGGGCAACTGATGAGCGCCTTCACTGACGCCATCGACGACCTGTTCGCCGATCCGAACATGGCGGTCACGGTGACGTACCAGGGCCGGTCCATCCGTGCCCTGGTACGGCGGCCCGACCGCGATATCGAATTCTCGGACATCACCGTCCACACGGGGACGGCGGTGTTCGAGGTCCAGCGGCGGGAGATTCCGGCACCCCAGGCGGGGGATGTGATCGTCCATGACGGCGACAGCTTCGTCGTCCAGGGCGAACCCCGCCTGGATGTCGAACGGCTGGTGTGGACCATCACCGTGAGGCCGGCATGAGGGTGCTTGCCGCCATCCGGGGCGACCTCACCCGTGTCATGGCCGATGAGGTGAAGGCGACAGAACGGGTCGCCAGTTCCGCCATGCGCGACGCCACCAACGGGCTGAAGCTGGACCTGCGCGCCCAAGTCACCGGCGCCGGCCTCGGCCAGCGGCTGGCCAACACCTGGCGGTCGCAGACCTATCCCGCGTCCGGCGTTTCCCTGCGCCCGGCCGGGCTGGTGTGGAGCAAGGCGCCCCATATCATCCGCGCCTTCGACGAGGGCGCCACCATCCGCTCGGCCGACGGCTTCTGGCTGGCGGTGCCCGGCCCCGGCTGCCCGGCCCGCATCGGCAAGAAGCGCCCGACGCCCCGGCTGGTCGAGGAGCGGCTCGGCATTCCGCTCCGCTTCGTCTACCGCAGGGGCGGCCCGTCGCTGCTGGTGGCCGACGACATGCGGGCGCGGCAGGGCAAACGCGGCGGCTTCGCCAGGTCCAGGACCGGGCGCAATGCCGCCACCGCCATCATGTTCCTGCTCTATCCGCAGGTGACCTTGCGCAAGCGCCTCGACATCAACCGGGCCAAGGGGGCGGCCGAGCGGCGGCTCTACACCACACTGGTCTCGGCGCTGGGGAAGAACGATGGCTGATTCTCCCCGCGAGACCGCCCTGAAGGCACTGGCGGCGCTGCTGGCCGGGATCCCCGGCGCGACCGTTCGCCGCAACGAGCCGCTGGCGGCCAAGATCCCGGCGGGCGGGCTGATCACCTTGTTCGACGGCAGCGGGGGCGAGCCGGAGATGCTGCTGTCGCCGCCCGCCTACATCCACAGCCGCCGCGCCGAGATCGAGGTGGTGGTGCAGGGCGCCACCCCGGAAGACCGCGACGGGATTCTCGACGCCATCCTCGCCGCCATTGGCGACCGGCTGGCGGCCGATCCCACGCTGGGGGGCACGGTGGATCTGGCGATGGCCGAGCCGCCGGAATTCATCACCGAGGCGATCGACGGCGCCGCCGGCCTCAAGGGGGCCAAGGTCCTCGTCGTCCTCGAATACACCGCCGGCTCGCCGCTCGGCTGATCCAGACAAAGGAACCGGTCCCATGTCGAAGACGCGCGCCTACGGCGCCGACTGCATCCTGCTGGCCGCCTTCGAGGCGGCCTATGGCACCATGCCGGCCGACGGCTACACCAGGCTGTCCTTCAAGGAAACCAGCCTGGGCGCCGAGCGGCCGCTGGGTTACGACCCGCTGCTGGGCCAGGGGCGCGACGCCCAGGATCCCTATTACGAGGCGGTCAAGGACGAGGGCGAATTCGGTGTGCCGCTCGATCTGCGCAGTCTCGGCTTCTGGCTGAAGGGATTGTTCGGCGCCCCCGCCACCAGCGGCGATGCCGGCACCGGCTTCACCCATGCCTTCGCCTCGGGCGGCTCACTGCCGAGCCTGGCCCTGGAAATCGGCCACCCGACCCTGGTGACGCCCAAATTCTTCCGCCACACCGGGGCCAAGCTGGGCAGCCTCGCCTTCGATATGGCCCGCTCCGGACCCGCCAACGCCACCATCGCGGTGATCGCCCAAGGCGAGACCGAAGCTGCCGCCACCATTGATGCCGCGCCGGCCGGCTTCGCGCTGCGCCGCTTCAGCCAGGGCAGCGGCAGCATCCTGGTCGGTGGCGAGCCGCTGGCCAACGTGGTCGGCGGGCGACTGTCGTTCTCCAACAACCTGGAGCCGGTCGAGACCATCCGCTCCGACGGTCTGATCGACGGCGTCGATGAGACCGAGGCCACCGCCGAGGGCTCGGTCGAGGTGCGCTTTGGCACCGACACCACCCTGACCGCAGCCATCGCCGCCGAAAACCCGGTGGAGATGCAGTACGGCTTCACCATCCCCGGCACTGATTATGCCCTGCGGTTCCATCTGCCCCGCGTGTTTTGCCCCAAGAAGAAGCAGGAGATCAAAGGCCCCGGCGGCATCCAGGCGGCTTACGACTGGCGCGCTGCCCGCGATCCGGTGGCGGGGTATCTGCTGCGCGTCACCCTGATCAACGATGTCCCCTCGTATTGAAGGCCCGCCCCATGATCCGTCTGTGCCTGCCCAAGGAGCCGTATTGGCTTGATCTGCCCTTCGGCGTGCGGCTCCATGTCCGCCCGCTGACCACCGCCACCTATGAGGCAGCCCGCATCAAGGGCTGGCGCAAGGCCCGCGCGGTCGCCCGCGAGTTCGCCGACCTCAAAGCGGTCGGCGGCGATGTCTCCGGCCTGCCCGATCTGCGCGACGACGATGCGGTGGCGGGGTTCTCGCAATTGCTGTTCGCTCAAAGTCTGGCCCGCACAGCCATCCTGGACTGGGAAGGCGTGCTGGATGCCGACGGCGCTCCGGCTGCGGTGTCCGACACCACTGTCGCTGACCTGATGCTGATCCAGGGCGTGGCCGAGGCCTTCGTCGGCCTCTACACCGCGCCCCATGAGGCGGTCCTCGCCGAGGGAAACGTCTCCAGGCCCGCAGCCGATGGCACTTCGGCGGCGGGCCTGGATATTGCCGCCAGTGCCGCGACGACGGCGCCCCCTGCGCCGGTGACGGAAGCTGCCCCACCGACCTGAATGAACCCGCCACCCTCGAAGGCTGGCAGGCATGGGAGATGCTGATGCGCGCCGATCCGGCCCGCTTCGACATCGCCGGCCTGCTCGCCCACGGCCGTGCCCTGGGCTTCGACGAACGGGCGCTGGCGTTGCTGCTGCCGTTCGCGGAAGCGGGAATGCGCGAGGCCCTGGCCGAAAGACATCGTGAATGAGCGAGGCGAAGTCCGAGCGCGGGCGCATTGAGCGCCCCGGAGCGTAGCGGAGGAGCCGCGCGGAGGCGCGCGCCCGGCGATTGAGGGACAACGAATGACTGCCGCCCGCACCGTCTCCATCCGCCTTGCCCTTGAAGACGGCGAGGTGTTCCGCCGCGCCCTGATGCAATTGGGCGAGGACGGCCGCCGGGCGCTGGAGCGGATCGAGCGGGCGGCACAGCCGGCGTCGAAGGCGCTGCTGGCGATCAACGAGGTCGGCCAGGGAGTGCGCGGCGTGGTCGAGGGCATGGCCGGGCGGATGGGCCTGTTCGGCGATGCGTTGATGGCCACCGGGCGCACCGGTCTGATCGCCGCGGCAGCGGTGGGAGCCGTCGGCGCCGCCCTGGTCCAGGGCGTGCGCGAGATGGAATCCGCCGACCAGTCGCTGCGCCGGCTGGAGGCGGTGCTGAAGGCGACCGGCGCCGCCTCGGGGTTGACCGCCGGCCAATTGGCCGCGCTGGCCGACGAGATGGAAACTGGCACGCTGGCCACCGCCGAGGGCGTGATGGATGCGTCCGCCGTCATGGCGACCTTCCGCTCGGTGTCGGGCGAGACGTTCACCCGTGCGATCCGCCTGGCCCAGGACCTGTCGGCGGTGTTCCGCCAGGATCTGTCGTCTTCGGCCACCCAACTGGGCAAGGCGCTGGAGGATCCCATCGAGGGCATCTCGGCGCTGAAGCGGGTCGGCGTGTCGTTCTCCGCCACCCAGAAGGAGGTGATCCGCTCGCTGGTGGAGACCGGCGATGTCGCCGGTGCCCAAAGGATCGTGCTCGACGCCCTGGAGCAACAGGTCGGCGGCGCCGGGGCGGCGGAAGCGGCCGGTCTGACCGGCGCCGCCCACCATCTCGCCGCCGCCTGGGGCAACCTGCTGGAGGAGATCGCGCGCACCAGCACGGTCGGGCGCGGCGCGCAGGGCGTGCTGCACGACCTCACCGGCATGGTCGATGGCATCCGCGACCTGCTGAAAGGCCCCGACATCGCCGCCCAGGTGGCGGCCAAGAGCCTGCAACTGGTCGAGGTCGAGGGCCGGATCGCCGAATACCAGAGCATCGGCGTCACCGGCCGCCGCATGGCAGATCTGCGCCGGCAGGCCGACCTACTCCGCCGCGACATCGACGCCCTGGTCGAGAAGGGCCGCACTGAGGTGGCGGCCTTCGAAGCCGAGCGTGGCCAAGGCGAGTCCGGCCGCCAGGCGACCGAGCGCGACCGCAATGCCGAGGCCATGTCGGTGCGGCTGAAGGCGCTGGAGGAGGAGAAGGTCAAGGCGGCCACCGATGCCGCCGGCAAGATCGCAGCCATCGAGACCCAACTGGCCCGTGACATCGAAACGGCCAGAAAGAAGGCATCGCTGCCGGGGGTCGATGCGGGCGATGTCGACCGCGAAATCGCCCTGTTGCGGCAGGTGGCGGCACGGAAGGTCGAGGCTATCGAGAAGCCGCTGGCCGAGGCCCGCCTCCGTGCTGCCGAGCAGACCCGCAAGGTGCTCGACGATCTCCAGCGCGAGCTTTCCGCCCCGTGGCAGCCCCGGCAGGCCGCCATCGACCAGTCGGTGTCGCGACTGCCCAAGGAGTCGTCGGCCAACGACCGCGCCGAGGCGGCCCGACTGGCCGGGGAACTGTTCGACCAGAAACAGGCGCTCGACGAGCTTCAGCGGGCGCTGAAGGAGGAGGCAGACGCCCGCACGCGGGGCAAGGAACTGGCCCGCCAGCACCGCACCGCCGAGCAGGAATACGCCGATACATTGCGCGAGCTGAACGACCTGCTGGCCCAGGGCGCGCTCGATGCCGACACCCATGCCCGCGCCATCGAGGCGGCCGAGAAGCGCAAGCTGGCGGCGTCCAGGGAATGGTCGGACGGTGCCAAGCGCGCCCTGGCGGCCTATGTCGAGGATTCGTCCGACGCCGCCCGCGGTGCCGAGCGTGTTGTCACCGGCATGCTGAAGTCCAGCGAGGATGCCTTCGTCAAATGGGCCACCACCGGCAAGCTGGCGGCGGGCGACCTGTTCAACA
Source organism: Paramagnetospirillum caucaseum (assembly GCF_000342045.1). Classification (GTDB taxonomy): domain Bacteria; phylum Pseudomonadota; class Alphaproteobacteria; order Rhodospirillales; family Magnetospirillaceae; genus Phaeospirillum; species Phaeospirillum caucaseum. Next base: position 45,448 of record NZ_AONQ01000010.1, on the reverse strand, counting down.
CCTTGGCCGAGGAAGCCTTGCGCGCCGCCTGGCGGATGGCGGTGGTGGCGCCCTTGCTCGGCGGCGCCAGCGGTGGACTATTCGGCGGCCTGATCGCCGGCATCGGAAGCTTCTTCTCCGGTACCGGATCGGCTGGGGCCGGTAGCGGCGGCTCTGTCCCTGTGCCAGACACCGGCGCCTTCGCCATCGCCCATACCGGTGGCTTGGTTGGTCTCGACCGGCTGGAGATCCGTTCGTTCAACCCCTCGGCTTTCGCCAATGCGCCGAAGTTCCACGGCGGTGGTCTGGTGGCCGGAGAGCGCCCCATCGTCGCCCGCGTCGGTGAGGGCGTCTTCACGCCCCGGCAGATGGACAATGCCGATCGCATCCTGAATGCCGCCTTGTCGCAGCCGGCGTCGGTCGGCGTGGTGGTGACGGTCAACAACAACGCGTCCGGCACCCAGGCCCGCGCCGAGCAATCCCAGGGGGCGGATGGCCGCATCCATCTCGACATCATCGTCGAGGAGATCGAGGGGCGCATGAGTCGCCGCATCGGCCGCGGCGAAGGCATGGCCCCGGTGCTGGAGCATCGCTATGGGCTGAACCCGGCGGCGGGAAGCTATCGATGACCACCACCATCTCCTGGCCCGTCCGGCTGCCCCTGCCGACCTTCGACGGCTATGCCATCGAGCCGCAGGACGCCACCTCCCGCACCGACATGGAGGCGGGACCGGCGCGGCAGCGGCGCCGCTTCACCGGCACGCCCACCCGCATCCCGGTGCGCTGGCGGCTATCGCAAACCGACTTCGCCACCTTCGAGGCATGGTTCCGCCTGAAACTGGCCGACGGCGCGGAATGGTTTGCGATCGACCTGCTGGGCGGTGTCGGCGTCACCGGGCACGAGGCCCGTTTCCTCGGCCAGAGCAACGCTCCCTACAAGGCGGTGCCCAGTCGGGGCGGGATTTGGATCGTCACCTCGGTGTTGGAAATCCGCGAGCGCCCCATGCTCGACGAGGGGGCGCTGGAGATCCTGCTGGCAGAGGACGTGCCGGCGCTGTTCGCCACCATCGACATGTTGCATTCCGCCCTGCATGCCGGCCTGCCGGTCACCAATCGCTGGTAATCGCTCCATGACCCTGCAAACCGACCTTGCCACCGCCGTCGAGAAAGTGACGGCGGACAGCGCCCTGCTGCACAGCGTGGTTCACGGCCCGGCGACCGGAGACGCGAGTCTGGTCCCGACCGAGGGCGGTCCCGTCAAGACCGTGGCCCGCGCCGTGGCCGATGCCGAGGAGATTCTGCACCAGGAGGCCGGCGATCTGGTGAGTGCGGTCGCCGCCGCCCGTGAGGCCAAGGAGGCTGCGGCGGGATTTGCCACTGTCGCCGAAGAGAAGGCCGGTGAGGCCGATGCTGCCGTCGGCCGGGCCATTGCGGCGGCCGACCAGGCCGCCGCCGACATCCGCTCGGTGGCCACCTCCGCCGAGGCCGGCATCGGCGAGATGGTCGCCCAGGCCGATGCCCAGGTGCAGACCCGGATTGCCGCCGCCGACGGTGCCGCAGCCGAGGCGGAAGGTGCCGCCGCCGAAGCCCGTGCCCATGCGGCGCGCTTTGCCCTGCCCATCGAAGCGGTCGCCCGCCGCGCCCTGGCTGCCGATGCCCGTCAACTGGCCGGCACCCGCGACGCCTTGATGCTGTTCTCCGCCTTCGCCGATGACGCGGGGCGCTCAGAAGCCGCCGCCAAGGCCAGCGCCGACGAGGCGGCCCGACAGGTGGGCATTGCCGCGGCGCAGATGGTGGCAGCCACTCTGGCCGCCGACGCCGCCAGCGCCAGCGTGACGGAGGCCGCGGCAGTGGTGGCCCAGGCCGATGACACATTCCGCACCCTGGCGGACGAGATCCAGACGGGCATCGACCAGGCGTTGGCCGAGATCTCCGCCGCCAGTTCATCCGCAGAGGATCACATCGCTGCCAGCGCCGCCGGGTTCGAATCCGAGGTCCAGGCGCTGGCCGTCACCACCACCGGCCAGATCAATGCCGCTGCCGCCCATGTCGCCCGCTTCGCAATCCCCATCGAGCAGGTGGCCCGCGCCGCCCTCGATGCCGAGCGCCGCCGCCTGCTGGACGCCCGCGACGACCTGCTCCGTTTCACCACGATCCTCGAAGGCTGACGCCAATGCCCACATTGCAGGACCGCATCGACGCCTTCTTCGCCGATCCGCTGGCCGATCTCGACGCCCAGCGTCAGGCGCTCGACGCCATGCTCGTTGTGCCCGATGTCGCCGGCCGCGACGCCATCCCCCTGGACGCCCGCGCCCTCAATCTGTGGGTCAAGGTGCAAAACCCCGAGTGCCTGTTCCGCTGGGACGGCGCCGCCTGGGAGCCGTTCTCGCCGCTCGACGCCCTGCTTCCCGCACCCGTGACCAAGCGCAAGCCCGCCGATGCCGGTGAACTGCTGGAGGACATGGCGCTGTTGGGAATCGATCTCCTGTAACCCCCATCACAGAGGAGAAATACCGTGTCCATCGCATCCCTTCGCGGCCTGATCGAGACGATCAAGGGCCGAGGCCAAACCCTGGCCGCAGCAGCCGGCGAGGACGGGGCGTCCGCCCGCGACCTCGTCTATCTGGCCAAGGCGGTCGAATCCATGGTCGGCGCCGATGCCTTGCTCGGCTTGCTGGACGAAGCCGGAAAGCCCGCCGAGATCGTCACTGTCGCGGCCCCCGGCACCGCCATCCTGACGCTGACCGAGGATCAGGTGGCGCGCGATGTCGTCGTGCTGCGCCCGGACCAGGGGGACTTCACCGCTGCTGAGGTCGTGGTGATCGCCCCGTCGCGGGGCTGGGCCGTCATCATCGACAACGAACTGCCGCTCCCGGTACGGATCAAGACCGCGATCCAGACGGTGGCTGCGATTTCCGTCGCGCCCGGCAGTAAGGGCTGGCTGTTCTGCGACGGCGGCATGGTCGATCACGTCTTCGATGTTACCGCCGCAATTGCCGCCGCCGCATCGCCCCTGGCGGTGCGCGGCGATCTCTATGTCCGCAATGGTTCCGGCAATGCCCGTCTGCCGCTGGGCGCCGCGTCCAAGTTCCTCGGCTCGGACGGCACCGATCCCAAATGGCTGTTGCCGCCCGGGCGCACCAACTCGCGGGCCAAGTATCTCGCCAACGATTTCATCGCCCGCGACGTCGACGACAATCTTGTCGCGGGGGGCAATGCGGTGTCGCTGGTCGCCACGCCGCGCCTGGCCAACCTGATCACCGACGCGGTGGTCTTTCCCGATCATGCCAATTTGGGTATCTGGGACGCCGACAGCCAGTCCGGCATGACGTCGATCTATCGCGGCCTGGCGGCGGTGTTCCAGGACGGCGGTCTCTCCGTGTGGGGCAATTCCAACTCGGGCCGCAACGGTGATCCCAACGGCTCGCATTGGCCCCATTTCCAGCCCGCGCTGTACCGCACCACCAACGAAGGACATCTGGTCACCGAGAACCTGACCGATGCCGGGGTCAAGCAGGTCTACGGCAATTACGGCACCACCATGATCCTGCTGGAGAACGGGGAGTTGTACGCCACCGGCTACGGTGGGCATGGCCAGCAGGGCGACGGCACCACCTCGAGCAAATCCTTCTTCCAGCGCATCGTCTTTCCCGGCGATGCCGGTCCCGTCCGCTACGTGGTGTCGACCTGCATGACCGGGCCGGACAGCAGCGCCGCGTTCTACGCCCTGATGGAGGACGGCGACGTCTATTCATGGGGCTACAACGGCTATGGCCAGCTCGGGCACGGCGACACCGGCAACCGCACCATCCCCACCAAGATTGCCGCCTTCGAACGCAATGTTCAGTGCATCGTGGCGGCGGGCGGTTCCTACGGCTTCGCCCACTTCGTCACCACCGACAACAAGCTGTTCGGCTGCGGCTACAACGGCTATGGCAATCTGGGCGACAACACCACCGCCAACAAGCCGGCTCCCGTGCTGATCGACGCGGGGCCGGTAGTGAAGTGCGCCAATACCGGCTACGGCTCCCACAATTTCGCTTTCTACATCAAGGCCGACGGCAAGCTCTACGCCATGGGCTTCAATGAGAGCGGGCAGCTTGGCGACAATTCCGCCACCAACCGCAGCACCCCGGTGCTGGTCGGCAATCTCGGGCTGACCGACCCGACCAAGGTGATCGACATTTGGGCCTATGGCGCCCGCTACGGCGCGGGTGGCTTCGCGCTCACCAAGAACGGCCAGTTCTGGGCCTGGGGCAGCAACGTCAACGGCCAGCTCGGCCTGGGCGACACCAACAGCCGACAGGCTCCCGTCCTGGTGCCCGGCGTCGAGCATGTTTCCCAGGTGGTGTCGCCGACCACCGGCATCAGTCAGGCCACCCAGTACCACTACAACAGCGTTCTGCTGCTGCGGCACGCCTCGGCCGCCGACCGCATCGCGCGGCGCAGCGGCTATCCCATGACCGCCGGATGGGGCGGTTCGTTCATCGGCACCCCCAACGCCTCCAACCCGACTACCGTGTTCCGCATGGTCGGGTTCCCGCCGAAATACCATGGCCGCATCCGCCGTATCGGCTGCTCGGGCTATCACGACGGCACCGGCAATTCCGAGCAGGACGCCTACGCCCTGGCCATGGACGGCACCGTCTTTGCCTGGGGGCCGTCCAGCAACTACGCGCTCGGCGACTGGATGAACACCAGCACCACCTGCCCGCAGCCGCTGAAATTCTGATCGGAGGAGATGATCATGAAGGTTTACGCCTACACCCCCGCCAATGGCCTGCATTGGCTGCCGGCCGCCCAGTACGAATCCCTCGGCCAGTGCGGCGGCAAGCATTACTTCGCCATCCCCGACGATGCGGAAATCCCCGATCAGCCTGAGGAAATCGGCTTCGGCCCGGTCACCGAGTCTGACGAACTTCGTCAGGTGGTCGAGACCGCGCCCTATTTCTTCCGCTGGCGCGGCAGCGCCGACCTGACCGCCGAGGCGGCCAAGGTCGGCATCGTGCTGGAGTAGGCGGCCATGGCTGCGGAACAATCCCCGGAAATCTGGGCGGGTATCGCCACCCAGTATGTCGGCGCCTGGGGGCAAGCCGCTCCCATGGTCCAGGTCGCCGCCATCGCCGCCACGGTAATCATCATCGCCATCATCGCCTGGGCATGGTCGAGGAAGCAGGGGGCGTCGGACTCCTCTGGCGTGCCCGTCGAAGCCTTCGCCCATGTGGTGGAGGAGCAGGCCCGCCAGACCGAGGCCCTGCGCTCGGCGGTCGAAGGCCTGTCCGAGATCGTCCACCAGATCCGCCTGCTGCTGGAAGCCCGCACCCTGTGCCCCTATGGCGAGGACCGGCGGGATGCCTGATCCGGCTCTCAGCCAGGCGCTGAAGGAGGCGTTCGCCTCCGCCCCCAGCGGCACGGTGATCCTGGATACGCTGGAGATCTGGCATCCAACCTTCGACGAGCCGATCCGGGTGGTCCGCGACCATGCCGATCTCACCGCCCGGCTGGAGGTAAGCGCTCCCCGCGATGGCGGCAAGCTGGTGACCTTTGCCGCGTTGGCCTTCGAGTTCTCGCCGCCGCCGGTGGATACCGCTCCGGTGCCGGAAATCACCGTCACCCTCGACAATGTCGGCAGCGACATCACCGATGCCCTTGAGAGAGCCGCCATCAGCCAGCAGGTGATCGAGATCACCTGGCGGCCCTATCTCTCCACCGATCTCGACGGCCCCCATATGGACCCGCCCATCACCATGATCCTGACCGATGTCGAGGCCGACACGATGAGGGTCACGGGGCGCGCCCGCATGCTGGATGCCGGCAACAAATCGTTCCCCTCCATCACTTATACCGCCCAGCGCTTTCCCGGACTGGCACGCTGATCTTCGCAGGGCGCTGCCCTGCACCCGCCAGGGACTCGGTCCCTGGACCCCATTCCTTCGAGGGCATCATGCATTGGGCTGTCGCCTATATCGGCCTGCCGTGGTCCGTCCACGGCAGCGGGCCGGACTCGTTCAATTGCTGGGAATTCGTCCGCATGGTGCAGGCCCGCCATTTCGGCCCCATCCTGCCCGAGATCGGCAATCCCGAAGACATGCTGGTCATGGGCCGGACCTTCCGCGACCACCCCGAGCGTCGGCGCTGGGCCAAGGTTGACCCGCCTACGGAAGGCGATTGCGTGCTGCTGCGTCGGTCCCGCCATCCCATTCATGTGGGCGTCTGGCTCGACGTGGATGGTGGCGGCGTCCTCCATTGCAGCCAGGAATCCGGCGTGGTGTTCCAGCGCTCCGACGCCCTTCGCCTCAACGGCTGGGCCATCGAGGGCTTCTATCGGTTTGCGCCATGACCGCCTCCATCGTCATCGTCACCAATCCGTTCGAGCCGGTGACCAGCCGCTCGGTGCATGCGGTGGAAGCCGGGATCACGGTGGGCGCCCTGCTGCTGGACTGCGGCATTGCCGAGGATTGCTGGCCCGATGGACCGGAAATCCTGATCGGCGGCATGGCGGTGCCGGTCGGCATCTATGCCGTCCGGGCCATCGGCGACGGCGAGGTCGTCACCGTCATTCGCTGGCCCCAGGGCGGCGGGGGCGGAGGTGGCGGGGGCGGCAAGAACCCCATGCGGATCGTGCTGACCATCGCGGTGATGGTGGCCGCCATCTATCTTGGCCCCATGGCGGCGGTGGCCATGGGTTACACCGCCACCGGCACCGCCGCGGCGATGGCCACCGCCGGCATCGCCATGGTCGGCTCGGTGCTGATCAACACCGTGATTCCGGCCCCCAAGCCGTCGATGCCGTCGCTCAACTGGGGCGGCAGCGGCAGCGCCCCGGCCCCCAGCCCGACCTATTCGATCCAGGCCCAGGGTAATCAGGGCCGATTGGGGCAGCCGATCCCGGTGATCTATGGTCGCCACCTGATCTATCCCGACCTCGCCTCGGAGCCCTACCAGGATTACGTCGGCGGCGAGCAGTACCTGTATCAGCTCCACGTCATCGGCCAGGGCGAGTATGCGGTCGAGCAGATCCGCATCGAGGACACCCCGATCTCGTCCTTCGAGGAGGTTCAGACAGAGATCGTCCCGCCCGGTTCCCCGGTGACGCTGTTCGAGCCGGACGTGGTCACCGCCGCCGAGATCGCCGGCCAGGAGCTGGTGGCGCCCAATCTGGTGGCCTCCGGCGACGATGGCTTCATCGGCCCGTTCACCGCCAATCCGGTCGACACCACGGCCGGGGCGCTGGGCATCGACGTGGTGATGCCGCGTGGCCTCTACTATGCCAATGACGGCGGCAGCCTCGATAGCCGCACCGTCCAGTGGCAGGTCGAGGCGCGCGCCATCGATGCCGACGGCGCGGCCGTTGCCGGCTGGTCGGTGCTGGCAACCGAATCCCACTCCGCCGCCAACAACACCGCCATCCGCCTGTCCTTCCGCTATGCGGTGTCGCCCGGGCGCTACGAGGTCCGCCTCAAGCGCCTCGACACCAAGGACACCGCCGAGCGGGCCGGTCACGAGATTCGCTGGGGAGCCCTGCGCGCCTATTTGACCGGCCAGCCCGATTTCGGCGCCATCACCCTGTTGGCGGTCAAGATGCGGGCTACCGACAATCTGTCGCAGCGGTCCAGCCGCATGATCAACGTCATCGCCACTCGCAAGCTGCCGGTGTGGTCGGCGGCGGGCGGTTGGTCGGCACCGCAACCGACTCGTTCCATCGCCTGGGCCTTCGCCGATGCCTGCAAAGCGGACTATGGGGCGAAGCTGGCTGATGCCCGCATCGACCTCAAGACGCTGGCCACTCTGGATGCCGTTTGGGCCGCCCGTGGCGACAGCTTCGACGCGGTGTTCGACACCAGCATGACGGTGTGGGAGGCCCTGACCCGCATCGCCCGTTGCGGCCGCGCCGTGCCCATCCAGCAGGGCGGCATCGTCCGCATCATCCGCGACGCGCCCCAGACCATGCCGGTGGCCATGTTCGGGCCGCGCAACATCGTCAAGGGCTCGTTCAAGATCAAATACGTCATGCCCGGCGACGACACCGCCGACGCGGTGACGGTGGAGTATTTCTCGTCGCGTACCTGGAAGCCCGACGAGACCACGGCGAAGCTGCCCGACAGCCAGGGCGACAACCCAGCCAAGGTCAATTTGTTCGGCTGCACCGCCAAGGACCACGCCCAGCGGGAAGGTCTCTACATCGCCGCAAACAACCGCTACCGCCGCCGCCTTGTCACCTTCCGCACCGAGTTGGAGGGCATGATCCCCACCTACGGCGATCTGGTCGCCATAACCCACGACATGCCCCGCTGGGGGCAAGGCGGCGAGGTGATCGGGCACCAGGGCGACGTGCTGGCCCTGTCCGAGCCGGTGGAATGGACAGAGGGCGCCACCCATTACCTGGCGCTACGTCGCCGCGACGGCAGTCTTGCCGGGCCGTTCCGAGTCCAGGCGGTGCCCGGTGATGCCACCCTGGTTCGCGTCCTCGATCCCCTGACCGTCACCCCCTATGTCGGCGGTTCGGAGGAGAGGACGTATTTCAGCTTCGGCCCCGGCCAAGCCTGGGCGCAATCCGCCCGTGTACTGGCCATCCGCCCCCGCGCCGAGCAGGTCGAGATTGTCGCCGTCGCCGAGGATTCCCGCGTCCACGTCAACTGAGGTTCCCATGCTGACCGCAGACATCCTGCGTGCCGCCCTGCCGGCGGCGCGGCCCACCGATATTGCCCGTTTCGCCACCCCGCTGGCCGAGGCTTGCGCCGAATGGGTCATCGACACGCCGCTGCGGCAGGCGGCCTTCCTGGCCCAGATCGCCCATGAAAGCGGACAGTTCCGCGCCCTGGCCGAAAACCTCAACTACTCCGCCGAAGCGCTGCTGCGGGTCTTTCCTCGCCACTTCGACGCGGGCCAGGCCGCTACCTATGCCCGCCAGCCGCAACGCATCGGTTCCAGAGTCTATGCCAACCGCATGGGCAATGGCGATGAGGCCTCCGGCGACGGCTGGCGCTATCGCGGCCGTGGCCTCATCCAGGTCACCGGCAAGGCGAACTATGCCGCTTGCGGCACCGCCCTCGGCCTCGACCTGATCGCCCAGCCGGACTTGCTGGAACAGCCCGCTCCCGCCGCCCGCTCGGCCGTTTGGTTCTGGCACAGGAACGGCCTCAACCGACCAGCCGATGCCCGCGACATCGAAACCATCACCCGACGCATCAACGGCGGCCTCACTGGACTCGACGACCGCAAGGCCCACTACGCCCACGCCTGCGCCGCCCTGGAGGTCTCCCATGAACTTGCTTGATCTCCTCGGCGAGGCCGCCGCCATCGCCGCCAACCCGGTCGCCGGTCTCGCCAAGGTGGCCCTGGACGTCGCCCCCGACATCGCCGGCCTGTTCGGTGACGATGCCGAGAAGGCGGTGGGCAAGTTGGCCGACACCGTCCGCGCCATCACCGGCACCGACGATCCCGCCCAGGCCCGCGAAGTGCTAGCCGATCCCAACCTCGTCTTCCAGCTTCGCTCCCAGGCCCAGACCTTCGCCCACGAGGAGCGGATGCAGCAGATGGCCGGCGCGCTCACCACCCTGACCGCGACCCTGGCCGACCGTCAGAACGCCCGTGCCAGGGACAGTGAGTTCATCAAGGCCGGCCGCAGCAACACCCGCGCCAACGTCCTGCTGGTCACCGCCGGTATGGGCATCATCGGCGGAATCGCCTTCATGGTGTTCGGCCAGGTCGATGGCAACACCGCCGTCGGCGGCTGCATCATTTCCGTCGTCACCTTGCTGGCAGGTAAGTTCGCCACCGCCTTCGACTTCGAGTTCGGCGGCTCGGCGGATTCCGAACAGACCCGCACCCTGCTGGCGCAGGCGCCACCGATCATCGGGAAATAGAGCGCATCGTTTCAAGTACTGCGGCCGACCGGGAGGCTTTCTCCCGGTCGGCCGCTTTTCGTGTTTTTGGCCTGCAACAAGGCAGGCCACCGGTGGGCTCCGCACGGGTTCGCCGCCATTCCCACCCCCGCGCTCGATCCGCCCCTCGCGACGGCATCTCCTGCGGTCCCCGCGCTTTCGGGTCCGGGTCCCCGGGTCGGGCGGTTCCTTCACCTTTCAGGTCGTCGCTCCTCCTTGGTCAAGCGACGCGGCGGCGATGATCGCCCGGAATTCATCGAGAAATTCGGGATGGTAGGCGGCGAGATATCGCGTGACCTCGGGGGTGCCCACCAATTTCGTGAGGTAGCCTATGGCGATTACCAATTGCAGCACGTCATCGCCATACGAGGCCTCCACGGCTTTGAAATCGCGCTGCAGCGACTCCATCTCGCGCTCCATGCGGGCCATTTGCTCGGGAGTGATTCCTCCCACCTCCTTTGGCTTCTCCGGGTGGACAAGATCATGCTGGCGCGTGGCCGCAAGCAGGGCCTGGGCATAACTCGATGCGAAATTCCCCGCCGCTGCCATCAGCTCGGCAGCCTCGATCTGGCGGCCCGGCTTCATCTTTTTGAGGGTCTCAAGGGTCCTGGGATTGACCGACTTGTCCTTCAGAAGGTCGATGACCTCGGGGCAGATGCCCTCCAACAGGCTGCGCCGCCGCTTGATCTGCTTGATATCGACGTCCAGTGCCTTGGCGATCTTTTCCTCAGGAACGCCACGCTCAAGGGCGCGCATGATCATGTAGTGCTCCTGGATGGTCGCCAGCCGGTTGATGCGCTTGTTGTAGGTGTAGGATTCGTCGTCGTCGGAGATGAGGCAGCGGATCTTGCGCTCCCCCATGTCCACCAGTACCGCGAGGCGAAGGTGGCCATCCAACAACAGATAGCGGCTGTCACCGTTCTTGGGGCGGGCGACCACCAATGGCTCGATGATGCCCACCTCTGCGATGGAGGTCGCGATCAGCTTGTACTTGGCGGATTGTTTCTGGGCGTCGGTGACCTGATGCAACGGCAGTATGGATTCTGCCGGCACGGTGACAAGGGAAGATTCGAAGGCGGCCTTCACCGGCTCCGGCACGTCAGCCTCCGCTTCCACCCAGGCGCTCCGCCAAGGGGCGCGGAATGGTGTGCAGCGATTCAGCCCGCAGCAGGGTCACGAAGTGTTCGTCATCCAGCAGGCGGCGCAGAGCGTTCACCACGAAGATCAGACGGCTCTGAGTCAATGTTGCCTTCTTCACCAGTAATTTCTGGCGATCCGTTTCTTTGCGATAGGCGCGGACCAGCGCGTCGGCCGTGACCTGCTTCTTCGATCGGTTGCCGCCGGTCGACTGCATACGTTTGCCGCTGAGGTTGCGCTGCTCGATGATCCGCCGGATCGCCACCAACTGGTTGCCCGGAAGTGACCTGTTCTCGTAAGCTTCGGCCAGCGCCTGCTGGACGTCGGCATCCTTCGCGCGGGCAATCTCCATGGCAATGCTGTAGGGCATCACGCCACGCTCGATGGCAGCCAGCAGTCGCTTCTCCCCATGGTCCAGGAGAAAGCAAAGCGCGTAGATGTACTCATTGCTGAATCCGGTCTTGGCGGCGATCTCGCTGATCGAATAGCCACGCTCCTTCAGCGAGCCGATCTCCCCCAGCAGTTCGAGGGGCGTGTGGTGCCGGCGGGCCAAGTTTTCCACCAGCGACATGACGAAACAATCATCTTTGGTAGCCTGAACAACCACGGCCGGGATCTTTTTCTGCCCCAGCGCGAGGAACGCCTCCAGCCTGCCCTGGCCGCACACCAGGTCATAGCCGGAACCATCGCCTCGCAGGCTGACGGTGATCGGCTTCTTGAGCCCGAGGTTGGCGATGCTGGTCACCAGTTCCTGAAATATCCGCTTGTTGCGGACACGCGGGTTCAACACCGTAATGGCGTCGACAGGGATCATATGGATCTGCTGGTTTGCGTCCTCGTTCATGCGACGCTCCTGATGTTTGCGCGGGAGGCCAGCCAGAAGAAGTGGTCGATGGAATCGAAGCGATAGGCGTCCCAATAGATGCTGTTCTCTTCCTTCAGCCGGACGGCTCCGGCCGCCACGTCGACCCGGGGCAGAAGGTAGTAGTCGAGCGGGTGCTCGTTCCCGGCATCCATGCGGACGGCCAGGGTGATGTCCGGGCGCAGGCCGGCATCGAAGCGCATTTTCCAGCGCAGTGAGCCGGCGGGCATCGTCAGGCAGCGTACGATCACAATGGAAGCAGTGAACTCCTCGTTCACCGTGAGGATGTCGGTTGCCGGGTCACACCGCACGCTGCCGCCGAGGTGCTCGATCCTTGAAATTACCTCGGCCAGAATATCCGGGTGCATTCGCCGTAGGACGCGGTTGATCTCGATGTATCGGTAATCGCGATCGGGCGAGTAGCCGACCAACTGGTAGGCACGCAGCAGACTGCCGAAGCGAGTGCGATAAGCCGAACTTGACGGGAGATGCTCGGTTTCGTCGATGATCAAGCCCGAGAGGTATCCGCGCTCGAAGACCAACTGCTTCAATCCTTCTAGCATCTCCTCGTCGGAGAATCGAAGTGAACGTTGGCAGATGATCGCCTGTGCGGCATCAAACAAATGTCGGTCAATGATCGGTTCGAATGCACCATCTGCGCGAACCCACAAGTCCGGACGGTTTCTGACCCTTCGCTTTTTCAGCTTGAAGGACATCCGGTTCCAGACATTGTTGCCGATGTACTTCTCGTTGATCAGCACTTGATGGACGGTGCCCCGTGTCCACGGGTGGCCGAGGTCCGTGGAAATGCCGCGGTTGTTGAGGAGTAAGGCGATCTCCCGTTCTGACATCCCTTCTTCCACGAAGGCCCGGTACATCCATTGGACGGTGGTCACCTCCTCGGGCGGTCCAGGAATCAGAACCACGCGGTCGGTGTGGATGCTCTTGTGCTCGCCGCGTACCAGTTCGCCTTTGGCTGCGCCTGTGTGGTCAATGAGCTCCCGGCGAAGCCCATAGCCGGACGGGCCTCCCTGCCGATATCCGTGCTCGATCAAGCGGCATTGGCCGGCAAAGACCTTGACGGAGAGCTCGCGGCTATATTCGCCGGCCATCTTGCGCTTGAGCATTTTCTGGATGTCGGAACCGAAGCTGCCGTCGTTTTCGAAGGGCTCGGCGCAATACTGAACATCGATTCCGGCACGCCTGCAGACGAACTCGTTGTGGGCGGCCTCGTCGGCGTCCTGGAACCGGCCCCAGCGGCTGACGTCGTAGACCAGGATGAGGGAGAAATCGACGGCCCCGCCCTGAACGTGCTCCAGTAGCTGTTTCAGAGCATCGCGCCCGTCCAGACTCAGCCCACTCTTACCCTCGTCGGCGTAGGTACGAACGATTTCGATGCCGCGCCGAGTCGCATACTGGCGGATAGCCTCTTCCTGGTTCTCCGTCGAGTATTGCTGGTGCTCGGTCGACATCCGCACGTACTGGGCCGCGCGGATCGGGCGCGAATGTGGGGCGGTGGGGTGCTCTGAAGGCGGGTGCGGCATTTGTCCGGCAGGGGTTCGGGGTGCTCTTGAGCCCTACCATGTTTTTACGCTGCGTATAATTTCAAGAGGGGCCAAGCTGCTCCATGAGTCGTCATCGGGGGCGGCGCGGTTTTAGTATCACGACGCGGCTTGTAGCACCGCCTTTGCCAGCGAGAAGGGGAGGGAGGACGCATCTCCCGCATAGATCCAATCTATTGTAATACCGTGCATTTCTTTCAACTTAACCATCACAAGAGGATCGGGCAGACGCTTGCCGCTCTCCCAGTGATTCCAGGTCGCTGCCTTGACGCCCAACGGCTCGTAGAGGTCCTTCTGCGTCAGCCCGAGCGCAAGTCGGGCCGCCCGCAGGCGGGCCCCGATCGCCTTCAAATTGTCCGGATCGCGGTCGCGTGTCATAGGGCCAATTTTAACCCTATGTAAAATTGCGCCGCAATCCTAGACTCGATAAGGCCCCGGACCACTGGGCCCATGCCCAGAGCGGAAATGCGCCGAGACATGGCGGCGGCTCTATCATTTGCTCGGCCATCCATCGATAGGCTGACCGGAGGTCACGGATTGACCGGCGACCGTCAACGACGACTTCGCCTGCACCGGCTCCATACCGAGCGGGCCATAACTTCCGGCTGAATGTAACCGATTCAATGTATCCATCCAGCTGGAGCTATCTGGACAAATTTCGCCATCCGAAGTAATCATACGTTGGGTAAGGATCTTCGAAAGAGTGTGTGTCACGTACAGTCATTCCCAGGCAAGGAATTGAATGCAAGTCGTTCAGGAGATCCTCGGACGATCTGGACTGGAAGCGCCGGATGGTCGTCCGCTGCATATCTACGGCTGCACAGAGGATGAAAGAGTAAGATTATCGCGCGACCTGCGCCTGCGTATTGCGTCGGGTCAGGTGCACCGCTCCACTGCGTCGGGTTTCGTGCTCTGGGCGGCGGAACATATCCGCAGCCTTCATCCGGGCGGTCAACTCACCTGGGCATTCGTGTTCGAGGGGCTTCGGCTGACGGAAAACCAGGCGGTCGCCGTGAAGTTGGTTGACCTTGGCATCCCGTGGTGGCGCCGAAAGGTGCGGCTTTCCGAGGCGCGACACCACCTGTACCTCTACAGCCTCATGGCGGAAGGTGGGCTGCCCGATGCCCTCGTTGCCGAAGCGGGGCGCTATCAGGGGGCCATCGTCGCCATAACGCGCGACATCGAGGCCGAGAGAGAGCTAGGCCCGCAAGTGGCCTACGTGGCCGGGTGCCGCCATGTCGCCTCACTGCCCCAGGTTTTTCGCACCGAGGAAACGGCGCGTCTTTTATCCGATCTGGCCCTGGCGCTGGTCGGAATCCGTCGGAGATTGCCGGAGGATCTTCCCGCTGAAGCCGCGGAGCGATGGCTCGATGTCCACGACCCGGGCTGGAAAAGCGCGTTGCCGTTCCGCCTTTCCCCCGCCGCGCTTGTTGCGCTCGTTCGCCCCGCACTTGCGGCCGAGCGCGGCGCAGTTTCCCCTGCCGGCGGCCTACTCGCCTGGCGAGAATTGCACAGGCGCGCCGACGGGAATGGGTGGGCGGGCGTTGCCGTTCTGGCGGATGGAGGACTTCTGCCAGAACGACTTCTGGATGGGGTCTCCCCGGACCTGAGGCTGCGTCTTATCCCACGACTGTCAACCGGCGCCGCCACGACCAGTCTGCTCGGAATTCCGGATGTGGGGGGGTGGCGGGTTCTTCGGCTGGGCGCACACGGAAATGTTCCGTTGCCGCTCGAACCGGAACAACCGCTGGTGCTCTCCGCCCATGCGGACGGGAGATTAGTCGGAGAAGCCGTCGTCGACGCCGGGATGCCCGCAGTGGAAGAGGCTCCCAGTCTGTGGCGTAGCCCTGACCCGAACACCGAGTTCGCCGCTCACCTGGTGCCGCTGTCTGGCCGCGGGCGGACGCGGGCGGACGTGGTTTGGCTCCTCAGCCCGTCGGACTCCCCGCCGGACATTCCCCAAGGCGTCACCATCGGGCGGCCCGAGCCCGCGCCCGGGGGATGGCTATGGCCGCTTTGCGGTCGGGGCGAGGTTGAGATTGGCGGTTTGCGACTGCGGATCGCCACCGGCGAAGACACCGAGGAAGCCGCGGCGCATTTGCTCGCCCTCGGACAAGGACTGGTCGGCTGGACGGCGATCAATGGTGTCACCGTGATCCGCGGAACACCGGAGTTCTGGGGAAGCCTGGGGGACGGCGTCTTGCGCCGGCTCGGCAAGGAGGTTCTGATCCGGCCTCTTCCACACCTTCTGCACGGTCGGCTTGCCGAATGGCTGCATGACGGCGACGTTGTCGCCCGGATGCGCCTCGTCGCCTTGCCGGACACGCTCGCCTTCGACCTGCTCGAGACGCGATCCGGCGAAGTGCGGCTTGAAGGGGGCGGGCTGGAGCCCGGCTCGCACGTCGCCCTCACCGCCCAGGGGGGCGCTGCACGCGCGGTTACGGATTCGACAGGGCGAGTCGCCCTGGACTTGGCGGTGCCGGGACAGGCGCCCGGTTTGCTGTATCTGCGGCTGTCCGATGCGTGCACGGGCGCCGCCCTATCGCTTGCCGCGCCCTGGCCGTCGCGGTCCGGCATGCTTGTGGACCCGCAAGGAAAGCGCCTCGAGCGGGACCGGCCTATCGCCCTGGGGAGTCTCGCCGGCTGGCGAGGCTTTCTTCCTTCGAGCGGAGGGGCTCTCCAGATGCGAATCGCCAATGGGGGTGCGGCAGTCGCAGTGCAGGTACAGGGAGAGGTGCGGCTCGCCGCCTACGAACCACTGCTTCGCTCGATCCTTGCCCTGGCGGGACCGGACGCCCGAGTCAATCTGAACGTGATCGCCGGAGGCGATCCGGGACGGCGACTTGAGATTGGCCGCTATGACTGGATCGCCGCAATTGAGGGCGATCGCTGCCGCCTCGGGCCAGGGCGGACCCACCTGCACGCCATCACTCTGTCCGAGCCTCTGGTGGTCCATCAGCGCCATGCCGAGGGCGAAATCGACCTGCGCGACTGGCTGGGCGGGGCCCCCGTGCTCTGGTTCGTTCAAGGGCGGTCGGACCAGGGGGGGGTGATGCGCCCATTTCCCTGGTCCGCCGTCCCCATGCGCAGATCGACGCGCCAGGAACGCATTGGTGGCTATACCGACAAATGGAAAAGACTGCTGGGCATGCCCTGCGCCCCCGAATGGCGGAGCCAGTGGGCGCTGATCAGGGCCGCGCGTGAAGGCGGTGATGCCGGCGCGCTCGATCAGGTCCAGGCGCTCGGGCAGGTTCCCGCAGCCGCAGTGGTTATCCTGTTTCGCGTCAAGTCCGAGGAATTGGCTGAAGCGCTCGCCCTTGAAGACGCAGCGCCGATCTGGTGGCCGCTGCTCACTTGTTCCGACTGGGTGACGGGCCTGTCGGTCGATCTCAACCGTCAGCGCTCGCGGTTTCATGAGGCCGCCTTTGACCCCTTGGAGGGGGAAGCGCTTTCACAACAGACGGTTGCGCGGCGGGCTGGGCAGATTCTTGCGTTGCGACCGGAGCTTCGAGGCCATCTGGCCCATGCGTTCTTGGCCGCGGGAATGCAGCCCTTCGCCCTGCCGCCGGCCGATGGTGCGCCGATCCCATTGCGTGCCGCCAAGCCGCGCGAGCGGATCGATTCGCTTGCCCAGGAGACCGCAAGACGGTTTTCCCGCCTGCCCGACGGCACCAGCCATGTGGTCTCGCGGCGGGTGAGGATCGGTGAGAACCTTAACCCCTATGTGCGGCCCCTGCTCGACGGTCCGGTTGTGGTGGCGGAGGCCGCGTTGCGCTTGCGCGCACACCCCGATCTGGCGGAATCTCTGCGTATTCTGACCCTGCGCCTCGCCGATCCCGTCTGGTTCGACGAGGCGCTGCCAGTTGCGATAGAACTTGTGTTGGAGGGGGAATTACGGTGACGGATCGACACGGCTCTTCCGAACTTGTTGAGACCATCGACAAGCTGGTGTGTCGTTCGGCCGCCGCCGTGGTCGCGCACGCCCGCGTGGCGAACACGGCGCTTAATGCGGTCCTGCTGCGGCGTCTGGCCGCGCAGCCGGGCACGGCGGAATCGATGCTGGCCGATCCCGTCTTCGAGACGGCGCGGGTTTGGGCGACCGCCGATCAATCTCTTGGCGACCTTTCAGGGACGCTTCTACATCCCGATCTCGTCACCGCGCTTGACTGCGCGGGCGAGCATGCCATGCCACGGACGCTAAAGCCGTATGCCCACCAGATCGAAGCCTGGCGGGCGAGCCTTGAACACGACCAATCGGTGCTCGTGACGTCGGGCACCGGTTCGGGCAAGACGGAATGCTTCCTGATCCCCGTGCTGGATGACCTTCTGCGTCACCCTCGGCGCGGCGGCGGCGTGCAGGCGATCCTGCTCTATCCCTTGAATGCCTTGATTGAAAGCCAGCGGGAGCGGCTTTCCGCCTGGGCCGAGGGGCTAGGTGGCAGGGTGCGGTTCGCCCTTTACAACGGAGAAACGCCCGAGACCCGCCGGCAGAACGGTCGTGCCCTGTCGCCAGCGGAAGTGGGTGACCGCCGGTCGATCCGCGTATGTCCCCCCGAAATCCTGGTAACCAATGTCGCCATGTTGGAATACCTGCTGTTGCGCGCACAAGACCGTGCGATCCTTGAAGCATCGGCGGGTGCGCTTCGGTGGATCGTGCTCGACGAGGCGCATTCCTACGTCGGCTCGCAAGCGGCCGAGATGGCGCTGCTGTTGCGTCGCGTGCGGGCCGCCTTTGGGGTCACGTCCCAACAGGTAACGCTGATGGCGACGTCGGCGACGATCGGCGGCGAGGTGGATGCGCAAGGCAAGCTGCGGGCTTTCCTTGCTGCCCTTGCCGGGCAGCCGGAAGACGCGGCGCGGGTGATCGAGGGACGGGCGGTCGAGCCGGACATGCCGCAGCCGGGCGCGGATACCCCCATCAACGCCACGGCTCTCGCCGGCCTCGGCGCGGATGCCCTGTGGGACCGGCTCGCCCCGCACCCCCGCGTGCAAACGTTGCGGCGCGAAATGAGCGCGGGTGCCATCGGGCTGGGCGATGTCGCACGGATTATCTTTGGCGATCCGGCATTACGTAATGCGGCGCAATCGGTGCTCGACGCTGGCGCCATGGCCGAACGGGACGGCCATCGCCTGCTGCCATGGCGGGCGCATCTGTTCCACCGCGCTCAGGGCGGCCTGTGGGCTTGCATCAATCCGGACTGCGCGGCCCGTGATCCGGAACTATCGGCCGAGGACTCGGGCTGGGGCTATGGCGGCATCTCCCTGTTGCCGCGCAGCCGTTGCGCCTGCGGTGCCCCCGTGTTTGAGGTGGTCTCCTGTACCGAATGCGGCACGCCTCATCTCGTCGCCACCGTGCGTGGCGGCCCCCAGCCACGGCTTGAGGCGCTGGTAAGGGAAGAGAGCGATGATTTCGCCGTGGATGCCGAACCCAATGAGGAGGGGGCGGCGCCGGAGGACGTGGGACAAGTCTGGCTGGCACCCGCCAACGGGGCAGCGGACGAAGCGTGGGTTGTCGTCGAAACCGGCCGCATTTTCGACAACGTCCCGCCTCTGGGCGCCGAGTCGGTTCGCATCCGGCTGATTCATGACGTGACCATGCGCGGTTGCTGCGGCGGCGCTGGCGACTCGCGGGTTGCGCCTTTGTGGTTCGGCCCGGCGTTCTTCATGGGCAACGGCTTGCCGCTTCTGCTGGAGGATCTGGCGCCGCCGCTGGACCAACCCGGCCTTCCGGCGGGCGGACGGCGGGCTATCAGCTTCTCGGACAGCCGGCAGGGGGTGGCCAGGCTCGCCGCCAAGCTCCAGCAAGAGGCCGAGCGCACCCTGACGCGCGCATTCCTGTGGCACGCCGTGCAGGACCAGGGTGACACCCGTGAAATCCCACAAAAAATCGCCGAACTTAAACGGGATCTTGAGCGCTACAGGAAATTTGCCGACGATTTCGAGGATAAGATCGAGGAAGTCGAGGCGGAACTCACGCGGCTTAGGAGCGGCCCGACGCGCCCGGTGCCTTGGACAGAACTTGTGCGTCGATTCTCCGGGCAGGACGAATTGAAGAACTTCGCGGGCGATGTCTGGCGACCGCGGCGATTGGTTGGGGTTGAAATTGGCGACAACCCTGCATTGCTGGCCGAAATATTCCTGTATCGGGAACTGTTCCGACGCCCACGCATCCAGAATAATCCGGAGACCTTGGGACTGCTTCGTCTTTCCTTTCCGGCGCTTGAGCAAAGAGCCGCCGCAATGGCTGTCCCGCGCCCGCTGGGCGAAGCCGGGGTCGATCATTCAGGCTGGATGGGGCTGGCGCTGGCTGCGGTGGATTTCGTGTTCCGGAACAATCTGGCGGTCGATGTTCCCGATTGGATGGTTCCGCTCATTTCCCCCCGCTTCGGGAACCTCAACGGCGTGGTCCCGCATGGCACGCTGGCCGAGGATCGCCCCAAGAATGCAAAGCAATGGCCCGGACCGAAGCCGGGGCCACTCCCGACGCGCTTGCATCGCCTGGTTTACGGCCTGATCGGCGGCGACAGCGAGTGCCGGATCGACCAGGATCGCGCCGGTGAAGTCCTGTCCGCCCTGTGGTCGTTGATCACCTCGACGGCGGCACGCGACGTTGGCAAGGGCGTTTGGCGCCTCGACTTTTCGCGCGCCGCCGTCGTCCAGCTCGACCGCGCTTTTCTCTGTCCCATCACCAGGCGTCCCTTTGGCTACGCCATCGCAGGCAACAGTCCTTATGACGTCTCCCGCGCCATGGAGGAAATTGCCTTCCCCCGGCTTCCCCACGCCAATGCGGGGGGGCTTGACTCGAACCGGCGCCAGGAGGTTGCCCACTGGTGTGAGTCCAGTCCAGATGTGGCAGAACTGCGCCGACGCGGCCTGTGGACCAATCCGCACGACCGTATTGCCGTCTATCCGCCGTTTTTAAGGGCGCAGGAACATTCTGCACAAATTCCCCGCGCCGTACTCAAGACCTATGAGGAGAGCTTCCGGGAGGGGCGGATCAATCTGCTCAATTGCTCGACCACGATGGAGATGGGGGTGGACATCCCTCAGGTGCGGTTGGTGGTCAATGCGAACGTGCCACCCTCGGTCTCGAACTACCGCCAACGGGTGGGCCGGGCCGGACGGCGCGGCGAACCCTGGGCCTTCGGCGTGACCTTCTGCCGCGATCTGCCGATCGATTGGCAGACCTTTACCGACCCCGCGACGTTCCTCGCCCGGCCGATTGCCGCACCAAAGGTCTGGCTCGACAGCCGCAGGCAGGTGGAGCGCCATGTGAACGCGGCCCTTCTCGCCTCCTGGCTGGCCGAACGCGGTGGACTTGACGTAAAAGCGAGCGTGGGGGGCTTCCTGGGCGCCGGCGACACGATGGCGCAAGAGGTATTGCCCGATGCTCCTGCCGACTTGTTCATCGATGATCTGCGGGGCAGTTGGGGGGCAAGTGACCAACGCATCACCTTGCTGCAGGGCCTGCTTGCCGGCACGGCGCTGGAGGGCGAGACGGTAGCGGTGCTGTGCGCGGTGGCGGCGGTTGCGTTGGAACGCTTAGTGACGCGATGGAGGACCGAGCATCGCGCGTTGCTTGACAGGCAGGAGGCGGCAGACGACAAGGACGTGCGCGACGCCTTCGCCCTGCGAGCGAAACGGCTCCGTGGCGAATTCCTGCTGTCCGAATTGGCCCGTCGAGGCTTTACACCCGCCTATGGCTTTCCGACCGATGTGGTGAGTTTCGACCACCTCAAGGGGCGTCGTGACGACGCCGAGGCAGGGGCGATCATCTTTGGTGATCGGCGCGGAGGCGCCTCCCGCTCCCTGGATATCGCCATTCGTGAATATGCGCCGGGAGCCGAAGTGGTGGTGGACGGACTCGTCCATCTGTCCGAAGGCATTCGTCCGGCGTGGGGAGCAGATGCTGACGCCTCCAAGCTTGAGGACTTCCGCGAGTTCTGGATGTGCCCAACCTGCGCGGCGTTCGGTCTTGACAGTCTTGCCCCCCATTCCTGCCCCCACTGCGGTGCCCCGCTAGGGGGGCCGCGCAAGGTCCTGCGACCGGTCGGCTTTCTTGGCCGGCGCCAGCCGCATACGGGTTACGAGTGCCTTGCACACCTACCCTATGATGCTCCCCTCCTGTCCGCAGCGGGCGCGCCATGGATTGCGCTCCCCGATCCAACTGCGGGAAGGCTTCGTGCCGATGCCGAGGGACAGGTGGTGGTCATGGCGAGCGGGGCGGCCGGGGGCGGTTATGCAGTCTGTCTCGAATGCGGGAAAGCCGAGCCGATGCCGACGGGCGACGGTCGCACCGAGACGCCT
This sequence comes from Paramagnetospirillum caucaseum, assembly GCF_000342045.1. Taxonomy (GTDB): domain Bacteria; phylum Pseudomonadota; class Alphaproteobacteria; order Rhodospirillales; family Magnetospirillaceae; genus Phaeospirillum; species Phaeospirillum caucaseum. The sequence goes on along the minus strand of NZ_AONQ01000010.1, from coordinate 23,717 downwards.
CTTCCCGAGGCAATTCGCCGCCACCGCCCACTTGCACGCGGACGGGGCACCGAGATGACCCGTGATGGCTTCTGCCCCGGTGGCTACACAAAGCCGCATCGGGTGCAGCGGCATGTCCATCTTGTTCATGCGTGCCGGACGGATGTGTTCGAACTGCAGTTGCCGGACCATGCGAAGCCGGAAGCGGCCCTCGCTCTCGCGGCCGGTCTGCGCGAGGCGTTGGCCGAACGTCTGGGCGTCGAAGCGCGCGAAATCGGTCTAGCCACCGGGTCTTCGGCCGGCCCGGCTGGTGGGCGTCGGGTCTCCATCTTCCTGCACGACCGCGCTGCCGGCGGCGCCGGGCTTGTCGGGCGGCTCGCCGATGGGGAAATGTTCGCGGCCGCGCTCAAGCGCGCCGCCGCAGTGCTGGATTGTCCGCAAGGCTGCGTGGCGGGGTGTCCGGCCTGCGTGCTACGCCCGGACCTCAATCTGCGTGACCTCGGCCTCGACCGGTCCGGCGGGCTTGCTCTCGGAACCTGGCTGTCGGAACGTCTTGCCTTGCCCGAACGTCTTCGCGTGCTGGGACCGGACACCCGCTTAATGGGCCGTCCGGTGGTCGATTGGATCGAAGATCGCAGGCGCGCCGGACAGCTTCAAGCGCTCGAAATTTTCTTGTACGCTGCACCGGAGGACTGGGATTTCGACGGTTGGCCCCTCCTTCGGATTCTGCCCCGCCTTGCCGACGCGAAGGTCCCGGTGCGCTTGGGTATCCCGCGCGCGGCCATGACGATGGCGGGTTTCGACCTTGCGGTGCGTTTGTCGCTGCACCGCATCGCCGGAACCTGCGACCTTGCCATGATCGAACGTGCCCCTATCATCGGGGGACTGCCACTTCTGGCGCTGATTGACGGCAAGGCGGGTTCGGCTGCCATCGTTGCCTCGGAAGTTTCGGAAGCGGCTCCAGGCGGTGACTGGGGAATCGGCGCGGCCGGACCGGTCCTGACCGGTCCATCGCCCGGGCCTGTGGAGGCCAAGCCATTGTCGGCCATGACGCTGATGGAAATTGGAACTGGAAACGCCAGGGTTATATGGTTGGATTCGTCACTCGACGGTGCTCTGGTGGAGTTCGGCAACCGGTTCTGGAGGTGTCTGGCACAACAGGCTCCGCTGGAAATCGCGGCAATGCAGGCTGTGGGCGTTGCGAAAATCCAATACTCGGATCGCTATATCCTCACCCCCTTGGCCCTCGGCTTGCTGGCCGAGGTGATTACGAATGCACAGGGAGCGGCGGGGGCCACCGTGACCGTGGCGTTGGCTCCCGCTGATCGAGGCGAGCCGGCGGGATGGGCCGTCTTCCATGGCTTCCCCGCAGACGCGTTACGGAGAAAGGTTCTTGAAGCGCTGCTTCCTGACGCCAGGGTCACGCTATCCGCGCGCAAAATGGACTTGCATCACTACCGGGCTCTCGAAATAACTCTACGCGATGGGCGATGCCTCCGTTTGTTGATCGACCAAGGCTTTGGGGCTTGGCGGGCGGGCGGCGCCCCTCGGCACGACTTCCAAGCGCGGCCTGAGGATCAGGCACGTTCTCTCCGGCAAGTGGGAATCCGGGTGTCCACCGAAGTTGCCACTCCCGTCAGTGTGGAGTTCCAGTCATGAACGTACAAATGGACGCACCCGATGCCACGCTGTTTGCCCCGCTGACTCCAGACGTCGTCCAGCGCATATTTCCCGTGGCCCCCAGAGATCGACGGGAGAACAGCAGCATTTTTTCTTCGTGGATCTCGCGAGATGAGATGAGGGATGACACTGTTTTCTACGAAGTTCTAACTAAGATAATTTCTGGTGATGATCTTGATGTAATTAGATCATACGATCAGAAGATGATTAGATTAGGCGGCAAATACATCAAGAAAGCATTTGGCGTTCGCGCAATCCGGTATTTGCAGCAGGCCGGCAAAGGAGACCTATCAGAAGAGACAGTGTTTGATTTTCCACAAGATTATTTTTCTACCCCCTCCGTCGAGGCGGCCGTCTTCGCGTTCCTGAGACAGATCAGCGGCCCCAAACGCGATGCGTGCAATGCGGTGGAGAACAATGAAACGATGGTTGAGCCGTCCTGGAAGGAGATTGCGGCAGAGATTGCCGACGCGGCCATGGCCCTCGACGCTCCGGATGTGGAAGCGGCTGAACGGATGCTGGAACTGGCGACGGTTCTTCGAGACGTATGCGAAAGCGCGTCCCGGCAGAACGAGGCATTTGAACGCCAGCGCGCCAGGTTGATCATGCTGGCGGAGTGTATCGGGTTTCTCGATCCGGACTTGGCGCCGTTGGTATGCGAAGCCGCATCCGACGTGGACCCCGAATGGTTGGAAGCCCTTGAACTAGCCGTTGTGACCGCCGAAAACAGCCGATCGGCACGCAAAAACGCAGCGGCCGAACTCGACCGGCTGCGCATGGAAAAGCGTACGGCCGCCGACTCAGAGGATTTTGAAGCGGAACATCTCCTGCTGCCCCTCCTGCTCTCCGCGAAAACCCGTCTCGAGGCCGCGGAACGAGATGACGACGGTGCTCGTGATGCTGTTAGGCGTCTTCTTGAAGATTCGGCGGATGAAACGGCCGACGCACTGGACCAAGAGGAGAGCTCGGCGGAAGATGAATTCGGCGCGGACGCCGATTCGGCCGCGAGGGAAGACGCCATCGACGAGCCGGAACCAGCGGCCGGCAAAGATGCGACCGACGAAGAATCGGACGGCCTCACTGTCGATGGGCCGGAGCCGGCCAAGGACGATCCGCGACCAAAGTCTGCCCCAGCCGCGTCTGTCGAGCAAGCTGATGAACCTGACGCCTCCGATCATGATGACGCACAGTGTGCCGTCGGGCCGCAGTCCGTCGGCTTAGACGATCTGCTCGCTCACTATCTTGAGGGCGACGAACTGGTCTTGGCGTGGCATCTGGCTCGCTTGTCGGAGAAGCGAGGGGGGCGCCCCCCCATACCGGCCCCCGTGCTCAAGGCCCTGGCTATTGCCCCATCCTTCCGTCGGCCGGAGGACATGGCGGACCCCTTCCGGCTCGAAGTTCTCGCGGAAATGATGTCGACCGTCCAGATAGCCGGGGAGGAAGGTGCCGCGGACCGCGACGAATTGACACGCATGATGGCCTTTGCCGCGCTCCTGCGTCCGGCTCTCTTCGATATGAGCAACATCGGCCGCGGGTATCTCTCAAGTTTGTCGCTCGATGGGCCGCTGACACTCTTTGGGCGTCTTGCATCGGAGCTTTCCGGGCTTGGCTACGACCTGCCCATTTCGATGGACGACCTAGCCGATCTTAGCGGCGCCCAGCGCAAACTCAGGTTGCCGACGGCGCAGGCCGCTTGCCGCATCTGGCTCGCCAGCGCGCGCGCGGCGAAGACTATCCACCAGCCCACCTACTATATCCTGCACCTGCAAATGGCGCCGGGGGGCCAAATCGGCAAGATCATAGAAGATGTCCTCGCCGGCCGGCAAAAGGCCAACAGCGATGCTCAAGATCTTATTGATCGGTTGATGTGCAACCGCGGCGCGCAGGAGCGGTTTGTCGCCGATAGCGAGAAGGCTCTCGGTCGGCCCCGTCGTGATCGGATCGAAGGCACACCTCTCGTCTGGATTTGCGATTGGCTGCAAGAAGCCTGCGAGCACCTGCGCGATCTGCTCGACGCGCAACGCGCCGACGCCGGACTGAACAATAACCGCAGGCGGGAAAGTCTCGCGGCGCGTGTTGGAAGCTTGCGCAAACTCCTGGTGCCGCTGCTTCATCCCGAACAGGCGGCCGAAGGGGGGCTGGATGGGGCGGTCAGCGGCGTTGTGGCGCGAACCCTGATCGATCTGGACGCTTTGCTGGCGGGGCGCATCCCGGACGGTCCCGCCCCAAAACCGCGTTGGCTTCTCGAAACACCGCTCCTCCGTCTTCCCGGAGGATGCCAGTCGTACTGCGGGGAAGAGGACGCCTTCGTCTCCGAGCGCATGGCGCAGGAGGAGCGCCTGCTGCAGGCGCTTCAACGGCCCACCGACATTTCACCCCAGCTTTCCGATGCATACGGCCAGCGTCTGGGCGAACATGCCATCCTCGCGGCGACCAGGGTGTTCGACGTCCTTAAGGCGCAAGGCTTGCCGGCCTCGCAACAAGACGATATGCAACAGGCGCTGGGTGATGCTCTGGACTTCGCGCGCGGCAAGGCGCGTGACCGGGTCGAGCATTTGCGCCAGGACCTGGCAACGCTGGCCAATCTGGATCTCAGCACACCGGCCGATGTCCGGGACAAGCTGGAGCGGATAGCCGCGATCGCCCAATCCCTGGACAGCAATTCCGGAGCGAACGGAGTCATGCTGCCCGCGCTGGACGGAGCGCGACGACCCGATGTGCCGCCCGACTTTCCCGAATTGGACGGCGGACTGGAGCGGATCGAGGCGTTCCGGGACGAGTTGCGTCAGCGGATCGCGCGGGAACAGCGGGAGCGCCTGGAGGCTCTTGCCAATCAGCCCACCACAGCGGGCGCGGCGGCGGAGATTCTCGACCGACTGGAAGACCTCGATCCAGTGACGATCGACGACGTCATCGCCGACCTGCAAGCCGGACGGACAGCCCTTTTGCTCGACGAGAACCGTGAGGACGATTTCACCCGGTTCTTCCCGAAATTCGTGGAGGATGTCGATACAGCGGAGGAGTTGAACCGCGGCCGGATCAATGCGGCGATCACGGATCGATCGCGGCATGGCCCGCTTGATTTCTCCCATCATGATGAGCATGACGCGCTCGCTGCGGAACGGTTGATGGAGGCTTGGTATAAGGCGAGCCTCGGCTTGAAGAACAATTCCCTGAAAAATCTGCGGGCTGCCATCGCGGATCTGTCCGGATTGATCGGCTTCACCAGCGTCAGCCTCGGATCGGACCGCGAGCTTGTTTCAGGCCGGCTGCGCACCCTGCAACTGACTTGCGATATCCCCGAGGCGGGCCGCTGGTTCCTGCCTCCGGCCTTCGGCAGCGAGGCGCGCGGCAGCTACCCCGTCCTTCTTGCCAATCAGGAAGTGACGCCGGACCAGTTGTCAACCGAACTTGGTCGCATTGGCCGGGAAAAGGCCTGTCTCCTCTTCATCTTTGGCCGCCTGAGCCGGCGGCGGCGGGAGGAACTGGCGCGCGTTCTGCGCCGTGATCGGCAGGTCGCCCTCCTCATTGATGAGACACAGATTCTCTACCTCGCCAGGTCACGCGGCGCACTGATGGAAAAGATCTTCAGCTGCGCCACGCCCTTCGCCTGGACTCAGCCCTATACGACGAATGCCGGCAGTATTCCGCCCGAAATGTTTTTCGGCCGGCAGGAGGATATGGCAAAGATCGTCGCCCGAGCCAGTGGCGGATGCCTGATCTACGGCGGCCGGCAACTCGGCAAGTCGGCCCTGCTGAACCATGTGCGTCGAAAGCAGCATCGCCCGAAGCATGGCGAGATCGCCATCTATCTGGAAATCAAGGTGATCGGCGACGCTACGACTCCGTCCGAGCGCCTGTGGAACGAGCTTGCCCACGAATTGAACAAGCACGGCATAATCGCCGCGCCCGCCGCCGGCTCGAAGGAACTCTCGAAGGAACTCTGCGTGGCGATCGAGACCTGGCTTAACGCCGAAGCCCATCGGCGATTGCTGGTGATGCTGGACGAGGCCGACAATTTCCTGAGCGGTGAACATGGCAAGGGCTACCCAAACTTGCAGCGGCTCAAGTCGTTGATGGAGGCGACGCATTGGCGCTTCAAGGTTGTCTTCGCCGGCCTGCACAAGGTTCGCCGGATGGCGCAGGCGCCCAATTCTCCGCTGCCGCATTTGGGACATCCGATCTGCATCGGCCCGATGAACGCGACGCCGGAAAATCAGGCGGAGGTCCGCCGGCTTGCCGTCGCCCCCATGCGTGCGGCGGGTTTTGACTACGATCCCTCGTCGCTCGCCTGGGATATGTTAGCCAGAGTCAATCATTATCCATCCCTTGTCCAAGTCTTCTGCAAGTCGGTGATCGAGACGGTGAGCGGTCATTCACGCGGGACGGGGGGGGGCCGCGGTGGGAACTGGGACGCGAGACGTTGTTCGAGGGGCAGGCCGCACAGAAAATCGCGGACGAAATTCGCGAACGCTTCCAGTTAACCCTGAATCTCGACCCACGCTACGACCTGATCGCCAAATGCATGGCTTTGCATCGCTTTGACGACAGCGACGGGTATGCCGCTGTCCTGCGCAATGGGCTGACTGTGCAGGACATCGGCGAACTCGTCCTGCATTGGTGGCCGGCCGGGCAGGAACGCCTGCGCTCGGACGATTTGTGCGAATTGCTGGAGGAAATGGTCGATCTCGGTGTGCTCGGCCAATTTTCCAAAGGCCGCTTCGGATTGCGCAATGCCCATATCGCCCAATTGCTGGGCCAGCGGACCGAGATCGAGCGGGACATTCTGGCCCTTTCCGAACGCGAGCCCGCAGCGGACTATGACGCGACGACGTTCTGCCGGCGTGTGCGGCCTTCCGATGCGAATGCACGATCGCCCCTGTCCGACCGGATGGTCGATCGCCTTTTCAGCCCGCGGGAACCAGGCATCCGCATCGTGGTCGGGGCGACGTCGGTGATCGGAGCCGACATCGGAGAGCGGCTGGCGACGTTGGCGGAAAATTGGACCAGCGGAGACGAGGCCCCGGAAGTTCATCGTCATTTGGGATCGCCCGGCGAGTTGCGTGCGGTTGTTGATCGGGCGCGCAAAGGACGTCACATCGTGTTCACCGGTGGTGCGTGGGATGACGCCGTAGCCGAATGGCTCGGCCGGCAGGACGCCGTCAAGTCCGGTCGGACGCTTCCGGTCTGGGTGCTCCCGCCGAGCGCGGACATTGTCCGTGTTCCCGTGCCGGCAATGGAGGGCGTCCAGGTCTTCCGCGCCGACCCATGGGCCGAGACCATGGTGCGCCACTGGCTATGGGATCAAGGACTGACGTCGCTTGACGACCGGCAGACGCGGGCGGCAATCCTTGCCGTCTCCGGGGGCGCGCCCGCCCGGCTGTCGGCGCTGATTGATCTGTTGCAGCAACTCACAACCGAGACGCCGGACCGGCGCTTGCAACGACTTTCCGAATGGGCAGGCCGGAACAGGCTCAAGCCGGAAGATGTTGGCCTTCCGGCCGATCTGGTTCCCTATCTCTCGGATCTTGTGGAATTGGGCGACATCGAGGATTCGGATGACTTGGAAGCGATCGCAAGCCCTAAGGTCGCGGCAACGTTGGCTTCTTTGGGGCTTGCCATGCCGTTCGGGCACGGCGGGCTGCGGGTGACGCCGCTGGGCAAGCTTGTCGCCGGATGAACTTGTTCACCGATCCCTGGCGCTTGCCGTCGGCGGCGGCCTTCCTCGACGAGGCGGAGGCCGCCCTGGACTGCGGACTTGCCGTTCTCGCCAATGACGACTCGATGCCGTATGGCTTCGACGAGGGATTGCGCGCCAGATTGCGCGCGCGCGACTGGATCGTCGAGACCGTCCGCCCGGTTCACAACGCAGCACCCGCCAAAGCTCTTGGAGAAGCATTCGGTGCGGCGGCAAATCTCGACGGGTTGCTGACAAGCAGTTTGTATGAACATGTGGCAGTCATTGATGTCAGTCGACTATCCAGTTCAGACCAGGACGCGTGGCGTGTTTTCTTGAAGCGCTTTATCGAGCGGCGGGCGACCTTATCGGGCGGTCTTGCCCTGATTATTATGGGGATACCAAAGGGCTGGGCCGTTGCGCCTGATCTTCCGTTGCTCGTCTGGGGCGACCGCGTGCGGCGCCTCGACGTGACGATCTGGGCGGATATGCATGCCCCTATCGACCGTCCCGAACTGTTGGCCTCGCTCGCCACCGCGCTTGCCGTCGATCTCTGCGCCTGGCGGCTGGATCTCGCTGCCTCCATCGCCCAGGCCGGAAAACAGGATCTGTTCGACCCCATTGGCTGGCTCGAACGCCAGGATAGCCCACCGATCGCCGGGGTTCGGCGGTTCGGCAGTCAGACTTTGGGATGTCCAATCCTGCTTCTGAAAGAGGGGCACTGCAAGGAACTCGATCGCCGGATCTGGCGCGCCCATGTCGCCGCGATTTTCCCATGGCTGGAAGAGCGGCGCCAGGGATTGGTCGATCAGTATCGGAAATGGCTTCACGTTGATAACCATCTCCGCATGCTGGGAGTGGATTGCGTCGAGGAAATTGAACTCGGAGCGCTTGCATGGCAACTGGAGGGGAAAGTCACGCAGCAGGCTGCGGCCTACTTAAAATGCCTTGCGCGGATAAGGAACAATCTGGCTCACCGCAACCCGGCCTTTCCAGGCGATATCCAAACCGCATTAAGGGATTGTGACTTGTTCGAATAAAATGGTTCTTCGCTGAACCATTCGGGCGTCCGGACATCCCCTGGCGCGCCATCGCCGGACTCCGCGACCGTATCGTTCACGAGTATTTCCGTACCAATACCCGACGTATCTGGGATGTAATCCAAGACGATTTCGATCCGCTGGAAAGCGCGCTCAAATCGGCTTTCAACGGCCCGTCATCTCATTGATTTCCAACGAGAGAAGGTTCGTCCCCAGCCTCCTTCCCTCCGCCACCGGCTTTAAAAGCAATCAGTTACGAGCATTCTAGATCACGGGATAACACCCGTGATCACGCGCGCTCCCATTTTTCCGTGGGACAATAGCGCTACACCATATCCCCCCTCCCTTGTTAAGCCGGGCCCAAGGGGCTATGTTACATGTAACGATCTTGGAGATTCCGTCATGGCATCGAGCACCGCAAAGCGGAGCAATCTCCGGGCGGTGGGACTGCGCCCCCTGCAAATCTGGGTTCCGGACACAAGACGCCCCGGCTTTGCCGAGGACTGTCACCGGCAGTCATTGCTGGCCGCCGAGGCCGAGGCCGCCGACACCGAGTTGCGGACCCTCCTGGATGACGCCCTGGCCGACACGGACGGGTGGACGGCGTGAGGCGCGGCGACCTCGTCACCATCGTCCTGCAGGGCGATTTCGGCAAGCCCCACCCCACCCTGGTCATCCAGTCGGATCAGTTCGACGCTCACCCCACCATGACCGTCTTACCGCTAAATCCCTGCGCGGTTCTTGGCACGGGCGCCGACCCTTCCTGAAGCAAGCCAGGGAGCGGGCCGGCGGATCCGAAGCCTGTTCCTAGGCCTTCTTGACGAACTCCGACTTCAGGTTCATGGCCCCGATGCCGTCGATCTTGCAGGAGATGTTGTGTCCATCGCTCGCATCCACCAGACGGATGCCCTTGACCTTGGTCCCGCCCTTGACCACCAGGGACGATCCCTTGACCTTCAGGTCCTTGATCACCGTCACGCTGTCGCCGTCGGCGAGCACGTTTCCGTTGGCGTCCCGGACCTCGGAACCGTCCCCGCCGGCATCGCCGGACTCGGTATCCGGGTTCCATTCATGGGCGCAGTCGGGGCAAACCCACAGGCTGCCGTCATGATAAACGTTTTCAGAGTTGCACTTGGGGCACGTCATTCCGCTGGTCATTGTCTACCTCGTTGCTGGTGCGCGATCCTAATGCACCAGCCCATCCATGCGCCAGGGGGCGTTTCCGGGGCTCAGGCCGCGGCCGGCCGGCGGCGGCGGGCCAGCCACAGCACCGCGCCGAACGCCAGGACGACCGGAACCAGCGACAGGGCGTTGACCGCCTGCCACCCCAGGGCGCTTTGCACCGCGCCCGAGGCGAAGCTGGTGACCGCCGTGGTGCTGAACACCAGGAAGTCGTTGAGGGCCTGGGCCTTGGCACGTTCCTCGGAGGCATGGGCCTCGGACAGCAGGGTGGTGCCGCCGATGAACATGAAGTTCCAGCCGATGCCCAGCAGGACCAGCCCGACCCAGAAATTGACGAAGGCCGTTCCCGCCAGGTTGCAGGCCAGACTGACCGCCAGCAGCACCGCGCCGGTGGCGATGATCCGCAGCACGCCGTAACGGCGGATCAATCCGCCGGTGAAAAAGCTCGGCACGAACATGCCCAGCACATGCCAGCGGATGATCTCGGTGGAATCCGAGAAGGCGAAGCCGCATCCGACCATGGCCAGCGGCGTCGCCACCATCACCAGATTCATAACGCCATAGCCGATCATGGCCGACAGGGCGGCGACCACGAAGGTCGGCTGGATGCCGATCTCCCCGAGCCGGCGGCCGGTTTCGTGCCGGGCCAGTTGCGGCGGCCGGGGAATCCGCACCGCCTGCAAGGTGATGATGTTGAGCAGGCACAGCCCGGCCAGCACGGCATAGGGGCCGGCGAACAGCACCGGAGCGAAAAGATCGGCGGTGCGCTTGGCCAGTTCCGGTCCCAGGAAGCCGGCGACGATGCCCCCCGCCATGACCCAGGAGATCGCCTTGGGCCGGAAGGCCGGGCTGGCCACGTCGGCGGCGGCGAAGCGCAGATACTGGAAGAAGCCGTTGTGAACGCCGATGGGGGCCGCCGCGGCGACGAAGCCCCAGAACGACCCGGTCAGCAGGGCCCACACCGACAGCACCGCCCCGCACAGGCCGATGGCCTGCCCCACCGAGAAACCGATGCGCCGCCCCAGCCGGCCCATCAGCAGGGAGGCCGGGATGGTCGCCGCCATCATGGAGACGAAGTGGATGCCCAGGGGAAGGGTGGCCAGTTCCGGCGACGGGGCCAGCATGGCCCCCGCCAGGGCGACGACCGCGAACACCATCACCGAGCCGCTCATGGACAAGGCCTGACAGCCGCTCAGGAGGATGACGTTCCTCACCGGGTGTTTCGTCGCAGTCACGCTTATCGGCCCGATCAATGGATGATGCCGGCCGATGGTGAGGCAACGCGTCCGGCTTGGCTACGTCCGAATCGGCATTTGCCGCTATGGCGATGCCCTGGTGAAAGATGTACCCTCGCCGTGGATCATCCTGGTTGCCCGCATGCGGCCTTCCCCGAAGAGAAGGGGGCACCATGGATCGCCGATGAACAGGGAGGGAAATGAATGCTTGCGATGATCGCCAACACCCGGATTCTCATCAAGGTATTCGTTGCCCCCATCATCCTGATCATCTCCATGCTGGTCCTGGGCGTGGTGTTCCACTTCGCCATGGCGCGGCAGAACGCGGCCATGGACAGCATGGTCAACACCTCCTTCGCCAACAGCCGCGCCGCCGCCGAGCTGGACGGCATGGCGGCCACCATCGAATCCAACCTCTACCGCATCCTGGGCTGGAAGGCGGCCAAGGAGGACAAGGACAAGATCACCCTTCTGGACAAGGAACTGCGTGCCGACGTCAAGGTGTTCGGCGATAAGGCCAACGAACTGCTCAAGGCCATGGCGGCGGACCCGGCGGTGGCCAAGCACGTCAAGGACTACGTCCTGGCGGTCGGCGACGTGCTCGGCATGTACGAGAGCGACCACATCACCGCCCTGTCCATGATGGGCGCCACCGAGTTGGAATATGACGGCCTGCGCGCCGACCTGCAGGGACTGACCACCAAGGCCGCCTCGCGCGCCGCCGCCGACTATCGCGATACGGCGGCGCTGGCCGCCTCCACCGAGGTGGAATACGCCCTGGTCCTGGCCATCTTCCTGCTGATCGGAGCGCTGGTCACCTTCGCCATGGGCCGCATGATCGCGCAGCCGGTGGCCGAGATCACCCGGGTGATGGGCAAGCTGGCCGGCGACGACCTCGATGTCGAGGTGCCGTTCCTCGACCGTGGCGACGAGATCGCCGAGATGGCCGCCGCCGTCGAGGTGTTCAAGGCCAACAAGCGCCGCGCCGTGGAACTGGAACAGGCCCAGCGGGCCGACCAGGAGGCCAAGGAACAGCGGCGCATCGCCCTGGAGCAGCAGGCCGCCCGCTTCGAGGCCAGCGTCACCGACACCCTGGAGGCGGTGGTCACCGCCAGCGGCCAGATGCAGAGGACGGCCGGCGACATGGCCTCGACCTCCGAGACGGTCAAGCTGCAGTCCCAGGCGGTGTCCGACGCCGCCGCCCAGGCCTCGGACAACGTCAATTCGGTGGCGGCGGGCGCCGAGGAGCTTTCCGCCTCCATCAAGGAGATCGGCCGCCGGGTCAGCCATTCCAGCACCATGGCGCGCACCGCGGCGCGCGAGTCCGAGGAGGCCAACGACATCGTGCGCGGCCTGGCCGAGGCCACCCATCGCATCGGTGAAGTGGTGGACCTGATCAACTCCATCGCCGCCCAGACCAACCTGCTGGCCTTGAACGCCACCATCGAGGCGGCGCGGGCCGGCGAAGCGGGCAAGGGCTTCGCCGTGGTGGCCGGCGAGGTCAAGACCCTGGCCACCCAGACCGCCCGGGCCACCGAGGAGATCGCCGGACAGATCGGCGTGGTGCAGCAACGCACCAACGCGGCGGTGGAGGCCATCGCCCATATCAGCGGCACCATCACCGAGATCGACACCGTCGCCGCCGAGATCGCCCAGGCGGTGGACCAGCAGGACGCCGCCACCCAGGAGATCGCCCGCAACGTCCAGCAGGCGGCCATGGGCGCCCTGACGGTGACCGACAGCATCCAGTCGGTGAGCGCCGCCACCTCGTCCAGCGGCCAGATCGCCACCGACGTGCTGCAATCCGCCCGCCAGTTGGCGACCAAGGCCGACCTGCTGCATCACGAGGTCGATTCCTTCCTGGCCGCCATCAAGGACGAGGAGAAGTTCAGCCATTCAGAGGATCTGGCCTTCGCCGAATTCGTCCGAAGCGGCGCCGCCGACCTCGGCCGCCGGCTGGAAGAGGCGGTGGAGCGCGGCGACATCGCCTTCGACCAGCTGTTCGACGAATCGTACCAGCCCATCCCCGGCACCACGCCGCAGCAGGTTTCGACCCGCTTCACCGAACTCACCGACCGGTTGTTCCCCGAAATCCAGGAAAAGGCCCTGGGCCAGTTCCCCAAGGCGGTGTTCTGCGCCGCCGTGGACCGCAACGGCTACCTGCCCACCCACAACGCCAAGTTCTCCAAGCCTCAGGGCAGCGACCCGGTGTGGAACGACGCCAATTGCCGCAACCGCCGGATGTTCACCGATCCCACCGGTCTGGCCGCCGCCCGCAACACCGCCAAGCCGTCGCTGGTGCAGACCTACCGCCGCCAGACCGGCGACAAGAGCGTGCTGATGATCGACGTGTCGTCGCCCATCGTGATCCGCGGCCGCCATTGGGGCGCCTTGCGCATGGGCTACGCCGTGTAGCCATGGGGCGTCGGGATGACGGGGGGGATTACCCGCCGCCGAGAAGCGACAGCAATCCCCGCCGTCCCACCGGCGCCTCCGCCTGCCAGGGCACCAGGGCGACACGCGGCGCCAGACTGTCGGCCACCCTGCGGATGAACGGCAGTTCGTAGCGGCCGCGCCGGGCCAGGACGGGATGGGTGGTGCCGCTGGCCAGCAGGCTCTGGTTGATCACCCAGGCATGGGGCGCGATGCCGGCGCGGGCCAGATCGCTGCCCAGCCGCTCGGCCTCGTGCACCGGGGTGGCCTCGGCCAGGGTGACGATGACGATGCGGGTGAAGGCGGGATCGCGCAGCCGGGGCAGCAATTGCCGCACCGATTCCGGCATGTCGGCCTGGGTGCGCATCACCTCGCGGTGATAGGCCTCGGCGGCGTCCAGCAGCAGGATGGTGTGGCCGGTGGGCGCGGTGTCGAGGATGACGAAGCGGTCGCGCCCCTCCTCCACCGTGCGGGCGAAGGCGCGGAACACCGCGATCTCCTCGGTGCAGGGCGAACGCAGATCCTCTTCCAGCATGGCGTGGCCGGCGGCATCCAGACCGGCGCCCGCCTTGGCCAGGACCTCGCCGCGATAAGCCTCCACCTCGGCCTCGGGGTCGATTCGGGCCACGTCGAGGCCGGCGATGCGCCCTTCCAGCGTCGAGACCACATGGGCGGCGGGATCGGTGGTGGACAGCGTCACCGCGTGGCCGCGCGCCGCCAGCGCCACGGCGATGGCGGCGGCCAGGGTGGTCTTGCCGACCCCGCCCTTGCCCATGGTCATCACCACGCCGTGCCCCATGGCCTCCAGCCCGTCGATCAGCGGCGCCAGACCGGGGGGCAGCGTCCCCACGGGGAGGGAAACCGCCTCCACCGTTTCCTCCGGCGCGCCGAACATCAACCGCAGCGCCTCCAGGCCGACCGTACCGCGCGGCAGGAAGGCAATCTGCTGGCGCGGCAGGGAGGCCAGACCGCCCGGCATGGCGGCCAGCGCCTCCGTCCCACGCCACTCCATGGCCTTTGCCACGGAATCGTCACTGTCCCCGGCCGTGAACACGCCGTTGAGGGCGAGGCGGAGATTGCCGACCCCCAGTTCGGCCAGCTCGCGCCTTGTGCGCTCGGCCTCGCGCAGGGCGGCGGTTTCGGGCCGCGCCACCAGCACCACGGTGGTGGTGGCGGGGTCGGCCAACTGCGCCACGGTGGCGGCGTACAGCGCCTTCTGCGTCTCGAGGCCGGCCAGCGGCCCCAGGCAGGAGGCGCCGCCGGTGGCGGACGCGATGAAATCGGTCCAGGCCGAGGGCAGGGTCAGCAGCCGCAACGTATGGCCGGTGGGTGCGGTATCGAAGATGACGTGGTCGAAATCCGCTGTCGCCGCCGGGTCGCCCAGCAGCTTGGCGAATTCGTCGAAGGCGGCGATCTCCACGGTGCAGGCGCCGGAGAACTGCTCCTCCATGCTGGCGATGGCGGCGGCGGGCAGGATGCCGCGATAGGGGCCGACCATGCGTTCCCGATAGTCATGGGCCGCCGCCTCCGGGTCGATGTTGAGCGCGAACAGGCCGGGCGCTCCGGCCACGGGGGTGGGGCTCTGGCCCAGTTCGGTGCCCAGCACCTCGTCCAGGTTGGAGGCCGGGTCGGTACTGACGATCAGCACCCGCCTGCCCGCCTCGGCCAGGGCCAGCCCGGTGGCGCAGGACAGCGAGGTCTTGCCCACGCCGCCCTTGCCGGTGAAGAACAGGGTGCGGGTGTGGTCCATGTCAGCAGCAGCCCGGTTTGGGCGGGCAGCAGGACGAAGAGCCGTCGGCCTTGACGGTGATGCGGGGCTTGGGCTGGCCAAGGCCGAGCTTGGCCGCCAGCTGGTCGCGCGACAGATGCACGCCGGTGGAGACGATATGGCCGTCCACGGCGATGATCGGCAGGCGATCCATGCCCGCCTCCATCTCCTTGATCACGGCCGGATTGGCGGCGAAGGCCTGGGGCTCGGAGCCCAGATTGTAGCGCCGCACCTCGACGCCCTGTTCGGCCGCCCAGGCCAGATCGGCGGCGAAGGTGACCAGCATGGGATCGACCTCGGGCCCGCACACGCCGGTGGAGCAGCACATGGCGGGATCGTAGACTTCGAGCTTCTTCATGATGTCCTCCTCTCGTACCAGCCCTTGCTGGAATTGACGATCTTGACGACGGACAGCATCACCGGCACCTCGATCAGCACCCCGACCACGGTGGCCAGGGCGGCACCCGACTGGAAGCCGAACAGGGAGATGGCGGCGGCCACCGCCAGTTCGAAGAAATTGGAGGCGCCGATCAGGGCCGAGGGTCCGGCGACGCAATGGGCCACCCCCAGCTTCTTGTTCAGCAGGTAGGCCAACCCGGAATTGAAATAGACCTGGATGGTGATGGGCACCGCCAGCATGAGGATGACCAGCGGCTGATTGATGATCTGCTCGCCCTGGAAGCCGAACAGCAGCACCAGGGTGGTGAGCAGCGCCACCAGCGACAACGGCCCCAGCCGGGTCAACGTGGCAGCCAGGGCGCCGCTCTTCAGCAGCGCCTTGCGCCAGGCTTGAGCGATGATCACCGGCACCACGATGTAGAGCACCACCGACAGGAACAGGGTGTCCCACGGCACGGTGATGGCCGACAGGCCCAGCAGCAGCCCGACGATGGGGGCGAAGGCCACCACCATGATCAGATCGTTGACCGCCACCTGGGACAGGGTGAAATGGGGTTCGCCGTTGGTCAGGTTGGACCACACGAAGACCATGGCGGTGCACGGCGCGGCGGCCAGCAGGATCAGCCCGGCGATGTAGGACTCGATCTGCCCGGGCGGCAGATAGGGCCGGAACAGATGGCTGACGAAGATCCAGCCCAGCAGCGCCATGGAGAACGGCTTGACCGCCCAGTTGATGAACAGGGTGACGCCGATACCCTTCCAGTGCTCCCTGACCTGATGCAGCGCCCCGAAATCGATCTTCAGCAGCATGGGGATGATCATCAGCCAGACCAGCACCGCCACCGGCAGGTTGACCTGGGCCAGTTCCATGCGCCCGATGGCCTGGAACGGCCCCGGCAGCCAGTGGCCGAGCGCCACGCCGGCCACGATGCACAAGGCCACCCAGAGGGTCAGATAGCGTTCGAACAGGTTCATGCTAGACCTCCCCGGCCCGCTCCGGGCCGAGTTCGATGAGGCGCTTCACCTTGGCCTCGATCATGGCATAGACCTTGCGGAATTCGGCCAGACGCTCCTCGTGGCTGCCCTCGGCCGCCGCCGGATCGGGAAAGCCCATGTGCACCTTGGCGGGATGGCCCGGCCAGACGGGACAGATTTCGCCGGCGGCGTTGTCGCAGACGGTGATGACCAGATCCATTTTCGGCGCATCGGGCAGGGCGAATTCGTCCCACGACTTGGAGCGGTAGCCCCCGGCCGGCAGGCCCTTCTCGGCCAGCACCTCCAGCGACAGGGGATTGACCTTGCCGGTGGGATTGCTGCCGGCGCTGAACGCCCGCCACTTGCCGCCGCCCAGATGGTTGATCAGGGCTTCGCCCAGGACGGAACGGGCGGAATTGCCGGTGCAGAGAACCAGGACGTTGATCATGGAGAAGCCTCGCAGCAGGAAGAGTTGGTGACCGCGCCGCCGGGCAGGGCGGCGCGGCCCTGATCGCACAGCACCTGGACCGGAACCTGATTGACCATGGCCAGCAGCCGGCGGTCCTCGGCGATGGTGGGGTCATCGGCCAGCGAGGCCGCCACCATGGCCAGGAATTGCGGCGCGTAGGGATTGAGCCCGCGCTGGGCCAGCCGGTAATGGACCCACTTGCCGTCGCGGCGCTGTTGCAGCAGCCCGGCGACCTTCAGGGCCGCCAGATGCTTGGAGATGGTGGCGGTCGCCAGGCCGAGAATCGTGGTGATCTGGCAGACGCACAGCTCACCGCCCTCCAGCAGCTTGAGGATGCGCACCCGGCTGGGATCGGCGACGGCCTTGGCCACGGTTTCGAAGGTTTCGATCATGGGCGTATACTGCCATCATTTCGATATCTACGAAAATGATAGTCCTGTGACAGCGCCGATTCAAGCCGATTGCCGGATCTTCTACGGGGAACGCCGGGGAATGGACAGGGACAGGCGGCGTTCGAACCGCTCGACGAACAGCCCGCCGGCCGCCCCCAGCAGCGCCGCCGCCAGCAGGAACCACAGGACGCGGTCCCAGCCACCGGTCAGGCTGACCAGGGCCGCCGCCGTCAGGGGGCCGACCAGCTGGCCGAGATTGGAGCCCTGGATCACCATGCCGTTGGCCGCGCCGATCTGGCGCGGCGCCGAGGCGTGCACGGCGGTACCGCCCAGCACCGCCGACGGCAGGATGCCGCCCAGCCCCGAGAACAGCAGGCACAGGACGAAGCGCGTCGCATCGGAAAGTTCGGGGGAGAAGATGCCGATGGAGCACAGCCCCATGGCCAGATTGGCGCCGACCACCAGGGCGCCGCGCGGCACGCGGCGGTGCAGCAGCCAGGCCCCCATCACGCCACCGGGCGCATTGGCGGCGGCGATCAGCGCGGTGACGGCGGCGGCGCTGACCGCGTCGGTCTGCCGCGTCTCCATGAGGAAGCTGGGCAGCCACACCAGCAGGGACGACCATTGCGCGGTATAGGCGGCGAAGGCGATGGCCAGCCACCACAGGCCAGGCCGCCGCAGCGTCGCCATCAGGTCGCCGGCGATATCCCGCAGGTTGAGGGGGCCGTGGGCGGCCTCGTTGCGGGGCAGGTGGCGGGTGATCCAGCCCAACAGGACCATCATGCCGAGACAAACCAGCGCCAGCAGCAGCCACAGCCCGCGCCAGCCCACCGCCGCCTCGGCGAACGGCGCGGCGGCCAGGGCCAGGGCCACGCCGGTGGGCATGTAGACCCCCAGGAGCCCGAAGGTCAGCCGCAGGTCGCGGGGGGCCGTCGCCGCCAGGATCAGGCCGGGGCAGGACACCACCACGGAGATGAAGCCGACGCCCTCGAGGCAGCGCCCGACCAGCAGCAGCGTCTGGTCCGAGGCCACCGCCCCCAATCCGCCGCCCGCCGCCAGCATCACCAGGCCGAGCAGCGCCGAGCGGCGATGGCCGAGAGCATCGCCGATGCTGCCCTGGACGATGCCGCAGACCGAACCCAGGGCGTTGAACATGGAAACCACCCAGCCGGCGGCAATCAGGCCGAGGCCGAGATCGTGGCGCAGGACGGGAATGACCGGGGGCGCCTTGCCGATATGGGCGGCGGCCACCACGCCGGCCAGGATCGAGACGCCGACCACCGACCACCGCGTCGTGCCTTGTATCCCCATGATCGACGCTCTCCGGCCGGCCCTGTGCGTGAACATGCTGTGACGGGGCCGGAAACCCGGCCCCGCCGGAACAGCGACTACTTCTTCATGGCCTTCCAGGGATCGGAGACCTGGGGAATGGTCTCGATCTCGATGTTGACCAGCTTGCCGCCCACGTCCTCGACCCGGCGGATATACTGGTTCTGGACGATGTCGCGGGTGGCCGGATCGATCTTGATCGGGCCGCGCGGGCTCTTGGGATTGGACCAGTTGGACAGGAAGGCGATGGTCTTGTCGGCGTCCATCTTGCCCTTCTGGGAGATGATGGCGTCGAACACCGCCTTCATACCGTCCCAGCCGGCCACGGCAAAAAAGGTGGGAACCGAGGCCTCGCCGTATTCCTTCTTCCAGGCCGCCACGAACTCCTTGTTCTCCGGCCGGTCGCCCGACGGGGAATACTGCAGCAGGGTGGTGACGCCCAGCGCCGCCTTGCCCATGTTGGGAAGCTCGTCGTCGCTGGTGATGTCGCCCGGCCCGATGATCTTCACCTTGGAGCGGGTCAGCCCGATATCGTCGAAGGCCTTCATGAAGGCGGTGGCCTGGGGACCGCCGGGATTGAAGACGTAGACGGTCTCGGGATTGGCCTCCTTGACCTTCTGCAGGTAGGGCAGGTAATCGCTGGTCTTCAGCGGGATGCGGACCGAGCCCACTACCTCGCCGCCATTCTCGGAGAAGCCCTTGATGAAGGCGGTCTCGCCGTCATGGCCGGGGGCAAAGTCGCTGACCACGGTATAGGCCTTCTTCATGCCCTGCTTGGCCGCCCACTGGCCGAGCGGATAGCTGGTCTGCCACAGAGTCCAGCCGGTACGGATGACGTAGGGCGACTGTTCGGTCACCGCCGAGCCGCCGGCGGTCATCACCACGAAGGGGATCTTGGCTTCCTTGGAGAGCGCCGCCACCGCCGTGGCGTTGGGCGTCCACTGGCCGCCGGTCAGCATCTGGACCTTCTCGCGCAGGATCAGTTCCTGGGCCAGACGCTTGGCCACGTCGGGATTGGGGCCGGTATCGTCGCGCCGCACCAGTTCGACGTTGACCCCCGCCGGCAGGCTGGCGCTGTGGGTCTTGACGTAGAGATTGATGGCCCGGTCGATCTGTTCGCCCAGGGCGGCATCGCGCCCCGAATAGGTCAGGATCACTCCGACCTTGACGGTTTCGGCTCCGGCGGGAAACGCCGCCATGGCCGCCAGCCCCACACCGCCGATGACCGCAGCCCGTGCAGTCTTCCAGAATAGTTCAGACATGCCTCAAACCTCCCTCTTGGTGATTATTCCGCCTTGCCGATCCGGCACAGCAATGCACGGAGCTGATAGGTCCCCATTGCCGGGTCGTAAGGCGGCTCGCTGTTGGTCAGCAGGTTGACGTTGGACTTCCAGACTCCGTACTCAGGCCCCTCCTCGTCGGGGAACCACCAGGCGTGCTCGGCGTTGATCACGCGGGCGTCGATGCCGGTGGTGAGCTTGGCCTTCTGCTTCATGCGGCCGCGCTTGGTCTCGATCCACATCCAGTCGCCGCTTTCGATGCCGAAGCGGGCGGCGGTGTCGGGATGGATCTCGGCCTGCGGGTCGCGCCGCGCCTTGCGCAGCTTGGGCAGCTGGCGGTGTTCCGAGTTGAAGTAGAAAGGAATGCGCCCGCCGGTGGTCAGGACCAGGGGGAAGTCCTTGGCGGTTTCAGGAGCGGAGATCGGGCTTTCCGGCGGTTCCTCGTAATAGGGCAGCGGGGCGTAGCCCATCTGCTCCAGCCGGGTGGAATACAGCTCGATCTTGCCGGTCGGCGTCTTGAAGCCCTTCTCCTCGTGCTTGCCGTACTTGAACGGCACCTTGACGAAGCCCTTTTTGGTCAGTTCCTCGAAGGTGATCCCCAGGCCCTTCAACTGGGAGTCCAGCACGTCGCGCACCGGTTCGGTGCAGCCGGGCAAGTTCATGCGCCGCGCCAGTTCGGTGAAGATCTCCTCGTCGGCCTTGCACTCGTGCACCCGCACCGATTTCTGCTGGCCCAACACCACGTTGGCGGCGATGGTCGGCAGGCCGGCGATCTGGTCCAGTTCCGGCCACGACGCGGCGGGCAGGACGATGTCGGCCAGCTCGGCGGTCGGCGTCATGAACAGGTCGGCATTGACCATGAAGTCCAGCTTCATCAGAGATTCGTAGACCAGCGACGAATTGGCGTAGGTGGTGAGCGTGTTGTTGCCGAACACCAGGAACGCCTTGACCGGATAGGGTTTGCCTTCCCGCATGGCCTGCAGCAGGGTCGGGATGTGGGCGGCCGGCAGATCGGCCCCCTCGCCGCCCAGCAGCTTGAACTGCTGGCCACCCAGGCGCTTGGCGTTGGCTTCCGGGCTCAGCAGCTCGATCAGGCTGGGAAAGCGGCCGATGCCCTTCATGCCGAACACCCAGCCGCCGGGAATCTCGATATTGCCGGTCAGCACCGGAAGCATCGACAGGGCGCGGATGGTCTGGATGCATTTGGGCGTATGCTCGATGGCGCAGCCCCATTCCAGCAGGGCCGGCTTGGTCTTGGCGAACAACCGGGCCGCCGCCCGGATCTTGCCGGCCGCGACCCAGGTGATGGGTTCGGCCCATTCCGGCGAATACTGCCCCACATGCGCCGCCAGGGCGTCGAAGCCGTGGGTCCAGCGGCTGACGAAATCCTCGTCGTAGAGCTTCTCGCCGATGATGACGTTGAGCATGGCCAGACCCAGCGCGTCGTCGGCGCCGGGCCGCACCTGCAGCCAGATGTCGGCCCGCTTGGCCAGCTCGGTCTCGCGCGGGTCGACCACGATGATGTTCTTGGCCTGAGCCAGCGAATCGCGCGCGTTGAAGCGGGTCTCGCCGTCCGGCCCGGAATTCACCGGGTTGTGGCCCCAGTACATGATGGTTTCGGCCGGGACGTCGCCGGTGAAGTCGCAGACCGGATACTCGCCCATGGTCAGGATGCAGGTGTTGACCCGCGGGTGGAAGCACTGGGCGAAGCCCGGCTCGGCCCAGTTGGGGGTGCCCAGCGCATGGCCGAAGCGCGACACCCAGCGGATGTGGTGCCGGCCGGTGCCGGTGCCGAGCGCGATGGACTCCGGCCCGTATTCTTCCTTGATCCTGCCCAGCCGGGTGGCGATCTCGTCCAGCGCCTCGTCCCAGGTGATGCGGTCCCACTGGCCCGAGCCGCGCTTGCCCACCCGGCGCATGGGGTATTTCAGCCGGTCGGGATGGTAGACCAGGTCGCGGGTGACGGTGCCGATGGGGCACAGGCGGCCCCGGTTCAGGGGAGAGTCCGGGTCGCCCTCCACCTTGATCAGCTCTCCGCCGCGCACATGGAGCAGCGTGCCGCAGCCGCCGTGACAGGACCGGCAGACGCTCTTCAGGATGGTCGTCTCGCCATCGGTCGCTTCAACGGATACTTCGGCTGACGTCATCACGCTTCCTCCTCGAATCAACAACCGCAAAGGCAACGCGCCGTGGCCATACGGCACGACAGCGATGGTCACATCACTGTATGCCGGGGATGTTTCGGTCCTTGATTTAATATCGTCGGAGAGCGTTCGCAGAAATCGAACGATACCGCCCCATGACGCGGCGACAGCGTGATCACCATCTGCGATGGAATAATTTCAGAACACCATGCCGGGCGTTCTGAAAATCAAAACGCTAAAATATTAATTGGCAACCATTCCCCTCGTCACTGGCCGTTATCATGGTTACGGTTCCTCTGAACCATGCCGGCAGGCCTGGATATTGTCTCCCCACTCGTGACCGGGATGCCGAGCCGCTATACCCTCTCTTGGCCGGACGTTCATTCGTCCGGCCCCTTTTTCCCCGAATCCCTTCCCCGGAGATCACCATGGACCATAGTTGGGACGAGATCGACCAGCTGACCGAGATCCTGGAAGCGGAAGCGGCGGGGGATTCGGTCAACACCGGCAAGGCCTGCGAACTGGCCGGCCGGCTGATGGAGAGCTGCCCAGAGATCGCTTGCAGCCTGGGCCTGATCCTTTCACGATTTCAAACCCGATAACCCCTTGCCGGCGAAAGACGTCCGATGCTGTCCAACTCCCGCTCCGTCCATGTCGAATTCGGCCATTGCGATCCGTCCGGCATCGTCTTCAACCCCAATTACTTCGTCTGGTTCGATTTCTCGGTGCACGCCCTGCTGGGCCGGGCGGGATTGTCCCTGAAATCCCTGATCGCGGAATTCGGCATCGACGGCATCCCGCTGGTCGACAACAAGGCGCAGTTCAAGGCGCCGTGCCGCTGGGGCGACGACCTGATCATCGAGAGCCGGATCGTGGCGCTCCACCGCAGCGCCTTCGAGATCCAGCACATCGTCCGCAACGGCGACGTGGTGGCGGTCGAGTGCTCGGAAACCCGGGTGTGGACCGTGTTCGACGCCGAGAAGGGGCGGATCAAGGCGGCGCCGCTGCCGCCCCCGGTCATCGCCGCCTTCTCCGTCTAGCCGAAACGGACGAACTCGCCGACCTCGCGGCGGACGCGCGGCGCCGTCTCCCTGAGGCGCAAGGGCTCGGGCAGCGCCTCGGCGGGGCCGGGATAGGCGACGGCCATCAGCGCCACCACCTCGAAGCCGGCGGCAAGGCCCAGGGCCTCGCCGGCCGCCTGATACTTGAAGCCGCCGATCATGTGCACGGTCAGCCCCAGTTCGGCGGCCCGAAGCGCCAGATGGGCGTTGGCCTGGCCGACATCGTGATAGGCATGGCGGTTGGCGCCGTCGCGGCCACGAAATCCCAGCTGCGCCACCGAGGCCAGGATCACCGGGGCCTTTTCCGCCCAAGCCCGGTTGTGCGGCTCCATGCTGTCCAGCACGCGAGCCCGGACGTCGGACGCCGGATCATCCAGCACCACATAGCTCCACGGCTGCTCGTTGAAGGCCGAGGCGGCCCAGCGCGCCGCCTCGAACATCCCGTGCAGCGCCGGGCGTTCGATGGGCCGCTCGCTGAACGACCGCAGGCTGCGCCGCTGGCTAAAAAGGCGATCGAGGTTGGGCATCATGACACCTCTTTCTACAGCAACATGGACAGCGGGTCTTCGATCAGCGTCTTGAAGGCGGCCAGGAACTCGGCCCCCACCGCGCCGTCGACCACCCGGTGATCCACCGACAGGGTGCAGGTCATCACCGTGGCGATGCCTAAGGCG
>NZ_AONQ01000009.1 GCF_000342045.1 Paramagnetospirillum caucaseum | reverse complement strand
GCCCGCGCCATGGGCGGCGGGCAGTTTAGTTCCATCGGAAGGGGTTCAGACCCGACGGTGACGGGCGGCGGCGGATCCGTAGATCAGACCGGCCATCAAGCCGACGGCGACGGCGGCGCCCAGCGGACCGCCGGCTAGGGCGCCCAAGCCGACACCGGCCATCTTGCCCATGGTCAGGAAGCCCGCGGCCTTGGCGGTTCCCGCCGCCACGGCGCCACCGGCACCGGCGACGGTGGAACGAACGACCGCGCGGGACCCGGCGGAAGGAGAGAAGGTGGCGGCTTGACGGCTCATGGGGCATCTCCTCGGCTGTGATTGCGAACAAATCGCATCTACAGAAAGCCGCAATTGCCACTCATTGTCAATGGGTATTCGCATCGCCCCCGATGAGCCGCGCGGATTGCCGTGCCGCTTGAGGGGGGGCGCCCGCCTCAGTCGGCGGTTTCGTCGGCGGCCAGCGGAACTCCGAACAGCTCCAGGCGGTGGCCCACGACCCGGTAGCCGTAGCGCGTGGCGATTTCCTTTTGCAGGGATTCGATCTCCTCGCTGGAGAATTCGATGACCTTGCCGGTTTTCAGGTCGATCAGGTGATCGTGGTGATCACCGTCAGCTTCTTCGTAGCGGGCGCGGCCGTCGCCGAAATCGTGCCGCTTCAAGATGGCCGTTTCCTCGAACAGCCGCACGGTGCGATAGACCGTGGCGATGCTGATATGGGGATCGATCTCGGCCGCCCGGCGGTAGACTTCCTCCACATCCGGATGGTCGGAGGACTCGGACAGGACGCGGGCGATGACCCGGCGCTGGCCGGTCATCTTCATGTTCTTGTCGATGCAACGTTGTTCGATTCGAGAAATCATGGCCGTCTCATCCGATTTTTCCTGCCGGTTCAGGGGGAACGGTACCATCAAGGGAGAGGTTGGCAAAGCGCGAGAGCGCAACCGCGCGTTTCGCTGCCGTCGCGGTCATATAGCGTCCTGCTGTGCGGAGCCGGGGGCGGTCAGTGAGCCGATGATCTGGCATTGGGCGACCACCTGTCCGCAGCAATTCTTCATCTTCCGCAATTCGTCGCGCAAAAGGGTGAGGTCGGCAATTTTGCGTTCCACCTCGTCAAGATGGAGGAGAACCATCTGATCGGCACCTTCGCACGGGGAATCGGGTCGTTCGGCCAGAGTCAGCAGGGCACGGATGGAATCGATGGAAAAGCCCAGATCGCGGCCCCGGCGAATGAAGCGGAGCCGCTGAAGATGGTGGTCCTCATATTGACGAAAGCCGCCCTGGCTCCGTGCCGGCGGCGGCAGTAGCCCGATCTTCTCGTAATAGCGGATGGTTTCGATGTTGACGCCGGTCTGCCGGCTGAGGCCGCCGATATTGAAGGGCTGAAGCGTCATGATTTTCCGTTGACTCTGTAGTGGCTCCAGGGTCCATGCTCCACTTGAATCGGGTGATTGTCCAGCGCGATCAGGGGCCGCGTCGAAGGAGTTCGGGTCATGTCGGAAGCCAAATCTTGCTGCACCAGCAAATGTTGCGGCGGGGGCGCGTCAGCGGTTCTTCCCACTGCGGCGCTCCAGCCGCCTCGGCCGGGTAAGTCCCGGGCCTTCCGCATCACCGGCATGTGCTGCGTCGAGGAGGTGCGGACGCTGAAGGCGGCCGTCGGCCCGCTGGCCGGGGGGGACGAGCGCCTGAGCTTCGATCTGCTCAACGGCAAGATGATCGTCCGGGCCGATATCGACGCCGACGCGGTGATCGCCGCCGTTTCGCGCACGGGAATGGGGGCGGAGCCGTGGGAACGCACCAGCGTGGCCGA
Source organism: Paramagnetospirillum caucaseum (assembly GCF_000342045.1). Lineage (GTDB taxonomy): Bacteria > Pseudomonadota > Alphaproteobacteria > Rhodospirillales > Magnetospirillaceae > Phaeospirillum > Phaeospirillum caucaseum. The sequence goes on along the minus strand of NZ_AONQ01000009.1, from coordinate 86,131 downwards.
GCGCGACAAGGCCAATTCCTCGCGCCGGTTGCTTCAGGCGGTTCTGGCGGGGCTCAGCGGCGGCGCCGCGCTGCTGGGGCTGATTCTCGACCAGGCGGTCAAAGTGCCGCTCCCCGCCCAGATCGCCGAGGCCGTGGCCGTGGCGGTGGGCTTGTGGATGGTGCTGCCCAAGGCACTGCATGCCGTTCGCTCGCTGCGGCCGGACATGAATTTGTTGATGAGCGTCGCGGTCTTCGGTGCCATGGCACTGGGGGACTGGATGGAGGCGGCTACCGTTTCGGCGCTGTTCGCGCTGTCCCTGGCGCTGGAGAGCTGGAGCGCCGAGCGCGCCCGCCGGGCTATCGCCTCGCTGATGGACCTCACCCCGCCCATGGCGCGGGTAAAGGGAACCGACGGAGCCGAATCCCTGGCGGCGCCAGAGGATGTACCCGTGGGGGCCGTCTTCGTCGTGCTGCCGGGTGAACGCATTCCCCTGGACGGCCGCGTCCTGGTGGGCGAAAGCATGGTGGATCAGGCGCCGATCACCGGGGAAAGCGTGCCGGTGCTGAAAAGCGTGGGCACGGAGGTTTTCGCGGGCACCATCAATGCCGACGGCGTCTTGGAGGTGCAAAACCTTAAGCCGGCCGGTGAAACTACCCTGGCCAAGGTGGCCCGGCTGGTGGAGGAGGCCCAGGGCAAGCGATCCAAGGTGGAGCGCTGGGTCGATCGCTTCGCCGCGATCTATACCCCCGTCGTCCTGGCCGGTGCCGTGGCGGTGGCGGTGCTGCCGCCGCTGGCGCTCGGCCTGGACTGGTCCGAATGGATCTACCGCTCGTTGGTGTTGCTGGTCATTTCATGCCCCTGCGCCCTGGTGATCTCGACGCCGCTGACGGTGGTGGCCGCCATGGCCTCGGCGGCGCGGGCCGGTGTGCTGGTCAAGGGCGGGGAATATCTTGAAACGGCGTCGCGGCTGTCCGCCATCGCCTTCGACAAGACGGGGACCGTGACTTCGGGCCGCCCCGGTGTCGAACGGGTGATGGCGCTGGACGGCGGCGACGAGGGCCGCATCTTGCGGCTTGCGGCGGCGCTGGAGGCGCGCAGCACCCACCCGCTGGGCCGGGCCATCCTCGATCACGCCGCCGCCGGGGGCATTGCTCCGACTCCGGCCGAATCCGTCCAGTCCCTGCCCGGCAAGGGGATGTGCGGGGTCGTCGATGGCGAGGCGGTGTGGCTGGGCTCCCATCGTTACGCGATGGAGCGGGGTGCCGAGACGCCTGCCGTGCGCGAGGCGGCCCTGGCCTTGGCGGAAGGGGGGCGGTCGGTGGTGGCGGTGGGGGATGCCGCCGGGGTACGCGGGCTGATCGCCCTGTCCGATCCCATTCGTCCGGAAGCTGCGACGGCGCTGGCGGGCCTGCGCCGGGCCGGGGTGGGCAAACTGATCATGCTGACCGGAGACAACGCCGCCACCGGCGAGCGGGTAGCCGCTGCCCTGGGCTTCGATCTCGTCCTGGCGGAACTGCTGCCCGAGGACAAAAGCGAGGCCATGGACGATCTCGCCCGGCAATTCGGAACCGTCGCCATGGTGGGAGACGGAGTCAACGACGCCCCCGCCATGGCCCGGTCGTCCCTGGGTATCGCCATGGGGGCCGCCGGAACCGATACCGCCATCGAAACCTCGGATCTGGCGCTGATGTCCGACGATCTGACCAGGTTGGCCTGGCTGATCGGCCATTCCCGCCGGATGATGACGGTCATCCGCCAGAATATCGGTTTCGCCATCACCCTGAAGGCGGTGTTCATGGTGCTGGCGATTTTGGACATCGCGACCCTGTGGGGAGCCATCGCGGCGGATATGGGAGCGGCCCTTCTGGTGGCCTTCAATGGATTGCGCTTGCTGAAGGCCGGCGTTACTCAGAGGTCCGAGGACGGCATGGGCTTATCCTCGTCGTCGAATACCTTGAAACAGAGGCTTGCCTAGGGATGGAGGGGCGATCATGCATGTACACAATCTGTCGTCATGGCAACACAGCCACCATTTCCAATCGGGCCTGGAAGCATCCGCCGAACGTCGGACCAAGATCGTGGTGGCTCTGACCATCGTCATGATGGTGGCCGAGATCGCGGCGGGCACGATCTTCAACTCCATGGCACTGCTGGCCGACGGCTGGCATATGTCCACCCATGCCGGGGCCTTGGGAATCGCCGCCTTCGCCTATACCTTCGCCCGCAGTCACGCCGACGACCAGCGCTTTACCTTCGGCACCGGCAAGGTCGGGACGCTGGGCGGCTTTACCAGCGCCATTATCCTTTGCATGGTGGCGCTGCTGATGGTGTGGGAATCGGCAAACCGCCTGATGACGGTCCAAGCCATCGCCTTCGACGAGGCCCTGATGGTCGCCGTCATCGGGTTGGTCGTCAACGTGGTCAGCGCCGGGATTTTGGGCGGACACGGCCTCGGCGACGACCATGATCACTGCGGCCACCACCACGATCACGACCATCATCGCGACCATCACGACCACAATCTCCAGGCCGCCTATATCCATGTCCTGGCAGACGTCCTCACCTCGGTGTTGGCCATCGCCGCCCTGCTGCTGGGGAAATATCTGGGGTGGTGGTGGATGGATCCCATGATGGGATTGGTCGGGGCCGCCGTCATCGGCAAATGGGCCTGGGGCTTGATGCGCAAGACCGGTTCGGTCTTGCTGGATCACAGCGACGACCGGGAGCTGCCGGAGGAAGTCCGCGCCGCCATCGAGGGCGATGCCGACAACCGGCTGTCCGATCTTCATCTCTGGCAGATCGGGCCGGGCCATTGGGGGGCCATCGTCTCGCTGGTGACCCACACCCCGCGCGAGCCGGGCCATTACAAGACGCTGCTGGCCGAGGTTCACGAACTCAGCCATGTCACGGTGGAGGTCCATCCCTGCGACGGGGCGTCTTGCGGCTAAAGCGGTTTGCGCTTTATCTGGCGCAAACCGCTTTGGCGAGCATTGAGCGAGCGGCCAAGCAAACCGTAGGTTTGCGCCCGGCGAGGGCATACATAAGATTATAGCCTTTTGCGTCACATTCGACGCAAAAGGCTTTAGGGGGGCTTCCCGATCGGCTCATGGCAATCGGCCTTGATCCGGCTTGCCGCGGGGGCGGGCGGTGCTGTGGTCCGGCTATAATTTCCGGGAAAAAGGGGATGAAATCAGGATGTGGGCCATTCCGACATACCTTCTGGCCGCTTTCGCCGAGATCGGCGGTTGCTTCGCGTTCTGGGCCTGGCTCCGGCTGGGCAAATCGCCCTTCTGGCGGGCTCCGGGGATGGCCAGTCTGGCCCTGTTCGCCTGGGCCTTGACCCGGGTCGATGCCGATTTCGCCGGTCGCGCCTATGCGGCCTATGGCGGCATCTACATTTTGTCGTCGTTGGTGTGGATGTGGGCGGTGGAAGAGAGCCCGCCGGACCGGTGGGACGTTCTGGGCGCCGCCTTCTGCCTGGCGGGCGCCCTGGTGATCATTTTCGCCCCCCGCGGCGAGTGATGCCGTAATCGGCCGCAGGGCGGCGGGGCGTTTCGTCAGGCGATTCCGGTGGCTACCACCGAAACCCGCATCTTGCCGGCCAGGGCGTCGTCGAAGGTGGATCCGAAAATGATGTTGGCCTCGGCGGCCACTTCCTCGCGGATGCGGTTAGCGGCCGAGTCCACCTCGAACAAGGTCATGTCCATGCCGCCGGTGATGTTGATCAGGACGCCCTTGGCCCCCTTTATGGAGGTGTCGCCCAGCAGCGGGTTGGAGATGGCGGCCTCGGCGGCGTCGATCGCGCGCTTTTCGCCGGCGGCCTCGCCGGTGCCCATGATGGCCTTGCCCATTTCGCTCATGACGATGCGGATATCGGCGAAATCCAGGTTGATCAGGCCGGGCATCACCACCAGATCGGTGACGCTGCGCACCCCGGAATTGAGCACGCCGTCGGCCATCTTGAAGGCGTCGGCGAAGGTGGTGCGCTCGGTGGCGACGCGGAACAGGTTCTGATTGGGGATGATGATCAGGGTATCGAGCTCTTCTTGCAGGGCTTCAATGCCGAGATCGGCGGTGTGCATGCGGTGCTTGCCTTCGAAGTGGAACGGCTTGGTCACCACGCCGATGGTAAGGATCCCCTGTTCGCGGGCGGCCCTGGCGATGACCGGTGCCGCGCCCGACCCGGTGCCGCCGCCCATGCCGGCGGTGATGAACACCATATGGGCGTCGCCGATCAGGTCTTGGATGTCTTCGAGACTTTCTTCCGCGGCGGCGCGGCCCACGTCCGGGCGCGAACCGGCGCCCAATCCCTGGGTGACCCGGCCGCCGAGTTGGATGCGTCGCTCGGTCAGGCTCAGCCCCAGCGCCTGGGCGTCCGTATTGGCGACGATGAATTCCACGCCCTCGATCTTGGACTGGATCATGTTGTTGACGGCGTTGCCGCCGGCTCCGCCGACGCCGATCACCACTATTCTCGGACGGACTATCGTCATCGCACCATCACCGCCGATAAGACATGCGCCGCGTGTCCAGCCTCATCAGCCGATCCGCAGGGCGCGCAGCACGTTCCCGCCCCGCCACTGGTGAAAGCGATACCACAGCAAAACGATGACGGCCGCCGCATAGACATAGGGTTCGCCGTTTTCGTGATTGGCGGCAAGGATGAAGTGGAGCGCCACCAGGGCGTTGATCACATAAGTAGCACTGTGCAGTTTCTTCCAGCGCTTGCCGCCGATCCGCTTGATCTGGCTGTTGGCCGAGGTGAAGGCCAGTGGAATCAGCAGCGCGAACGCCACCAGACCGAGCAAGATGAACGGCCGCTTGTAGATGTCGCCCATCATGTCGCCCAGATTGAGCGCCCATTCCAAGGCGACATAGGCCAAGACGTGCATCACCGCGTAGAAAAAGGCGAACAGCCCGATCATGCGCCGGTATTTGGCCAGGGTCTTGATGCCGGTGATTTCCTGGACCGGACGCATGGCCAGGGAAATAATCAAGAAGGTGAAGGCCCAATCGCCGAGATAGCGGTTGACGAAGCCGACGGGGGCCTCGCCCAGGGACCCGTTGGAGATATAGCCCTCGATGACGCTGCGTCCCACCAGCCAGACGAAGGGCAGTGCGGCGGTCAGGAATACCAGCGGCTTCCAATCCACTGTGCGGGCCGATTTCAGATGATGGTCGCAGGTTTCGTCGATGCCGTTGGCCAGCAGCCAGGCGGCGTAAAGGGTCACCAGCATCTTGCCCGTTCCCATCAAGATGAACGGGGCGCGGGGGCCGAGGGCGTCGAAATAATAGCCGCCGCTTTGGACCAGCATGACGGTTCCCAGGCCGCCGACCAGATAACCGGCTCCCACCATGGCCCCCAGGATCGGCTTGGGCGAGGCGTCCACGGTCAGAACCTGAAGGGTCACGAAACATCCCGCATGGCCGATTCCCACCATCAGCAGCGGCAGCGCCACCAGCCAGTTGAAGGGATTGGCGAACATGCCCAGCCAGATATAGCCCAGCGCCGCCAGGGACAGGCTGGCGCCGATGGCGGAAATGCGGCTGTGCCGTTCGATGAAGCTGCGCCATAGCGGCACCGCCGCCAGCACCGCCAGCCCCAGCAGGCCGATCATCACGGCGGCATGGGCGGTGGCGAAGGTGCGGGTCACCCCCACCAGATCGGAAACGGAAATGCACCACAGCGAGAAGAACAGGCTGAGGATGATCACGTCGGCGCGGGTGTAGAAGGCGGCGGCGAAGGCCAGCTGCATGCGCGGATCGCTGGTGATCACCGTCCAGACCTGCCGCAGCGGATGTTCGTCGTCTTCCGAGGCCGGCTGGGGCGGGGCCACGTCCCGCAGATTGCGCCGCGTCAGCTGGAAACCGGCGATTCCGGCCAGCAGCGGCAGGCACATGATGAGGAAGACGCCGCCGGGATAATCGGCCATCTGCATGACGATGGCGGCCAGCATGGTGCCGCCGAACACCATCATGAAGACCAGATTCCCCATGAGGCGCGGCCGGTTGGCGCGCGACGACACATCGCCCACCAGGGTGGACAGCTGCAACTGGACGGTATCGGCGCCCACGGTCAGCAGCACCCGGGTCAGATAGAACAGCACCAGACCGGCGGCGCCGAAGGCCAGTCCTACCTGAAGGCTGAGCAGCGATACCGCCGCGCCGACCACGGCGATCAGGAAGCCCAGGGCGATGATCCGCACCCGGCCGATGCGATCGGACAGCAGGCCGAACCAGCCCACACAGACGATGGAGACGATTTCCGCCACCACCTGGATATCGGCGTTGACGGCGCCTTCCTTTTCGAAGGCGATGCCGAAGATCTTGTCCAGCAGCAGGGGCTGGATGGAAATGGACAGCGCCGCCATCAGGGCGCCCACGGTCATCAGCAGATAGATGATGTTCCATTGGGTGGGGGCGAAGTCGTCCGCCGTCGTCCCCTTGGCCGGAGCCTCAGCGTTCCTCGGCATCCATGCCTCCCGCATTCGCCCAAAGGCCGTTGAGGTGATTGTCGCGCAAGGCGCAGATTTCGCCGTTGGCCATGACGCTCATGGCGTAATCCAGTCCTGCGGCGGCTTGGGTCGGATCGCGGAAGGCGGTGCCCTTGACGAACATGCCGGGACGAACCACGCAGCCCTCGGCCTGCAGATACCAGCGCGGGGCCAGGTCGATCCAGATGGGCGGATTGATGCCGTCGTTGATCTGGATGTAGATGTCGCCCCAGACCGAGCGGGCTCCGGCTCCGGCGATGCTCACGACCTTGCCCTGATAGCGGAAGGGCACCATCCGTTCGTGGGCTTCATTGCCCAGGGGGACGGCGGCGGGGGCCGGAGCCACCGCCAGGGCCACGCTCACCGCCTCGGGCAGGGGCATGCCCGGTGTGACCGCCGCCGGAAGCGGCGCCGCCTTGGCGCCCTTGGCGACGCTGCCTTTCTTCACGATGGTGTGGCAGCTGGCGCAGGGCATTTTTTCGCGGCCGTCCACATGGGGCGCCGGGGTTCCCTGGACGATGGGCAGGGTTCCCGATCCCGGTCCGGTGCCGATGGCCGGGGGGGTGACGATGTGGCAGCTGGAGCAGACCATCTTCTCGCGGCCGTCGCGATGGGGGGCGGGCATTCCGGCGACGATGGGCGGGGCCAGATCGTAGGTGTGGTCCTCCCAGGGATTGGCGTTGAACACGGCGGTCAGGACCAGGGCCATGCTGAAGGCAATGCCCAGCGCCATGATCCAAACCGCGATATTGGGATGTGCAACGGCCTTACTGCTCACGGGGACTCGATCGATGGCAAAGTGTTTAACCGGTTTGTGCTTTGGCGTCGGGGGTGGCCGCTTATAAGAACGGCTCCAAACTGTCGAGGCGGAAGTTTCTCATATCCCGGTTCGGAATGGAATGACCATAGCCCATCAGTCCATGCCGGAATCGGGCGCGGTTTCCGTCCAGACGGGGCTTCCGTCGATCAGGAAGTGTTCGGCTAGGGCTTTTTCCAAGGCCCACAACTCGCCGTCCTCGAAGACGATACGGACGAGGTCGTTGGGATCGCAGGCGGCCACCAGGGAGCGGATCTCGCGGGCTTCGCGCAAGATTTTGGAAATCTGCTGGCGGACGCTTTCGGTGTCCTCGGCGCAACGGCGCAGCTGTTCCGAGCGGTTGACTGCTTCTTGGACCAAGCTGCGGAAAAAGACGTTCTTGTCGCCGGCGAAATAGGCGGTGGTCAGGGTCGAGATGAATTTCCGCGTTCCGTCCCGGTCGCCATGGGCGGCGTTCAGATGTTCGGTCAGCACCTGGGTGGCGGTCATGGACAGATCGTTGAGGGCCAGCCCCAGAACCTCGGCCAAGGCCCGCATGCGGTCGATCCGCTGCGACGGGTCGAGGCCGGGGGGCGCCGGCGCGACGGTGCGGCTTTGGGCGATCTGGGACAATTCCTGGGTGATCTCTTGCGACAGCACCCGCTGGGAGCGCAGCTCATCGACGATGCCGTCGCGGCTGTCGCGGGTCACCTGGACCAGCTGGGCGGTGGCCGATGCCTGGGCCTCCAACTGGGCGGCCACCGCCTCGCGATGCTCGCGGAACAGCTGGGCCAGCAAGGTCATGGCCTCGTCGGTGCCGGATGCCTGCGCGGGCGCGGCAAGGGCGCGGCCCTCCTGGTTCAGCCGGATCAGCTGGGTGGTCGCTTCCACCTGGGCCTCCACCTGGGCGGCGATGGCGGCGCGATGCTCGCGGAACAGGTCGGCCAGCATGGCCACGGAGCCCTCCGACGACACATCGTTCCGGGACAGGGTTGTCACCTCGGATTTCAAGGTGTCCACGCTTTTCACGATCCGCGAGAGCATGAGAATCAGGACGGTCAGTCCGATCGGCAAGGCGATGGACAGCAGCACGATGAAGAATTCATGGGGAAGCATGGTGAAGAGATTTTTCCAACCATTGAAAATGGTCAGATAGACGATGGACAGGACAGCCCAAATGACCGCGCCGATCAAGGCCGCGCGGGAGGCGGAATTCAACTTGCCGAAGGCTGCCTTGTTAAACCCCATCAACATAAGGACATCTCCCATGATGGCCGCAATCGCCATCCCAATGCGCCGCCCCGCAGGCGTTCCCCTTATAGTAACAGCAAGGCGAACGGCGGGATACCTTCGAAACAATCCATTGATATGGGTTGGGCGTCGATGCGTCAATGACTGAAATTGCGTATGATTATCACAATCCTATGCTTCGTCAACACGATGCTGCATTGTTGAACATGGCGGTGTACATGGCGGCGGCATTATGCTATCGCCCGAAATCAGGGTTTGTCCGGTCCTTGATGGGCCGGCGACGGTGATCGGCGGGCAGGAGGCAAGCATGAGCTATTCCCAGGAAATCAGCAGGGAGTGCAAGGGAGTCTTCTTGTTCATGGTCGATCAGTCCCGATCCATGAACAAGCCCTTCGGTCCCGATCGGTCGGGAAAGATGGTCAGCCGCGCCGAGGTGGTGGCCAATGCCTTGAACGGCACCTTGGAGGAACTGGTCAACCGCTGCATGCGCGATGAAGGCGTGCGCGATTATTTCGACATCGGGATCATCGGCTACGGCCGCACCAATCGCCCGGAATTCTGCTGGCGCGGCGGCTTGGCGGGTCGTCGGCTGGTTCCCATTCCGGAAGTGGCGGCCAAGGCCGAGATCGAGGAAGTGGAGATCGAAACTGAGATGCGCGGGCAGGTGCTGATCGAGCGCATCACCTTGTCGCGCTGGATCGATCCGGTGGGAGTGGATAGCACCCCCATGAACGCCGCGTTCGGTCTGGCCCATGCCACCTTGGCGGAATGGGTGCGCAACAATCCGGATTCGTTCCCGCCGGTGGTCATCAACATTACCGACGGCATGGCCAACGACGTCAATTCCGATGCCGAGCTTCTGGCCACGGCGCGCAAGCTGACCGGGCTGACGACCGGCGACGGCAATGTCTTGCTCATCAACTGCCATATCGCGGGCGGCAGCGATGCATCGGTGGTGTTCCCCGCTTCGGCGGCGGAACTGCCCCGCGACCCCTATGCCAAGCTGCTGTTCGAGATGTCGAGCGAATTGTCCAATCGCCATCGCGCCGTCATCTGCGAAATCTTCGACCGTGACCCCGGCCGCACCCCTTCCATCAAGGGCATGGCTTTCAACGCCGATGCCGTGGCGTTGCTCAAGCTGCTGGATATCGGCACCCGTCAGGCCATCGGCCTCTCGGTGGCCATGGAGCCCTTCACGCCGCCGGGAATCGAGGCCGAATCCCTGATCGAGGATTCCTTCGTGCTGGAAGAACCGTCCGTGCGGATAGAATATGGCGATCAAGGCTGATCCGCCCTTGATCCGGCGCGCTACCCCCATGCTCACTTGGACGGCCCAGGGCCGCTCGATCGTCAAGCCCCGCAACGACAGCTACGCCGATGGCGACAGGCTGCGGTGGCGGCAAAACGAAGACCGGCTGCGGCTGGCCCGGATTCCCAACGGCCTGCTGGCCGCCGTCTCCGACGGAGCCGGAGGGGCGGGGCTGTTCTGCGGCCCCTGGGCCGAAACGCTGGTGAGCCGCCTGCCCAAGACCCCCATCGCCGGGGTGAATGCGCTGAACCAGTGGATGGACGGGTTCTGCCTGGGCTTTCGCTCGGAATACGCCGCCTTGTCCAAGGCCACTCCCGCCCGGTACAGCAAGTTCATCCGGGAAGGCTCGTTCGCCACGCTGGCGGCCGGCTGGCTCGTCCATCGTCAGGGCCGGGTCCGGCTGCGATGGATGGGCTATGGCGACAGCCAGATGATGGTGTTCGACCGCACCGGGCGCCAGCCTGTCCTGGCGGCCTGTTATCCCGCCAGTTTATCGGCGCTAGACCGAGCGCCCTTCTTGCTCAACTGGAAGGATCTGCCGCACGATTCCGGATTCCATGCCGGGGAAATGGTATTGCCGGATCGGGCGACGGTGGTGCTGGCGTCGGACGGGATCGGCCAGTATCTGCTGCTGCGGACCCTGGCCGGTCAGGCCCGCCCCGCGGCGGCGGGGCTGGCGGGAGAATTCCAGCGGCTGGCCGGCACCGGCGAGAGCAAGCTTGCCCAGGCCGCCCGTGCCCATCGCGCCACGCCGGGGCCCGGCCTGTCCGCCGAGCTGACGGCCCTGCGCGATTGCCTCAAATCCGATCAAGCCTTCGCCGATCAGGTCCGCGCCCTGTGCGGCAAGGGGCTGCTGGCCAATGACGATTGCACGTTGATCATGATCGACGTCGATCTTGCCCGGTCCCGGTAATTCGCCATGCCGCTTCCCCTGATCAACGATTACAAGGCGGCCATCGCCAACGCCAAAGGGCGTTTCGCGACCCTGGACGTCCGGCCGCATCTGGATGCCCGCTGCAGCCCGGTCTTCCTGGCGGGAAACTTCGCCGGGGTGTTCAAGATGGTGACCGGGGAGGGGGAGCATGTGGCGGTCAAGTGCTTCACCCGCGAAGTCTCGGATCTGCCGCGCCGCTATGCCGCCGTGGCCAAGTTCTGCCGGACCGCCCAATGCCCCTATGTGGTGCCCCTGCGGTTTCTTCCGGCGGAGGTCTTCGTGACCTCCAGCGTCGCCCCCCATGCCGATTACGCGGTGGTGACCATGCCCTGGGTCGAGGGTCGGGGCCTGGGGGCCGTCGTCCAGATCCTGTGTCAGCGGGAAAACGCTCCCGCCCTGGCCGGATTGACCCGGGCGTGGAGTCGTCTGTGCCTGGATTTGCTGCAACGAGGCGTCGCCCATGGCGATCTGAAGCACGACAACGTCCTGGTCGGACAGGACGGCGCCCTGAAGCTGATCGACTATGATTCCATGTATCTGCCGGAGTTGAAGGGGCTGGCCTCGACCATGCTGGGGGGCGTCAATTTCCAGCACCCCCGGCGTGAGGTCCGGCATTTCGACGGGACCATCGACCATTTTTCCATGCTGGTGATTTTGCTGTCCCTGCGGGCCTTGACCTTCCAGCCCGATTTGCTGAAGCGTCATCACAACGGCGAGAATCTCGTCCTGACCAAAAGCGATTTCACCCGGCCGGACAGTTCGGATCTGTTGCGGCAATGGGCGCTCAGCCCGGACTTCCATGTCCGCGACTGGACGGAACATCTGATCAAGGCTGCCAAGGCTCCTATGATCAGGATCGCCGCCATGGAAGCCCTATTGAAGGCGGCGGCAAAAGTCGAGGCCGTTCCGGCCAAGCCACCCACCAAACGACTCCTCTCATTTTTTTCCTGAGGGCGCAGCAGCCATTGGATTTGACCGGATCGACGAGGGTCTGCCAGTCATAACCTCGGTCGCCGACAAATGCCTGAGCCGTCGGTAAGCCCTCAAGCATGGTCGGGGCCGCCGCCTTGTCGGAGGTTTTGCTAGGCGTTAGCAGCAATTTCACCGGCAATCCACGCACGTCCACGATGGTATGGATTTTGGTGCTCAGTCCTCCACGAGAACGGCTGATGGCGATATCCGCGCCCCCTTTTTACCCCCAGCGGCATGCTGTTGGGCGGGGCACGACCTCCCATATAGAGTCTTGTCAGGAGGGGGGGATCTGCGCTATTGAAGATGCGAGCTAATCGCACTACTTAATTGCGCTGGGTATTCCAATGAAGAAGATTGCCAGTTTGTCGAACGTTTTGGCTGGAGCCCTTGTCCTTCCCTCCCTCGTCCTTGCCGTATTACCTGCCGTTGCAGATGAAGTCGCTCCTGAGGTAGAAAAGGGGTTCTGGGATCGTGAGAAGCTGACCGGCGATTGGGGGGGGATTCGCACGGATCTGGCCGACAGGGGCGTCGAGTTGACCGCGACCTACACCGCGGAAACCCTTGGCAATCCCTCGGGCGGCATCAAGCGGCGCGCTGTTGGCGCGGCCCTTCTGCAAGGTGATCTGGACGTCAATCTGGATAAGCTGGTTGGGTGGCAGGGCGGCAAAATCCACGCTACAGCCTTCCATATCCAGGGCCGTCAGCTGACCTCCAACTTTATCGGCGGCCTGATCCCGGTCTCCAGTGTAGAGGCTGCGCCTTCCACCCGTCTGTTCTCGCTGTGGTTCGAGCAAAGCGTGCTCGATGACAGGGCTTCCCTGCGCTTCGGTCAGATCCCCATGCAGGAGGAGTTCTTCACCAGCACCTACGCGGCCTATATGGTGAACAGCGCTTTCGGCTGGCCAGCCATCTATGCCGCCAACATGCCATCGGGCGGTGGCGGCTATCCCCTGGCTAACATGGGCACCCGCCTGAAGGTCAAGCCCACCGAAGAGATCAGCCTGATGGCCGCTGTATTCTCCGGCAACGTGGCGCCTGGCACCAATGTGGGCAACGATGCCCAGAAGCGCAATCGCAGCGGCACGGATTTCTCCTTCGATTCTCCCCCGGTATGGTTCGGTGAGGCTGCCTATTCCATCAACCAGGACAAGGACTCGCCAGGACTGCCGGCGACTTTCAAGCTTGGTGGCTGGTATTACAACGGCCGGACTGCCGATCAGCATTTCGACAATACCGGCCTGTCCCTGGGCAGCGGCGCCAGCTCGGGCGTCGCCCGGAATCTGCGTGGCAACTGGGCCGTTTACGGCATCGTCGATCACATGCTGTGGAAGCGCGAAGGCACGGTGGACAGCGGGGTCGGCGCCTTCTTCCGCACGACATACATGCCTGACGACCGCAATCAGATGTCCTATTGGCTTGATACCGGCCTGACTCTGAAGGGGACCTTCGAGGGGCGTGATGACGACATCACCGGCATCTCGTTCGCCTATGGCAAGATGAGTGACGAACTGGCGTCGCGCGATGCCGATGCTCGCCGCTTTGGCACCGCCACCGCGCCGGATCACGACTTCGAATCCGTGGTCGAGATCATGTACAGCTACGCCGTCACCCCTTGGTGGTCCGTTACCGGTTTTGGCCAGTACCTGTTCCATCCGGGCGGCACCACCACCTTGCCCGAGAACACCTCCAAGACCATTCCCGATGCCAGCGTGCTGGGCCTCAGGACCTCTTTCAAGCTTTAGCCGTTTTCGTGCCGGCCCTGGACAGCCAGAAAATCATCCAGGGCCGCGATACCATGTTTCAGAGGAGTCGTCCCGTGGCGCAGCAGATGAATTCCGACACTCTCACCCTTGCCGACCTTCGCCCCGAGCAGCAGGGTGAGATCGTCAAGATCGAAACCGAGGACGGCGTTTTCAAGCGTCGCATGCAGTCTCTTGGCGTAGTGGCCGGTACTCCCGTCACCTTGGATCGTTCGGCCCCGTTAGGTGATCCGCGCATCTACAGCCTGATGGGCTACAGCCTGGGCCTGCGCAATGCCGAGGCCCAGCAGATCCGCATCCGCGTCAAATAATCACCCCACCGACCTCGATCCAAGGGTAGCCGCACATGAAATCCCCCGTCACCGTGGCACTGGTGGGTAACCCCAATGCCGGTTCCACCAGCTTGTTCAATGCCCTGACGGGCGCCCAATCCGCCGTCGCCAATTATCAACGGGTGACGACCTCTTTGAATGTGCGCGAGATCACCCATGGCGGGGTTCCCTTACGCATCGTCGATGTGCCGGGCATTTTTTCCACCTCGTCGCAATCGCCGGAGGAGAAGGTCGGCTGCGACTATATCCACGGCGAGGAACCCGACATCATCGTCAACGTGCTGGATGCCGGCCATCTGGACCGCAGCCTGTTCCTGACCACCCAGCTGATCGAGACCGGGCTGCCCCGCATCACCGTGCTGAACATGATGGACGAGGTCCGGCGGGCCGGTATTCGCATCGACACCGCCCTATTGGCCTCGGCCCTCGGGTCGCCGGTGGTGGAGACCTGCGCCCTGAAGAAGGAGGGCATCGACGCCCTGCTGGACGCGGTGGCGGCCATGGCCTCGACAACTCCCGCCGCCGCCCCGTTGCGGCTGCACTATGACAGCCATCTGGAGGCGGCCATCGAGCGCGTCCAGCAGCATCTGTCCAAGCTGCACCCCCAGGAGCTGAGCCCGGTGCGCTCGCGCTGGCTGGCCATCAAGATGCTGGAGGGCGATGACGAGGTTCTGCGCCACGAAAGCAACCATGTCGAACTGGTCGAGGAGATCAAGGGCGAGCAATCGGCCCTGGCCCACGAGCATGATGAAGACACCGCCAGCCTGTTGGCCTCGGCGCGCTTCGCCTTTTCCAACGGCCTGCTGCGCGAAGTCCGCCAGCAGGAGAGCGATCCCACCGCAGGGTTCAAGCTGACCCGTATCCTCGACGATTTCTTCCTGAACCGTACCCTGGGCTTGCCCCTGCTTCTGGGCATCTTGTGGGTGATGTTCGAGGCCACATTCAGCCTGGGAGCCATTCCCACCGACTGGATCAAGGCCGGGGTGCAACTGGCCACCGATCTGGTGGACAAGACCCTGCCCGAGGGCATGTTCCATGATCTCGTGGTCAACGGCGTCATGGCCGGCGTCGGCGGAACCATCGTATTCCTGCCCAATATCGTCATCCTGTTCTTCTTCATGGCCATCCTCAGCGGCACCGGCTATCTGGCCCGCGCCAGCTTCCTGATGGACCGGGTGATGCATCATTTCGGCCTGCACGGCACTACCCTGATCCCCATGGTGGCCGGCTTCGGCTGCAATGTCCCCGCCGTCATGGCCACCCGCGTCATCACCAATAAGCGGGCGCGTCTGATCGCCATGCTGATCGCGCCGTTCATGAACTGCTCGGCCCGACTGCCGGTCTTCATCCTGTTCGCCGGAGCTTTCTTCGCCGATATGGCCGGCACCGTGGTCTTCGCCATGTATATGCTGTCCCTGGTCGCCGCCATGGTGTCGGCGGTGTTGCTGAACCGCATCATCCCCGGCAGCGGTGGCGACGCCTTCGTGATGGAGCTGCCGCCCTATCGTCTGCCGACCCTGCATTCGGTGCTGCACCATATGTGGGACAGCGCCCAGGGCTTTGTCGCCAAGGTAACCGGCGTCATCCTGGTGGGCTCCATCGTGATCTGGTTCCTCCAGGAATTCCCCCGCGACATCACCTATTCCCAGGATTTCGAGACCGTCATCGCCGAACAGACCGCGCTTCCCGACAGCCCGGAAAAGGAAACAGCGCTGAAGACGCTGAAAAGCGCCCAGGCGCAGGAGAAACTGGAAAAGAGCTATCTTGGGCGTTCGGCCATCGCGGTGACGCCGCTGTTCCAGCCGCTGGGCTTTTCCTGGCGGGATTCGGCGGCCATCATGACCGGCTTTGTCGCCAAGGAAGTGGTGGTGGCGACCTATGCCGTCATCTATGCCCAGGAGAAGGGGTCGGACCAGCTGACCGAGACCTTGAGGGGCGCCATGCCGCCCGCCACGGCCATCGCCTTCATGATCTTCACCTTGCTCTACGCGCCTTGCCTGTCGACCATCGCCATCATCGGCAAGGAGGCGCAGAGCTGGCGGTGGGCCGGGTTCTCGGTGGCCTATTCCCTGACCTTCGCCTGGCTGCTGGCCCTGGCCGCCAGCCGGATCGGCGGGACATTCTTGTAGGCTTGTTCGGGTGGCGGAGTTGCTCTGCCACCTCCTGATGAAAGAAGCGTTGCGCCATGGCTTGGGGATCACTCTGGGATTTGGGCGCCATCACCGTCGTGGGAGCGGGGGCGGCCTTCGTGGTCATCCGCCATCTGTGGCGGATGTGGCGGCCGTCCGACGGGGCGTCATGTGGCGGTGGATGCAGTTGCGGCGCCAAGCGAAACGGCGGCCGCACCGATTGTGGCTGACCCCCGCCATGGGGATGCGGCAATGATCTCTCGCGATCAACTGCCTCGGAACGGCTGGCTGAAGATAGGCATTCTGCTGGGGCTGGCCGCAATGGCCATGGGCATCATCGAAATTGTCGATAGCGGCCCCGCCTTGCTGCGCGGCACCCTCGATTGGTGGCGCCGTATGTGACCAGAAACGCCCCACAATAACGCCAACGCCGAGATGACCCCATGGAGTCATCTCGGCGCGGCAGATCCGTTCAGCAGTCTCAGATACGGTCGGCGATATATCCGACCAGCGGCAGCTTCCAGGCGCGGCGGAACGCCACCGAGGCCAGCCCGGCCACCGACAGCACGAGAACCAGCATGGACGAGAAGCCGAAGAACCACTTTCCGATGCCGGGAATTTCCAGGACGAACATGGAAAGGACCGCGATCATCCACAGCACCAGCCCTTGCTTGGCATGGAACTGAACGTATTCGTCATCCTTGTTGCGCATCAAAGGCACAAAACAAAGAATACCGAGATAGCTGAGGGCAGCCATCACCAGGGGCTTGTAACTGGTTCCGGTTTCTTGCGACAACCCGACAGTCTGTGCGGTCATTTCGTCCTCCTTCAGACGGCTTCGGCCGCAGCCGGCTCGGCATTGCGGTTCTTGTAATATCCATAAAGAGCGACGGCGCCCGCCACTCCAACCACGCCCAGCAGCACCGGCCCCCAGGCACCCAGACCCAGGCCGAGGCCCAAGCTGACGCCCTTGGCGGACAGCATGGCGCTGCTGCTGGTGGCGGCGGCGATGGGGCTGGCAGTGACGGAAGCACCCGTGGCGGCACCGGCTGCGGCACCGGCAGCACCGGCTCCACCGGCGGCAACCATGGCCTTGCCCTTGACGCCGGTCACGGCGACCTTGGTGGCTGCGCCAGCTCCCTTGGCGGCCATGGCCGCCTGATTGGCGCCACCAGCCGCCGCCTTGGTTCCAGCGGCTTTCATGCCCGCAGCCTTGGCGGTCACCGCCTCGCGTTCAACCTCTGCCGCGGCAGCCTTAGCCGCCCCGGTCTTGGCCGTTGCGCCATTGGCGGCGCCGGCCTTGGCCCCACCGGCCTTCATGCCGGCGGCCTGAGCGGCACCCTCACGTTCGATTTCAGGAGCCGCCGCGGCAGCCATGGCCGCGCCGCCAGCTGCGGGAGCTGCAGCGTTCGCGGCGGTCCCACCAGCCATACCTGTTGCCATCTGTGCCGCCATAACCTAACTCCTCTGGGAAAGAGATAAATACATACATGTCTTGTTGCACAAATTCGCCGGCTCGACAATAGTCTGCAAGCGGATAACAATACGTCAGCAGCAAAAGAAGTTAATAATCACTCTCATATTCGCGCTTTTGCCGTCAGCGCTTCATGCTGTTTTGTCCAAGAATTTGATGGAGCCACAGTCTTTGCTAAAGTGATGACGCGTGAGATTCTGGGCCTCCGGTTGTTTCGTGATCAAGGCTCCGGATGTGAACTGATTTCGTCGGCAGAGATCCCCTCCAGCGAAAATCGTAACGGTGCTCAACCACAGGAGACGTGATCCGTGGCCTATTCACAGGAAATCAGCCGCGACCAGCGCGGCGCCTTTATCTTTCTAGTGGATCAATCCAAATCCATGAACACCACCTTCGGTGTCGATGATAACGGCCAGACGATCAGCCGGGCCCAGGTGGTGGCGGATGCGCTCAACCGAACCCTCGACGAGTTGATCAACCGCTGTATGCGTGATGAAGGTGTCCGGGACTATTTCGACATCGGCGTCATCGGCTATGGGCGCACTAACCGCGCCGAGTTCTGCTGGCTGGGAGCCTTGGCGGGGCGCAGCTTGGTGCCCATCTCCGAGGTGGCGGAAAACGCCGATACCATCGAGGAAGAAACCACCATCATGGTTCGCGGCCAGCCGGTGGTCGAACGGGTCGCCGTTTCGCGTTGGGTGGCGCCGGTGGCGGTGGAAAGCACCCCGATGAACGGAGCGCTGCGCTTGGCGCAATCGATCCTGGAACCCTGGATTTCCGCGAACCCCGGGTCATTCCCCCCGGCCGTCATCAATATTACCGACGGCATGGCCAACGATGTGGACAGCGACGAAGAACTTCTGGCGACCGCCCGGCGGTTGACCGGGCTAAAGACCAATGACGGCCACGTCCTGCTGATGAACTGCCATATTTCCGGCGGCGACGACGCGCCGGTGGTGTTCCCGTCCAGCGCCGGCCAACTGCCCGACGACACCTATGCCCGCCTGCTGTTCGAGATGTCGAGCGAGTTGTCGGGCCGCCATCGCGCCATCATCTGCGAACTGTTCGAGCGCGACCTGAAGACCACCCCGACCCTGCGCGGCATGGCGTTCAATGCCGATGCCGTCGCGCTGGTCAAACTGCTCGATATCGGCACCCGGCCGGCCATCGTTTTTAACCAAGCCGCCGAGGCTTCGTCACACGCTCGGACCACGGAGTTCGAACAGTGACGTTCCCGGTATTGGCGGACTACAAGGCAGCACTCTCCAACGCCAAGGCCCGGTTCGCCACTCTACAGGTGACACCGTTCAAGGATGCCCGAGGCCACCCGCAGTTTCTCGCCGGAAATTTCGCCGGGGTATTCCGGGTCACCGATTCCCAAGGGTCGCTCTTGGCGATCAAGTGCTTCATCCGTGATCTTCCCGATCTGGAGCGCCGCTACAAAGCAATCTCCGGCTTCGTCGCTGCCAGCGGCTCGCCCTATATGGTGCCGCTTCGGTTTCACCGCGACGAACTCTACGTGACGTCGTCCATCGCCAAGCACGGTGAATATCCGGTCATCAGCATGCCTTGGGTCCCTGGCCGCACCATCGGCGCCTTGGTCCAGACCCTGTGCGATAGCGACAAGCGCGGCGGCATCGCAGGCATGAGCCGGGCCTGGGCGCGGCTTTGCCTGAATCTGCTGAACCGTGGCGTCGCTCATGGCGACCTTAAACACGACAACATTCTGATCGGACCTGATGGTCGGCTGAAGCTGATCGATTACGATTCCATGTATCTTCCTGAACTGAGCGGGCTGCCCTGCACCTTGCTCGGCAGCATCAATTTCCAGCACCCCGAACGCAACGAGACGCATTTCGATGCGACGCTGGATCACTTCTCCATGCTGGTGATGCAACTGTCGTTGCGGGCCTTGGTGTTCGAACCCGGATTGCTCAAGCACTGCCACAGTGGCGAGAACCTCATCTTCACCCGGTCGGATTTCCTCAATCCGCATGGCTCGGAACTGTTCCAGCGGCTTGCCGCCTTTGATGACCTTTACGTTCGCGATTGGGCGGCACGGCTTGCGCTGGCCTGTGGATCGAATTCCATCCGCATACCGTCGATCAAGGCGATCCTGTCCGCGGCCGCAGGGCTGGAAATGAGTCCGGTAACCGGAGGTCTGAGGTGGCTTCTCTATCGGGTGTCCAGTGGAGCGCCAAATATCACTCCCAATGCCCGGCCGAAGCCTGCCGTTCCCATTCCTTCTGATCGCTCCAAGCCGGTGGTTGCCAGCCGAGGCGACGATCCGATCAATCGCCTGAGAAAGCTGAAGACCGCTCTCGACGAGGGCCTGATCAGCCAGGCCGACTACGACGGACAGAAGGCCAAGATCATGGAAAATTTCTGAGTGATCCAACTATCCTGCCACTCCGGTCCGTCAGAATGACGGGGGAGGAACTGGCTCTTCACTTGCGGTATCGTCTGATATTATTGTGGCAATGAAACCTACGGCTGAATGCATATCTCGGGGAGGGAGTTCCATGCCTCTGTGTCTGAAAGATGACTTTCTTCGCATGCTCGCGAGCGAGATTCGCAACTTCTGCCATTGGATGACCTATGCGCGTCTCCGCAGGCACGTCTTGCGCAAACGATAGTCAGTCGGCATCTGCCCCCGGCACCGGGGCGACTTTCCGTATTGGTTCCATCACTAGCCTTCGGGCGGAAAAGCCCATCGATAGGCCCTGTAGAATAGAGAATCGCCGCGCTTAAGTGCCCCTTGGATATGGCGATAGCGTCTCGGAGAAACCCGTATCTTCGAATCATCGAAAGGCCCTATGTCCGGTGCGATGATCCGGATGAATTCGAGAGCGGGTGGGTAGCCGCGGAGAGCAGAAGCAACGGTCATGGCCTTAATGGTTTCTCCCATTTGGCGCCAGCGTTCGACCGATGCTTCCCGTAGATCTTGATCTGAAGTGGGCGTAATGCCGTCGCTGTTCTCGGCAGCCATACTCGTGAGCGGGATCGACCTCGTGATTCCCATGCGGGTCGCTACGGCGCTGAACGTTTCCCCAGCGCCCGTCCGAATGGCACCGCCAATAGCTTTGATGCGAGGCAGGAGATGTCTTTTCGAAATCCCGGAAAGGGCGCGTAACATGTGATAGCTGGTATTTCGTGCGGATTTAAGTACCGCTCCCAAGGTCGCCATGACGCCGCCGCGCGGACTCTGGCCTTCATGTCCGTATCGAGGCCGCATCTCATTGGTGGGGTGATAGAAAACACCTGTTCGAACATCAGGTGGCGCCCCATCTCTCGCCCGGAACTGTGCCGCAGGCTCTTCTATGGGCATATCCAGACTTCCGTCACGCCGCCCAATGGCCTCCTTCAATGCAGAGCCCAAAGGGCGATTGGCTAGGAATGTCAACGCGTCTTGCTCTCGCTGACTGCGCTCCTCAATTGACTTCGGTGGCAGGGCTAGGGGAGACATGGCATTGGCGATGCGAGCGGCCTCTACCCGGTCAAGACCAAGGTTTTCCATGACGGGCTGCCATTCGGACGGGCCGCCGAATGCCGCCAGCAGAAAATAGTCACGCTCGAGTGTGCGGAGATCCTCCCAGCTTCGTCGGCTGCTTGAGTGTGTGGGCGGAGTGTAATCGGCGCACATGGGGCAATCTTTCCACTGTCTGTCCCGCTCGCCTTTCGTGCCGCGGAAGGTTGTGACCTATCCCCAGCACTGCTGGTTTCGAGTTCAGTCCATTTGGGATTAGAGATCCACTCGGTACCGATAAGCAGGGCCGTATGGAGTGGTGTCTCGGGTTTTTGCGGACTCTGCATGATCAGCTCTCTAACGATTTGGCTCGTAGAATTATTAGGCGGGCTCCTGGTCGGGTTAATGATGATGTTTGCGTCCCGCCGTCAGGACGGCTCCGTTCGAGTTGCGGGACGGCTGACTGAGGGCCATGAGATGATTTGTGCCATCAATCTGAAACTGATCACGTGACGATCTGAGACGGTTCCGTCGGACTGGTGGGACTGATGCGGCCATCATTGATACGGGATTATCAGCCCCGATAGGGGAGGAGGGAAGTCCGTGTCCACTTTCTGGGGGAGGTTCACTCGTCATCGACGAGAGGCAACAGTCTTGCGGGCCGTTGGTCGCTCTCGTAAATGGGAATATAGGTGTTGGTGCGGCCAATCTCCTCGCCGGGATAATTGGCCAGTCGCTTGCCCCCGCCCTTGCGGTAACTGAAATAGCTGCACGTGATCAGCATATTGATTGCCCGGGCGACTGTGGCGCGGCCGAGCCCAGAATCCTCAGATAAACGTTCGTAGCTCGGCCAGCACGTCCCGGTGTCTTGATTGACGCGATTCAGGAGGAACCAACCGATCCTTCGTGCCGTGTCGTTCAAACGCTTGTCCCTGGCCATCTCGCCCACCAGCAGCCAGCGATCCAGCAGGGTTTCCTTCTTCAACACCTTCATGATGATCTTCCTTCCTTCCGTTTACGGGGAATCTGGGGCAAAGTCGCAAGAGGAAGGCGGGCGAAATCGAAGTGCAAGTAACGCTGGTTGCCTGCCCCCGCAACCACAGACAGTTGACTCCCCGGCCCACAAAGGTCGGGGAGTTTGCTTTTGGGCCGCCCCCCTGATCCCAAAGCCAATATCTCCGCCAAAGCTCCGTGCAATTCCATCCGCATTCCATTCGGGGCGTCGGCGTCTGGGATCATCACAACCTTGTCGATCAACTGGCGGATCATTTCCGTCGCCTCCGCCTTGATCTCGGGGGCGTTGAGGGCATCGGCGAGATCGGCCACCTTGCGGGCATAGACCTCAGCCAGATTGGGCATCATGGCGATGACGCCCTCATCGACCGGCTGCGCCGACAGTTCGGCTTCAATCCGCGCCTTCTCCTTCTCGCGCTCGCGCAAGCGGTCCAAGATCGACAGCGGTGCTGTGCCGGAAGCGCTCGGGATGAGCGCAGTGGATTTGGTTCAAAGGCGTGTGCTACATTAGAAATTCCTATACTGTCCACGGCGGCAACGCGGGGTTAAATGGTTCCGGCCCAGGGTAAAGCATCGGCGGTTGCGAAGCGGGGGAGCTGCCTTGGGCGGTTTGCCGCTTGGGCGGGCGCGCTTGCCTTGGTGCTGCAGATTCTGTTGCCGCTGGGCCCGGCCCAGGCCGCTCTTTCCATCGATCAGGAACTGGCGGCATCCATCTGCCATTCCGGCACGGCCGATACCGCTCCGGCCCCGGCCAAGGCGGTGCATGACCACTGCCAATTCTGCCAGATTCACGCCAGCGCCAAGCTGATGGCTCCTGAATTGGTGTGGAGCGTGGCTCCTACGCCGGTGGCGCTGTTCACCCTTATCCCGCCTGTCGATGGCGGGGCGCCGGATAATCCCGGCCATCTCCCCCATCCTCAGCGCGGTCCGCCCTCTTTCTCCTGACCCCTTCGGGTCGGCCTCGGCCGATTCCGTCTGTCATGGAGATTGGAGGACGAGATATGAGCACTTCCACCGTCAAAAGCACGGCCAAGACCAATGAGATCGGCCTGGGATCGCTGGTGCTGGGTACCGGCCTGACCGTCGCATCCCTGATTCTGGTTCCCGCCCTGTCGCAGAGCCTGGGCGTCGGCCCCAGCCTGACCGGCGCGCTGCGCGTGGTTCTGATGAAGGCGGCGGCCAGAGTCTGATGCTGCGAAAGTCCGATGGGTTCCTGATCTTGTCCGCGGTGCTGCTGGTCCTGCTGGGGGGCAGCTTTGCCGATGCCGCTTTGGGGCTTTCTCGCGCGGCTCCCGCGCTGCACGCCAAGGCGGAGATGGTGGAAAAGTTGGGCCTGACCGATCTCGTGCTGTTCACCGAAGCCCGCTACACCCGCCATCCCAGCCAGGCCGACCTGCATTCCGCCTTTCAGGATCATCCCTTCGCCATGGATCATTTCCCCACTGGATCGTTGTTGCCGCCGCCCATGCCGAGGGGGCGGCCATGAGGGGCTGGCTCAACAAGCAGCGCAACCTGCTGGATTTCAGCCTGTCGTCGCTGTCGCGGCGCCGGGGCAAGACGCTGGGCATGCTGGCGGTCTATACCGCCATCGTTTTCCTGCTGGCCTCGGTGATGCTGTTCTCCCACGCCATCCGCCGCGAAGCCGCCACCGTGCTGGCCAAGAGTCCGGAGGTGCTGGTCCAGCGCATGGTGGCCGGACGGCACGATCTGATTCCCGCCCGCCATCTCGACGCCATCAAGGGCATCCGGGGCGTGCAATCGGCGGAGGGGCGGCTGTGGGGTTACCTGTTCGATCCGGCCGCCGCGGCCAATTACACTTTGATGGTTCCCACCAATCCCCGCATCGAGCCGGGCAAGGTGGTGATCGGCGACGGGGTGGTGCGGGTGAGGAGCGCCGATCCCGGCGACCTGATGAGTTTTCGCGCCCATGACGGTTCCCTGGTGCAGTTCAAGGTGGAAAGCGCCATCTCGCGGGACTCCGCCCTGGTCTCGACCGATCTGTTCCTGGTGGCGGAAGAGGATTTCCGCCGTCTGTTCGGCATCGCTCCGGGACTGTTCACCGATCTGGCCATTTCGGTGCGCAACCCGCGCGAGGTGACCAAGATCGCCGAGAAGATCGACGCCGCTTTGCCCGACACCCGTATCATTCTGCGTGACGAGATATTGCGCACCTACGAATCGGTGTTCGATTGGCGGGAAGGCATGCTGCTGGTGCTGCTGGCCGGCTCGATCCTGGCCTTCGCCATCTTCTCGTGGGAGAAGGCCTCGGGCCTGTCGGCGGAGGAGCGGCGCGAGATCGGCATCTTGAAGGCGGTGGGCTGGGAAACCGGCGACGTCATCCGCCTCAAGATGCTTGAGGGCCTGGTGGTGTCGCTGTCGGCCTTCCTGGTCGGCTACCTGCTGGCCTATGCCCACGTCTTCCATTTCGGCGCCGGGCTGTTCGAGCCGGTGTTGAAGGGCTGGGCGGTACTGTACCCGAAATACAAGCTGGCGCCCTTTGTCGACGAGTTGCAGGTGGCGACCCTGTTCTTCTTCACGGTGTTTCCCTACACCATCGCCACGGTGGTGCCCATCTGGCGGGCGGCGATCGTCGATCCCGATACGGTGATGCGATGATCCATCTCAGCGACGTAAGAAAAGCCTTCAACCAGGGCAAGTCCAACGAGTTCTGGGCCCTGAAGGGCATCGACTTGTCGGTCAAGGCAGGCAAAGTGACGGTGTTCCGTGGCCCCTCGGGTTCGGGCAAGACCACGTTGCTGACCCTGGTGGGCTGCCTGGCCCGGCCGACCTCGGGGCGGGTGCGGCTGAAGGACCGCGACATCTCCGGCCTGCCTGAACGGTTCCTGACCGATATCCGCCGCTCCACCTTCGGCTTCGTGTTCCAGCAGTTCAATCTGCTGAAGGGTATCAGCGCGCTGGAGAACGTCATGATCCCGGCCTATCCCCTGGGCGTCGACCGCAAGGAACTGGCCGCCCGCGCGCATGGCCTGATGCAAAGCCTCGACATCCATGCCAAGGCCCAGTCCAACGCCGAATGGCTGTCGGGCGGCGAGGCCCAGCGGGTGGCCATCGCCCGGGCCCTGATCAACGATCCCGAGGTGATCATCGCCGACGAACCCACCGCCAATCTGGACAGCGAGCGCTCGAAGCAGTTTCTCGGCATTGTTGAGACCCTGAAAGCCTCGGGCAAGACCGTGTTGATGACCAGCCACGATCCCCTGGTCTGCGATACGGCGGTGGTCGACCATGTGGTCAGCTTGCGCGACGGCGAGTTGGTGGAGGCGCGCTGATGCTGTTCCAGCCGGCCATCATCGCCCTGCTGCTGGCTTCCCTGGTGGGTACCCTGATGGTGGCCGCCTCGGTACCGTTCGCGGTACGGGTGATGCGCCGCTGGGACACCGCCAGCGGGTCCGAGGCCCAGTTGGAGATGGAAAAACGCACCTATCTGGTCTCCACCCTGCTGGTGGTGGTGCTGCTGTCCGAACTGGCGTCGCTGATACTGTTCGTGTTCAACGCCGACCGCATGTCCTCGCTGTTCGTCGGCGCCATGTGCGCGGTGGGCACGCTCAACGTCAATGATTTCGGCTTTCCCACCCTCTATCTCAGGATCGCCGTCTTCTTTGCCGCCAGCGCCTGGCTGGTGCTGAACCATGTGGACAGCCGGGGCTTCGACTATCCCCTGGTGCGGGTCAAGTACGGGGCGCTGATGGCCCTGGCGCCGCTGATGGCGGCGGCGGCGGGGGTACAACTGGCCTATTTCCTGGGCTTGCGCGCCGACGTGATCGCGTCTTGCTGCTCCACCCTGTTTTCCGGCGCGACCCAGGTCACCAGCGACAAGCTGGCGGCCATCGCCCCCGAAGCCTCCCTGGCCGGGCTGGCGGTGGCGCTGATCCTGGTGATGGCGGCCGGCCGCCGGGCTTTGGCCACCGGCAAGGGGGCGGTGGCCTACGCCGTCCTCTCCCTCGTCGCCTTCGTCGTCGCCATGGAGGCGGTGGTGGCGGCGATCTCGGTCTATGTCTACGAGTTGCCCCACCACCATTGCCCCTTCTGCATTCTCAAGGGCGAGTACGGTCATGTGGGCTATGCCCTCTATCTGCCGCTGTTCGCCGCCGCCGTCCTGGGGGTGGGGGGCGGGATCGCCCAACCTGCCGCCAGCCTGGCCAGCCTGGCCGAGGCGGCGCCCCGGATCATGCGCCGCTGTGTCGGTTCGTCCATGGCCGGGTTTGCCTTGTTCGGGGCGGTGGCGCTGTGGCTGATCGTCCGCTCGCACCTGATCCTGATCGAGCCCGAGCGGCTCTTGTCCATCCTGGGAGGCCAGCCATGAGAGCATTCCGTTTCCTGGCCGTTCTGCTGCTGCTGTCCGCCTGCGGCGAGGGCGGGGCCAAGGCCCCCCATGTGGGCGACGCGCCGCCGGCCTTCAAGCTGAGCACGCTGGATGGAACGGCGGTGGATTATCCCGCCCAACTGGCCGGCAAGGTTGTGGTCCTGCGCTTCTGGGCGACGTGGTGTCCGTTTTGCAAGGACGAGATGAAGATGATCCAGGCCGTCTGGAGCCAGTCTCGCGATAAGGGATTCGAGGTGCTGGCGGTCAATGCCGGGCAGGAGAAAGGCGACATCGCCGATTTCATCGCCAAGCTGGGCGTCACCTATCCGGTCCTGCTCGACCCCGGCTCCAAGGTGACCAAGGCCTATGGCGTCACCGGCCTGCCCATGACCCTGTTCGTGGGGCGCGACGGCAAGGTCAAGGGCCGCATCCTGGGCGAGACCGACGAGGCCACCTTCCGCCGCAAGGTGGAGGAACTGCTTTGAGCGAGGCGGAGACCTGCGACCTTTGCGGTCTGCCGGTACCGAAGGACGGCCTACACTTGAAGGCCGGGGAAAAGGACATGGCCTTCTGCTGCGAAGGCTGCCGGGGCATCTGGGTGATGCTGAACCCGGATGCCGTGAAGGAAAAAGGGGACGGAAAATGATGAGCAACGAAACCAACCATCTTGGACACGAACTTGGAAAGGGGGCCGTCATGGCTGTGGGATATGTGGCGGGCAAGAGCCTGTTCGGACGTCTTCTCGGGCATCCGGTGGTGATGCTGGGAGCGGGAATCGCCATCGGCTATCTCGGCTTCAAGTACAGGAAGGAGATCACCGCCGCCGTGGCCAAGGCCAGCGACATGGGTAAGGACATGGTGCTGAACGCCAAGGAGAACCTGGCCGATCTGGTCGAGGAGACCCGCGAGGCCGAGGAAGCCAAGGCCAAGGAATAGCGGGGAGGCTGCGGCTATGATCGGTGGAAGGGGGAAGGCGGCCAAGGCCGCCCGCGAGGCCCGCGCCAAGGCGCTGTGGCAGGCGATGACCGTGCGCTATCGCTCGGATGGGCACATCCGCTTCGACCTGCCCGATGCCCTTCGCACACCCGGGGCGGCCCTGGTGCTGGAAGAGGGGCTGGGGCGGATCGAGGGCGTTTACCGCGTCCATGTCTTTCCGGGCGCGGGCAAGCTCTCCATCCGTTACATGGAGGATGTCTGCGGCATCGCCCCTATCGCCAAGGCCCTGGCGGCCCTGGTGACCGAGGCCGTGGACATGGACGCCGCCGTGCCGCCGCCCTCGGTTCCCATGGTCATGGAGGGGGAGGTGGTGCCGCCGGGATGGCTGGACCGCATCAAGGACAGCGCTCCGGTCCGCGCGGTTCGTAGCCGCTATGACGACCTCAGGGCCAAGATCGACGTGGTCTCCAAGATCGTCGCCATCAAGACCGGCAAGCCGGTGCCCGGTGGGGTCGATGTGCAGGAATGGATCATCCACTTCCTCAACGATCTGGTGGCCTTCTACCTGATCCGGAGCCACTGGGACCGCATCATCGGCCAGTGGCTGCCCCGGCCGTGGGCTTTCCGCTACCAGTGGATGACGGTGGTCTACCTGACCTTCCTGCTGGTGCGTTACCGCAAGGGCGCGGTGCCCAAGCTGGTGAAGAAGTGATGGACGCCATCCAGGTCGTCCACCAACTGCGGCGCCGGGTCCGGGTGGTGGTCCCGGCGCTGAAGGGCGAGGCCGAGCGGCTTTGCCTGCTGGAAATCCTGCTGCGCAAGCACGCCGCCATCAAGGATGTGCGGGTGGTTCCCTGTTTGGCGTCGTTGGCGGTGCGCTTCGATCCGAAGGCGATCCCGGTGGACAACCTGCTGCGGCTGGTCGACACCGTGGCTGGGAATTTGGCCCGTGCGCCAAAGCAGGCGCCGACTTCCACCCATTGCGATGAGGGCGCGGTCGGAGAAATCAGCGTGGCGGTGGAGGGCATGACCTGCGCGTCGTGCGCCGCCCTGATCCAGATGAGCCTGAGCCGTGATCCGGCCATCCGCTCGGCCAGCGTCAATTACGGTACCGCCACCGCCACGGTGGTCGGCCGCCTGGACCGTCCGGCGCTGGAAGCCCGCATCAGGGCGCTGGGCTACGAGGCGCGGCCCATGGACACCCTTTCCCAGCGTAAGATGATCGTCGAGCGCGAGCGCCGGCATGTGAAGGAGGCCCGGCGCCGCGCCATCGGGGCCTGCCTGCTCAGCCTGCCGGTGATGGTCATCGGCATGGCCATGCCGCGCTCGCGGTTCTGGCATGTGGTGGAATTTGCGCTCACCACCCCGGTAGTGCTGGGGGCGGGGCGTCAGTTCTTTACCCGCGCCGCCAAGCTGGCCAGGAACCGTACCGCCAACATGGATACCCTGATCGCCCTGGGGGCCGGGTCGGCCTATGGCCACTCGGTGTCCTCTCTGTTGGCCGGCCGGCATCATCTCTATTTCGAGGCGGCGGCGGGCATCGTCTCCTTCGTGCTGCTGGGCCGCTGGCTGGAGGAGCGCGCCAAGGGCAAGGCCGGCGACGCCATCCGCCGCCTGCTCGATCTGCAACCTCCCACAGCCACCCTGATCCGCGACGAGATCGAAGTGGTGGTGCCGGTCGATGACCTGATGGTCGGTGACATCCTGCTGGTGCGTCCCGGCGAACGGGTGCCGGTGGACGGCAGCGTCACCGGCGGCCGCACCACCTTGGATGAATCCATGGTCACCGGTGAAAGCATGCCGGTGGTCAAGGGACCCGGCGATCCGGTGACCGGCGGCTGCATCAACGGGGCGGGAAGCTTCCGTATGAGGGCCAGTGCCGTGGGCCAGGACACCGTACTGGCCGGCATCGTGCGCATGGTCGATCACGCCCAGGCCACCAAACTTCCCGTGCAGCGCATGGCCGACCGGGTTTCGGCGGTCTTCGTTCCGGGCGTGGTGGTGGTGGCGGGGGTGACCTTCGCGACCTGGATCGCCGGAGGAGCGCGCTTCTCCACCGCCTTGGGCAATGCTGTCTCGGTGCTGCTGATCGCGTGCCCTTGCGCCTTGGGGCTGGCCACCCCCACCGCCATCATGGCCGCCACTGGCCAGGCGGCGCGGCGCGGCATCTATATCCGCAACGGCGAGGCGCTGGAAACCGCCTCGGGCCTGACCGTGTTAGTGTTCGACAAGACCGGCACGGTGACCGAAGGCCGTCCCGTGGTCTCTCATTTCGCCGTCCGGCCCGGCTTCGACGCAAGTGAGGTTCTGGCCCTGGTGGCCGCCGCCGAAACGGGGTCCGAGCATCACCTCGGCCGCTCGGTGGTGGATTACGCCCGTTTGCGCGGCATCGAGCCCAGGCCGGCCGACGACTTCAACGCCGAGATCGGCAAAGGGATCCGAGCCCGCATCGGCCGGCATGTGGTGCTGGTGGGCAGTGCCTCCTATCTGGCGGAAGAGGGCGTGGCGGTCCAGGTTCCTTCCCTCGACGGCCAGACTCCGGTGCTGGCCGCCATCGACGGGACCTTTGCCGCCCTGTTCGGCATTTCCGACCGGCCGCGTCCGACTTCCGCGGCGGCCATCGCCCGCCTGCACGACTTGGGCATCCGCACCATCATGGTGACCGGCGACGTGGCGACGGCGGCCCATCACATCGCCGCCGAGATCGGTATTCCCGAGGTGGTCTCCCAGGCCTCGCCGGCCCGGAAACAGGAGATCGTCGCCGAACTGCGGGCGGCGGGCGAATCGGTGGGCATGATCGGCGACGGCATCAACGACGCTCCCGCCCTGGCGGCGGCGGATGTGGGCTTCGCCATCGGCACCGGCACCGACGTAGCCATCGAGGCGGCCCCCGTCACCCTGGTCAATGGCGACATCGCCAAGGTGGCCGAGATGATCGAGCTTTCCCGCAAGACCATGCGGATCATCCGCCAGAACCTGGTGTGGGCCATGGGCTACAACACCATCGCCATTCCCGGCGCGGCGTTGGGCGAGCTCAGTCCCATGGTGGCGTCCTCGGCCATGGCCTTGTCCTCGGTGTCGGTGGTGACCAATTCGCTGCGGCTGCAGAAGGACAAGTAGGTGGAAGGCGAACTCGACTACACGCTCGCCTTCATGGCCGGCATCCTGGGCAGCGGCCATTGCGTCGGCATGTGCGGCTCGCTGGTTTCAGCTTGCTTCGTGCGCATGGGCGAGGCCGGCAAGGGAGCGGTTCCGGCCCTGGCCTATCACGGGGCGCGGGTCTCGGTCTATGTGCTGGTGGGCATCCTCGCGGCGGCCCTGGGCCTCGCCCTGGTCTCCACCGGCATCGTCGGCAAGGTCCAGGGCATCCTCCAGATCGTCGCCGGACTGGTGGTCATCGCGCTCGGCCTCGACATCCTGGGTTGGCTGCCCCGCCGGTTGCCGCTGATCGGCGTCCCCATGGCGGCTTTCGGGAAATACTACTTCGCCGCCAGCGCCCAGGGACCCGTGCGCGGTGCGGCCCTGGCCGGGCTGATGAACGGGCTGATGCCCTGCGCCCTGACTCTTGCCGTGGCGGTCAAGGCCAGCGCCGCGCCGCAGGTCTGGCAGGGCGGGGCGCTGATGCTGGCCTTCGGGCTCGGCACCCTGCCGTCCATGCTGTTCGTCAGCCTGATGTTGGGGCGGCTGGGCGCAGCGGCGCGCGGCTGGCTGCTCAAGGGGGCGGCCATCGTGGTCATCGTGCTGGGCGTGGAGACCCTGATGCAGGGCCTGCGCTTCTTCACGGTGATGAAGAATTTATCCAACTGGTGAGTTGTCTTGGAGAGGAGAACAGAATGAACCGTCGTAAATTTCTGGCCGCTGGTACGACCTTGGGTCTGGCCGCCACAATCGTCGTTCCCGCCGAGGCCGCCGAGGGCGACGGCACGCCGGTGCAGTTCATCCCGAAGAAACCCAAGGATGCCGCGCCTCTGGTGGATGAACTGACCAAGTACCCGAAGTGCCCCTATTGCGGCATGGACCGCAAGGAGTATCACTTCAGCCGCCATCTGGTGCATTACTCGGATGATCTGGTGGATGGAACCTGCTCGCTGCACTGTGCTGCCGTGTCGCTGGCGGTCAACCTGGACCGCGCGCCCAAGGCCATCTACGCTCCCGACAACGGTTCGGGCGAGGCTCTGAAGCCCATGACAAATGCCGAGGCGGCCACCTACGTCATCGGTGGCGGGCATCGCAACGTCATGAGCAAGAAGGCCAAGACCTCCTTCGCGTCCAAGGTCGCCGCCGAGGCGGCCAAGGGGGACGGCGAAGTGGTGAATTTCGACAAGGCCCTGATGATGACCTACATGGGCATGGCCGAGGACACCATGATGATCCGCATGAAGCGGGACGAACGCCGCAAGAAGATGATGAGCGAGATGCATCACAAGGGCTGAACCCGGTGGGGGAGGCCGTCCTTGGCCTCCCCGTTTTTCCAGGAAATCGTCATGCGCCTGATCTGCGTCCTGTTGCTGTCACTGTTCCTGTTCGCCGCCAAGACGGAGGCGGCAGAGGTGGTGGTGGCGCCGCCCGGTCCCAACAGCGTCTGTCCGGTTTGCGGCATGTTCGTGGCCAAATATCCCGAATGGGTCGCCGCCGTGGTGTTCAAGGATGGTCATACCCACTATTTCGACGGCGCCAAGGACCTGTTCAAGTTCATGCGCGACATGGGCAGCTACGCCCCCGGCCATGGTCCCGGCGATTTGGCCATCGTGGCGGTGACCGATTATTACGGGGTGAAGACCCTGGATGCTCGTGGGGCGTTCTTCGTGATCGGTTCCGACGTGCTGGGACCCATGGGGCACGAATTGGTGCCGCTGGCCTCCAGGCAGGACGCCGACGAGTTCATGGCCGACCACAAGGGCAAGCGTATCCTGACCTTCGATCAGGTCGGCGCCGAGATCCTGAGGGGGCTCGACAAGGGCTCACCCAAGTGAAGGCTGTTTCCGTCCCCGAAGATCGGATGTGGGCGGCGCTGGAGGCAGACATCGCCGATGCCGGCCTGAGCCACGCCCTGCGCGGCCGCCGGGGATTGCTGTCGCCTTGCGCCGTCGTTCTGCCGCGCCACGAGGCCGAGCGGGTGGAGCAGGCGGTGTGGGCGCTTCACATCGTCTTCGCGACGCCGTCGCTGGTGGCGGCGGCGTTGGAGATCGCCCGGGGCGACGGCCTGCCCGATCATGGCCTGGGCGGCTGGATGCTGGGCTTCGACTTTCACCTGACCCCGGACGGACCGCGGCTGATCGAGATCAACACCAATCCCGGCGGCATGCTGGCGGTGGCCGCCCAGGCCCGCGCCATGGCCGCCTGCCGCCCCGAGCTGGGGGAGCCCCCCGAGGTGGAGGGCTTCGCTCTGGATGCCTTCCGCGACGAATGGGAGCGCCAGCGTGGCGACCGGCCGCTGGGCCGGGTGGCGATCATCGACGACGATCCGGCCAGCCAATACCTGGAGCCCGAGTTCCAACTCTACCAGCACCTGTTCCGGCGGGCCGGTATCCCGGCGGAGATCCTCGACCCCGGCCAGTTCCACCCCGATACGGTGGACATGGTCTATAACCGTCTGGTGGATTTTAGCCTGAACTTCTCGCCCCATGCGGTGCTGGCCGAGGCGTGGCGGGAGGGGCGGACGGTGGTCACGCCCGATCCGCGCGCCCATTTTCTGTATTCCGACAAGCGGGTGCTGGCCCTGCTCAGTGACGAGTCCGCCCTACGGGCCATCGGGGTGCGCTCCGACATCGCCGCCACCGTCGCCCGCATCGTTCCGCCCACTGTCCCGGTCACCGCCGCCAATGCCGAGGAACTGTGGGGCGATCGCAAGCGCTGGTTCTTCAAGCCCGCCAAGGGCCATGCCGGCAAGGCGGTCTATCGCGGCGAGAAGCTGTCGCGTTCCACCTGGCCCACCATCCTGACTTCTCCCTATGTGGCGCAGCACTATATCCCGCCGCCGCGGCTGGCGGTCGAGCACATCGGCACCAGCCTCAAGATGGACCTGCGGGCCAATGCTTGGGCCGGCCGCGTAGTCCAATTGGCGGCCCGCCTCTACGAGGGCCAGGCCACCAATTTCCGCACGCCGGGCGGCGGCTTCGCGCCGGTCTTCACGGCTGGGCCAGCCGTCCGGCAGGGTTGACCTCCCCCTTGGACCGCCTCCACCACTCTTCGCCTATCATGACGCAGCAATGACGCCGCCAGGAGAACGGCAAGGCGCATTTCCCGGATCACGCCTCCTTGCCGGCGCGGCCAAGTCCTGCTGGCCGATTGTGGCCGGCAGGGTAAGGTCTCCGCCCAGACAGCGACGGTCCGGCGGACTTTTCGACCGACGGAACGCATTTGTGTCGGATGCTTGGCGGTGGTTAAAATAAAAACCATGTATATTCAAGATTCGTGTTTTTTATTAAGTAAATACAATGATAGTTGCGCCATAATTGATTTATACGATTCTCAATTAATAAGTTGTTAGGTTTAATTTGTGTAACACGGCCTGTGTGTGGCAGGCATTCTTTACCAAAGTCAACGAAATCATAGGTGAGTCAATTTACTTAATCTTTGTGATTGACCGAAATCAAATATTCTTTTTCTGTCGTTCACTATCCTGTGGGCCATGAAACGCTCCGTCCTGAAATACGCCGTGCTGTCGCGTCTGTTGGTCGGTCTGCTGGTTGCCGGATTGGCGGTGCAGTGGATGACCAGCGCCGTCGGCATGGGAGGCGGTGACGGCGGAATCGTTTCGGCCGCCACCCTGGACAATGCCGCCGACCGGGTTCTGGCCGACCTTGCCGCTTCCGTCTGCTCCAAGGACAAGGCCGATGGCGGCCAGGTGAAGGCCGCCCATTGCCAGCATTGCGTTCCTGCCGCCTTCCAGTTTTTCACCGCTCCGCAAGGCGAGTTCATTTCAAGATTGGCCCTGGCCGTGCCCATCGGGGCGGCATTCCAATCCCAGACCCTTCCCCCCTCCCGTCGCCAACCCGGCGACGGCCCGTCCCGTGCTCCGCCGCCCTTCGCCTGAGCTTGTTTCGCTTGCGAATGTGACCGGGTTCCCCTGCCTGCCGATGTCCGACCTCCACCTGGCGGTGTGAGCGGATTCGGCTGTGGCGAGGGCTCCCCAGAAGGAGCAAAGGATCATGAGATTGAGCGATGCGCTATCCGCAGGAGGGCGCGCCCCACCTCCTGTCTTCGACCATTGGCCGCGCCGGCGTCCGGAGCGGCAGGCCCTGGAGCGGTTGGGGCAAGTCCCCCCCTTCACCCTGCTTTCGCCGAACCAACTGGCGGATCTGGTGGCCGGGGCCGAGGTTCTGACGTTCACCGAAACCACGCGGCTGTTCGACGTTCAGGCTTCCGCCGACGCCCTTTACGTGGTGCTGCGCGGCACGGTGGTCCTGTTGGGGCCGGACGGCGTCATCGTCGATGGCATCAGCGCTCCCGGCATTCTGGGCGTGGCCGATCTGTTTTCCCGCCGCCATATGTTCAGCGCCGAGGCCATGGCCGCGCCGGTGATTATGAAACTGCCGAGGCGTGACGTCCTGATCGCGCTGGAGCGCAACGGCGCCATGGCCAACGCCTTTCTCGGCCTGGTCGCCGCCAACACCCAGACCTTGGCCAATGCCTTGATGGCCCAGCGCTGCCTGACCGGGGTGCAGCGTCTGGCCGCCTTCCTGCTGGACCAGGCGGATCAGGCCGGCGCCGACCAGTCCTTCGTGCTGGACATCCCCAAGAAGGCCATCGCCGGCCAGCTGGGCATGACGGCGGCCCACTTCGCCCGCTCGCTCACCCGCCTGGCCGAGGCCGGCGTCGAGCGGCGTAACCGCAACACCATCATTCTCAATGACATTTCGGCCCTGCGCCGCCTGCTCGAGGGGGAACTCGGGGTGGCGACCCAGGACGGAAGTACGGCCCAGCACAAGCAACTGGCCGCCTATCGGAATTTCCGAAACGTTTGAACCGGAGGAGCGCAATGTCGGAAGTGCTAACAAAATCCGCCGCCAGAAATATCTTTTATGGCGGCACGGCCTTCTTTTTCATCGTCTTTGTCGGATTGGTGGCGCACAGCGTCAGCACCGTCAACGCCATGTCCGAGTCCCATCCCGTCACCGCTTCCGTGGCGGGGGGCAAGCATGTCTGGGAAAAGCACGCCTGCATCGACTGCCACACCATCATGGGCGAGGGCGCCTATTACGCCCCCGAACTGGGCAATGTCTGGGTGCGCTTCGGTGGGCGCGAGGATGCCCAGGCCGGTCGTGACGCCATCAAGAACTGGATCAAGAGCATGCCCACCGGCATCGAAGGCCGGCGGCAGATGCCCAAGTTCGACCTGACCGAGAAGGAGCTGGACGATCTGGTCGACTTCTTCAAGTGGACCAGCGAAGTCAACACCCAGAACTGGCCGCCCAAGGTTTCCGGTTAAAAAGGGGGAGCAAGAGAGATGAAATACGAATCGCAAAAAGTCGCGCTCTACTACTTTGCCGGAGCGCTCGGTCTGTTCGTGGCCCAGGTGCTGTTCGGCGTGATCCTGGGCACCATCGTGGTGGCCCCCAACACGCTGTCCGAGCTGCTGCCCTTCAATATCGCCCGCATGATCCACACCAACGCGCTGATCGTGTGGCTGCTGATGGGTTTCTTCGGCTGCGCCTATTACCTGATCCCGGAAGAATCCGAGACCGAACTGCATAGCCCCAAACTGGCCATCCTGCAGTTCTGGCTGTTCCTGATCGGCGCAGCCGCCGCCGTGGTGGGCTATCTGTTCCGCATTCACGAGGGCCGCGAGTTCCTGGAACAGCCCCTGTGGATCAAGCTGGCCATCGTCGTGGTGGCGCTGATGTTCCTCTACAACGTCACCATGACGGTGCTGAAGGGCCGCAAGACCGCCATCACCAACGTCCTGCTGCTGGGGCTGTGGGGCATCGCGGTGTTCTTCCTGTTCTCGCTCTACAACCCGTCCAACCTGATCCTGGACAAGGTGTTCTGGTGGTGGGTCGTCCATCTGTGGGTGGAAGGCGTGTGGGAACTGGTCATGGCCGCCGTGCTGGCCTTCCTGATGATCAAGATGACCGGCGTGGACCGTGAGGTGGTCGAGAAGTGGCTGTACGTCATCATCGGCCTGGCGCTGTTCTCCGGCATCCTGGGCACCGGCCACCACTACTACTGGATCGGCATGCCGGCCTACTGGCAGTGGATCGGCAGCGTGTTCTCCACCCTGGAGGTAGCGCCGTTCTTCGCCATGGTGGTCTTCACCTTCATGATGGTGTGGAAGGGCGGCCGCACGCATCCCAACAAGGCGGCGCTGCTGTGGTCGCTGGGCTGCTCGGTCTTCGCCTTCTTCGGCGCCGGCGTGTGGGGCTTCCTCCATACCCTGGCTCCCATCAACTACGTGACCCACGGCACCCAGGTGACGGCGGCCCACGGGCATCTGGCCTTCTACGGCGCCTATGTGATGCTCAACATCGCCATGTTCACCTACGCCATGCCCAACCTGTTGAAGCGCGAGCCCTATAACCAGGTGCTCAACATGTGGGGCTTCTGGGTCACCTCGTCGGGCGTGACCTTCATGACCTTCGCACTGACCTTCGCCGGCGTGGTGCAGACCCATCTCCAACGGGTGATGGGCATGGGCTTCATGGAGGTGCAGGACGCACTGGGCCTGTTCTACTGGATGCGTCTGGGGGCGGGCGTCGCCACCCTGGTGGGCGTCGTCCTGATCGTCTGGTCGCTGGCGGTTCCCGGCGGCAAGCGGGCCGGGGCGGCGATTGCCCAGCCGGCCGAGTAAGTGAGAGCGGGGCGGCGGCGCGTTGCCGCCGCCCCATTTTTCTTCGGAGAAATTCATGTTATCCCCGTTGCCCTTCTACCTGCCCCAAGGCAATGAATGCGGCCTGTTCGAGCTGGCCTGGCGGCACCAATTGCCGCTGCTGCTGAAAGGCCCCACCGGCTGCGGCAAGACTCGTTTCGTCGCCCACATGGCGGCGCGTCTCGGGCGGCCACTCTTCACCGTCTCCTGCCACGACGACCTCACCGCCGCCGACCTCACCGGGCGCTATCTGCTCAAGGGCGGCGATACGGTGTGGACCGACGGGCCGCTGACCAGCGCGGTGCGCGGTGGTGGCATCTGCTATCTCGACGAGGTGGTCGAAGCCCGCAAGGACGCCACCGTGGTGCTGCACCCGCTGACCGACGACCGGCGCATCCTGCCGCTGGAACGGACCGGAGAGATGCTGGCGGCGCCGTCCGAATTCATGCTGGTGGCGTCCTATAATCCCGGCTACCAGAACGTCCTGAAGCAGCTGAAGCCCTCGACCCGCCAGCGCTTCGTCGCCATCGAATTCGACTTCCCCGCCCCCGAACTGGAGCGCCGCGTGGTCGCCGAGGAATCCGGCCTGGACGAGGGCAAGGTCCAGCCGCTGATCCTGCTGGCCCAACGGCTGCGGGCCTTGAAGGGCCATGACCTGGAAGAAGGCGTCTCCACCCGCCTGCTGGTCTATTGCGCCACCCTGATACAGGCCGGGCTGGCGGTACGCGACGCCGTCCAGGTCACCATGGTCGAGCCCCTGTCCGACGATTCCGAGGTCAAGGCCGGGTTGGAAGAGGTGGTCAAGGCCATCTTCGCATGAGCTGGCTGTCCATCCTGGAACTGGAGGAACGGGTCGGCACCCTGTGGCATCGCTGGGTGGGCGAGAAGGCCAGTTGGCCGTCCTTCCCCGAAGCCGAGGTCACCCTGGAATCCATGCGGCCCCGCCTCGCGGTGTTTTTCCGTGGAGTGGGTGGCGACCGGGGGCTCCAGATCGCCAGCGCCGCGGCGCGGGATTCGGGGCATCGCCTCAGCTTTCGCCAGCGCATCGGCATGGAGACCGAGCGGCTGGTCGCCGCGACCCGCGATGAAACCAGCCTGTCCTTGCCGCCCGCCATGGCGCTATTTCCCTCGGCCCAGTTGAACCGTGACCTCTATGTCTGGTTGGCGGCTTATTTCGCGGTGTTGGAGCCTTCGTTGCCGCCCGATGACCCCCTGGCCGCCGATCTGGCCCGTATCGCCCAGGCGGCACGGACCACCCGGGCAGTGTTGGAGCGGTTTCCCGGTCTGCGGCCCCGCCATGGCGCCCTTTGCGCGGCCTTGGCGGAGGTTCGCCCCCAACGCCGCCTGTCGGGTATGGAAGCCGAGGTGGAGGCCATGGTGCGGGCGCTGCTGGCCGATCCCGACGCGGCGCTTGCCGAACTGCCCGCCCAGGCGCCCCGTGACTACCGGCCCTTCCTGCCGGTGCCGCTGTGGGGCGAATGCCGGCCCGGCCTGTCCGGCGCCTTGCCGCCCGACGATGCCGAGCCCGAGATGGGAACCGGGGGCGAGGAAGGAGAGGATCAGGTCCGCCGCAAGGCCGAACGCCGCGACGAGGACAATGCCGACCGCAAGGACTCGCTGATTCTCAATCGCTTCGAGAAGATCCTGGCCATGGCCGACATGGTCAACGTCAACCGCACCGCCGACGATACCGACGAGGAAGAGGCCCGAAAGGCCGCCGAGGATCTGGATGCCATCACCCTGTCCAGGCATTCGCGCAAGGCGGCCACCAAGCTGAAATTCGACTTGGACCTGCCGCCCTCGGCCACCGACACCAGTCGTCTGACCGGCTCGTTCCTGCTGCCCGAATGGGATTGGCGAACCAACGCCTATCACCACGATCATTGCTCGGTGCTGGTCGGCCCGGCCGCCGAGGAGGGCGAGGGCTGGGAACCCGACGATGCCGTGCGCCGCCATATCCGGGCGGTGAAGCGGCAATTCGAGGCGCTGCGCACGCGGCCCATGCTGCTGCGCGCCCAGGCTGACGGGCAGGAACTGGATACCGACGCCCTGGTCCGGGCGCGGGCCGATCTGGCGGCCAGCGGCAACGGCTCGGATCGGGTCTGGCTGCAGCACCGCGCCCAGGAGCGTGATCTGGCAGTGATGGTGCTGGTGGATGCCTCGCTGTCCACCGACGCCTGGATCGACAACCGCCGGGTTCTCGACGTGGAGAAGGAGGCCCTGGCCGTGTTCGCCCATGGACTGGCCGCCTGCGGCGATCCCTTCGCCGTCGCCACCTTCACGTCCCGCAAGCGCGACTGGGTCAAGGTCGATGTGGTCAAGGACTTCCACGAGCCGTTCGGGGACAAGGCCATGCGTCGCATCGGCGCCGTGCGTCCCGGCTATTACACCCGCATCGGTGCCGCTATCCGCTATTCGGTTGCCCGGCTGGAGGAGCGGCCCGAGCGTCACCGCCTGCTGCTGCTGTTGACCGACGGCAAGCCCAACGACGTCGATCATTACGAAGGCCGCTACGGCGTCGAGGACACCAGGAAGGCGGTGCTGGAGGCCCGCGCCAAGGGACTGGCGGTATTCGGCGTCACCATCGACCGCAAGGCCCAGGGCTATTTCCCCCACCTGTTCGGGCGCGGCCATTACGCCATCATCGGCCATCTGGCCCATCTGTCAGCGGCGCTTCCCAAGATCTATCGGCAGTTGGTGGCATGAGCGAGAATGGCGAAGGCGGCTGGGGCGCCCTGTCCGAGCTACCCGGCAATCCCCTGATGTGGGTGCTGATCCTCAGCGAATTGCTGGTGTTCGGCGCGCTGTTGGTCGGTTTCGCGGCGGTACGCCTGCTCCACCCCCAGATGGTCCTGGCCGGGCAATCGGCCCTGTCCATTCCGCTGGGCGGTCTCAACACCCTGATCCTGGTCACCAGCGGCTGGCTGGCCGCCCATGCGGTCCGGCTCCGGTCGACCGGAGACATCGGCGGCTCGCGCCGACGCCTTGCCGGGGCTGGGGCGCTGGGGCTCGCCTTCCTGGTGGTCAAGGGGTTCGAATATGCCGACAAGGCGGCCCAGGGACTGGGGATCGAGACCGACACCTTCTGGACCCTGTTCTACCTCACCACCGGCTTTCATGCCGCCCATGTGGTGATGGGCATCATCATCCTGGCCATCGTCGGCTGGAAGAACACCACCGAAAATCTGGAGACCGGTGCCGCCTTCTGGCACATGGTCGATCT
Organism: Paramagnetospirillum caucaseum; assembly: GCF_000342045.1. Classification (GTDB taxonomy): domain Bacteria; phylum Pseudomonadota; class Alphaproteobacteria; order Rhodospirillales; family Magnetospirillaceae; genus Phaeospirillum; species Phaeospirillum caucaseum. The sequence continues at coordinate 45,927 of NZ_AONQ01000009.1, read as the reverse complement.
GGTCTGGCTGATTCTCTTTCCCTTGGTGTATCTGCTGCGATGAGCAAGGAAACCCACAGCGTCTGGGCGCGCCGCCTCGACCACGCCTGGATGATCCTGGCCGGGCTGACCATCGTATCGGTAGTGGCAGCCATGCTGAGCCCGCCCGGTCAGCGGACAAGCCTGCTTTCGGTGGTGGTGGCCCTGGTCGCCTCCTTCATCAAGGCGCGGCAGGTTCTGGACCACTTCCTCGACCTGCGGCGAGCGGGTAGCGGCTGGCAAGGGCTGTTCAACGGCCTGTTGCTAACGGTGCTGGGTACCTGCCTCGCCCTCTATCTGGCCGCCTTGAGCCGATAGTCGGCAGCCTTTTTCCCCATGAGCGTCGAGCAGATCCTCGACCGCTACCTGGTGCGCACCTCCGAACTGGCGTCGGCAGCCGCCGCCAAGCGGCTGGAACGCGAACAGGATCGGAACTGAGAGTCTGACAGTCAGACAAAACCGTCAGACTCGTTCGCGTCTGTTCCACAAACCAAAACCCCCGGAAAGCCAGGCTTTCCGGGGGTTGAATTTGGTGGGCGCAGTAGGACTCGAACCTACGGCCAGCTGATTAAGAGTCAGCTGCTCTACCAACTGAGCTATACGCCCTCAGTGTTTCCGGTTTCAGCCGCAGCCCCCGCCGGAGGGCCGCTTTATAGGTCGAACACCGGACCGGCGCAAGCGGAAAATTCACTTCTCCACACACTCTTTGCAACGGCGCCGTCCGGGCGTAAAACCGTACCCACAATACTACATCCCGAAAGGGGAGAGGGAGCGCTGCCATGACTGAGAGCACCAAGTACCTGCTGTCCGAGGATCGCCTGCCCAAAGCCTGGTACAACCTCAACGCCGATCTGCCGGTGCCGGCCCCGCCGCCCCTGCATCCCGGCACCGGCCAGCCCATCGGCCCCGCCGACCTGGCCCCCATCTTTCCCATGGCGGTGATCGCCCAGGAGGTGACCGCCGAGCGCTGGGTGGACATCCCCGAGCCGGTGCGCGAGGTCTATCGCCTGTGGCGTCCCAGCCCGCTGGTCCGGGCGCGCCGCCTGGAAAAGGCGCTGGGAACGCCGGCCAAGATCTACTTCAAGTACGAGGGCGTCAGCCCGGCCGGCAGCCACAAGCCCAACACCTCGGTCCCCCAGGCCTTCTACAACAAGCAGGAAGGCGTCAAGCGCATCGCCACCGAGACCGGCGCCGGGCAGTGGGGGTCGTCCATGGCCTTCGCCGGCTCGCTGTTCGGCCTGGAGGTCGAGGTGTTCATGGTCAAGGTCTCCTATGACCAGAAGCCCTATCGCCGGGCGCTGATGGAGACCTATGGCGCCAAGTGCATCGCCAGCCCGTCCAACCTGACCCATGCCGGCCGCTCGATCCTGGAGAAGGACCCCAATTCCAACGGCTCTCTCGGCATCGCCATCTCCGAGGCGGTGGAAGTGGCGGCCTCGCGCGACGACACCAAATATGCGCTCGGCAGCGTGCTCAACCACGTCTGCCTGCACCAGACCATCATCGGCGAGGAAGCCATGATGCAGATGGAGATGGCCGACGATCATCCCGACGTCGTCATCGCCTGCACCGGCGGCGGCTCCAACTTCGCCGGCCTGGCCTTTCCCTACATCCGCGAGAACCTCAAGGGCGGCAAGACCCGCGTCATCGGCGTCGAGCCGGCCTCGTGCCCGACGCTCACCAAGGGCCTCTACGCCTATGATTTCGGCGATACCGGCAAGCTGACCCCGCTGGTCAAGATGCACACGCTCGGCGCCACCTTCATGCCGCCGGGCTCCCATGCCGGCGGCCTGCGCTATCACGGCATGGCCCCCATGGTCAGCCACGTCAAGGAACTGGGCCTGATGGAGGCCCGCTCCTATCACCAGACCGAGTGCTTCGCGGCGGCCGTGCAGTTCGCCCGCGCCGAGGGCATCGTGCCGGCCCCGGAATCGTCCCACGCCGTCAAGGGCGCCATCGACGAGGCGCTGCGCTGCAAGGCGGAAGGCAAGGCCGAGACCATCCTGTTCAACCTGTCGGGCCACGGCCATTTCGACATGCAGGCCTATACCGACTTCTTTGCCGGCAAGCTGAAGGACAACACCTACGCCGAGGCCGACCTCAAGGCGGCCCTGGCGGAACTGCCCAAGGTGGGGTGAGGCGCCGGGCGGGCGTCCCGCCCGCATCCTACTCCGCCTTCTTCCTGCCGAAGGTCGAGAACAGGCCGCGCAGCGCGTCGCCGGCCTTGAATTTCCTGGGGGCGTCGGAGTTCTCTCCGGCGCCCTTGGGATTGAAGGCCTTGCCCAGGCCCTTTTCCACCAGCCAGCGCTGCAGATCGTTGACGTCGACGGCCTTGACCGGAGCGGCCAGCCGGCCCTCCAGCCGCAGCCCCAGCGCCGGGGCGTCGGGGGCGGCCAGCCTGAAGGCGAACTTCGAGGAAATGGTTTCCTTGGGCAGATCGATGGTGGCGATGCCGGTGGCGCCGCCGCCCTCGGCCACCAGGGCGAGGTCGCGGCTGGCGACGATCCCCCGGTCGGCGGCGAAGGTGCCCGACAGGCTGGAAAAGCGCGAGCGTCCTCCCGACAGCCCGGCCTGGACCAGCCCCAGCAGGCTGCCCAGATTTTCGATGTTGCGCATGCGGGAATCCATGGCGGCGAGATCGAAGCCGCTGACCTCGCCGTCGGCCACCTCCAACCGGCCGTTACCGGCCAGCGATGACACCAGGGCGGCGGGCGAGGTGCCGGCGGCGGCAAGGCGCATCTCGCCCGCCATCCGCCCCTTCTCCAGCCGCAATCCGCCCGAGGCGGGCTTGACCTGGGCGAGATCGGCCCCGCTCAGGCTGGCCGACAGGGTCACGGCATTGGCGGACAGACGGGCGGCGGCGGCCAGTTCGCCGCCCAGCAGGCGGCCCGACAGGCGGTCGAGGTCGGCGACGCCCCTGGTCAGCCCCACATGGAGGCGGGGCTGGTCGAGGCGCCAGCCGGACAGGCTGAGCGCCTTGGCGTCCAGGCTGAGGTCGGCGTCCAGGTCTCGCAGCCAGCCCAGGTCGAGGGGCGTGCGCGACCATCCGGTATCGGACGAGGCCGCCGCCGGCACCACGGGCGGCGGCGGCGGCGCGGCATGGCCTGCGCGGCGGCGGGGCTTGGGCTCCTCGGCCTTGTCCTTGCCCTCGGCGGCCAGGAACGGGTCGAGGGCGATGGCGTTTCCCGACAGGCTGGCGGTCAGTCTGGGCTGTTCCCCGAGGGAGAGGCTGGCCGTGCCGCTGATGGCGGCGTCGCCGGCCTTGGCCCGAAGGTCGTTGAAGGTCAGCAGGCCGTCGCCGCCCTCGATGCGGCTGGTGATGGCCAGTTCGCCGTTGCCGCGCGGGCGGTAACCGGGGGCGACGGCGCGGATGGCCTGGGCGTAGCCGGCGGCCCGCAGCGAGGCGTCGCCCGCCACCTTTCCGCCGTCCAGGGTGCCGTCGAAGCCGAAGGCCAGGCCGGACAGGCCCAATTCGGCCTTGAGCGGCATGGGCAACATCAGACCGGCGCCGACCATGCCGGTGATGCGCCGCTCGTCCAGGTCGAGCGTCAGGGCGTTGAGCGACAGGCGGTTGTCGGCCAGCCGCACCTTGCTTTCCAGCCGCGCCTTGACGGGGGTGGCAGCGGAACCGAGCCCCAACAACTTACGCAGTTCAGGGAGGTTGCGGCTGTCGGCCTTCAGTTCGCCATCGAAACGGGGGCGGCCCTCGGGGGTGGCCAGGGCGCCGGTCAGCTTGACCGCCCCGCCGCCGGGAAGCCTCGCCGAGGCCTGGGACAGGGTCAGGCGTCCACCCTCCAGCAGGGCATTGAGCTGGATGTTGGAGACGGTCTGGCCCCGCCAGATCAGGCGGCCGATGCCGAAATCCAGATTGGCCGCCAGATTGTGCGGCAGTTCGAAGGGTTGGGAGGCGGCGGGCGCGGCCTGCGGCTGCGGCGCTTGCGGTGATGTGGCGACGGAGGCGGGGACCTTGGCGGGCACCGGGACCGCCGCCGGGGCGGGGGTGCGCCGGGCATCCAGGTCGAAGCTGTCGGCCCGCAGCGCGATGTCCATCAAGGCGGGGGCGCCGGTCAGGCTGGCCACCACGCTGCCGGTGATGGTGGACTCGCCCAGAATCACCCCCAGGTCCGAAACGACCAGTTCGTCGGGCGACAGCCGCAATCCGGCCTGGGCGGAAAGGGGGGCGTCGGGCAACTGGTCCGATCCGGCGGTACGGGACAGGGAGGCCAGGGACAGCTCGAGCTTGCCGTTCAGGCCGCCCTTGCCGATGGTGCCCTCGAAGCCGGCGCTGCTTTCCAAGGTGGGCAGAGTTAGGGTGGCTTTCAGCGCGCCACCTGGACGGCGGCCGCTGGCCTCCAGGGTGGCGGGCTTGCCCCACAGCCGGCCGCCGCCGCCGAGGGTGAAGGCCTCGCCCGTTGCCGAGGCGCGCAGCGTCAGCCCGTCCAGGGGACCCATGCGGCCCCCCTCGATGCGGATGTCGTCCAGTTCGGGCCGCCCGGCCAGCAGGGCGCCCAGCGACAGGCCGAGGCGTACCCGGTCGAGGGCGGCGGCATCCTCCACCGCCACCGCCGCCAGGGTCACGGCGGGCGAGGGCAGGATGCGCAGCGTGATGGGGCCGGCGACGGTGACCTTGCGGCCCGCGAGGGCGGAGGCCTCGGCCTCGATGCGCCCCCGCCAGGCATCGCCGTCCATCAGGACGGGGGCGGCCAGGACGAGCGCCAGCCCGCCGGCCGCGATGGCGGCGGCGATGGCGGCGGGCGGGCTGACCGGCAGGCGGGACAAGGGCGGCCTCACAGAACCAGGGACAGGATGACCATCCATACCGCGAGAAGCAGGGCGCCGACCAGAACGAAGCGGCGGTTCCAGGTACGCGACACCACCTTGACCGGCACTTCGGCGACGCGGGCCACCGACATCACCGCCGCTCCCACCGGGGTGGTGCAGATGGACAGCGCCCAGGCGCCCAGCAGGCCGCTGGCCATGACCTGCGGGCTGATGCCGGCCTGGGCCAGGCTGCCGAGCGCGCTGCCCGCCAGGGTGACGGTGACCAGTTGCGAGATGCCCGCATGGGCCGCCGCCATCACTCCCCAGGCGATCAGCACGGCCAGGGCGATGGGCGGCAGGGGGATCAGGGCGATGGCCCGCGCCATGTCCTCGGGCGCGACGAAGGCGGCGACCACGACGCCCAGGAACATGGCGCCGCCCAGCATGGCCACCTCGGAACGGAAATTGGGCAGGCTGACGCCCAGGCGGCGGAGGAACAGCCGGGCGGTGAGCGCCGCGCGGGGCCGCGGCGGCCCCGATTGCTGCCGGTAGAGCCAGATTGCCGCCGAGGGCGGCACGACGATCATGGCGCCCACCACCAGACGGGCGTCCAGCACCTCGGCCATGGCGACGGCGCCGGCCACGATGGCCGCCACCAGGGCGGTCAGGCTGAGGATGGGCCGGAAATCGGTCCGGTGCGGATGATGGGGCAGGCGCCGGGTATGGGGCGGGAAATCCATGCGGTCCAGCGCCCAGCCCCAGCCCATCAGGATAAGGGAGAGGGTCACCTGCAAGGGCAGCAGCCGCCACCAGACCAGCCCCGGCACCGCCTGCTCGATCACCGTGAACGACACGGCCAGCGGCGACCACACGGTCATCATGGCGAAGCCGCGCATGACGGCGGTCATCATGCGGCGCTTGCGGATGCCCTTGACGATCTCGTCGCCGTTGGCGGCACTCAGCGTGTTGCCCTTGGCGACCATCACGCCGAGCAGGGCCAGTACGCCGAAATTGAGCACCAGCGAGATCAGGTGGCTGCCCAGGCTGAGCGCCGCATAGCGCCGTCCCGGACGCTGGCGCACCATCTGCTCGCCGCAGCGGCGGATCAGGCGCGAGCTTTGGGCGCTGTCGCGCAGCATGCCGAGCGTGGTGAACAGGCCGACGATGAAGGCGGCCTCGGCCAGGCCATGGCGCAGCACCGGCACGGCCTGGGGCAGCAGGACCAAGGCCGCCAGAGCGGCCGCCAGGGCGGCGGTGGCCATTTTGCGCCCGCCTCGGGAAATAGATGGCCATTCCAGCGCCAGGTAGAGGAGCAGGGCGGCCCCGGCCGCGTCGGTGGCCCAGGGCCAGCGGAACACCGCCCAGGCCACCGCACCGTTGATGACGACGATGATCGCCAGGGTGGCGAGCGCCGCCCGGATTTCCGTCCTGGTCACGACGGCCCGGCGGCGAAGCGCGAGCGGGGGGCGGGCAGGACCTTGGCCGGGCGGGGCAGGTCCTTCATCAGGCCGGGTCCGTTCATCATGGCGAAGCCGCCCAGCACGGTGCCCACCACCACCTTGCGCCGCCGGACGCCCCAGACGCAGACGGCGAGGCCGGCGGCGGCGGCCTCGCGCCGCACCTGCTGCAGGGCGGCCAGCAGGTGGTCGTCGTCGGTCTTGTCGGCATTGGGAAGTTCGGCGAGGTCGACGCCGACCATGGACACCCCGGCCAGGGCGGCGCGGTCCAACGCCGGATGGGTGAGCGGCACGCGGATCATGATCTCGCGGCACAGGGGACGGATGGCGGTGACCGCCTCGGACAGGGCGATGGGAGCCAGATTGGCCGGCAGGCCGAACAGGTCGATGATCAGTCCCTGGTTGCGGACCACCTCGGGAATGTCGGCGAAGGGGCCCAGCACCGACAGGCGGGCGCTGGTGCCCAGCGAGCCCCAGTGCAACGGCACCACCATGCGGGCGGTGCTGCCGTCGGCCATGGCCGCCTTGATGCCGCGCACCGCCGCGCCGGCCACGAAACGGTCGAGCCTGGGGATGGATTCGCCGTCGGCGGCGGGATAGGCGCGCGAGCCCTCATAGGCCGGTTCGCCCGGCTGGTCGACGCGCAGCACCTGGGCGCGGTAGGCGCCGATCACCTCGCCCTCCTCCATCCAGGTGGGGCGCCAGACCAGGGACAGGGCCGCGTCGCCCGGCAGGGGCGGGGTGGCGTCCAGGCCGGGGGCGGGGCCGCCGGCCGGCGCGCGCTCCACGGCGGCGCTCTGCCAGTTGGGATCGCCCCTGTCGCGCGCCGCCGCTTCCATGGCCGCCCATTGCGGTTCCTTGCCGCGCCGGGGGGCGGCATCGCCGCCCGGGGCGATGGGGCCGCGAAGGGGCTCCGTTTGCCCGGCGATCACCGCGCGGGTTTCGGTGATCGCGGCGGCCAGGGCCTCCAGGTCCAGTTCGCCGTCATCGTTCAGGGCGTCGGCCAGGGATATCTCCGCCGCCAGGGCCAGGGGGCGGTCGTGGCCGGTGAACTGGCTGCCCACCAGCCTTGTCCCCAGTTCCTGGGCGATGCGCACGGCGCGGCGCCGCGCTTCGGCGGGCGGTGTGGCGCGGAACACCAGGACGAACAGGTCCGAGCCCTTGCGGCCATAGACGTTGCCGGCCCCCAGGTGGAGATTGATGACCCCTTCGGCGATCAGCATCACCTTCTCGGCGATGCGGGACCACTTGTCGCCCACCGCCTCGTGGAACTCCACCAGGGAGATCAGGTGCAGCTTGGTCTGGTACTGGCCGTCATCCTCGGCCAGCAGCCCTTCCAGCGCCATGGTGAAGGAATCGTCCACCAGCGACGATGAGGAGGTTTCCCTGGGCAGGGCGACCGGTTCCTCGCCCGCCGGCCTGCCGCCGCCCACCAGCCGCCCGAGGGCGGCCAGCGGCCGAGTCAGGGCGGTCATCAGACCACTGCCGGAGGACTTGCCCTTCTTCGCCATGGGAAGGCCCCTAGGCCTTGAAGTACTTGGCGGCCAGTTCGACGTATTTTTCCGCCGAGACCGGGAAGAAGGCGATTTCCTCGTCGCTGAGGCGGCGCAGCAGCTTGGCGGGGTTGCCGCCCCACAATTCGCCCGCCTTGACGCGCTTGCCCGGCGTCACCACCGCGCCCGCCGCCACCATGGCCCCCGATTCCACCACCGCGCCGTCCAGCACCACGGCGCCCATGCCGACGAAGCAGGCGTCTTCCAGGGTGCAGGCGTGCAGGATGGCCCCATGGCCGATGGTGATGTCCGAGCCGATATAGGTGCCCAGTTTGCCGCCGGTGACGTGGATTATGGTGCCGTCTTGGATGTTGGTGCGTTCACCGATGCGGATCTCGTGCACATCGCCCCGGATGACGCAGTTGAACCACACCGAGGTGCCGGCGCCGATCACCGTGTCGCCGATCACCGTGGCGGTGGGGGCGACGAACACGTCGGGCGCGATGGTCGGGCTGACGCCCTGGAAGGGAAGGATATTGTCACTCATCGCTGTCCTCACGGGAACATGGGTTGCTGGGCCAGCGCCAAGGTCTCGGGCAGGCCGAACATCAGGTTCATGTTCTGCAGCGCCTGGCCCGACGCGCCCTTGACCAGATTGTCGATCACCGAGGTGATGATGATCCGTCCCGGCACCCGGTCGTCGAAGACGCTCATCAGGCAGTGGTTGGAGCCGCGCACATGCCTTGTGTGGGGCACCACGCCCTCGGGCAGCACGCGCACGAAGGGCTCGTTCTTGTAGACCGCGGCGAGCCGGGCCCGCAGGTCGGCGGCCTTGGCCCCGTTCCTGGCCTTCATGTAGATGGTCGATTGCATGCCCCGGCTCATGGGGATCAGGTGGGGGGTGAAGCTGACCAGCACCGGGGCGCCGGCGGCTTGCGACAGGCCCTGTTCGATCTCCGGCGAATGCCGGTGGCTGGCCACGCCATAGGCGTGCATGCCTTCGGTCACCTCGGTGTAGAGGTTGGCCTCCTTGGCGGCGCGCCCGGCGCCCGACACGCCCGACTTGGCGTCGATCACGATGTCGGCGGCCTCGATCAGCCCGGCCTGGAGCAGCGGGATCAGCGGCAGCTGCACCGAGGTGGGGTAGCAGCCGGGATTGGCTACCAGCCGCGCCTTGGCGACCGCGTCCCGGGCCAGTTCGGTCAGGCCGTAGACCGCCTGCTTCTGCAACTCGGGCGCCCGGTGCTCGTGGCCGTACCACTGGGCGTAGGTGTCCACGTCGAACAGCCGGAAATCAGCGGACAGATCCACCACCTTGACCGAAGCGGGCAGGGCGGCGATCACCTCCTGGGTGGTGCCGTGGGGCAGACAGCAGAACACCGCGTCGACGCTGGTGAAGTCCACATGGTCGATGGCGACCAGATCGGGAAGCTGAAGGCCGCCCAGATGGGGAAACACCGAGTCCATGGACTGGCCGGCCTTGCGGTCGCCGGTCATCACCTTGATCTTGAAGGAGGGATGCAGCGCCAGCAGGCGCACGAGCTCGGCACCGGTATAGCCGCTGGCTCCCAGGATGGCGACCGAAACGTCCTTCATGATGACCCTACTCTCTTGACCATGGGGGAGCGGACGATAGCAGGCCCCATTCCTGCCGACAACCGCCGGAGCTTGACGTCTCCATTGCGGCATTGTAGAGCCATGTTCGTCCTGCATCCCGGAACACGGTGAAATTCCGTGGCGGTCCCGCCGCTGTAATCGGGGACACGGACCACGGGGGCGCTTTGCGCCCCAGCCACTGGCGAAAGCCGGGAAGGCGTGGTTTCCGTGGCTGATCCGAGAGCCAGAAGACCTGCTGGACATGGTTGAACGAGGGGCGGAATCCGATGGCAAAGGGTTTCGGCGAAGGCGCATCCGCGTCTTGGCCGACAGCCCCTTTGGCTAACGTGAAGGATTATCGCCATGACCAGGACTGAAACCAAACCCCGCCCCGCCGTCATCGCCAGCCGCAAGACCTGCGATGCCGAGGGCACCGGCCTGTCCCATTACGTCCTGATGGACAAGCAGGTGAAGCCCGGGCAGGTGACGCGGTGAATCAGGCGGCCCCCATCCTTGGGGGCCGTCTTCCCGACGGCCTCCAGCGGTTCGAGATCGGCCATGCCGACTACACCGCCCTGATCGACGCGGACAACGCCTTCTGGGCGCTGGTGCGCAAGGACGAGATGGACAAGGTCCTGGACGACGGCGCGCTGGAACGCGACTGGCGCGCCAAGCGGGACGATTTCGCCCGCGAGATGGACATGCTGCGCTTTCACCTGAAGCCCTCGGCGGTCTATTTCAATCCGACGGAACGCTGCAACCTCGACTGCTCGTACTGCTACATTCCGCCGAAAATGCGCAAGACCGGCGAGCATATGAGCCGCGAGAAGCTGCTCGACGCCATGGCGCGGCTCGACGAATATTTCCGCCGTACGGTACCCGAAGGCCGCAAGCCGCAGATCATCTTCCACGGCGCCGAGCCGCTGCTCAACCGCGACGCCATGTTCGAGGCCATCGACCTCTATTCCGACCGCTTCCGCTTCGGGGTGCAGACCAACGCCACCCTGCTGGACGACGCGGCGGTGGCGTTCCTGACGTCGCGCGGCTGCGGCATCGGCCTGTCGCTGGACGCTCCCGTCGCCGAGGTGGCCGACCGTTCCCGCAAGCGCTGGACCGGCGACGGCGTCTTCCAGTCCACGGTGGACGCTATCCGCAGGCTCAGGGGCTATGCCGGCTTCAACGTCATCTGCACCATGAACCGCGAGAATCTGGGGCAGCTGACCGAGATGGTGGAATTCCTCCACGCCGAGGAGGTTCCGGCCTGCATGCTCAACGTGGTCCGCTGCACCCAGCCGGGCGGACAGAACGCCTGGGCCGAGGACCAAGCGGTGTCCAAGGCCTATCTGGCGGCGCTCGACCGCACCCACCAGCTCTACCGGGAAACCGGGCGCAAGCTGGTGGTGGCCAATTTCGTCAATATCCTGATCTCCATCCTGGCCCCCACCGCGCGGCGGCTGATGTGCGACATCTCGCCCTGCGGCGGCGGCCGGTCGTTCTTCGCCCTGGCCCCCGACGGCTCGCTGTTCCCGTGCTCGGAGTTCATCGGCCTGCCGGCCTTCGCCGGCGGCAACCTGTTCACCGACAAGGTCGAGGACGTGCTGGAAAGCCCGGCCTTCAAGCTGGTGACGGGGCGCAAGGTCGAGGACATCAAGGCTTGCTCCACCTGTCCGGTGCGGCATTTCTGCGGCTCGCCCTGTCCCGCCGAGGCGCACGAGGCCAACGGCGGCATGGAGGAGATCGGGGCCTATTGCGGCTTCTATCTGGATCAGGCCCAGTACGCCTTCCGCCTGATCGCCGACGGCATCGCCCCGGATTACATGTGGGACGGCTGGGACGACGGCACGGAAACCGCCTTCGCCTTCGGCTGCTGAAACTGATGTCCGGCAGGGTGGAATTTATTCCGCCCTGCCTTTAATTCCTGCCGCCCCCTCCCAACGTGACTCCGGATCAACACGAAAGGGGCATCATGATGAAATCATTCTTCGCCGCTACGCTGGCTCTCGGCCTGCTGCTGGGAAACCCCGCCGCCCGCGCGGCGGGCGCCATCGCCGTCGACGACGCCGACGCGACCAAGGCCAGCGAGGTGGGCTACGGCGTCGGTACCGGTTCCACCCGCGAGGAGGCCGGCATCGACGCGGTGCGCGAGTGCAAGAAGGCCGGCAACAGCAGTTGCAAGGTGGCGGTGCGTTACGATACCTGCGGCGCCTATGCCACGTCCAAGGACTACACCGGCGTGGGCTGGGGCAGCACCGAGGGCGAGGCCAAGAGCAACGCGCTGGAAGCCTGCGGCAAGGGTTGCAGGGTAGCGGTTTCCGACTGCCAGTAGATCCTGATCACTGCTTCGTCGGACGGGGCATGGGCGGTTCTTCGGCCGCCGGCCCCGTTTCGACGTTCTGGGCTTCCACCTTGGCCGGTTTGTCCGGGGCGGGCAGCGGCTTGGCCTCCACGTCGGGCAGTGGCACGGCGCTCTGGTTGGGCGCCGGCTTGGCGGCCTGCGGCGGAGTGATGGGCGTGGGGGCGGCCGGATCGGTGGTCTTGGCGACGGGAACCGCGCCGCCTTCCAGGCGCGGCAGCATGGCGCTCATCACGTTGGTGGCCAGGTTGTGGGCGATCACCGCCAGCTTGGGCGGCTTGCGCTTGCGCTCGAAGCCGGACGAGGTCGCCTTGTAGCGCTGGTCGGCGCGTTCCGGGCCAAAGCTCTCGTCGTCCTCGTCGGGCAACTCGAAGCCGCTGGAGGTGGCGGCGGCCTTGTCTGTCTTCTGCCATTCCTTCAGCGCCCGGCTGTTGACCATGGCCAGCACCCGGCCGCTCTTGACATCCAGGATGCGGGCGCGCAGCTCGTAGCCGGTGGTGGATCGGGCGGAATCGGCCACCAGCACCTCGACCATCACATCGGCCATGCCCTGCATGGCCATTACTTCCACGGTCTTGGGATCGATCTCCTCGGCCCCCGCCCCCATGATGCGGGTGATCATGGTGCGGTCGACCACATTGGCGTCGGCCTGCAGGAAGGGGGAGAGGAAACCGTCCTGGAACTCCCAGTCCCAGGTTTCGTCGCGCGCCGGGCGCTCGGCCGAATCGCCGGCGCGGCGCTGGGTCTCGGTGACGCTCTGCTTGGCCCCCGACTGCTTGAGGGAAAGGTCGCCCTCGGTGGAATTGCTGCTCTTGTCGGCGGTGACGGTGCGGGTCTCGGAATACCACTGGGCCAGGGTGTCCGACAGCTGCCGGTTCCACCAGATGGCCAGACGCGGCCGCCCGCCCTGGGCGTAGGCGTCGCGGAAGCGGTCGATGACGTCGTCCTGCGGCTTGAACGGGTTGGGCCGGGGCGCCGCCGCGTCCAAAGCCTCGCCGCCGTCGCGTGCCGGAGGGGCGGCCTTGGCCGGGGCCTGGTAGGGTGGTACCTTGGCGCCGACGGTCTGGGCCTCCGCCATGAGCGGGACCAGCAGGGCGAGGGCCGAAACGGCCAGGAGACGGGTGATCATTTGCCTTCCCTCATCTCGATCATGTAGCCGTCCACGGTCTTGTCGCCCAGGGACAGTTCGCGGTAGGTGTTGGAGGTGCGCGCCGGAAGCTGGAGGCGCCGCCAGGCGCTGACCGGCTCGGACGCCGCCCCGTCGTTGGCGTAGAACTGGGTGCGGGCCTCGGCGTTCAGGGGGAAGTCGGTGCAGTTGACCACCTGGGCCACCACCTCCACCGTCCCCGTCCCGGTGCGCCGCGCGGCGATGGAACGCACGTAGAGCTTCCGGATGATGTTGGGGTCGGTGATGCTCACCGAGTTCATGGGCATCTCCTTCAGCGGCGATGTCTCGCCCTCGACCATGGCGGGGCCGGCGACCAGGTCGCGCTGGCCGGCGACGCGGGACATGTCGCAATGGGGGGCCGGGTCCAGGGAGGCGCAGCCGCCGAGCAGCAGCAGGCCGAAGGCGGGGACGAGCAGGCGCTTCATTGGGGTGACTCCTTGGATTTGGCTTCCATGACGGCGGGCTTGGCCTCCGCCGCCGGAAGGACGATGGGCGAGGCCATCACGTCGGGGGGAACGCTGTTGGGGGCGCGGGGATTGCGGGGAACCGTCTGGCCGTGCCGCGCCCAGACCAGACCGCACTTGCCGGCGCGCAGGATGGGGCTCTCCACCGCCTCCAGGGGGGCGCCGCCCGGCGACTGGAACTCGACGGACAGGGTGGCGACCTTGTCGGGCAGGGCCAGGGTCAGCCCCTGGACCCGGTCGGAGAGGTTGTCCCAATAGCGGGTGTCCGCCTGCGCTTCGATGGAATGGGCGAACAGCTTGGACAGCCCGCCGACCACCGCGAGGCCGAGTCCGATCATGGCGGCGCCGGCCTGGGCCTGCTGGCGGACCTCCCGCTGTTCCTTGGTCTCGCGGCGCCGGGGGCGTTCGGTGGCCACCTTGGCCGCCACCGCCGCGCCGATCAGGGCGACGTTGCCCACCGTGTCGGCGGTGTCCTTGTACTCGGCCTTGCCCTCCAGGATGGAATCGAAGGGCCGTCCACCCCGGGTCGAGGCCTGGCGGAAGATATCCTCGAGCAGGATGGCGTCGCCGGCGGAACGGTCCTTGGGATGCTCGGGATCGGCCCAGGAGATGCGGGCGGTCTCGGTGGCGCCGCTGCGCTTGATCTTCAGGCGCGGTCCGTCGGAAATCTTGACCGGGGCGCTGCCGGTTTCCACCAGCACCAGCACGTTGTCCTTGTCGCGGGGCAGCGGCGCATCCTTGTTGAGGGCGCGGAACTCCTTGAAGTCCTCGGCGGCCAGGGATTGGTTGCCCGAGCAATGGGCGGCCCAGCCCTGCAGGAAGGGCATCAGGGCGAAATCGGCGCGGTACTGGTCCTCCTCGGCGAAGGCATCCTGCAGCAGGCCGCCCTTGAAGCTGGCCCGCGCGTTCTCGTAATCACCGGCCTTCATGTAGAGCAGGCCGCGATAGTAATAGGCCATGACCCGCTCGTAGGGCTCGCCCTTGAAGTCCTTGACGGTCTCCCCGGTCCACAGGCCGCGCGCCTTCCTGGCCTCCTCGTTGTCGGCGTAGACGGCCTCGATTCCGGCCAGCGCGTCGTCCAGCAATTGCTCGGCCAATCGGTCCCGGCCCAGGGCGAAGGCGGCCAGTCCCAGGCGCATGTGATTGAGCACCCTGTTGCGATCCCCTTGCGCCAGGGCGACGGCGAAATGGCGGTGCAGTTCGGCGGGCTTGTCGTCCAGATAGGCGCGGACCACGGCGGGGGTCGGGCTGGTCTCTTGCTCGCGCGCCGTGACGCAGCCCGACGCCAGTCCGGCGACCACCACTACGCTTAACCAGGAAGGCCGGGCGGCCATGGGAATGTTCCCCTCGGGGCTAGCGATAGATGATGTCGTCCTGGGCGGCCTTGGCGAATTCGTAGATACCGCTCCAGACGATTTCCGAACTTTCCAGGTCGACCATCTCGAAGACGATCTGGTTGTAGCGTTGCATCATGCCGCTCTTGGGATCGCGGGAATCGAGCGAGGTGATGCGGCCGCCCAGGCGGTAGTCGCCGCCCTTGGGGGCGCGGGCGGCGGGCAGGGTCGCCTTGTCCACCACGCCCTGGCGTTTCAGCTCGCGCTCCTTGGCCACCATGTCGGCGTAGTGGCGCCCGACGAACTGCATGCGGCCGGCCGCCGCGCGGTTGAGGCCCACCCGCAGCCGGTCGGTGATGGAGTTCTTGTTCAGGCGCGACGAGCTCTCGTTGTGGAAGTATTCGGAATCGATGATGACGTTGGGCGCCGCCTGGGCGTTGGCCAGGCGGGGCTGGGCCAGCATGTCGCGCATCATCTGGTCGGTCATGCCGATGATGTCCTGGGATTCGATGCCGACGCCCTTGACCGGCCCGACGCTGCCGGGGTCGATGTAGACGCTGGGGCTTCCGGCGGAATTGTCCACGCTCTGGCAGGCCGAGAGGGCCAGTCCGGCGGCGAGGGCGGAGGCAAGGGCGGGCAGGCGGCGCATGGCGGACGTCCTCGAGGAGAAGGGAACCGATGACAGAATCACCCGGAATTGGGGCGATGATATGGCATTCCCGTGTACCACGCATCACGCTTCCGCAAACCGGCGTAGGCGGTTAGTATCAGCGGAACGGGCCGGGCGGGTCGGCCAATTCGGGGGATCGCTGCGCCTTGTCGGAAACCATGTTCGCTCTGCTGGTTGAGGATTCTCCGACCCAGGCCCTGCTGACCCTCGCCGAGCTGGAGAAGGTCCCCAACGTCAAGGTGGATCATGCCGCTTCGCTGGCCGCGGCGCTGGAGTTCATCCAGCGCAAGCGCTACCACGTGGTCTTTCTCGACCTGACGCTGCCCGATTCGGTGGGTGACGAGACGGTGCGGCGCTTCTGCGGCGCGGCGCCGGAACTGGCGGTGGTGGTGCTGACCAACCACGACGACGACCAGCAGGCGCTGATGGCGCTGGAGCAGGGCGCCCAGGACTACCTGCTCAAGGCCAAGCTCGACGCCGCCTCCCTGTCGCGCTCCTTCCGCTACGCCATTCACCGGAAGCGCGCCGAGATCCTGGTGCGCGAGGCCCGCGACGCGGCGCTGGAGGCCAACCGCCAGCTGGAACGCCGCATGCGGCAGATCGACTGCATGTACGGCGTGTCGCGCATCCTGGAATCGCCCGAACTGCCGCTGCAGGTGGCGCTGGAGCAGGTGGTGGCCAAGGCGCCTTCCGCCTGGCTGAAGCCCGACACCATCGGCGTCCGTCTCAGTTGCATGACCGGCCTGTTGCCCAGCGGCATTGTCGAAACCCCCGGCTTCGTGGAAACCGCCTGCCGCCTGGAGGCCCAGGTGTTCGCCGGCTCGCGCCCGGCCGGGCGCATCGAGATCTGCTGGACCGAGACGCCGCCCGCCGAGGGCGACGAGGCCTTTTCCACCTCCGAGCGCGAGCTGGTGCGCGAACTGGCTCGCCGGGTCGGGCTGGCGCTGGAGCGGGCCTGCGTCCAGAAGGAACTGGTGCAGCTGGCCACCACCGATTTCCTCACCGAGGCCTGCAACCGCCGGCATTTCATGCAGAGCACCGCGGCGGAAATTCAGCGCGCCGGCCGCTATGGCCGGCCTTTGTCGCTGCTGATGATCGATCTCGACCACTTCAAGCGCATCAACGACCAGCGCGGCCACGCGGCGGGCG
The DNA here is from genome assembly GCF_000342045.1 of Paramagnetospirillum caucaseum. Classification (GTDB taxonomy): domain Bacteria; phylum Pseudomonadota; class Alphaproteobacteria; order Rhodospirillales; family Magnetospirillaceae; genus Phaeospirillum; species Phaeospirillum caucaseum. The sequence goes on along the minus strand of NZ_AONQ01000009.1, from coordinate 29,464 downwards.
ACGAGGCGCTGAAATCCTTCGTGGTCATGGCCCGCGACCTGTTGCGCGACCAGGACATCATCGGCCGCATGGGCGGCGAGGAATTCGCCATCGCCCTGCCCGAGACCGCGCTGAACCCCGCTTTGGTGGTGGCCGAGCGCCTGCGCATCCGCCTCGCCGGGCTGCAGGTGCCGGTCAGCGGCGGCGAGCCCATCACGCTCAGCGCCAGCTTCGGTGTCGCCGAGTGCAAGGTGGGCGCGGGCGAGGGGCTGGAGGCCTGCCTGGGCCGCGCCGACGCGGCGCTCTACCGCGCCAAGGCCACGGGCCGCAACCGGGTGGAGCCCGCCGAGTAGGTCAGAGCTTGCGCAGGCTGAACGGCCCGGTGCGGACGTAGAGCCAGGGATATTGCTCCGCCATGCGGCGGACCAGGGTCCGGCGCCAGGCCAGCAGCCCGATGGCGGCCAGCACGGCGCTGTCCAGCAGCCAGCCGGCAAGCGACAGCAGTTCGCCGCCGAACAGGGCGAAGCCGAGGAAGCGGTCGGCGGCGCCCAGCATCAGGGCATAGGGGATCACCTGCCACAGGGGCCGCCAGGTGGCGGCCAGGGCCTGGCCGGTCATGAAGGCGCAGCCGCCGAACAGGATGAGGGTCAGGCCGGCGAAGACGGGAAGCGAGGTGATCATCCGTGTCCTCCCCCCAGGTAGTGGGCGCGGATTTCCTCGTTGGCCAGCAGTTCGGCTCCGGTGCCGCTCATGGTGACCTTGCCGTTGACCATGACGTAGCCGCGATGGGCCAGCTTCAGCGCGTGGAAGGCGTTCTGCTCCACCAGGAAGACGGTGACGCCCTGCTCGCGGTTGATCTCGGCGACGATCTCGAAGATCTGGCGCACCACCAGGGGGGCAAGACCCAGCGATGGCTCATCCAGCAGCAGGATCTTGGGCCGGCTCATCAGGGCACGGCCGATGGCCAGCATCTGCTGCTCGCCGCCCGACAGGGTGCCGCCGCGCTGGTGCAGGCGTTCGGCGAGGCGGGGGAACAGTCCCAGCACCCGCTCGAGATCCTGGGCGAAATGGGCGGGATCGGCCATTGCCGCGCCCATCTGCAGGTTTTCCAGCACGCTCATGCGCGGGAAGATGCGCCGTCCCTCGGGCGAATGGGCCAGGCCGCGCCGCATGATGTGGTGGGTGGCCAGCCCGGTGATGTCCTCGCCGGCCAGGACGACCCTGCCGGCGCTGGCGCGGGGATTGCCGCAGATGGTCATCAGCAGGGTGGTCTTGCCCGCCCCGTTGGCGCCGACCAGGGCGACGATCTCGCCCTCGGCCACCGAGATGTCGACACCGTGCAGCGCCTGGATGCGGCCATAGCCCGATTGCAGCCCCTCGATGCGCAGCATCAGCCGGCCTCCTCTTCGTCGGGCTCGCCCAGATAGGCGCGGATCACCGCCGGGTCGGCCTTGATGGCCGTCGGCGCACCCTCGGCGATCTTGCGGCCGTAATCCAGCACGACGATATGGTCGGAAATCTCCATCACCACGCTCATGTCGTGCTCGATCAGCAGCAGGCCGATGCCGTTCTCGGCGCGGATGTCGAGCAGCAGGCGGTTCAGTTCGGCGGATTCGCGCGGGTTGAGGCCGGCAGCGGGTTCGTCCAGGCACAGCAGCACCGGCCCGGTGCACATGGCCCGGGCAATCTCGAGGCGGCGCTGGTGGCCATAGGGCAGGCTGCCCGCCTCCTCGTCGGCGAAGGCGGTCAGGCCCACCTTGTCCAGCCAGTGCCGTGCCCTCTCCACCGCCTGGGCCTCGGCTTGCGCGTAGCGCGACAGCCCCAGCAACCCGGCCAGGGAAAAGGCCGAGGCCGCCATCAGCCGGGTATGCTGGGCGACGATCAGGTTCTCCAGCACGCTCATCCTGGCGAACAGGCGGATGTTCTGGAAGGTCCGCGCCACCCCGGCCTTTCGGGTGATGGTGTAGTCGTCCAGCCGCTCCAGCAGCAGCGGTCCCGACGGGTGGTTCAGCGTGATACGGCCGACCTGCGGCTTGTAGAAGCCGGTGATGCAGTTGAACAGCGTGGTCTTGCCCGCCCCGTTGGGGCCGATCACCGCCGTGATCTCCTGGGGCCGGGCCGAGAACGACAGGTCGTTGACGGCGAACAGGCCGCCGAAGCGCATGGTGACGTGTTCCACATCGAGAAGCGCCTCGCTCATGGGGCGTCCTTTAAGCGGATGGCGGGCTCACGGGTCGACAGCAGTCCCGACGGCTTCCACAGCATGATCAGCACCATGGCGCCGCCGAAGGCCAGCATGCGGAACTGCTGCAGCTCGCGGAACCATTCCGGCAGGCCGACCAGCAGCAGGGCGGCCAGCACGATGCCGATCTGGCTGCCCATGCCGCCCAGCACCACGATGGCCAGGATCACCGCCGATTCGTGGAAGGTGAAGCTTTCCGGGCTGATGAAGCCCTGCCGTGTCGCGAAGAACGACCCGGCGAAGCCGGCGAACATGGCCCCCGTGGCGAAGGCCGACAGCTTGACCGTGGTGGGGTTGATGCCGAGCGAGCGGCAGGCGATCTCGTCTTCCCGCAGCGCCTCCCAGGCGCGGCCCACCGGCAGGCGGCGGATGCGCAGGGTGAAAAGATTGGTCAGCAGCGCCAGGGCCAGGATCAGGAAGTAGAGAAAGATCACCCGGTGGTCGGCGGAGTAGTCCAGGCCGAAGAATTCGGCGAAGCCGCGGCTTCCCTCGGGCGGGACCATCTTGAACGACAGGCCGAAGAACGACGGGCGCTCGATGCCGGAAATGCCGTTGGGGCCGCCGGTGACGTCCTGCCAGTTCTGCAGCACCACCCGGATGATCTCGCCCAGGCCCATGGTGACGATGGCGATGTAGTCGCCGCGCAGGCGCAGCACCGGGAAGCCCAGCACCAGCCCGAACCCGGCGGCCAGCATTCCGGCCAGGGGCAGGCAGAGCCAGAACGACAGGCCGAAGGTCTGGCTCAGCAGGGCGTAGGAATAGGCCCCGACGGCGTAGAAGGCGACGAAGCCCAGATCCAGCAGGCCGGCCAGTCCCACCACGATGTTGAGGCCCCAGCCCAGCATGACGTAGATCAGCACCAGGGTGGCCTTGTCCACCATGTTGCGCCCGGCGAAGGGCAGGAAGGGCAGGATCAGGGCGAAGGCCACCATGGCCCAGCCCACATAGGTTATCAGGGCGCGCGGCGGCGCCGGCAGGCTGGGCCCCCTGCCGGCCAGGGTCAGGCGGAGCGCGCCGATCAGCAGCCGCCCGCCGGCCACGATGCCCGCCGCCCACAACACCCAGTCGAAGCGGCCGCCGAGGGAAAGGCCGGTGGCCCCGTCCTCCAGCCGCACGCCCAGCATGGGCAGCGCCATGGCGGCGGCCACCAGCCCGCCGAGGGCGGCGTCCACAGCCAGGGCGCGGGCCTTGCCCCCCATGTCAGATCTTCTCCACGTCCGGCTGCCCCAGCAGGCCGGTGGGGCGGAACACCAGCACCGCCACCAGGATGGAGAAGGTGGCGACGTCCTTGTACTCGATGGAGAAATAGGCCGACCAGAACGCCTCGATCAGGCCGATCAGCAAGCCGCCCAGCATGGCACCGGGCAGCGAGCCGATGCCGCCCAGCACGGCGGCGGTGAACGCCTTGATGCCGGCCAGGAAGCCGATATAGAAGTCGATCACCCCGTAATAGAGGGTGACCATCATGCCGGCCACCCCGGCCAGCCCGGCGCCGATGACGAAGGTGGTGGAGATCACCCGGTCCACGTCGATACCCAGCAGCGAGGCCATCTTCATGTCCTGCTCGCAGGCCCGCTGGGCGCGGCCCAGGGCGGTGCGGGTGATCACCCAGGTGAACGCCGCCATCAGGCCGAGCGTCAGCGCCATGATGACCATCTGCATCCAGCTGAGGCTGACCACGAAATCGCCGCTGTCCATCAGGGTGACGCCGCCCCGGAACACCGGCGGCAGCGGCTTGGCCCGCGCCCCCTGGGCCTGGGCGACGAAGTTCTGCAAGACGATGGAGACGCCGATGGCCGAGATCAGCGGCGCCAGACGCGGCGCGGCGCGCAACGGGCGATAGGCCACCCGCTCGACGCTCCACCCCCACAGGGCGGTCAGCCCCATGGCGGCGAACAGGGTCAGCACCAGGGCCAGCGGCACCGAGGTGCCCAGCACCGTGGTGGCGGCCAGGAAGGTGATCAGTGAAATGAACGCGCCCACCATGTAGATGGTGCCGTGGGCGAAATTGATCATGCCCAGCACGCCGTAAACCATGGTGTAACCAAGGGCGACCAGACCGTAGATGGCGCCCAGGGTCAATCCGTTGATCAATTGCTGGAGAAAGTACTCCATCCCCCCACCCTGGCTGACGGCTTCAATTCAGTCGGATGGCAAGAAACCTACTCGGACGGGCGGTTCTGTCAACTGCCAAGGCGGTTCCGGCGGGATGATCGCCGCGCTTTTCCCCGCCGGCCGGCGCGGGGCTTGCCAATTCCATCGGCCATGCCCAGTTGCTTGGGGAGACTATTCCTTAAGTCAGGGGAGTGCCGGCGAGGGCCGCCGGAGCCGCCCCCGTATTCAAGGGGTCACGTTCATGCTTGACCGTTTCAACGTCGCCCAGAAACTGCTGATCGCCTTCGGGCTGGTTCTCATCGTGGTGATCGGCCTGTCGGCCTTCGCCATCAATCGCCTGGCGACCATGAACCTGGCGACCCTCGATATCGCGGAGAACTGGCTGCCGGGGCTCGGCGCGGCCCGCGAGGTCGATGGGTTGCTGGGCAAGCAACGGGCGACCACGTTCCGCCATATCCTGACCACCGACGACAAGCAGATGGTCGAGGTCGAACGGCTTCTGGAAGCCCAGGTCAAGGACTTCAGGGCCGCCAAGGAGCGTTACGCCAAGCTCCTGGCCACGCCGGAGGAAAGGGCCAATTACGAAGCCTGGACCAAGGTGATGGCCGATTACGACGCCATGGCCGCCAAGGTGCTGGAGCTTTCCCGCCAGAACCAGAACGACGCCGCCCGCGACATGGTGCTGGCCAACGTGAAACTCTATGCCGATTCCCAGATGCATGCCGCCAAGGCGGTGCAGATCAACGCGGAAGGGGCGAAGGGGGCATCCGAAACCGCCGCCGCCCTTTATTCCTGGTCGCGGGCGGTCATGATCGGCGCGGTGGCGGCGGTGATCACCCTGGTGGTGGCGTTCGGCCTGATGCTGCGCAACAGCATAGCGACTCCCATCATCGCCATGACCGCCGCCATGAACCGCCTGGCCGACAAGGACCTGTCGGTGGTCATTCCGGCTCAGGGGCGGACCGACGAGGTGGGGCGCATGGCGGCGGCCATGCAGACCTTCAAGGACAACATGATCCGCAGCGAACAGCTCGAGGCGGAGCAGAAGGCCGCCCAGGAGCGCAACGTGGCGCGCGGCCGCGCTGTCGAGAATCTTACCCGCGATTTCGACAATGCCGTCTCGCGCATGCTGGGTGAGGTGTCCGCGGCCTCCCACGACATGGAGCAGGCGGCCCAGGCCATGAGCGCCACGGCGCAGCAGACCAGCCGGCAGGCGGTGCTGGTCGCCGCCGCCACCGAGGAGGCGTCGTCCAGCGTCCAGACCGTGGCGTCGGCCGCCGAGGAACTGGCCGCCTCCATCCACGAGATCGGCCGTCAGGTCACTCAATCCTCGCAGGTGGCCCGCCTCGCCGCCGACGAGGCCGCCAGGACCAACCAGACGGTCAACGGCCTGGCGGAAAGCTCGGCGCGCATCGGCGACGTGGTCAAGCTGATCAACGACATCGCCAGCCAGACCAACCTTCTCGCCCTCAACGCCACCATCGAGGCGGCCAGGGCCGGGGATGCCGGCAAGGGCTTCGCGGTGGTGGCCGGCGAGGTCAAGCACCTCGCCAACCAGACCGGCCGCGCCACCGAGGAGATCAGCCAGCAGATTTCCGCCGTGCAGGAGGCCACCCTCCAGGCGGTGGACGCCATCGGCGGCATCGTCAAGCGCATCGAGGAGATCAACCAGATTTCGGCGGCCATCGCCTCGGCGGTGGAGGAACAGAGCGCCGCCACGGCGGAAATCGCCCGCAACGTCCAGCAGGCCGCCTCGGGCACCCAGGAGGTGTCGGCCAATATCGGCGGCGTCACCCAGGCCGCCGAGGAGACCGGTTCGGTGGCCACCACGGTGCTGACTTCGGTCCAGGCGGTCAACCGCCAGGCGGATTCGCTCCGGGGCGTCGTCGCCAATTTCCTGACGGGCGTCAAGACCGCCTGACGGCGAAAACAGGTGTTGACCTTCCAGTGACGGGAAGGTCAACACTGGGTCCATGAATCGCCAGCCGAGGACCCAGCCATGACCAGTCAAAGCCTGTCGTTGCCGGTGAAGGGAATGACCTGCGCCGCCTGTTCCACCCGCCTGGAGCGGGTGTTGGGCAAGGTGGACGGCGTCGAGCAGGCGCTGGTCAGCCTGGCGGCCGAGCGCGCCGACATCCGTTTCGACGGCGGCAGGGCGCGGCCGGAGGATTTGGTCTCGGCCATCGTCAAGGCCGGCTTCCAGGCCGATCTCGCCCAACAGGGCGACGAGGACCTGGACCGGGAGGAGGCCGAGCATGCCGCCGAATCGGCCCGCCATCTGCGCCTGCTGATCATTTCCGCCCTGCTGACCCTGCCGCTGGTCGGGCAGATGGTGCTGGACATGGCCGGGCTGCACATCATGATTCCGGCGGAAATCCAGCTGCTGCTGGCGGCGCCGGTGCAGTTCTGGATCGGGGCGCGCTTTTATACCGGCGCCTGGGCCTCGCTGAAGGGCGGGGTGGGCAACATGGACGTGCTGGTGGTGCTGGGCACCTCCGCCGCCTTCGGCCTGTCGGCCTGGCATGTGGTGGCCGGCGACGCCCATCACGGCAATCTCTATTTCGAAGGCGCTTCGGTGGTCATCACCCTGGTGCTGCTGGGCAAGCTGCTGGAAGGCCGCGCCAAGCGCTCCGCCGCCGGGGCGATCCGCGCCCTGATGCGCCTCAAGCCCGACACCGCGCGGGTCGAGCGCGACGGACTGGTCATCGAGGTTCCCGCCGCTCTGGTGGCGGTGGGCGAGGTGGTGCTGATCCGCCCCGGCGAGCGCGCTCCCGTCGACGGCAAGGTGGTGGACGGCGAGTCCCAGATGGACGAATCGCTGATCACCGGCGAAAGCCTGCCGGTGCCGCGCGGTCCCGGCGACGAGGTGGTGGCCGGTTCGGTCAACGGCGACGGGTTGCTGCGGGTCGCGGCGATCCGGGTCGGGGCCCAATCCACCATCAGCCGCATCATCCGCATGGTCCAGGGCGCCCAGGCGGCCAAGGCGCCGGTGCAGAAGCTGGTGGACCGCATCTCCGCCGTGTTCGTGCCGGTGGTGACGGCGATCGCTTTGGCTTCCTTCCTCGGCTGGTGGCTGCTGGCCGGCGACCTGCAGACCGCCTTCGTGGCGGCGGTGTCGGTGCTGGTCATCGCATGCCCTTGCGCGCTCGGCCTCGCCACCCCCACCGGCATCATGGTCGGCACCGGGCTGGCGGCGCGGCACGGTATCCTGATCAAGGACGCCGAGGCGCTGGAACTGGCCCACAAGGTCCAGGTGATGGTGTTCGACAAGACCGGGACGCTGACCGAGGGCCGCCCGGCGGTGGCGGCGGTCAGGGCCGCCGACGGCGACGGGGCCGGCCTGCTGCGCCTTGCCGCTTCCGCCCAGCAGGGCAGCGAGCATCCCCTGGCCCGCGCCCTGCTGGCCGCCGCCGGTACGTCCCTTTCGCCGCTCGGCGCCTTCCGCAGCCTGCCCGGAAGGGGGCTGGAGGCCGAGGTCGAGGGCCGTGCCCTGCTGATCGGCAGCCGCCGGCTGATGGCCGAGCGTGGCATCGTTCCGGGTCCGCTGGCCGCCGCCGCCGAGGCCGAGGAGGCTCAGGGCCGCACCCTGATGTGGGTGGCGGAAGGAGCGCGCATGCTGGGCTTCGTCGCGGTGGCCGATCCCGTCAAGACCAGCGCGGCCGGCGCCGTGGCGCGGCTGAAGGCGATGGGCATCGGGGCGGTGATGCTGACCGGCGACAATGCCCGCGCGGCCGCCGCGGTGGCCCGCGCCGCCGGGGTCGACCGGGTGCTGGCCGAGGTGCTGCCCGAGGACAAGGAGGCGGAAATCCGCCGCCTGAAGGACGAGGGCAAGGTGGTGGCCATGGTGGGTGACGGCATCAACGACGCCCCGGCCCTGGCCGCCGCCCATATCGGCATCGCCATGGGCACCGGTACCGACGTGGCCATGCAGGCGGCGGGCATCACCCTGGTCAAGGGCGACCCCGCTCGTCTGCCCGAGGCCATCGCCATCTCGCGCGCCACCACGTCGAAAATCCGCCAGAACCTGTTCTGGGCCTTCGCCTACAACGTGGTGGCCATTCCGGCGGCGGCGCTCGGCCTGCTGACCCCGGTGATCGCCGGCGCCGCCATGGCCATGTCCTCGGTGTCGGTGGTGAGCAATTCCCTGTTGCTGCGGCGCTGGAGGATGAAATGAACATCGGCGAGGCGGCACGGCGCTCCGGCGTCTCGGCCAAGACCATCCGCTATTACGAATCCGTCGGCCTGATCCCGGCGGCGGGGCGCACCGCCGCTGGCTACCGCGCCTATACCGCCAACGAGGTGGAGACGTTGCGCTTCATCCACCGGGCGCGTTCGCTGGGCTTTTCGGTGGGGAACGTGGCCGGGCTGCTGGAACTGTGGCGCGACCGCTCGCGGGCCAGCGCCGACGTCAAGGCCATCGCCCTGAAGCATGTGGCCGACATCGAGCGCAAGATCGCCGAACTGGATACCATCCGCCGCACCCTGCTGGACCTCACCACCCGCTGCTGCGGCGACGATCATCCCGCATGCCCGATCCTGGAGGAACTGGCGACGTGAACGATATCGCCGCGATTGTTTGCTAGGTAAACAATCTTGTTGCCAAAGTCGTTGACCTGGTCAACAATGCCCGGAATTGGAATGAGGGTATCGCCATGTCGGGCAGTCAGGTCATCGCCGCCGAACAGGACGAGGGAAGGGGAACCTCCTTCGGTCCCATGACCGACGAGCTGGGGTTTCACCTGCGCCGTGCCCAGGTGGCGGCCTTCAAGCATTTCGCCCAGACCGTCACCGCCGCCGAGGGCATCACGCCCGGCCTCTACGGCATGCTGCAGGTGATCGCCAACAATTCCGGCCTGACCCAGAGCCGTCTGGCCGAGGTGATGGAGGTGGACCGCTCGTCCATCGTCAAGGTGGTCAACGCCCTGGAGGACAAGGGGCTGATCCGCCGCGACGCCGCCCCCAACGACCGCCGCTCCTACCACCTGCGCATGACGCCCGAGGGCAAATTGGCGCTGCGCCGCATCGAGGAAGGAGTGGTCCGCCAGGACCTGGATTTTTCCGCCGGACTGTCCGAGGGCGATCGGCGCCTTTTGATCAGCCTGCTCAAGCGTCTGTACTGAACAACAAGACCCAAAGCTTCCGAGGGAGGAAGACCTTGAAAAGCATCCTCAGATTGACCCTCAACGGCCGTGCCCGCGAGGATCTGGTGCCCGACAACATGCTGCTGCTCGACTACCTGCGCGAGGTGACCAACCTCACCGGCACCAAGCAGGGCTGCGACGGCGGCGAGTGCGGCGCCTGCACCGTGCTGGTGGACGACCGGCCGCGCCTGGCCTGTTCGACCTTGGCCCACCAGGTGGCCGGGAAAAAGGTGGAGACGGTGGAAAGCCTGGCGACCCAGGGTACCATCTCCAAGCTGCAGGCCGCCTTCCACGAGAAGCTGGGCACCCAGTGCGGCTTCTGCACCCCGGGCATGCTGATGGCCTCCGAGGCGCTGCTGCGCAAGAATCCCAATCCCAACCGGGATCAGATCAAGGATGCGCTGGCCGGCAATCTGTGCCGCTGCACCGGCTATGTGAAGATCATCGAATCGGTGGAAGTGGCCGCCAAGGCGCGCTGCTCCTGTCAGGAGGCGGCCGAATGAGCCCGAGATTCCCCAAGAACGGTACGGTCGGCGCCCGCACGCCCCTGGTCGACGGCGTCGAGAAGGTGACCGGCAAGGCCAAGTACACCGCCGACATCGCCGCCCCCGACGCCCTGGTGGGGCGCATCCTCAGGAGTCCCGTGGCCCATGCCCGCATCGTCTCCATCGACACCTCGGCGGCCGAGGCGCTGGATGGCGTGTTCGCCGTCTGCACGGGCGTCGAAACGCCGGTCCCCTATGGCGTGCTGCCCATCGCCGAAAACGAATACCCGCTGGCCCAGGACAAGGTCCGCTATCGCGGCGATCCAGTGGCCGCCGTCGCGGCCATCGATGAACTGACCGCCGAAAAGGCCCTGGGGCTGATCAAGGTCGAGTACGAGGTGCTGCCCGCCTACATGACGCCCAAGGCGGCCATGAAGGAAGGCGCCGTCGCCATCCACGACGACAAGCCCAACAACGTGCTGCGCGAAGTGCACGCCGAGTTCGGCGACGTGGAGGCCGCCTTCAGTGAGGCCGACCTGATCCGCGAGAAGGTCTACACCTTCGCCGAGGTCAACCACGTCCACATGGAACTGAACGCCACCCTGGCGGAATACGATCCCGTCCGCGACATGCTGACGCTCAACACCACCACCCAGGTGCCGTACTACGTGCACCTCAAGGTGGCGGCCTGCCTGCAGATGGATTCGGCCCGCATCCGGGTGATCAAGCCCTTCCTGGGCGGCGGCTTCGGGGCGCGTACCGAGTGCCTGCACTTCGAGATCATCGCCGGCCTGCTGGCCCGCAAGGCCAAGGGCAATGTGCGCCTGATCCAGACGCGGGAAGAGACCTTCATCGCCCATCGCGGCCGTCCGTGGACGGAAGTGAAGATGAGGATCGGCCTGAAGAAGGACGGCAAGATCGCCGCTTTGGCCCTGGAGGCCACCCAGGCCGGCGGCGGCTATGCCGGCTACGGCATCATCACCATCCTCTACACCGGCGCGCTGATGCACGGGCTCTACCACATCCCGGCCATCAAGCACGACGCCTGGCGTGTCTACACCAACACGCCGCCCTGCGGCGCCATGCGCGGCCACGGCACGGTGGACACCCGCGCCGCCTTCGAGGCGCTGCTGACCGAGATGGGCGAGGAACTGGGCATCGACGCGTTCAGTATCCGCGAGCTCAACATGCTGCCGCAGATTCCCTACACCACGCTCTACGCCCAGAAGGTGATGAGCTACGGCGTGCCGGAATGCCTGGAGAAGGTCAAGGCGGCCTCGGGCTGGGATGCCCGCAAGGGCAAGCTGCCCAAGGGCCGGGGCCTGGGCATCGCGCTGTCCCACTTCGTGTCGGGCACCTCGACGCCGAAGCACTGGACCGGCGAGCCCCACGCCACCGTCAACCTGAAGCTCGACTTCGACGGCGGCATCACCCTGCTGACCGGCGCCGCCGATATCGGCCAGGGCTCCAACACCATGGCCTCCCAGGTGGCGGCCGAGGTGCTGGGCGTGCGGCTTTCCCGCATCCGGGTGATCTCGGCCGACAGCGCGCTGACCCCCAAGGACAACGGCTCGTACTCGTCGCGCGTCACCTTCATGGTGGGCAACGCCTCCATCTCGGCGGCCGAGGAGCTGAAGGCCGTCCTGGTCAAGGCGGCGGCCAAGAAGCTGGACGCCCGCGAGGAGGACATCGAGGTCATCGACGAGGTGTTCATGGTCTCCGGCAGCCAGGACCCCGGCCTGACCTTCCAGGACGTGGTCAAGGCGGCGCTGATCGACACCGGCACCATCACGGTGAAGGGCACCTATACCTGCCCGACCGAGTTCCAGGGCGACAAGAAGATCAGGGGCAGCGCCATCGGCGCCACCATGGGCTTCTGCTACGCGGCGCAAGTGGTCGAGGCCAGCGTCGACGAGATCACCGGCCGGGTCACCGCCCACAAGGTGTGGGTGGCGGTGGACGTGGGCAAGGCCCTCAATCCGCTGGCCGTCGAGGGCCAGACCCAGGGCGGCGTGTGGATGGGCATGGGCCAGGCCCTGTCCGAGGAAACCCGCTGGGAAGACGGCAAGATGATGCACGGCAACATCCTCGACTACCGGGTGCCGACCATGGCGGAAAGCCCCGATATCGAGGTGATCATCGTCGAAAGTCTGGACCCCAACGGGCCGTTCGGCGCCAAGGAGGCGTCCGAGGGCATGCTGGCCGGCTTCCTGCCGGCGGTGCACGAGGCGGTCTACGAGGCGGTGGGGGTGCGCTCCACCAAGTTCCCCTTGAGCCCCGAGACCATCACCGAACTGCTTGACGCGAAGGAAGCCGCAGAATGAACATCCTTCCCGATTTCCGGACCCTGCGCCCCGCCTCGTTGAGCGACGCGGTGGCCGCCCTGGCCACTCCGGGGGCCGAGCCCCTGGCCGGCGGCACCGACCTGCTGCCCAACCTGCGCCGCGGCTTGGGGCGTCCCGAGACCCTGGTGGACCTCACCGGCATCAACGGCTTCGCCGCCGTTTCGGTGGGGGCCGACGGTACCCTTCGCCTGGGGGCCGGCGCCACCCTCGAAGCCATCGCCGAGGATGCCCGCATCCTGGAATCCTGGCCGGCCGTCGCCCATGCTGCCTCGCTGGTGGCCGGGCCCAGCCATCGCGCCGCCGCGACGCTGGGCGGCAATCTGTGCCAGGACACCCGCTGCGTGTTCTATAACCAGTCCGAGTGGTGGCGGTCCGGCAACGGCTTCTGCCTCAAATACGAGGGCGACAAGTGCCATGTGGTGGTCAAGTCCGACCGCTGCTACGCCACCTATCACGGCGACGTGGCCCCGGCCCTGATGGTTTTGAACGCCTCGGCCGAGATCGTCGGGCCCAAGGGCCTGCGTCAGGTCGCCCTGGCCGACCTGTTCCGGGAAAGCGGGGCCGAGCACCTGACCCTGGAAGCCGGCGAGGTGCTGGCCGCCGTGCTGGTGCCGCCCGCCACCGGCTGGGTGACCGCCTATTTCAAGGTCCGCGTGCGCGACGCCATCGACTTCCCCCTGGCCGGGGTGGCGGTGGCCCTGAAGCGTGACGGCAACGTCATCGCCGGCCTGCGTGTCGCCATCACCGGCACCAATTCGGCGCCGCTGATGGTTCCCGCCGACGCCCTGTGGGGACGCCCGTGGAACGACGAGACCGCCGAGGCTCTGGTCCAGGCGGTGCGCAAGGTCTCCAACGTCCTCAAGACCACGGTGGCCGGGGTGAAGTACCGCCGCCGGGTGCTGCTGGCGGTCGCCCGCAAGCAGATGGACGACCTCTGGAACGGGAAGTAGCGCCATGTGCCTCGACGCCATCAAGTGCGACCCCGCCGACATGGCCGCCGATGACTGCGAGGTCCTGGCCACCGCGCTGAAATGGATGGATGAAGGCCGAAGGGTGGTCATGGCCGTGGTCATGGTCACCTGGGGCTCGGCGCCACGCTCCATCGGCTCCTACATGGCGGTGGATGCCGACGGCACCTTTGCCGGTTCGGTGTCGGGGGGCTGCGTCGAATCCGCCGTCATCGCCGAGGCGCGCGAGCTGGAGCCGAACGAGCCGCCCCGGCAACTGGCTTTCGGCGTCGAGGACGAGACGGCGTGGCAGGTCGGCCTGCCCTGCGGCGGCAACATCCGGGTGGCGGTGTTCCATCCCGAACGCGACCTGCTGGAAGAGGCGGTGCGGAGCCAAGCCGTGCGCCAGCCCACCGCCCTGGTTCTCGATCTGGCGACCGGCGCCCAGGCGCTGGTCGGCGACGACGGGGCGAGGGGGACGCTGGCCCTCGACGAGACCCGGCTGGTGGCCGCCCAGATGCATCTGGGGCAGGGAACCTGCGGCGTGGTGGCGGACGAGGTCTTCGTGCGCAGCCACGAGGCGCCCTGGACCCTGATCATCGGGGGCGCGGTCCATATCAGCCAGATCCTGGCCGGCATGGCGCGCCAGGCCGGCTTCGCCGTCACCGTGGTCGATCCTCGCCGGGCCTTTGCCGACGAGGCGCGCTTTCCCGGCATCACCCTGATCTGCGGCGAGCCCGACGAGGTGCTGGCCGGCATCACCATGGACCGCCGGACCGCCGTGGTCAGCCTGACCCACGTTCCGCGTCTCGACGACGCGGCGCTGCGGGCGGCGCTGGGCTCGGAGGCGTTCTACATCGGCGCCCTGGGCAGCACCCGCACCCACGCCAAGCGCTGCCAGCGCCTGGAGGACCTGGGGCCGGCGCTGAAGCGCATGGCCGCCCCGGTGGGCTTCGACATCGGCGCCCGCACCCCGGCCGAGATCGCCGTGTCGGTCCTGGCCGAACTGATCGCGGTGCGGCGGGGGAAACCCATGCGGGTGAGAGGTTAGGGCGGGCGTCCCGCCCGCACCTCTCGACTGCCCGAAAACGCAAAAGGCCCCCGGAGATTTCCGGGGGCCTTGGCGTTTCACCCTTGGGGCGAAGGGATCAGCCGTTGACGGCGTCCTTCAGGCCCTTGCCGGCGGTGAACTTCGGGGCCTTGGAGGCCGCGATCTTGATGGTGGCGCCGGTACGGGGATTGCGGCCTTCCTTGGCGGCGCGCTGAGTCACCGAGAAGGAACCGAAACCGACCAGGCGGACATCGTCGCCGGCCTTGAGCGCCGAGGTGATGGCGGCGAAGGTCGCGTCGATCACGTTGTCGGCAGCAGCCTTGGACAGACCGCTGAGCTCGGCAACCTTGTTCACCAGATCCTGCTTGTTCATGAGACCCCCAATGGAATTGTCGTGACCGGTTGAAAATGACACGACCGTTGCGGACGTCAACAACTCTGTTGCAAGGACGCCGTCCGGCCGAAACCCGAACCCCAGGCTGAAAACCCTGTCACAGGTGGGTTTCCGGCCAGCGGGGAGTTAAGCAATGTGTCGGGTTTTCCGCAACAATACAACGGTCCTGTCCCGAATCGCTGGGGGTTTTCCCCAGGAATCATCAAGCGATGAACACCTCATCGGGTAAAGACCCGAGTTCCGACGGATTTCGGCACATTTCGGCCAGATGACAGGCCTCGGGGAGCATCCAGTCGCGGACGAAAGCGGCCACGGCGCGGATGCGCGCCGGGTTGGCGGCATGCCCGGCCGCCGCCTCCAGCCGCGCCCAGGCCGAGCCAAAGGCGACTAATCCGGTCAGCCGCATATAGGCGGTGGCGGTCAGGCCGATATCCTTGCGGGCCAGCAGGAGGGGGCCGGCCTCGTTCCAGGCGGCCAGCGCCCGGCCCAGTCCCTGGGCGAAGGCGGGGGAGGCGACCGCCATGGCGGCCTCGACCTCGGCCTTGAATTCCGACAGCGCCTTGCCGTTGTCCAGGCGGATCACCCGCCCGGCCAATGTGGCGGCCTGGATGCCGTTGGTACCTTCGTAGATGCGGGTGATGCGGCCGTCGCGCAGGATCTGCTCGACCCGGTATTCCCGCAGGAAGCCGTAGCCGCCGTGCACCTGGATGGCGTGATCGGCGGCCTCCATGGCGGCCTCGGTGGCGAAGGCCTTGCACACCGGGGTCATCAGCTCCATCAGGGCCGGCCGGTCGCCCAGTTCCAGGTCGACCAGGGTGCGCATCACCATGGCGCGGCACCCCATGGCCAGGGCCATCTGGGCCAGCAGCATGCGCCGCACGTCGCCGTGTCTGGCGATGATGTCGGGACCCGTGTCCTTCCCGGCGCGGCCCTGCTTGCGCTCGTTGGCGTAGGCCAGGGAGCGCTGCAGCGCCACCTCGGCCAGTCCGACCCCTTGCACCGCCACGTCCAGGCGTTCGGCGTTCATCATGGTGAACATGCGGGCCAGCCCCTCGCCCGGCGCGCCGATGATCTCGGCCCGCGCGCCGTCGAAGGCCACCTGGCAGGTGGGCGAGGCGTGCATGCCCATCTTCTCTTCCAGCCGCACCACCTGGATGGGGTTGCGCGAGCCGTCGGGCAGCAGGGACGGGCAGAGGAACAGGGCGAGGCCCCTGACGCCGGGCGGCGCGTCGGGGGTGCGGGCCAGCACCAGATGCATGATGCGGCCCTGGGTCAGGTTTTGGTCGCCGCCCGAGATGAAGATCTTGCCACCCGAGATGCTCCACGAGCCGTCGGATTGGGGCGTCGCCATGGTGCGCACCAGACCCAGATCGGAGCCCGCCTGGGGCTCGGTCAGGCACATGGTGGCGAGATACTCGCCGGCGGCGAGGCGGGGAATCCAGGTCTTGCGCTGTTCTTCCGAGCCGCTGGCCGCCAGGGTCCGCATGGCGCCATGGGCCAGGGACAGCACCATCTGATAGGTGATGCAGGCGCCCGACAGCATTTCGGACAGGGCCGAGGCGAGGATATGGGGCAGGCCCTGGCCGCCGTCCTCCTCCGGCACGGCGAGGCCCTGCCAGCCGTCGCCGGCGAACTGGCGGTAGGCGTCGACGAAGGGCTGGGGCATCACCACGCGGCCGTCCACCAGCCTTGTGCCCTCGATGTCGCCCACCGGGTCGAGCGGCGCGATGATTCCGTCGACCATGGCGGCGGCGTGGGTCAGCACGGTCTCGGCGGTCTCGTCGTCCCAATGGGGCAGGCGGGCGGCCCCGGCCCCATGGCGGAGAGCGAACAGCAGGTCGCTAAGGGGAGTGCGATAATCGATCATGGTCTTGTCCCTGGGCTTTCTCTCGTCATCCCGGCCTTGAGCCGGGATCCAGGGGAAGCGGCTCCTGGATCCCGGATAGCGCTTGCGGGATGACGAATTTCATATGGATCGGGATGACGCTTTAAGGTCAACCCATCCGGATGAGGTCGGGATCGTCACCGGGGGCGTAGAGCTTCTCCACCAGTTGGGCGCGGTTGGTCAGCACGGCCCGCTGGTTGATGTAGCCCTTGTCGGTGATCTCGTTGGCGTCGATGGAGGGCGGCGCATCCATCAGGATGGCGCGGGCGATGCGGTGCGAACTGCCCTTGCCCTCGGCGGCCAGGGCCTTCATGGCGGCCAGCATCTTCTCGCGCACGGGGGCACGCTTGATCAGCTCTTTCAGGGGCGTGTCGGGCGCCGCGTCGGGGCACAGGCGCAAACAGCCGGGCAGGCTGGCGAAGCCCAGCAGGCCCACCTCCCCGCGGTCGTGGCCGGTGATCACCGCGTCCTGCAGCACCGGCGCGGCGGCGTCGATCACTGCGAGGCGCAGCGCCCCAACATGCACCCAGGTGCCCGAGGTCAGCTTGAAGTCCTCGGCGACGCGGCCGTCGAACACGATGCCCTTGGACGGATCGTCGGGATCGGCCAGCTTGCCGGCGTCGCCGATGATGTACCAGCCGTCCTCGTCGAAGGCCTTGGCGGTCAGGTCGGCGCGCTTGAAATAGCCCGGCGTGACGTTGGGGCCCTTGATGCGCATCTCCAGCTTACCGCCGTTGGGGATCATCTTGACCTCGCAGCCGGCCATGGGCAGCCCGATGATGCCGGCGCGGGAGATGTCGAAGTGCACGCTGGTAATCGCCGGCGAGGTCTCGGTGGAGCCCCAGGACGAGATCATGCGCACCTTGTAACCGAGGGTGCGGATGGAGAGCTGCTCCATCTTCTCCCACAGGTTCTGGGGCAGGGCCGCGCCGGCATAGAAGATGATCTTCAGGTTCTTGAAGAAGCTGGCACGCAGGTTCTCGTCCTTCTCCAGCAGCGGAATCAGCATGTCGAAGCCGCGCGGCACATTGAAGTACAGCGTGGGCGAAATCTCCTTGAGGTTGGCGGCGGTCTTCTCCACCAGGCCGGGCATGGGCTTGCCCTCGTCGATGTACAGGGTCCCGCCGTGGCGCAGCACCAGGTTGAAATTGTGGTTGCCGCCGAAGGTGTGGTTCCAGGGCAGCCAATCCACCAGCACCGGATGGCTCTCCAGCAGGAAGGGCCAAGCCTGGCGGATGGCCTGCTGGTTGGAGCACAGCATCTTCTGGGTGTTGATCACCCCCTTGGGCATGTCGGTGGAGCCCGAGGTGAACAGAATCTTGGCGATCGTATTGGGCCGCACGGCGGCGAAGGCGTTCTCCACCTCGGGGCCGGGGGTGCTGCCCAGCAGGGTGTCGAAGGTCACGCCGCAGGCGATGGGATTGATGCTGGTCACCACCTCGACGCGGGCCAGTTCCGGGATCACCAGGGCGTCGGCGAAGCGGGCGCCGTCGGCGGCGTAGACCAGGCCGGGCTTCAGCAGATCGGCGATGTAGCGCAGCTTGGAATGGTCCTGGGAGACCAGGGAATAGGCCGGCGAGATGGGCGCCACCGGCACGCCCACATGCATGGCGGCGAGCGCCAGCAGGGCGTGGTCGATGCTGTTGTCCGACAGGATCATCACCGGCCGGTTGCGGTTCAGCCCGCGGTCCAGCAGGGACTGGCCGATGGCCTCGACCATGGAAAGCGCCTGCTTCCAGGTGACCCTGCGCCAGCCGTCGCCGGCCCGCTGGGCCAGAAAGGTCCGGTCGGGGATGCGGTCGGCCCAGTGGACCAGCAGGTCGCCCAGGCAGCGCGAGAACGGCTTCAGGCTGTCCGGCGAACGGATGATGAAGGCGCCGTCGTCCAGCTTTTCCACTTCCACCCGCGCGGGCGCGAAATTGATGGGTGCCCAGGCAACCGAATTCATAGTGACCTCCCTAGCCGCCTTCAAAGGACCGCTTCTTTTTGTCGTCCCCGCGGAGTCCTTACAGGCCGAGATAGGCCTGGCGGACTCCGTCGTCGTTCAACAGGCCGGCGCCGGTGCCCGAAAGCACCACCCGGCCGTTTTCCAGCACATAGCCCCGGTCGGCCAGCTTCAGCGAGGCCGAGACGTTCTGTTCCACCAGAATCACCGTCATACCCTGGGCATGCAGTTCCTTGATGATCTTGAACATCTCGCCGACCACGGCGGGGGCCAGGCCGAGCGAGGGTTCGTCGAACATCATCAGGCGCGGCTGGCCCATCAGGCAGCGGCCGATGGCCAGCATCTGCTGCTCGCCGCCCGACAGCGTTCCCGCCGCCTGGTCCGAGCGGACCTTGAGCTTGGGGAACATCTCGTAGCAGCGTTCCAGCGTCTCCTTGCGCTTGGTCCGGGCGCGGGGCAGCACGGCGCCCATTTCCAGGTTCTCGGCCACGCTCATGGAGGGGAAGATCTGGCGGCCCTCGGCCACCTGGGCGACGCCTAAGTCGCAGATGATCGAGCTGACCCGTCCGGTGATGTCGTGGCCATCGAAGGTGATGGTGCCCCGGGCCGGCTTCTTCATGCCGGCGATGGCGCGGATCAGCGAGGTCTTGCCGGCGCCGTTGGCGCCGATGATCGCCACCACCTCGCCCTCGGCCACCTGGAGGGAGACGCCGTCCAGGGCCTGGGCGTCGCCGTAGAACAGGTCGAGATCGCGAACGTCCAGCATCATCCGTGATCCTCTCCCAGATAGCATTCCAGCACCTTGGGGTGGCTGGTGACCTCGGCGGGCGTGCCCTCGGCGATCTTCTCGCCGTGGTGCAGCACCACCACGTGGTCGGAGAGCGCCATCACGGCGCGCATGACGTGCTCGATCAGCAGGATGGTCAGCCCGGTCTCCTTGTTGAGGCCGGTGAGGATGGCCACCATGCGGTCGCATTCCACCGGGCGCAGGCCGGCCATCACCTCGTCGAGCAGCAGCAGCTTGGGCCGCGTCGCCAGGGCCTTGGCCACTTCCAGCCGCTTGCGGTCGGGCAGGGTCAGGGTCTGGGCCGGGTCCTTGGCGCGGTCGCCCAGTTCCAGCAGGTCGAGGATGGCCCGCGACGCGGCGCGGGCCTTCTCCACGTCGCCGTTGTCATGGCGCAGCGCGCCGACCATGACGTTCTCCTCCACCGTCAGCCCGGCGAAGGGCTTGACGATCTGGAAGGTACGGCCGACGCCGGCGCGGCAGATGGCCGCCTGGCCCAGGCCGGTGATGTCCTCGCCGTCCAGCACCACCGTGCCGTCGCTGGGCGGCAGGGCGCCTGCGATCAGGTTGAAGGTGGTGGTCTTGCCCGCCCCGTTGGGGCCGATCAGCGCGACGATGTCGCCGCGCGGCACCGAGAAGGCCACCTGGTTGACGGCGCGCAGGCCGCGGAAGCTCTTGCCCAGGTTGTCGACGGTGAGCATGGGAGTGGGAGCGTTCATCGTCCGTCCCCCTCCAGGCGCAGCAGCTTGCGCAGCCACGGCCACAGCCCGCCCGGCTTCAAGACCAGGATCAGCATCAGACAGATGCCGTAGGCGATCTGCTTGACCCCGTCGATACCGATATGGGCGCCCAACTCGGTCAGCAGCTCGCCCAGCGCGGTCAGCACCACGGCGCCGAGGATCGGCCCGAACAGGGTGCCGATTCCGCCGATGATGGTCCCCAGCATCAGCTCGATGGAGCGGTGCATGGAGAAGATGCTCTCGGGGTAGAGGTTGTTGTTGAAGAAGGCCAGGAACACGCCGCCCAGGCTGGTCATGGCCGCCGAGATCAGCACGGCGATCATCTTGTTCCTGAAGACGTCGATGCCCAGCGCGTCGGCGGCGTCCTGGTCCTCGCGGATGGCCTGCCAGTAATAGCCGATACGGCGCATCAGCAGGGCCCGGCTGAACCAGAAGGCGGCCGCCGTCATCCCCAGGATCACGTAGTAGAACATGGTGGTCGAGCCGCGCAGCAGCCACAGATTGTCCGGGCTGTTGTTGGGGGCGGGGGGCAGGAACAGCCCCGACGAGGCGCCCACCCAGCCCCAATGGTCGAACAGCACGCGGGTGAACTCGGCGAAGGCGATGGTCAGCAGGGCGAAATAGACGCCCATCACCTTGAAGCGGAAGCCCAGCGTGCCGATCACCGCGCCGACGGCGGCCGAGACCGCCATGCCGGCGATGGCGCCGATCCACGGCGGGGTGCCGTAATGGACGAACAGGGCGCCGCCGGCATAGGCCCCCAGGCCGACATAGAGGGCGTGGCCCAGGGAGAACTGGCCGGCGAAGCCCATCATGACGTTCCAGCTCATGCCGAGATAGGCCTGCAGCAGCACGGTGATCAGGATGGACAGCAGGTAGTCGCCCGCCGCCAGCGGGGCCAGGGCGAGGATCGCCAGCAGGCCGAGCAGCAGGACCGCGCGGCGGTCTTGGAACAGGGCGCTCATGGCTTCTTCCCCAGGATGCCTTGCGGACGCAGCAGCAGGACCAGGATCAGCAGGCCGAAGCTGAACATGCTTTTCAGGCTGGGGGCGATCAGCACGCCCGACAGCGCCTCGGACAGGCCGACCAGGATGCCGCCCAGCAGGGCGCCGCCCAGGCTGCCCAGTCCGCCCAGGATGACGATGATGAAGCCCAGCAGGGTGTAATCCGACGACAGGTGCGGGTGCACGTCCACCAGCAGCAGCAGCAGGCAGCCGGCGGCGCCGACGCAGGCGGTGCCGATGCCGAAGGTGATGGCGTAGAGCTTCTCCACGTCCAGGCCCACCACCCGCGCCCCCACCGGATTGTCGGCGCAGGCGCGGATGGCGGTTCCCGTGGTGGTGTAGCGGAAGAAGGCCCACAGCAGCAACGCCACCCCGCCGGCGGTGAAGGCGGCGATGACGCGGACCTTGTCCAGCACCAGGCCGCCGAGGCTGTAGCTCTCGAAGCTGGCGTCAAGCTGGATGTTGCGGGCGTCGGGGCCGAACACCATCAGGACCACGTTGGTGATGATCATGGCCACCGAGAGCAGCAGCAGGAACTGGATGTGCTCGGTGACTTCGAGGAAGTGGTTGATCAGGAAGCGCTGCAGCAGGTAGCCGACGACGAACAGGCCGCCGGCCACCAGAGGCAGCGCGGGGACCGGTTCGATCCCCAGCTTGGTGAAGAGCAGGAAGGCGGCGTACATCGCCACCACCATCATGTCGCCATGGGCAAAATTGACCACGCGCATGACGCCGAAGATGACCGATAGCCCAAGGGCCATCAGGCCGTAGACCAGGCCGGTCAAAAGACCGGCGCTGATCACGTTCATGAAGAAGGTGGCGTCCATCCCGGCTCCCCGCCAAGCATTGCCGATCGTACGGCTTTTTTAGGTGCGGCCCTTGAACGCCGGCATGGGGAAGACCAGCTTGGCCTCCGAGGATTCGGTGGGCAGAACCACCGTCGGCTTGCCGCCCAGGTTCTGCACCACCGCCGAGCGCAGGTTCATGTTCTGGCCGTTGGCCTCGAACTTGATCGGCCCGCCGATCATGGCCCGCTTGGCCAGGTTGGTGGCGCGCAGCGCCTCGGTCAGCGCCTGCGGATCATTGCTGCCGGCCCGCTTGTGGGCATCGGCGGCGATCAGCACGGCCTCGAAGGTGAAGCCGACGTTGAGGTCGAAGCTTTCCTCGGGGAAGGCCTTCTCGAAGGTCTTTTCCAGGGTCTTGGCCATCTCCTGCTTGGGATCGAACCAGGGAATGTTGACCGAGCAGTATTCGGCATATTTGCCGAGTGCCTTCACGAACTGCTTGTCGTACATGCCGGGTGATCCGGGGGAGGTGATCCCCATGGTCTCCACCTGCTGCTTGACCATTTCGCGGACCAGCAGGATGGCGTCGTTCAGGCGGGTGACGGTCATGACGAAATCGGCCTTGGCCGCCTTGGCCTTGGACACCTCGATGGAGAGGTCGCGGGCCTTGGGGTCGTAGGCGATGGTCTCGACGATGGTGAACGGCATGTCGAGCTTGGGCATCAGGGCGTTGATGCCGCCCAGCATGGCCATGCCGAAACTGTCGTTGATGTGCAGCAGGACGGCGGTCTTGGGCGTCACGCCGGTGGCGGCGAACATGTCCTTGTAGAGCAGCAGCCCGCCCTTGCCCAGCATGCCGGCGGAGGGGAAGTTGCGGAAGGTGTACTTGAAGCCCTGTTCGGTCAGTTTGGGTTCGGCGGCGATGTTGACGACGAAGGGCACGCCCTTCTGCTCGGCCACGCCGGCGATGGCCAGGGTGGTGGCCGAATCGAAGGCTCCCATCAGCATGTTGGCGCCTTCGCGGATCAGCTTTTCCGCCTGGGTGCGCCCCACGTCCGGGTTGGATTCGGTGTCGGCGTTCATCAGCTCGACGGAATAACCCATGTCCTTGAGCATGGGCAGGCCGATCTCGGCGCCGCGCTGGCAAGCCTGGCCGATCAGGGCCAGATGGCCGGAACGGGGCAGCAGCACGCCCAGCTTCAGCGGCGTCGCCGCCCGGGCCGGGCGCAACGGCAATCCGGTGGTGGTAACCAAGGCGCCGGCCGCCGCGGCCGTAGTGAACTGACGGCGGGTAATGGTCCGTGACGCGGACAGACTCGTGGTGTTGTCAGACATTGGGACGTCCCTTTCGCGTTCGAAAGCCTCCTGGGTCGCTCTGCGGCGACTTTGATGAACACGACTGTGAGGCAGTCGCCCGCGTTCGTCAAGAGGCATTGTTGGGCATAAAAACTGTTGTGCTGCACAACAATAAAATCGGTAAAGGATTTGAAATCCGGGCCGTTCCCTTGCTCCCGGCCCCCGGGAATGCGATAAAGGCAGCCTCTTTTCTCATGGATGCCTGGACATGCCCTCCGCCGCCGCGATCCGCGCCGCCATCCCCGGCGTGCTTACCGAAGCCGAGTTCCCCGAACTGCCCAATTACTACCGGGGCAAGGTGCGCGAGAACTACGACCTGCCGGACGGACGGCGCATCCTGATCTCCACCGACCGCCAGAGCGCCTTCGATCAGGTACTGGCGGCGGTGCCGTTCAAGGGCCAGGTGCTGACCCAGACGGCGCGCTTCTGGTTCGAGGCGACCCGAGACATCTGCCCCAACCACGTGATCGAGTATCCCGATCCCAACGTGGTGGTGGGCCGCCGCCTGGACATGCTGCCCATCGAGATGGTGGTGCGCGACTACCTTACCGGCTCCACCGACACCTCCATCTGGTCCATGTACAAGGCCGGGCGGCGCAGCATGTACGGCCTGGACTTCGCCGACGGCATGGTCAAGAACGACAAGCTGCCGGCCACCATCCTCACCCCCACCACCAAGGCCGACGTTGGCGGGCACGACGCCCCGGTCTCGCCGCAAGAGGTGGTCGGGCGCGGCCTGTTGTCCCAGGCCCAGTGGGACGAACTGGCGCGGCTGTCCCTGGCGCTGTTCGCCCGCGGCCGCGAGATCGCCGCCCGGCACGGCCTGATCCTGGTGGACACCAAGTTCGAGTTCGGGGTGGACGGCGAGGGGAAGATCACCCTGGCCGATGAAATCCTCACCCCCGATTCCAGCCGCTACTGGCGGGCCGACAGCTATCCCGGGCGCCACGCGCGCGGCGAGGAGCCGGAAAGCCTGGACAAGGAATTCCTGCGCATCTGGATCGCTTCGCGTTGCGATCCCTATACCCAGCCCATCCCGGTGATCCCCGACGACACCCTGGTGGAATTCTCGGCCAAGTATATCGCGCTGTTCGAGACGGTGACCGGCCAGGCCTTCGAAGCACCCTCCACCGCCGAGACGGTGAAGGAGCGCATTCGACGCAATCTGGCGCGGTACTTCCCCTGATCCCCCTGCGGTGAGGGCTGTCGCCTTGTCACCCTGCGGTGGGGATCATTGTTTTGTCACCCTGCGGTGGTGATCAATATTTTGTCACCCTGCGGTGACGTAGGCCCGCATGGCTTCGGCCTCGAACTCGGCGCGCTCCAGGCTGTTGGACACCAGGTCGCGGATCGAGACGATGCCCTTCAGCTGGCCATTCTCCATCACCGGCATGTGACGGAAGTGATGGGTGGACATGGTGCTCATCACCGAGGCGACGGTGTCGCTGCCCTGGCAGGTCAGCGGATTGCGGGTCATGTGGTCGCCCACCGGGTTCTCCAGGACGGCGGCGCCATGGGCCGCCAGGCAGCGGGTGACGTCGCGCTCGGTGAAGATGCCCAGCGTGCCGCCCTTTTCGTCCACCACCAGCACCGCCCCCACCTTGAAGGCCGCCATACCCTGGACGGCTTCGATCATGGCCTTGGACGGCAGGATCTTGAAAATCTTGTTGCCCTTCTTGGCAAGGATTTCGGAAACAAGCATCGGCGGTCCTCCACTTCGGAAACAGGCCCAGCAGGATAACCTGAACGGGCCGCTCCACAACCGGGATAATGGCGGACGACGCTTTCGCCTCAAAGCTCCTGCAGAATGTCGAATCCTTCGAATTCCGGGTGGCCCAGGACGATGCCCGACAGGCGGCCGTCGCCCTGATGGGATTTGCCGAAGGCCTGGGACTCCACCCAGCCGTCGAAATGCGTCCTGGACTTCCAGAGTGTATGCGAGGCGAACAGCGTGTGGTCCTGGGTGCTGGGGCCGCGCAGCAGCTTGAAATTGACGAAGCCGTCCATCTCGGGCAGGCGCGTCTCGCGGGTGCGCCATACCGTCTCGAACGTCTGTTCCTGGCCGGGAACCACCTTGAAGCGATTCATCGCGATGAACATACGGAACTCCTTATGAAGGGGGGGATTAGCGAAGCTGAAAGCGGACCGGCACCGCCAGGTCGATCCGGTCGCCGCTGCCGCCTGGCGGGCGCGGCAGGGGCTGGGCTCGTTCGATCAGGGCGAGGCCCTCGTGGTCGAGGGATTCGACGCCGCTGCCCCGTTCCAGCACGGCGGACAGCACCCGGCCCGAGGAATCCATGACGAAGCGGATGGTGGCGGCCCCTTCCTGGCGGCGCATCCAGGCGTCGCGGGGATAGCGCTTGTGCCGCTCCAGATGGGCGAGCAGCACGCCCTGCCAGCGCGCCAGCTCGGCCTGGGGCACGGCAGGGACGGAGGGCGCGGCGGACGGCGGAGTGGCGGCGGTCGTCGTCTCGGTCTGGGCCTGGACGGCGACCGGTTCGGCCGCCTGGGCGCTTTCGGCGGCCGGAACCGATGGGGCGGCGGCGGCCGGCTTCGCGGCGGACTTGCGAACCGGGCGGGGGAGCGGCGGGGGCGGTTCGGCCCTGGCCTGGGGGGGCTCCGCCTGGGGCTGGGGAGGCTGGGGCGGGGTTGGGACGGCGGCGGCCTCCAGGTCGATGGCGAAGGAGGGGGCGGGAACCGCCACGGGAAGCGGCGCCGTCCACCCCATGGCGGCCCATAGCAGCGCCGCGTGGGCGGCGGCCACCAGCGGGGCGGACAGCAGGATCGGCCGGACTTCCGGCTGGGCCGCCGGGACGGTGCTCACGGGTTGTCTCCGCCTTCCTGGCCGGCCAGCGCCACCTTCAGGTAGCCGGCGCCGCGCAGCCGGTCGAGCAGGCCCATCATGGAGCCGTAATCGACGCTGCGGTCGGCCTTCAGGTGAATCCGCGTCTCGCGGTTGCCGCCGGTCAGCCCGTCCAGGGCGCCGCCCAGGGCCTCGGGCGCCACCGGGACGCCATCGACCCGGACGGAGCGGTCGGCGGTCAGGGTCAGGGTCACCGGCTTGTCCGGCGTCTCGCGGCGGGCGGCGGTGGAGCCCGGCAGGTCCACGTCGGTGTCGACGGTGGCCAGCGGCGCCGCCACCATGAAGATGATCAGCAAGACCAGCATCACGTCGATGAACGGCGTGACGTTGATCTCGTGCATCTCGCCGGCATCGCCGCCGGGCTCGAACCCGCCGGCCATCACGCGGCCGCCTGGCGGAACGAGGCGCGCCCACGGTCGAGGTCGCGGCCCAGCAGCCGCAAGATCGCGCCCGAGGCCTTGGCCAGATCGGCCCGCCGGGCGGCGATGGCGCGACCCAGCAGGTTGTAGATCACCACCGCCGGAATGGCCGCCGCCAGTCCCAGGGCGGTGGCCAGCAGCGCCTCGGCGATGCCCGGCGCCACCACCGCCAGGCTGGTGGCCTGGGCCTTGGAGATGCCGACGAAGCTGTTCATGATGCCCCACACCGTGCCGAACAGGCCGACGAAGGGGGCGGTCGAGCCGATGGTGGCGAGGAAACCGGTCCCCGCCGCCAGACGCCGTCCGTGATCGGCTTCCAACTGGGCGAGGCGGGACGCCGCCCGCTCGCGGACGCCGTCGGGGGGCAGCCCGGCGGACTCGGCCATTTCCGCCAGGGCGGCGGCCACCGGCCCGGCGGCGTCGCCGGCCTGGGTCGCCTCGGCCAGGCTGCGCGAGCGGCCGAGGACGTCCAGCAGCCGTCCCAGGCGGCGGCCATGGCGGCGCAGTTCCACCACCTTGGCCAGGCCGATGCTCCAGGTGACCACCGAGGCGAGGGCGAGG
The DNA here is from genome assembly GCF_000342045.1 of Paramagnetospirillum caucaseum. Lineage (GTDB taxonomy): Bacteria > Pseudomonadota > Alphaproteobacteria > Rhodospirillales > Magnetospirillaceae > Phaeospirillum > Phaeospirillum caucaseum. The sequence continues at coordinate 2,423 of NZ_AONQ01000009.1, read as the reverse complement.
CTGACCATCACCGCCTGGACGACCATGTCCGCCGACAGGAACATGCCCCAGGGCGTCAGTCCGTGCGGCAGGGCGGGAAGGGGGGTGTTCATGGCGTCATGCTCCGCATTGGGCAAGTTCGGGGAGGTCGTCGAAATCCTGTTCCGGGCGCTGCTGCCGCCGCCACAGGGCGGCATAGACCCCGTCCATGGCCAGAAGGCGGGAATGGTGGCCGCGCTCGACGATGCGGCCTTGGTCCAGCACCAGAATCTCGTCGGCGTCGACCACGGTGGACAGCCGGTGGGCGACGATCAGGGTGGTGCGGTTATGCGACGCCGCGCGCAGGGAATCCTGGATTTCCCGCTCGGTATGGCTGTCCAGCGCGCTGGTCGCCTCGTCGAAGATCCAGAGGGACGGAGCCTTGAGGATGGTCCGCGCGATGGCGACGCGCTGCTTCTCGCCGCCCGACAGCTTCAGGCCGCGTTCGCCCACCCTGGTGCCGTAGCCCTGGGGCAGCGAGACGATGAAGTCGTGGATGCGGGCCAGCCGCGCCGCCCGCTCGACGTCGTCGGCGGATGCGCCGGGGCGGCCATAGGCGATGTTGTAGCGGACGGTGTCGTTGAACAGCACGGTGTCCTGGGGGACGATGCCGATGGCGGCGCGCAAGGACCCCTGGGTCACCTGGCGGATATCCTGGCCGTCGATCAGGATGCCTCCGCCGTCCACGTCGTAGAAGCGCATCAGCAGCCGCGAGATGGTGCTCTTGCCGCCGCCCGACGGCCCGACCACCGCGACGGTATGGCCGGGCGGAATGTGGAAATCGACGCCGTTGAGGATGCCGCGCTCCGCATCGTAGCCGAAGCGTACCGCCTCGAAGCGCACCTCGCCGCCCGAAAGCACCAGCGGCCGGGCGCCGGGGCGGTCCTCGACCTCCGGGGGACAGGCCAGCAGGCCCAGCATGGCCTCGATGTCGGCCAGGGCGTGCTTGACCTCGCGGTAGACGAAGCCCAGGAAGTTGAGCGGCAGGTAGAGCTGGATCACATAGGCGTTGACCAGGATGAAATCGCCCATGGTCATGGAGCCTTCCACATAGCCCCGCCCGGCCAGCAGCGTCACCGTCACCAGACCGGCGGCGATGATCAGCCCCTGGCCGATGTTGAGCAGCGACATGGTGCTCTTGCTGACGATGGCGGCGCGCTCGAAGCGGGTCAGGGCGTGGTCCAGGCGGCTGGCCTCGTGCTCCTCGTTGCCGAAATGCTTCACCGATTCGAAATTGGTCAGCGAGTCCATGGAACGCGACGCCGCCTCGGAATCGCACTCGTTCATGGCGCGGCGGAACTTGGTCCGCCACTCGGTCACGCCTAAGGTATAGACGATGTAGGCCAGGATGGTGGCCACGGTGGCGGCGGCGAAGACGCCGTCATAGAGGCGGGCCAGCACCACCGCCACCAGCACGATCTCGACGATAGTGGGCAGGATGCTGAACAGCATGAAGTTGAGCAGGTATTCCACCCCCCTGGTGCCGCGCTCGATGGAGCGGGCCAGCCCGCCGGCCCGGCGGTCGAGGTGAAAGCGCAGCGACAGGCGGTGGAGGTGGCGGAACACCTCCAGGGCGGCGGTGCGGATGGCCCGCTGACCCACCGCCACGAAGGCGAAGTCGCGCAGCTCGGTGAACAGCGAGGCCAGCACCCGTGCCGCGCCATAGGCCGCCAGGACGCCCACCGGCACGGCGGCCCAGCCCATGGCGGCCTGCCCCGCCGCGCCCAGGGAATCCACTGCCTCCTTGTAGAGCAGGGGCACCGAGATGGTGGCGGCCTTTGCGGCCACCATCAGGAGAAGGGCGATCACCACCCTGGCGCGCAGCACCGCCTGTCCGGCCGGCCACAGGAAGGGCAGCAGACGGCCGAAGGCCCGCCATTCCGAACCCGGAGCGGCGGCGGATCCCGACAGGGGCGACAGGGAGGGCGAGCCCCTCATGGGTGCATCTCCCCTCAGGCCGCCGCGGTCAGGCGGAACTCGACGGTGTCGTCGGGCGCCGCCAGCCGGGTGCGGTCGATGGCCGACAGGGTGCGGCCCAGCACCAGCCTGTCGGTCAGGCAGGGCAGCAGCACGGCGGCGAGGTCCGGGCGGGTGATGCGGCCGTGAACCCGGGCATCCCCGTAAAGGGCGCCCTGGCCGGTGGGCGGGTCGCCGACCAGCCCGCCCGGCCTGACGATCACATGGGGAACGCCCGAGGCGCGCAGGTGATCCTCGGCCTGGGTCTTGGCCAGCAGCACCTCGCCGATGGCGTCCAGCAGGCGCTCGGAGGCGTAGGCCCGGCTGTCGCCGCAGCCCAGCGAGGTGACCAGGACCATGCGGCTGGCGCCGAACGCCTTGGCCGTGTCGGCCACGTTGACGTTGCCCAGGTGGTCCACCGGCCGGCCGGGGGGCCGGCCGCCCAGGGT
>NZ_AONQ01000008.1 GCF_000342045.1 Paramagnetospirillum caucaseum | reverse complement strand
ATTGTGGACGCTGGAGCACCCGCTGGGAAGCCGGTCTATGGGCAACAGGGACGTTTGGGACGAAGGGGCGGAGAGCGAGCAGGCCAAGGCCGCCGCGCGGCCCCCGCGCCGTCAGGTCGCCGTGGCCCTGGCCGACGACCCCGACAATCCCGGCCTGCCCACCGTCACCGCCTCGGGACGCGGCGCGGTGGCCGAACAGATTCTGCAGCTGGCCTTCGCCCACGGGGTGAAGGTCCGCACCGACCCCGATCTGGCCGAGGTCCTGGCCGCCGTCGAGGTGGATACCGTCATTCCGGTGGAGGCCTTCGTCGCCGTGGCCGAGATCCTGGCCTATGTCTACCGCGCCAACGCCGCCATGGGCGCGGCCCCACCGCCGGGAGGCGCCGCATGAGCGCCGAATCCGAGACTGTCCGCCAGGAACTGGAAAAGGCGTCCACCCTGGTGGGGGCCGCAAGGCGCCTGCTGGCCACCGGCACCGAGGTGGACCTCGCCGCCCTGGAAGGCCGGGTGCGCTTCGTCTGCGGCGCCGTCCTCGACCTGGAGCGGAGCGAGGGAGCGGCCTTCCGCCCCGGCCTCGAGACCCTGGTCGCCGACCTGGACCGGCTGGCCGCCGCGCTGACCCAGCGCAACAACCCGACCTCCCTGGACGCCTGAGCATGGATTCATCCCATTACCTGCGCTTCGTCCTGTCACTGGTGGCGGTGCTGACGTTGATCTTCGCCGTGCTGTGGGTGGTGCGGAGCCGCCTGCCGGGCATGATGGCCGGGCGGGCCGGAGCCGGCGGCCGGCGGCTCGCCGTGGTGGAAACCTTGACCTTGGACGTGAAACATCGTTTGGTCCTGGTGCGCCGCGACGACCGCGAGCACCTGCTGGTCCTGGGCGGCGGGCAGCCCGTGGTGGTGGAGGCCGACTGCCCCCGCGCCGCCTTCACCCTTCCCCCCGCCAAGGCGGGGACAGCCAAGCCGGAGACCGGAGAATGACCCGCCCTGCGCCGCGCCTCCGGACGGTCCTGGCCGCCGCCGTCGCCATCGCCGCCGCCCTGGCCGCCGGCCCGGCCCTGGCCCAGTCCCTGAGCATCGACCTGGGGGGACCGCAGGCCAGCGCCACCTCGCGCATCATCCAGCTGATCGCCCTGACCACCGTGCTGTCGGTGGCGCCGAGCATCCTGGTGATGATCACCTCGTTCACCCGCTTCGTGGTGGTGCTGGGCTTCCTGCGTCAGGCCCTGGGCACCATGCAGAGCCCGCCCAACACGGTGCTGGTCAGCCTGGCCATGTTCCTCACCGCCTTCGTCATGGCGCCGACCTTCGAGAAGGCCTGGGAAACCGGCATCCAGCCGGTGATGGACGGCCATCTGGACGAGATCGAGGGCTTCGAGCGCGCCGTCAAGCCGTTCCACGCCTTCATGAGCGCCCATGTGCGCGCCCAGGACCTGAAGCTGTTCATGGACCTGTCGCGCGCCAAGGAGGTGGAGAAGGCCGAGGACGTGCCGCTGAAGGCGCTGATTCCCGCCTTCATGATCAGCGAGCTGCGCCGCGCCTTCGAAATCGGCTTCCTGATCTTCCTGCCCTTCCTGATCATCGACATGGTCATCGCCTCGGTGCTGATGAGCATGGGCATGATGATGATTCCACCGGCCATGATCTCGCTGCCGTTCAAGCTGATCTTCTTCGTCATGGTAGACGGATGGTACATGGTGGTCGGCAGCCTGGTGCAGAGCTACGGATAAGAACCTACTACCGAATCAAGAAGTGACGCCGCGTTTTGAACTGGTTTAAATTCAGTTAACGGGCGTCGCGAAATGTGTTGACTATCTTCAGCCATACTTCGCGCAGGCCTAACGTATGGGCCACCTCCAACCCGGGGAAACGCTGAAGAATGGCTTTCGACCTCGATAAATTCCGCGCCGGTTTCGGCGCCACCATGGCCCGAATTCGCAGCCAATTGGATGAATTCGACCGTGCCCGAGATGAAATGCACCGCCGCATCCAGGCGTTCTGCGCCACCTGAGCGGACCACCACGGAAAAGCCCCGCCGGCGCGTTGCTGCCGGCGGGGCTTCCTTTTGCCGGCTCCTACAGCATCCGCACCGCCATCATCTTGGCTTCGGCAGCCGCCTGGGCGTCGCCGGCGATGGTGGCGTCGGCGATGGCGCCTTCCTTGAGCAGGGCCAGACGCCGGGCCAGGCGCTCGGGCTCGGGCAGTTCCGCCTTGTGGCACATCTCGCCCAGGGTCTCGACGATGCGGCGCTTGTGGTCGCCGGCGATCCGGTGGATGGGATCGCCCGGTTCGGCATACTCGGCCGACGCCTTGACGAAGGGACAGCCGCGGAAGGTTTCCGTCCCGCCGCCGCCGATCGCCGCCTCGCCCCGGAACCATTCGCCCAGGGCGTCGAACATGTTCAGCACCTGGGAGCGGGGGGTGCCGCCGATGGCCTGCATGCGACCGAACAGCCAGTCGCGGAACTGGCGGTCGCGCAGCTCCAGGGCGGCGACGATCAGCTCTTCCTTGGACTTGAAGTGATGATAGAGCGTCATCTTGGTCAGCCCCGCCACGTCGAGGATGGCGGCGATGCCGGTGGCGTGGAAACCATCGTTGAGAAACAGGCGGAGCGCCGCCACGACCAGATCATCACGGCGTGAGGGAGGAGCCATTGCCGTCTCCTTGTTAGACCAACCGGTTGGGTATGGATGATGCCAGCCCGCCCCCCGGCTCCACAACATCCCTTTGCACACACCACCATTGCTTTGCGGCGCGCTCATCCTTATGTGTTGCCACCATGGACGACACCAAGACCAACCTTATCGGCCTGTCGCGCGACCAGTTGATCGCCGAGATGGCCCAGATCGGCGAAAAGCCCTTCCGCGCCAAGCAGCTGTGGCACTGGATGTACAATCGCGGCGAAACCGATTTCGCCAAGATGACCTCCATCTCCAAGAGCATGCACGGCGCCCTGGCCGAGCGCTATGTGGTGCGCCGCCCGCAGGTGACCAGGGAGCTGACCTCCACCGACACTACCCGCAAGTGGCTGCTGAAGTTCGACGACGGCCACGAGGCCGAGACCGTCTACATCCCCGATGCCGACGAGGACAGGGGCGCGGTGTGCATCTCCACCCAGGTGGGCTGCACGCTGACCTGCCGCTTCTGCCATACCGGCACCCAGTTGCTGGTGCGCAACCTGTCGGCCGCCGAGATCGTCGGCCAGTTCATGGTGGCCCGCGATTCCTACGGCGAGTGGCCGACTCCCGACGACGGCGGACGGCGACTTTCGAATATCGTGGTCATGGGCATGGGCGAGCCGCTCTACAATTTCGAGAACGTCGCCACGGCGCTCGAAATCGCCATGGACGGCGAGGGCATCGGTATTTCCCGGCGCCGCATCACGCTGTCCACCTCGGGCGTGGTGCCCATGATGAAGGAATGCGGCGAGCGCCTGGGCGTCAACCTCGCCATCAGCTTGCACGCGGTCACCGACGAGATCCGCGACCGCATCATGCCCATCAACAAGAAGTATCCCCTGGCCGAGCTGATGCGGGCCTGCCGCGAGTATCCCGGCGCCTCCAACGCAAGGCGCATCACCTTCGAGTACATCATGCTGAAGGGGGTCAACGATTCCGCCGCCGACGCCCGGGCGCTGCTGAAGCTGGTCAAGGGCCTGCCGGCCAAGTTCAACCTGATCCCGTTCAATCCCTGGCCGGGCTCGGAGTTCGAGACGCCGGACATCAGGACCACCAAGGCGTTCTCGGACATCCTGCAGGACGCCGGCTATTCCGCCCCCATCCGCATGCCCCGGGGCCGCGACATCCTGGCCGCCTGCGGCCAGCTGCGCTCGGAAAGCCAGCGCGAACGCGCCTCGCTGTCCAAGGCCCGCGCGGCCGCCGGCATCGAGGACGGGCATCACGGCTGAATCTATTGCCTCCGCCGTCCCAATGCCTATACTGCGCGCCCAATTCCCTCCCCATCTCGGAAAGGCGTTTGCCATGAAGGGCGAAGTCAAGAAGGTCGTTCTGGCCTATTCCGGCGGTCTCGATACCTCCATCATCCTGCGCTGGCTGCAGGACCAGTATCAGTGCGAAGTGGTGACTTTCACCGCCGATCTCGGCCAGGGCGAGGAGCTGGAGCCGGCCCGCGCCAAGGCCCGCCTGATGGGTATCAAGGAAGAGAACATCTTCATCGACGACCTGCGCGAGGAATTCGTCCGCGACTTCGTCTTTCCGATGTTCCGCGCCAACGCCCTGTACGAGGGCGTCTACCTGCTGGGCACCTCCATCGCCCGGCCGCTGATCTCCAAGCGCCAGATCGAGATCGCCAACATGGTCGGCGCCGACGCCGTCTCCCACGGCGCCACCGGCAAGGGCAACGACCAGGTGCGCTTCGAGATGGGCTATTACGCCCTGAAGCCCGACATCAAGGTCATCGCGCCGTGGCGCCTGTGGGACCTCACCTCCCGCACCAAGCTGCTGGACTTCGCCGAGAAGCACCAGATTCCCATCGCCAAGGACAAGCGCGGCGAGGCCCCCTACTCCACCGACGCCAACCTGCTGCACATCTCCTACGAGGGCAAGGCGCTGGAAGACCCGTGGGTCGAGCCCTTCGAGGACATGTACACCCGCTCGGTGGCGCCCGAGCACGCTCCCGACAAGCCCACCTATATCGAGATCGAGTTCGAGAAGGGCGACGCGGTGGCCATCGACGGCGTGCGCATGAGCCCGGCCACCCTGCTGACCAGACTGAACGAGCTGGGCGGCGCCAACGGCATCGGCCGCCTGGACCTGGTGGAGAACCGCTTCGTCGGCATGAAGAGCCGCGGCGTCTACGAGACCCCCGGCGGCTCGGTGCTGATCGTGGCGCACCGTGCCATGGAGAGCCTGACCCTGGACAGGGGCGAGTCCCACCTCAAGGACGAGCTGATGCCGCGCTATGCCGAGTTGATCTACAACGGCTTCTGGTTCGCGCCCGAGCGTATCGCCATCCAGACCATGATCGACAAGGTCAGCGAGAACGTCACCGGTACCGTGCGCCTCAAGCTCTACAAGGGCGTCGCCTCGGTGGTGGGGCGCAAGTCGCCCAAGTCGCTCTATCGCATGGACTACGTCACCTTCGAGGAGGACTCGGTCTACGACCAGCGCGACGCCCAGGGCTTCATCAAGCTCAACGCGCTGCGCATGCGTCTGGCCAAGATGGCGCGCGGATAAGTTCCCCCGTCGCCGGAACGATTCCGGAAAGGGCTCCGCCGCGGCGGGGCCCTTTCCTTTTAGTCGATTAATCTATCCGCTTTACGCGCCCGACCACGTTTTATACCATCGGTTAGAGATTACCTCCCATCCGATGGTCGCAGCATTGCCCTCCGCCGCCAGACGCCGCCGCTCCGCCTCCGCCGCGACCCTGAAGTGGTGGCCGCTGGCCCTATGGGGCATCGCCATGGCGGTGGTCGCCACCTGGACGGCCATGACCGCCCTGCACGACCGCGACGCCTTCATGGCCCAGGCGGAGTTCCGCACCCAGTCCATGGCCGACCTCGCCGCCGAGCAGGTGCTGCGCACCATCGAGGGCGCCGACACCGCGCTGCAGGCGGCGCGCACCCTGTTCCGCAACAGCGGCGACTGGGAGGCGCTGTCCCAGGACCGCAAGACTTGGCAGGTTCTCTACGACTACGCCGAGGCCCTGTCGGCCGTGCCCATCCTGTACATGGTCGATCAGAACGGCGTCATCCGCCTGCACGGACAGAGCTTCCCCTTCCGGCCGATCTCCATCGCCGAGCGCGAGTATTTCAAGTTCCATCGGAATAATGCCGTCACCGGCGCCCAGATCAGCACGCCGGTCATCGGCGCGGTCACCGGCAATCAGGTGATCATCATCAGCCGGCGGCTGTCCAATCCCGACGGCGGCTTCGCCGGCGTGGTCGGCGCCACCCTCAGGGCCGATGCCTTCCAGGGCTTCTTCCAGACCCTGGGTCTGGGCGACGGCGCCATCGTCAACCTCCAGCGCGGCGACGGAATCATCCTGGCCCGCCATCCCCACCGGGACGGCGCCGTGGGGTCGAAGGTCGACAATTCCCGGATCTTCCCCGCCATCACCGAGGGCAAGCCCAAGGGCTCCGCCCTCACCACCTCGCCCCTGGACGGCGTCAGCCGGGTCACCGCCTTCCGGCGGCTGGACCGCTACGGGCTGGTACTCATCGCCGCCATTCCGGTCGAGACGGTGCTGGGCGACTGGCGGCGCCAGACCATCCGCCTGGCCGCCATGGCGGCGGCCGGCATTCTCGGCCTGTCGGCCCTGTTCGTGATGATGCTGCGCCGCTACCACAACGAGGCGGCCGCCCGCGCCGAACTGAAAAACAGCGAGGCGACGCTCAGCCGCGCCCAGAGCGTCGCCCATATCGGCTCCTGGCAGGTGGAGCTTCCCACCGACCGGGTCCGCTGGTCGGACGAGACCTACCGCATCTTCGGACGGGCTCCCGGCGCCCCCATTTTCTTCTCCGCCGTGATGGCGATGATTCACCCCGACGACCGCCCCCGGGTGCAGGACGCCCTGGCCGCCCTGATGGCCGGCAGCGCCTCCTTCGAGATCGAGCACCGCATCATCCTCGCCGACGGCGCGGTCAAGTGGGTGACCGCCCGCGCCCAGCTGACCAGTTCGGCGACGGGCGAGCCGCTGGAAATCCTGGGAACCGTCCAGGACATCACCGAGAAGAAGCTGGCCGAGACCGCCATCCGCGAGCATCAGGCCCTGCTGCTCGAGGTCCAGAGCGTCGCCAATCTCGGCTATTATGACTACGACATGCTCGGGGATTGCTGGCGAAGCTCGCCCATCCTCGACGACATCTTCGGCATCACCCCCGACTACCCGCACAACGCCCACGGCTGGCTCGACCTGGTCGCCCCCGCCATGCGGGGCGACATGGCCGCCTATCTGGACGAGGTCCGGGCCGGCGACCACGAGTTCGACAAGGCCTACGCCATCATCCGCTCCAGCGACGGCAAGCAGCGCTGGGTCACCGGCCTGGGCAAGCTGGAGCGCGACGGCGATGGCCGCCCCATCCGCATGGTCGGCACCATCAAGGACATCACCGACCAACGCCGCGCCGAGCAGGAATTGCGCGACAAGGCCGACGAACTGGAACGCTCCAACACCGAACTGGAGCAGTTCGCCTATGTGGCCAGTCACGATTTGCGCGAGCCGCTGCGCATGGTGTCGTCCTATGTGGAACTGCTGGCCCGGCGTTACGGCGACAAGCTGGACGACGACGCCCGCGAATTCATCGCCTTCGCCAAGGACGGCGCGTCGCGCATGGATCGCCTGATCCTCGACCTGCTGGAATATTCCCGCATCGGCCGCGTCACCCGGCCCATGCTGCCGGTGGCGCTGGGTCCGGTGGTGGAGCGCGCCCTGCGCGCCCTGACGCCCAAGATCGAGGAAAGCGGCGCCGAACTCGCCACCCCCCCGTCCGTCCTGCCCACCGTGTTGGGCGACGGCGAGGAGCTGATGCGGCTGTTCCAGAACCTGATCGGCAACGCCATCAAGTACCGCGATCCCGAGCGCAAGCCGGTGATCGCCATCGAGGCCGAGAATACCGGCAAGGAATGGATCATCACCGTCGCCGACAACGGCATCGGCATCGAGCCCAAGTACTACGACCGCGTCTTCCTGATCTTCCAGCGCCTGCACCGCAGGGGCGAGTTCGAGGGCACCGGCATCGGGCTGGCCGTCTGCAAGAAGATCGTCGAACACCACGGCGGCCGCATCTGGGTCAATTCGGCCCCGGGCGAAGGCTCGCGCTTCTCCATCACCCTGCCGCCCATCGGGCAGGTGTGAACGGCCGCCTCATTGCCGCCACAACCTGCCTTTAGACCGGAGCGGTCGAACGTGATAAGACCGCCGCCATGGACCTGCATCATCCCGAACTGACCTATGCCGCCGCCGTCGCCCTGGCCGCCGTGCTGTGCGGCGGGCTGATGACGCGCCTGAAGCAGCCGGCCATCGTCGGCTACATCCTGGCCGGCGTGGTGCTGGGACCTTCCGGCTTCGGGCTGGTCAGCAACCGCGACGCCGTGGCCGTCCTGGCCGAGTTCGGCGTGCTGATGCTGCTGTTCGTCATCGGCATGAAGCTGGACATCTCGCGCTTCCTCGGCGTGTGGAAGACGGCGGTGTTCACCACCGTGCTGCAGATCGCCGGCAGCGTCGGCACCGCCCTGTTGCTGCGCCACGTGCTGGGCTGGAGCCTGGGGCTTTCCGTGGTGCTGGGCTGCGCCGTGGCCATCTCGTCCACCGCCGTGGTGATCAAGGTGCTGGAGGCCTCGGACGAGTTGGACACGCCGGTGGGACGCACCACACTGGGCATCCTGATCGCCCAGGACATGGCGGTGGTGCCCATGATGCTGGTGCTGGAATCCATGCAGGCCAAGGCGCTGCTGCCCGCCGACCTGGCCCGGGTGGTGCTGTCGGTGCTGTTCCTGGCGCTGCTGTTCTGGTGGCTGTCCAAGCGCCGCATCGACCTGCCGCTGACCGCGCGGCTGGCCCGGGATTCCGACCTCGCCACCCTGTCGGCCCTGGCCTGGTGCTTCGGCACGGCGGCGATCTCCGGCGTGCTGGACCTGTCGCCGGCCTACGGTGCCTTCCTGGGCGGCGTGGTGCTGGGCAATTCCGCCCAGCGCGACATGCTGTTGAAGCGCGCCCAGCCCATCGGCAGCGTGCTGCTGATGGTGTTCTTCCTGTCCATCGGGCTGCTGCTCGACTTCAAGTTCATCTGGAAGAACCTGGGGACCGTGCTGACCCTGCTGGCCATGGTCACCCTGTTCAAGACGGCGCTCAACGTCGCGGCCCTGCGGCTGGCGCGCCAGGACTGGCCCAGCGCCTTCCTGGCCGGCGTGGCCCTGGCCCAGGTCGGCGAGTTCTCGTTCCTGCTGGCCGAGACCGGCAAGGCGGTCAAGCTGATCAGCGCCCAGGAGACCAAGCTGGTGGTCGCCGTCACCGTGCTGTCGCTGGTGCTGTCGCCGTTCTGGCTGTTCACCATGCGCCGCATGCACCGGGTGGCGGCGGTGCACGTCCATTCGTTCCGCGAGCTGGTCTCGCGGCTCTACGGCGACGAGGCCCGCACCGTGGCCCGCACCGCCCGGCGGGCGAGGCTGCTGGCCCATCGCGGTTCATGGAGGGATGACAGCAATGCCGGACCTGGCTCTGGAATCTGAGATCGGCGGCATCGTCTGCGGCATCGACGAGGTGGGCCGCGGCCCCCTGGCCGGGCCGGTGGTGGCCGCCGCGGTGATCCTCGACCCCGCTTGCCTGCCCAAGGCCCTGCTGGAGCGCCTGGACGATTCCAAGAAGCTGTCCAAGCGCCTGCGCGAGGAACTGGCCGAACTGGTGCCCGCCACCGCGACCATCGGTTTCGGCGAGGCGTCGGTGGAGGAGATCGACCGCCTCAACATCCTGCAGGCCACCTTTCTCGCCATGCGCCGCGCCTACGATTCCCTGGGCCGGGACTGCGCCTGCGCCCTGGTGGACGGCAACCGCCCGCCGAAGCTGTCCTGTCCCATCCGCTGCGTGGTGGGCGGTGACGGCCTCTCGCTGTCCATCGCCGCCGCCTCGGTGGTGGCCAAGGTGCGGCGCGACGCCCTGATGGCCGAACTGGCCCGCGCCCACCCGGATTTCGGCTGGGAGAGGAACGCCGGATACGGCACCGCCGAGCATCTGGCGGCGCTGAAAAGGCTGGGGCCGACCCCCCATCACCGCCGCTCCTTCGCCCCCGTGGCCCAACATATACCGGTCTAACCTGTGGATAACCCACTACCTGTGGCAATGAATCATTAGATTCCAACAGGTTCTTGACGGACTCTCATGTTTGACTCAAATTGAGTCTCCCAACTCATTTGAATCGGTCCGCCATGACCCTGCCCTTCAACACCATTCTCGCCGGCGACTGCATCGCCATGATGAACTCGCTGCCCGCCGGTTCGGTGGATCTGGTCTTCGCCGATCCGCCCTACAACCTGCAACTGGGCGGCGAGCTGCTGCGCCCCAACAATTCCAAGGTCGAGGGCGTGGACGAGGATTGGGACCGCTTCTCCGACTTCGCCGCCTACGACGCCTTCACCCGCGACTGGCTGAAGGCGGCGCGCCGGGTGCTGAAGGACGACGGCGGGCTGTGGGTGATCGGCAGCTACCACAACATCTTCCGCGTCGGCGCCATCCTGCAGGATTTGGGCTTCTGGATGCTCAACGACATCGTCTGGCGCAAGACCAACCCCATGCCCAATTTCAAGGGCACCCGCTTCACCAACGCCCACGAGACCATGATCTGGTGCGCCAAGTCGTCGGATTCGCGCTACACCTTCAACTACGACAGCATGAAGTCGCTGAACGACGACCTGCAGATGCGCAGCGACTGGACCCTGCCGCTGTGCACCGGGGCCGAGCGCCTGCGCAAGGCCGGGCGCAAGACCCATCCGACCCAGAAGCCGGAATCCCTGCTCTACCGCGTCATCATGGCGTCGACCAAGCCGGGCGACGTGGTGCTCGACCCCTTCTTCGGCACCGGCACCACCGGGGCGGTGGCCAAGAAGCTGGGCCGCCGGTTCATCGGCTGCGAGCGCGACTCCGACTACATCGCCGCCGCCAAGGAGCGCATCGCCAAGGTGATCCCGGTGGCCGATCCCAGCCTGCTGATGACGCCGTCCAAGCGGTCCGAGCCGCGCGTGCCCTTCGGCACCGTGCTGGAGCGCGGCCTGCTCACCCCCGGCGATTTGCTGTTCGGCGGCACGCGGCGCGACAAGGTGGCCAAGGTGCGCGCCGACGGCACCCTGATCACCGACGACCACCGCGGCTCCATCCACAAGGTGGGCGCCCTGGTCCAGGGCGCGCCGGCCTGCAACGGCTGGACCTATTGGCACTTCCAGGCCTCGGGCGAGGATTACCTGCCCATCGACGTGCTGCGCCAGAAGATCCGGGCCGAGCTGCACTGATGAAGCGTTTGGCCGCCCTCGTCCTGCTGACGGCGGCCCCGGCCCAGGCCGGCGTCTGCATCACCCAGGGCGAGACCCTGTCGTGCACCGATGCCGGCGAGACCGTGATCCTCAAGGGCGGCGAGGGCGTGGCCTATTCCAGGCTGGCCGGGCGGCCCATGACCGTCGCCCGGGATTCCCAGGGCAACATGATCGGCCTGATCGGCGAGCAGAAGCTGATCATCCAGAAGCTGGACGGCCTGTCGGTCGCCCGCTTCGGCAACCGCAAGATGATCTGCGCCGAAGCCGGGCCGGGCATCACCGTCTGCAAATAAGATCCCGATGCCCCCTTCCCCACCCCTCCTCCGGCAAGCCGAGGGAGGCCGGGAGGGGGGACTTCCATCACTTCGGGCAGGGATGCTTCGCCGGATCGGCCGTGTCGCAGACGGCGACGCCGCGCAGGAATTCCCCCCACTCCTTCAGCATCTCGGGCGGAATCGGCGCGGTGGAGTTGCGCTCGAAGGGCTGGCCGCGCCAGATGCGCTGGATGACGTAGAGCGCCTGGGCCCCCCGGATGGCCTTGACCGCCACCAGACCGCCCAGGCCGCTCTGGCGGCCCTTGGTGCAGGTCACGGTGAGGGTCGAGACGGGATAGCCGTTGACCGTCCCCTCCGTCACCGGGCTGGGGCCCGAGGCCTCGCAACTGGTGCGGCTGGCCTCGATGATCCGCTGGATATGCTCGCGCGCGTCGGCGGCCGAATCGCCCATCACCTGGATGGACAGCATCTCGCTCCACTTCTCGGACGTCTGGCCGGGGGGAAACAGATGGGTGGTGATGGCGTTGCGGGCCCGGGTGGTGCCGCCCTCCTGCCAGCCGGCCGGCGGCATCAGCAACAGCCGCTCGGTCAGTTCGGCGCCGGGAGCCTGGGCCGCCGGGGCCGGGCGGCCCTGCTGGCGCATCTGGGCCTGCGCCGCCGGGACGGCCAGGGCCACGGACAACCCGACGAGCAGCATAAGCTTTCGCATCACATCTCCATCCGCGTCAATAGGCCTTGGCCAGGGCATGGCGCGCCACCTTGCGCATCAGGGTGGGCAACGCCTGGTTCTCCAACCGGTCCAGGGGGCACCATACACCACGAACCGCCGCCTGGGCAGGGGTGCGCCCCGCCGCCACCGCCAGTTCCAGATGGAAATGGGTGAAGGTGTGGGTGACCAGTCCGGGCAGCAGCTTCCAGGATTTCGGCGCCAGCGGCGAAACGGGGGCCGCCTCGTCCAGACTCCACGCCGCCTCGCGCCACTCGGTGGAGGGGAATTCCATCATGCCGCCCAGCAGCCCCTTGGGCGGGCGGCGGCGCAGCAGCACCGAACCGTCGGGGGCCATCAGCCAGAAGGCGACGCCCCGCCGGGTGGGGCGCTCGGCCTTGGCCACCTTGGCCGGCAGGGTCTCGGCGATGCCCAACCCTTGAGCGCGGCAGGCGGGCCGCCAGGGGCACAGGCCGCAGGCCGGGCTCCTGGGCGTGCAGAGGGTGGCGCCCAGATCCATCACCGCCTGGGCGTAATCGCCGGCCCGGCTGCCGGGCGTGAGGGAGGCGGCCAGGTCCTTGAGCCGGGGCTTGGCGGCGGGCAGCGGTTCGAGGACGGCGAACATCCGCGCCATCACCCGCTCCACATTGCCGTCCACCACCACCGCCCGGCGGCCGAAGGCGATGGCGGCGATGGCGGCGGCGGTGTACTCGCCGATACCCGGCAGCTGCCGCAAGCCGGCCTCGTCGTCGGGGAAGCGCCCGCCGCGCCATTCGGCCACCAGCCTGGCGCAGGCATGCAGGTTGCGCGCCCTTGCGTAGTAGCCCAGCCCGGCCCAGGCGGCCATCACGTCGTCGACCGGCGCGGCGGCCAGGTCCTCGACCCGCGGCCAGCGATGGGTGAAGGCCAGGAAATAGGGAATCACCGCCGCCACCGTGGTCTGCTGCAACATCACCTCGGACAGCCAGACATGGTACGGGTCCGCCGTCAGGCCGGGAGCATAGCGCCATGGCAGGATGCGGCGGTCGCGGTCGTACCAGGCGAGCAGGGCGGAGGAGAGTTCGTCGGGGCGCATGCCCCGACCATAGTGCAAATCCCGGCCCTGGGGTATGCTCAGGTCCATGGCCGACAGCAAGACCAAACCCCCGACCAAGCCGTCCGACGAGCGCCGCACCTACGGGCTGGTGTCCATCGCCGTGCCCTGCGAGCGGGTGACGCGGCCGGTGTTCGGCAAGCACGGCTTCGCCGGTGGCGCCCTGGTGGTCGACTGGCCGGCCATCGTCGGCTCGGCGGTGGCCAGCCATACCCTGCCGCTCAGCATCAAGTTCCCGCCCAAGGAGCGCAGCGAGGGCACCCTGGTGGTCAAGGTGGATTCCGGGGCCTTCGCCCTGGAGATGCAGCACCTGGAACCGCTGATCGTCGAGCGCATCAACGGCTATTTCGGCTGGAAGGCGGTGGCCCGCCTGAGGCTGCGCCAGGGCCCCCTGCCCGAGGCCGCCACGGCGAAGCCCGCCCCGGCCCCGGCCCCGACGGCCAAGCCGCCGGCCGCCGGCCGGCTGGCCCAGGTCGAGGACCCGGAATTGCGGGCGGTGCTGGAACGCCTGGGCCGCCGGCTGGCCGAAAGTCGGCCCTAACCAAATCCTAAGGGCTTCCCATATACTGTGGGCGGAAGCCCAATCCCGCGAAGGGTGGCCGGATGAACGCGTTTCAGGACCTTGCCGAGATGACCCGTGACTACGGTCTGGTCCGCTATTTCGTGCTGACCATCGCCGTGGTCGCGGTGCTGATGGCCGTCCTGTTCCTGTGGGGCCATGTCCCCGAGAATGCACCCGAGGTCGCTCCCCTGCCGCCGGCGCCGGCCGCCGCCCCCGGCGGATATTGAGTCCCTACGCCTTGTGCGGAGCCGGTTGACCCCCTAATATCCCGCCCGGATTTCCGTTTCCCGGAGGGACCTCAAGGTGAAGCCGTTCATTCGTCTGCTCGGCGCCGTCGCGGCGCTGTTCCTGGTGGCCCAGACCGCCGCCGCCGCCGACCTCAGCTATCCCATCGACCAGGTCCTGGGCCGGCCCGACGCCCCCATCACGGTGATCGAGTACGCCTCGACCACCTGCCCGCACTGCGCCACCTTCCACAAGACCACGCTGCCCAAGTTCAAGAGCGAGTGGGTCGACACCGGCAAGGCCAAGCTGATCTTCCGCGACTTCCCCACCGGTCCGCGCGGATTGTCGGTGGGCGCCTCGATGATCGCCCATTGCGCCGGGCCCGAGCGCTATTTCGGCCTGCTGGCCCTGATCATGGAGCAGCAGGAGAAGTGGATGAACTCGGCCAACCCGCTGGTCGAGCTGAAGAAGCTGGCCAAGCTGGCCGGCCTGGGCGAGGACAAGGTGGATGATTGCCTGAAGCGCCAGGACCTGGCCAACGCCATCAACGAGCGCGCCAAGGAAGGCCACGAGAAGCTGGGCGTGGAAAGCACCCCCACCCTGATCGTCGCCGGCAAGGTCATGCCCGGCGCCATCCCCTACGACCAGTTGGACAAGGCGCTGAAGGCCGCGTCCAAGTAGCAACCATGCCATGGCGGGCATGGCCCGTCATGGCTAGGCGCAAGGCGCCGCACGGGCTTATGCCGCGAAAGCCAAGGAGCGCCGGGGGCGCTCCGCCCGGCGCCTGAGGGGCACATACCAAAACGCCGCATGTGATGCTGTCGGCCCAAGGGGATTTTGCCGGTGATCCAGTTCACCAAGCTGCGTCTGTCGGGCTTCAAATCCTTCGTCGATCCGGCGGAGCTTCTGATCGAGCCCGGCATGACCGGCGTGGTCGGCCCCAACGGCTGCGGCAAGTCCAACCTGATCGAGGCGCTGCGCTGGGTCATGGGGGAAACCTCGGCCCGGCAGATGCGCGGCGGCGAGATGGACGACGTCATCTTCGGCGGCACCTCGGGCCGCCCGGCCCGCAACGTGGCCGAGGTGATGCTGGGCCTCGACAACACCGCGCGCACCGCGCCGCCCCAGTTCGACCGCGACGAGATCGAGGTCATGCGCCGTATCGAGCGGGGCAACGGCTCCAACTACCGCATCAACGGCATCGACACCCGCGCCCGCGACGTGCAATTGCTGTTCGCCGACGCGGCGACCGGGGCGCGCTCAAGCGGGCTGGTCAGCCAGGGCCGGGTCGGCGCCCTGATCAACGCCAAGCCCGCCGACCGCCGCTCGCTGCTGGAGGAGGCGGCGGGCATTTCCGGCCTTTATTCCCGTCGCCACGAGGCCGAGCTGCGCCTGAAAAACGCCGAACTCAACCTGTCGCGCCTGGACGACGTGCTCAACACCCTGGACGAGCAGTTGAAGTCGCTGCAGAAGCAGGCGCGCCAGGCCAACCGCTACCGTACCCTGTCCGAGCAGATCCGCCGCATCGAGGCCCAGGTGCTGTATCTCGGCTGGCTGGAGGCGCTGGTCACCGTCGATGCGGCGCGCGGCGCCTTCCGCGAGGCTGAGATGAGGGTGGAGGAGGCCACGGGCCACGCCGCAAGCGCCTCGGTAATCCAGGCGGAGACCGCCGCCGGCCTGCCCGATCTGCGCCGGGCCGATTCCGAGGCCGCGAGCGCCCTGCAGAAGGTAATGGCCGAGCGCGAGCAGTTGGAGGCCGAGGAAGGCCGCCTGGCCGAGTTGCGCCGCGACCTGGAGCGTCGCCTGGAACAGGCCGGCGCCGACCTCCAGCGCGAACACGCCCGCGCCGCCGATGCCTCGGGAGCTTTAGCCCGGCTGGAGGAGGAACGCGCCTTGCTGGCCGAGGCCGGCGAGGGCGAGGCCGAGGCCAGGCTGCGCGCCGAGGAGGCGGTGGACCTCGCCGCCGAGGCGGTGGTGACGGTCGAACAGGAACTCTCCGTCCTGATGGAGGAGGTGGCCGCCGCCGACGCCGAGCGCGCCAGCGCGCTGCGCCGCCTGTCGGAAAGCGAGACCCGCCTCGCCCGTTTGGCCGAGCGCCTGGGCGTGGCCGAACGCCAGAAAGCCGAGATCGAGGGCGAGAGCATCGACCGCTCCGACCTCACCGCCCTGGAAATGGAGCTGGAGGAGACCCTGGAATTCCTGGAGGAATCCCGCGAACAGGCCGAAACCGCCGACCGCCGCCGCATCGAGGCCCTGGCGGCGCGCGAATCGGCCCGCGATGCCTTCCAGGCCGCCAGCGCCGCCAAATCCCGCCTGCAGGCCGAGGCCGACGGCTTGCGCCAGGTGCTGGCCCAGGGCAAGGCCGGCGACCACCGCCCCGTGCTCGACGACGTCTCGGCGCGGGCCGGCTTCGAGCCCGCCTTGGCCGCCGCTTTGGGCGAGGACCTCTCCGCCCCCCTCGACGCCACCGCGCCGCTGCACTGGGAAGACCTGGGGCCGCTCGACCATCCCCCCGCGCTGCCCGAGGGCGCCGAGCCCCTGTCCCGCGTCGTGGCCGCCCCCGCCCAGTTGGCGCGGCGCCTCGCCCAGGTCGGGGTGGTCAAGAACATGGCCAGCGGCGAAGCGCTACGCCCGCTTCTGGCCGTGGGCCAGCGCCTCGTCACCCCCGAGGGCGATCTGTGGCGCTGGGACGGCTATGTGGCCCGCTCGGGCGCCCCCTCACCCATGGCCTTGCGCCTCGCCCAACGCAACCGGCTGCGCGAGCTGGAAGCCGCCCTGGACGACGCCGCCATCGGGGTGGAGGAGGCCGAGGAAAAAGTCGAGACCGCCACGCGCGAGGTGGACGGGGCCGCCGAGGCCGAGCGCCGCGCCAAGGAGGCGGTCCGCCAAGCCGAGGCCGAGGCCGCCAAGGCCCGCGACTCCCATGCCAAACTGTCCCAGCGCTTCGCCGCCTTCGAGACCCGCATGGCCGCCGCCACCCAGGCCTGGGAGGATTCCCGCGCCGACCACGCCCAGGCCGGGGCCGAACTGGCCGAGGCACAGGGCGCCGTCGCCGCCTTCCCTGAATCCGCCGACGGCCGCGACAAGGTCAACGGCTTGCGCGCCACCCTGGCCGAGCGCCGCTCCGTCCTGGTCGAGGCCCGCTCCGCCCTGGACGGCGTGGCGCGCGAGGGCGCCGAGCGCCGCCGCCGCCTGGATTCCCTGGACGGCGATGCCCGGTCGTGGCGCTCGCGCGCCGAGGCGGCCAAGGCCCATGTGGAAGAACTGGCCGAGCGCCGCGAGGAGATCGCGCTGGAGATCGAGCGTCTCGCCAGCCTGCCCGACACCATCGCCCGGCGCCGGGCCGAGCTGTTCGAGCGCCTGGAAGCGGCGGAAGCGGCGCGTAAGGCCGCCGCCGACACCCTGATCGCCGCCGAGCAGCGTCTCGGCGAGGCCGACCGCCGCATGCGGGAAGCCGAGGCGCTGCTGGCCAACGCCCGCGAGGAACGCATCCGCCGCGAAGCCGCCGTCTCCGCCGCCGACCAGGCCTGCCGCGCCGTGGCTTTGCGCATCGGCGAGCGCCTGGACATGACGCCCGAGCAATTGCGCGAGGTGGCCGGTCTGGTGGAGGAGGAACGCCCCGACCCCGAGGAACTCCAACGCAAGCTCGACCGCCTGAGCCGCGAGCGCGACAACATGGGACCGGTCAACCTGCGCGCCGAGCAGGAGGTGGAGGAACTGGAGGCCCGCATCGGCGGCATGGTGGCGGAAAAGGACGACCTGCTGGCCGCCATCGCTAAGCTGCGCCACGCCATCGGCGACCTCAACCGCGAGGGGCGCGAACGCCTGCTGGCCAGCTTCCAGGAGGTGGACCACCATTTCCGCGACCTGTTCGTCAAGCTGTTCGGCGGCGGCCGCGCCCATCTGGCGCTGACCGAATCCGCCGACCCCCTGGAAGCCGGCCTGGAGATCATGGCCAGCCCGCCGGGGAAAAGGTTGCAGCAGCTCTCCCTGCTGTCGGGCGGCGAACAGGCGCTGACCGCTCTCGCTTTGCTGTTCGCGGTGTTCATGACCAACCCGGCCCCCATCTGCGTGCTGGACGAGGTGGACGCGCCCCTGGACGACGCCAACGTCGACCGCTTCTGCTCGCTGGTGGAAGGCATCGCCGGGGTGACCCGCACCCGCTTCCTGATCGTCACCCACCACCGCATGACCATGGCCCGCATGGACCGCCTCTACGGCGTCACCATGGCCGAGCGCGGCGTCTCGCAGCTGGTCTCGGTCGATCTGGCCCAGGCGGAGCTGCTCAGGGACAAGGTGGCGTAGGGCTGGCGGCGCACCCTTGCGCGGCCTATAATCGCTCGACCGACCAACAGGTGACGCGCCATGCGGAGCATCGACGACATCATCGGCCAACTTCGGACCATGCAGCCGGATCTGAGGCAGCGATACCGCCTCAGGGAAATGGGCGTGTTCGGCTCCTATGTCCGGGGTGAGCAGCGCGAGGACAGTGACCTGGACGTGTTGGTGGAGTTCGACGACGGAACCACTCTGCTGGATTATGCCGGACTCCAGATGGAACTGTCCGACGCCCTGGGGCTGCCGGTTGAGTTAGCCAACAAGAAGACGCTGAAGCCCCGCATCGGCAGGAGCATCCTGGCCGAGGTCCGGACATTGTGACCCCGCGAATTTGGCGACGTCTTCGTCGATATGCCCGATCACGCCCGTCTGGCGGCGGATCATCGGAATGCGCAACGTGCTGGCCCATAATTACGATGGCGCGGCCCCTCGCATCATCTTCGACACCGTCACCCTCTTCCTGCCCGATCTGATCCGGCTTCTGCCTGCCATCACCGCCGAAGATACGGACTCGTCCGCGCCTTCGGCCTGACGCCACCCCCTCGGGTGGGAGGATTTTTACCGCATCGCAGCATCAGAGGCGGTGCGATGGCGCAAACCCCCTGATTTCACAACGCAAATCGGCACGCGGCCCCTACCGGTTTGAGTCCTTGACACGGGTGGGGCCAGACCTTATGGTGCCCGCGCTTTTGGCACCAAGGGGCCAGAAGGGGGATTTCGAGGACCGACCCTATGGCTGACCACGAGACTCCCCCGTCTTTCGATGACCTCGATGCCCGTCTGCGCGCCGCGCGCGCCAGGGAGGAAGAGGACTCGGGTCGCGGACCGGAACGGCGTGGATCGCCCTCCGGAATGGGTCTGGGGATGCGCATCGGCGCCGAATTGGTGGTAAGCGTGCTGGTGGGGACCGGCATCGGCTGGACGTTGGACGCCTGGCTGAGGACCGCCCCCTGGCTGATGGTGGTTTTCCTGCTCCTGGGCGGAGCGGCCGGCGTCTTGAACGTGTACCGCCTTATGCGCGGCATGGACGAGACGGTGGGACTGGGCCAGGCCCAGCGGAGAGCCGAAGGGGCCGGAGAGAATCCGGCGAAGGACCATTGAGAGAGGCAAAGCGGTGGCTAATCCGATCGAGCAGTTCAAGATCCAGCCGTTGGTTCCGCTCAAGGTAGGGAGCGTGGACATTTCGTTCACCAACTCCGCTGCCATGATGGTGCTGTCCATCTGCCTGATCACCCTGTTCCTGACTCTGTCGGTCCGGTCCCGTGCCCTGGTGCCCGGCCGCTGGCAGTCCATGGCCGAGGTGTTCTACGAATTCATCGCCGGCATGCTGCGCGAGAACGTGGGGGCCGAAGGCCGGAAGTATTTCCCCTTCATCTTCTCGCTGTTCATGTTCGTGCTGTTCGGCAACCTGCTGGGCATGATTCCGATCCCGGTGATCGGCTTCACCTACACCAGCCACGTCATCGTCACCTTCGCCATGGCGCTGGTGGTGTTCGTCGGCGTCACGGCCATCGGCTTCGCGCGGCACGGCACCCATTACCTGCGCATGTTCTTCCCGCACGGCGCGCCCATCGCGACGGCGGTCATCCTGATCCCCATCGAGCTGATCTCGTACTTCTCGCGTCCCTTCAGCCTCGCCGTCCGTCTCTTCGCCAACATGACCGTGGGTCACATCATCCTCAAGGTCATGGGCGGGTTCGTGGTGTCGCTGGGCGCGTTCTACGTGATCCCGGGCGTGGTTCCCTTCGCCTTCCTGTCGGCCATCACGGTGCTGGAATTCGGCATCGCGCTGCTGCAGGCCTATGTGTTCACCATCCTCTCCTGCATCTATCTGCACGACGCCATCCACATGCACTAAGGGATGGCCGGGCGATGGTCCGGTAGAGTGTCTACAAGTTTCACCCCTGTTCCGTTTTGTCCTGAAGGAGTTGAGTAAATGGAAGCGAGCGCTGCTAAGTTCATCGGTGCCGGTCTGGCTGCCATCGGCATGATCGGTTCGGGTATCGGCGTGGGCAACATCTGGGCCAACCTGATCTCCACCGTGGGCCGCAACCCCTCCGCCAAGGCCAATGTCGAGCTGTACGGCTGGATCGGCTTCGCGGTGACCGAGGCGATCGCGCTGTTCGCCCTGGTCGTTGCTCTGATGGTCCTCTTCGCCTAACAGCGAAGAGTCTCTCCTTACGGAACGGTAGGGTCCGCGGCAGGACGCCCCAAAGGCGCCCCGCCGCGGTTCACCGGCCGCTCCGCACAGTTTTTTCGGGCCTTCCCCGTTTGGGAGCTTTGGGATGCCTCAATTCGATCCCGCCTTCTTCGCGCCGCAGCTGTTCTGGCTGGTGCTCACCTTCATCACGCTCTACTTCGTGATGTCCACGGTGGCGCTGCCCAAGATCGGCGCCGTTCTCGACGAGCGTCAGCGCAAGATCGACGACAACCTCGACAAGGCCGCCCAGTTGAAGGCCGAGGCCGAGGCCGCCGTGGCCGCCTATGAAAAGGCCCTGGCCGAATCCCGCGCCCACGCCCAGTCGGTCATCAAGGAAGCCTCGGACCGCCTGGCGGCCGAAGCCGAGACCCGCAACCGCGAGCTCGCCGCCCGTCTGGCCGATCAGGTCAAGGCCGGCGAGGCCCGCATCGCCGAAGCCAAGGACAAGGCCCTGGCCAACGTCCGCGACGTCGCCCTCGACGTTGCCGGCGCGACCATTGCCCGTCTGGTGGGCAGCCCCGCCGACACCGCCCGTCTCGAGGCCGCCGTCGCCGCCGCCCTCAAGGAGCACGGCAAATGATTTCCGTCGCTTACGCCGCCGATGCCGCCGGCGCCGCCCACGGCGCCTTCTACCAGCAGCCCCATTTCTGGGTGAACATCGCCTTCTTCCTGGTGGTGGCCATGGCCTTCAAGCCGGTGTCGCGCGCCATCGCCGCAGCGCTGGACGCCCGCTCGGCCAAGATCAGGGCCCGCCTGGACGAGGCCCACAAGCTGCGCGAGGAGGCCCAGGAAATGCTGGCCACCTATCAGCGCAAGCAGCGTGACGCCATGAAGGAAGCCGAGGAGATCATCGCCCACGCCCGGTCCGAGGCCGAGCGCCTCGCCAAGCAGGCGGCCAAGGATCTTGAGGTCTCCATGAAGCGCCGCGAGCAGATGGCCATGGACCGCATCGCCCAGGCCGAGGCCCAGGCGGTCAAGGAAGTCCAGAACCTGGCTGTGGACGTCGCCATCGGCGCCGCCCAGAAGGTCATCGGCGAAAGCCTGTCGGCGGCCCAGACCGGTTCCCTGGTCGATAACGCCATCAAGGACCTGCCGGGCAAGCTGCACTAAGCCGAGCCCGATCCGGACCAGACAAACCCCCGCCGGTCGCCCGACGGGGGTTTTGTCTTGGGCCTTACACCAGATCGAACAGCAGGACCTCCGCCCCATTCTCGGTGGCCAGGACCAAGGCGGCCTCGTCCTCGATGGCGACGCCGTCGCCGGCCGACGCCATCTGGCCGTTGACGGTCAGGGCACCGCCCACCACCTGCACCCAGGCGCCCCGCCCGGCCGCCAGGGCATGGCCGAGGGTCAGCCCGGGGCTGAGGATGCCGGCATGGATGGCGACGTCCTGATGCAGGATCAGCGAGCCGCCGCGTCCATCGCGCGAGGCGATCAGCCGCAGGCGGTCGCGCTTGGACTCGTCGTCGAACACCGTCTGGCTGTAGCCCGGCGTCAGACGCGGCGCCTCGGGCAGAATCCAGATCTGCAGCAGGTGCAGGGTCTGGTCGGCCAGGGGATTCATCTCGGAATGGCGGATACCGGTGCCGGCAGTCATGGCCTGCACCTCGCCCCGGCGGATGAGGCCGTGGCCGCCGGTGCTGTCCCTGTGCTCCACCGCGCCGGCGATCACATAGGTCAGGATTTCCATGTCGCGGTGGGGATGGGTGCCGAAACCGGTCCTGGGCGCCACCCAATCCTCATTGATCACCCGCAGGGCGCGAAAGCCCATGTGGGCCGGGTCGAAATACTCGGCGAAGGAGAAGCTGTGGCGGCTGTCCAGCCAGCCGTGATCGGCGTGGCCACGGGCGGCGGCGGGACGAAGCTGAAGGGTCATGGGGGATACTCCCGCTTGGATTCAACACTGCCCAAGACTTAAGACCCGAGCGCAGATTCAACAATACCGCATCAGCTCAATGCACTGTTGCGGCATGAGCAACAAATCAGGTGGCGAGGACCACCGCCGACCAGGCCAGCCCGCCGATGACGCCCAGCGACAGCAACCCGAGCAGGTGCCCGAGCAACACCCCGATTCCGTCGCGCCACAGCAGCCCGGCGGCCAGCACCACGATGGCCGCGGCGGGCGCCACGTTGCCGAACGGCAGGGGCACCGCCAGCACCAGCCCCTGCAATCCGATGGCGCCCAGGGCCAGTCCGTGGCCGCCGCCCTGCACCAGATGGGGAAGACGCGGACGGGTCAGGCGCTGGACGCGGCGCAACAACGGCACCAGCCGGCGCAGCGCCGCGTCCAGGATGCCGCGCGGCAGGGCGCGGCCGGCCAGCCGGACGGGAAGGCCGCCGCCCCGCCCCCGCAGGCTGGCGAAGGCCAGCCAGGCGATGGCCAGACCGGCCACCAGCCCGAGGGGCAGGCCAGGCGACGGCACCATGGCCAGGGCGGCCATCAGCATGACGATCAGCAGGGTCGAGCGCTCGGCCAGATGGGCGGCCGCCTCGGCCAGGGTGGGGCCGGCCGGTCCCCCGACGCGACGCAATCCGGCGAGATGAAGGGCCGGAGACGGGGGCCGGCTCATGCAATCCTCGCCGCGACGCCCGCCGGAATCATGTGGTCCCCGCCTCCGCCTCGGTGAGGCAGCGGGTCAGCGCCGCCCGGATGTCGGCCTCGGACACGCCGGTGGCGGCCATCTCGCTCCGCAGGCGGCCGATCACGTCCTCGTCGCCGGGTTCATCGAAATCCGTGGCCACCAGCGACTTGGCGAAGGCTTCGGCGGCATCGCCGGACAGGCCGAGATGCCCGGCGGCCCACAGGCCGCACATCTTGACCCCGCGCGCCCTGGCCCGGAAGGCCCGGTCGTGGTCATGGGCCAGCTTCTTGTCGTGAACGGGATTGTCCATGGGCATGAAATCACTCCCTCGCGGTTTCGCGGCCCGGCAGAGAACCGGACCGTCCGTTGATCATCTGGGGCAATCCGCCGCACCGCGAAAGGCCGGGGGCCGATTAATGTTTGGTAACCCGCCGCCGGCCCGGCAATTGACTCCCCCGGCCGGCCCCGCTATAAACTGAACTGAACGGTTCAGTTTTTCGGACATGCCATGAAAAAGCCCATCCTTCTCGCCGTCATTCTTGCCGCCACCGCCGCCGGCGGATGGAGCGCCCTGCGCTGGTCCCAGGACTGGCGGTGGATGGAAAGCACCGACGACGCCTATGTGGACGGCGACATCACCGCCATCTCGCCCAAGGTGGCCGGGCATGTGGTGGAACTGGCGGCGCGCGACAACCGCCCGGTGGCCAAGGGCGAGGTGCTGCTGCGCATCGACGACCGCGACTACCGCGCCCGCGCCGACGAAGCCGCCGGGCAGGTCAAGGCCCGCCTGGCCCAACTGGTGCAGATCGACGACCGCACGGCGGTGCAGGAGGCGGTGATCGCCCAGTCGGGCGCCTCCATCTCGGCCGCGCGGGCCGAGATGGTCCGCGCCAAGGCCGATTACGAACGCTCCCGCCGGCTGGTGCGCGAGGATTACGTCAGCCGCCAGCGCTTCGACATCTCCCAGGCCGACGCCGCCCGCGCCGAGGCGGGGCTGAGCGGCTCGGGAGCCGGGCTGCAGGCGTCCCGGCGGCAATTGTCGGTGCTGGCCTCCGAGCGCAACGTCGCCCTGGCCCAGTTGGAGCAGGCCCGCGCCACCCTGATCGTCGCCGAGACCGAGCTGGAGGCCACAATCCTCCGCGCCCCCGTGGACGGAGTGATCGGCAACCGGGCGGTGCGCGACGGCCAGTACGTGCGCCCCGGCCAGACGCTGCTGGCGGTGGTTCCCCTGGGCGACGTGTGGATCGACGCCAATTTCAAGGAAACCCAGATCGGCCGCATGAAGGCCGGCAACCGGGTGGAGATCAGGGTCGACGCCTTCCCCGGCACGGTGATCGGCGGCCGGGTGGACAGCTTCGCCCCGGCCTCGGGCGCCAAGTTCAGCCTGCTGCCCCCCGAGAACGCCACCGGCAACTTCACCAAGGTGGTGCAGCGCATCCCGGTGCGCATCCGGGTGGACGAGGGCCACCCCCTGGCCGGCCAGTTGCGGCCCGGCCTGTCGGTGGTGGTCAAGGTCGACACCAGGGATGCCGGAAGGTGACCATCCCCGCCCCGCCCAGCCCCCACGACCGGGTGGTCACCCCCCGCGACTGGGTGGGATTCCTGGCCATGGTGGTGGGAATGTTCATGGCGATCCTCGACATCCAGATCGTCGCCAGCTCCATCGCCCAGATCCAGGCGGGCATCTCGGCCTCGGCCGAGGAGATCAGCTGGGTCCAGACCTCGTACCTGATCGCCGAGGTGGTGATGATCCCCCTGTCGGGCTGGCTGGCCCGGGTGGTCTCGACCCGCTACCTGTTCTTCGCCTCCTGCGTCACCTTCACCGTGGCCAGCGCGGCCTGCGCCATGTCGTGGAGCATCGAATCCATGATCGCCTTCCGCGCCGTCCAGGGATTTCTGGGCGGGGCCATGATCCCCACGGTGTTCGCCATCACCTACATCATCTTTCCGCCGCGCATGCAGGCCGGCCTGTCGGTGGTGATCGGCCTGGTGGCCACCATGGCCCCGACCATCGGCCCCAGCCTGGGCGGCTGGCTGACCGAGACCTGGAGCTGGCACTGGCTGTTCCTGATCAACGTGGTCCCCGGCGTGGTGGTGGCCGCCCTGGTCTTCACCTGCGGACGGCATGAAAAGCCGCAGCTCTCCATGCTGAAGGGCTTCGACATGGCGGGCATCGTCCTGGTGGCGGTGTTCCTGGGTTCGCTGCAATACATGCTGGAGGAAGGCCCCGGCGACGACTGGTTCGAGAGCGGCCACATCGTACTGGCCACCCTGGTCTCGGCCCTGGCCGGAATGGGCTTCGTCTGGCGCGAGCTGACGGCGCGCAATCCGGTGGTGGATCTGCGGGCCTTTTCCGACAGCAATTTCGCCGTGGGCTGCCTGTATTCCTTCATCATCGGCATCGGACTCTACGGCTCGGTCTACGTCATCCCCCTCTATCTCGGCCGGGTGCGCGGCTATTCGGCGCTGGAGATCGGCGTCACCATGATGGTCACCGGCGCCTTCCAGGCCCTGTCGGCGCCGCTGGCCGGCAATCTGGCCCGCCACATGGACCTGCGCCACATGCTGGGGCTCGGCCTCGCCCTGTTCGGCGGCGGCCTGTGGCTGAACAGCGCCCTGACCTCGGAATGGGGCTATTGGGAGATGTTCCTGCCCCAGGCGGTGCGCGGCCTGTCGCTGATGTTCTGTTTCGTGCCCATCAACGCCGTGGCGCTCGGCCATCTGCCGCCCGACAAGGTGCAGAACGCCTCGGGGCTCTACAACCTGATGCGCAACCTCGGGGGAGCCATCGGGCTGGCCGCCATCAACACCGCCCTGACCCATCGCCTCGACCTGCACATGCTGCGCCTGTCGGAAACCCTGACCGCGGCGCGCGGCGCCGCCACCGGCATGCTGGACGGACTGTCCGCCCGCCTCGCCCCCCTGCTGGACGGCGGCGCCGACCGGGCGGCGCTCAAGCTGCTGTCGCAGCTGACCCGGCGCGAGGCCATGACCATGGCGTTCGGCGACGTGCTGCTGATGATGGGTCTGGTCTTCGCGCTGGGCCTGCTGCTGCTGCCGCTGCTGCAGCCGGTCCGCCACCCCAGCGCGGGCGATGGCGGCGGCGGACATTGAAATCGCTCTGATCGAGTGCGGAGTTGACGGAACCGGTGGAATCAGATGCCGGTTCCATGCATGATTGCATCCAAGGGAGTAGCCAGGACCGCCACAGAAGCGGCCGGCCGTGAACGTCACACGGGGGAAGCGGTGCCTACCTCACGCAATACCGAGTCCGCGCACGTCTTCGCCGTGCGCCTGATGCAGCATCTTGTGGTTCCCACTTTCGTCCTCAACGCCGAGCGGCGGGTGATCATCTGGAACAAGGCCTGCGAGCGCCTGACCGGCGTTCCCGCCCACGAGGTGATCGGCACCACCAACCACTGGCGGGCCTTCTACGACCAGGAGCGCCACTGCCTGGCCGATCTGGTGGTGCTGGGCTGCCCCGACACCATGGACCAGCTGTACGTCACCCACACCGAGCCCAGCGACTGCGCCCACGGCCTCAGGGCCGAGAACTGGTGCGTAATGCCCCAGGTGAAGAAGCGCCTCTATCTGGCGGTGGATGCCGGCCCCATCTACGACGAGGAGGGCAACCTGCTGGCCGTGGTGGAGACGCTGCGCGACCAGACCGAGCAGAAGCTGGCGCAGATGGCGCTGCAGAGTCTGGCGGTCAAGGACGGGCTGACCGGACTGGCCAACCGCCGCTCCTTCGACGAGAAGCTGGAGGCCGAGTGGCTGCACAACCAGCGGGAAGGCACCTCCATGGCCATCCTGCTGGTCGATGTGGACCACTTCAAGCTCTACAACGACACCTATGGCCACCAGAAGGGCGACACCTGCCTGAAGGCGGTGGCCGCCGCCCTGGACCAGCAGGTGTTCCGCCCCGCCGACCTGGCGGCCCGCTACGGCGGCGAGGAATTCGCGGTGATCATGCCCAACACCGACCTGGACGGCGCCCTGCACGTGGCCGACCGCATCCAGGAGGCGGTGCAGGCGATGAACCTGCCCCATGGCGCCAGCCTGACCGCCGAATGCGTCACCCTGTCCATCGGCGCCGCCGCCCTGCTGCCCTCGGACGATCATGCCGCCGCCGACCTGGTGGCCGCCGCCGACGCGGCCCTCTACCGCGCCAAGCGCCAGGGCCGCAACCGGGTGGTCTGCACCGACCGGGTGGAGGAACTGGCGGAGGCTTGAATGCGGGCAGGATGCCCGCGCTCCCGACCGGGCGCGTCCTGGAGCGCGGCCGTCTCGGCAGTATCATCCGCCAGAAACTATCCTGACGAACGGGCCGCCCGGATGAAGGCCTGAATTTTTTCTGCGTCCTTGACGCCCGGCGCGCTTTCCACCCCCGACGAGACGTCGACGCAGAGAGCGCCGCTGATGCGCACCGCCTCGGCCACGTTGGCAGGCGTCAGGCCGCCGGCCAGCATCCACGGCAGGCCCCATTTGCGTCCCGTCAGGATCGACCAGTCGAAGCTCGTCGCGTTGCCGCCGGGCAGCAATGCGCCCTTGGGCGGCTTGGCGTCGAACAGCAGGCGGTCGGCCACCGCCAGGTAGGGCTCGGCGGCATCCAGGTCGGCCGGCTCCGACACCGGCAGCATTTTCATCACCGGCAGGCCGTATTCCAGGCGGATGGCCTCGACCCGCTCGGGCGTCTCGCGCCCGTGCAACTGCAGCAGATCGAGCCGCACCCGGGTCAGCACCGCGTCCAGGGTGGCATCGTCGGGGTCGACGAACAGCCCGACCTTGCCCACGTCGCCGGGGGTGAACTCCACCAGTTCGGCGGCGCGGTCGGGGGTGACGTTGCGCGGGCTCTTGGGAAAGAACACCAGCCCGACATAATCGGCCCCGGCCTCGATGGCGGCATCCATGGCGTCTTCGTCGGTGATGCCGCAGATCTTGACCTCGACCGGCATGATCTTAAAGTCCCAGTTCGGCCTTGATCCGCCCGGCGGCCTCGGCCGGGTCGGCGGCGCCGGTGATGGGCCGCCCGATCACCAGCACGTCGGCGCCCTTGGCACGGGCCTCGGCCGGGGTGAGGAAGCGCTTCTGGTCGCCGGCCTCGCTCCAGGCGGGGCGGATGCCGGGAATCACCAGCTTGAAATCGGGACCGCAGAGGGCGCGCACCGCCTCGACCTCCAGCGGTGAACAGACGATGCCGGCGGCCCCGCTCTCCTGGGCCAGGGCGGCGAGGCGCTTGACCTGATCGAGCACCGGGCGGTCGAAACCCACCTGCTCGGCCCCGGCCTGATCCAGGCTGGTCAGCACGGTCACCGCCACCACGGCGGGCGGGACCATTCCCAGGCGGGCAGCCTCGTCATTGGCGGCGTCCACGGCGGCGCGGATCATGGCGCCGCCGCCCGAGGCGTGGATGGTGGTGATGGCGGCGCCCAGGCGCACCACGCCCTTCATGGCGGCGGCCACGGTATTGGGAATGTCGTGCAGCTTGAGATCGACAAACAGCGGCATGCCGAGGCCGGACACCGCCTCCATGCCGGCCGGACCGTTGGCGGTGAAGTATTCCAGGCCCAGCTTGAACCCGCCGACCTGCCCCTTCAGGCGTTCGGCAAGGGAGATGGCGCGGGCGGCCTCGGTGGTGTCGATGGCGACATAGACGGGATTGGTCACGGACAGGCTACCTCAAGCTTGAGACTGGGTCTTCTCGGCGGCGTCCAGCCGGCGGCGCAGCGAACCGGCGCGCAGGCGGGCCTTCAGCCCCGACGCCCAGCCCAGCAGGAAACCGCCGGCCAGCCCGATGCCCAGCGGGGCCAGCACCGCCAGATAGCCGGGCAGATCCACGCCGAACGGCAACGGCCACAGGTCGAAATGAATCTCCGCCCGGTTGGCGACGGCGAACACCGCCACCAGCACGGCCAGGGGCAGGCCGGTTATCCAGGCCAGCAGCCTCACGAGCCGCCGCCGACGTTGAGCTTCTCGCGCAGCTGCTTGCCGGTCTTGAAGAAGGGAACCGCCTTGCCCTCCACCGACACCGTCTCGCCGGTGCGGGGATTGCGTCCGGTGCGCGGGTCGCGCTTCTTCACCGAGAAGGCGCCGAAGCCGCGCAGTTCCACCCGGTCGCCCCGGGCCAGGGCCGAGGCGATCTCGTCGAAGATGGTGGTCACGATGCGCTCCACATCCCGCTGATAGAGATGGGGGTTGGCCTCGGCCAGGCGGGCGATCAGCTCCGACTTGGTCATGGATTTCACGTCCTTGGTTGTGCTCCAGGTTGCGGGCCAGCATGCCGAAGCCCCCCGCCCCCGTCAAGCCGGGTCTATTGGGCAAGTCTATGATGAGGAAGGATTTTTAGCTTTTCGGCTCATCTTCGGGCGGCAGCACCACTTCCCAGGTGCCGTCCGCCAGCCGGCAGGCCACCACCTGGCGGGAATAACCGCCGCCGGTCTCGCCCGTCCGCAGGGCCGACTGCGCCAGCCGGCGGCAGGCCCGCCCGCCGTTATCGGTCCAGCCCGCCCCCTGGGGCACCACCGCGCCTTCCAGACCGCGCGCTGCCCAGCGGGCCTCCTGCCCGGTCTCGGCCGCCTCGATGGTCGCCGCCGACCACAGCCGGTTGGGATGGGGATCGAACCAGCCGCCGACCATGCTGCCGGCCACCGCCCCGGCCACCGCGCCCACCGGCGTGAAGGTGGCGGCCAGATGGGGGGCGCCCAGGGCGGCCGCCCGGCCGATGCCGCCGCCGACGATGGCTCCGGCCCCGGCGCCCCACAACTGGCCCTCGGTGGGATTTTCGGCGCAGCCGCCGAGAGCCAGCAGGCACAGAGCAAGGGCGGAGCGGCGCATGGCTATAATCCTTCGGTGCGGAACGGGCGCGACAGCAGGGCGCGGATGGCCTCGTCCAGACTCTGGCCCTTGTTGATCACCGCGTCCACCGCCGCCGAGATGGGCATCTCGACGCCCAGACGCCCGGCCATGTCGACCACGGCGCCGGCGCTGTAGACGCCCTCGGTCACCGAATGGCGCTCGCCCAGGATGTCGGCCAGGGCGCGGCCCTCGCCCAGGGCGAAGCCCAGCGAGTAGTTGCGCGACTGGGTGGACGAGGCGGTGAGGATCAGGTCGCCCAGGCCGGACAGGCCCATCAGGGTCTCGGGCCGGCCGCCCTTGGCCATGGCGAGGCGGGTCAGCTCGGCCAGTCCCCGGGTGATCAGGGCGGCGCGGGCGTTGTCGCCCAGGCCGCGCCCCTCGACGATGCCGCAGGCGATGGCCAGCACGTTCTTCACCGCGCCGCCGATCTGGGCGCCGATCGGATCGTCGGAGAGATAGGGACGGAAGGTGGCGGTGCCCAGCGCCTCGACCAGCCTGCGGCCCAGGGAGGCGTCGTCGCAGGCCAGGGTGATGGCGGTGGGCAGGCCGCGCGCCACCTCGGCGGCGAAGGTGGGGC
The DNA here is from genome assembly GCF_000342045.1 of Paramagnetospirillum caucaseum. Taxonomy (GTDB): domain Bacteria; phylum Pseudomonadota; class Alphaproteobacteria; order Rhodospirillales; family Magnetospirillaceae; genus Phaeospirillum; species Phaeospirillum caucaseum. The sequence goes on along the minus strand of NZ_AONQ01000008.1, from coordinate 57,720 downwards.
CGGACAGCACGGCGATGGGAGCGTCCGGCAACGCGGCGGCGACGGCGTCCTGCATCAGGGCGCAGGTGGCCAGCTCGATGCCCTTGGCGCAGATCACGGCGGGCACCCCGGCCCGCCAGTGGGGGGCCAGGGCATGGCAGGCGGCGCGCAGATGCTGGGCCGGCGCCACCAGCAGCACCGCGTCGGCATCCGCCGCCTCGGCCAGATCGCCGGTGGCGCGCAAGCCCGGATCGAGGGCGACGCCCGGCAGGAAATCGGGATTGGCGTGGTTGGCGTTGATGGCCGCGACCACGCCCGGCTCGCGGGCCCACAGCACCACGTCGCGGCCGGCCCGGCGGGCGGTGAGCGCCAACGCCGTTCCCCAGGCCCCTCCGCCGATCACACCGATTCTGTTCATGGAAACCCCGCCATTGCCGTCCCCCGGTTTACCCCGATGACGGGTTGCGGGCAAGGGATCACAGAGTTTTGTGGCTGCCGTCGCACAGCGGCGGCTTCTTCGTCGCCTTGCAGCCGCAGAAATAAAGGGTGCCCGCCTTGTCCGGGGTATGGGCGACGGGGGCCAGCCCGGTGCCCTTGTGGCTGCCGTCGCAGAAGGGCTGCGCCTGGGAGCGGCCGCAGGCGCACCAGTGATAGGTCTTGCCCGCCTCGACCGCGACGGGATAGGGCGCCTTCTGGGCGATGACGGGTTCGGTCATGGGATTGCCTCCTGGTTGCGGCATTCCCACACATGGGAATGCCGCAACGGGGAAACAATCTCAGGCGGCCTGGCCCTTGATCTTGGCGATGAAGCCGTTGATCTGGGCCTCCAGGTCGTCGGCGCGGTGGGCCAGGCTGGCGGCGGCGGCGGAGATGTCGCGGGCCTCCTGGTCGGTGGTCTCGGCGGTGTCCTTCACATAGGCCACCGCTTCCGACACCGAGGCGGTGCCGGTGGCGGCCTCCTGGACATTGCGCGAGATCTCCATGGTCACCGCGTTCTGCTCCTCCACCGCGCCGGCCACGGCGGTGGAGGTCTCCTGGATGGTGCCGACGATCTGGGCGATCTCGCGGATGGCCACGGCGGCGCCCTGGGAGGCCAGCTGGATCTGGCTGACATGGGCCGAGATCTCCTCGGTGGCCCGCGCCGTCTGGTTGGCCAGGGTCTTGACCTCGTTGGCGACGACCGCGAACCCTTTTCCGGCCTCGCCGGCGCGGGCCGCCTCGATGGTGGCGTTGAGGGCCAGCAGGTTGGTCTGGGACGCGATGTCCTGGATCAGCGACAGCACCGAGCCGATCTTCTCGGCGGCATGGCCGAGGTCCTGCACGGTCTCGTCGGTGCGCTGGGCGGTGACCATGGCCTCGGACGAGATGGCGGTGGCCCGCGTGGTCTGCATGTTGATCTCGCCGAACGAGGCGGCCAGCTCCTCGGCGGCGCCGGCCACCGACTGGACGTTGACCGAGGCCTCCTCGGCGGCGGCGGCCGAGGTCATGGCCTGGTGCACGGTCTGGGTGGCGTTGTTCATCAGCCGGTCCGAACTCTGCCGCAGCTGGGTCGAGGCCGACGACACCTCCTGCACCAGGACGCGCACCTTCTGCTCGGCGAAGTCCAGCGCCTCGGCGTCGCGCTGCTTCATCAGGTCGAGGGAGGAATTGATCACGCCGGCATAGCGGGCGAAATCACCGCGCAGGCCGGTGGGGATGATCTTGCGGAAGTACTGGCGCTGGTTGGCGTGCTCCATGGCCGCCTGGGACTCGCGGCAATAGGCCTCGGTCAGGTCGAGCAGCCGGTTGATGGAACGCAGCATGACGGCCAGGTTGCCGCCCCCCCGGATATCCATGATGCGCTCGCCGAGATTGCCGGCGGCGGCCCCCTGGCAGACCTTCACCGCCTTCTCGATGCTGGCGTTGGCGCGGTTGAGGTAGCCGATGGGCAGCCAGGCCGGCACCGCCAGGGCCAGGGCGAAACCCGCCGCCACCCAGTTCTGCAGCAGCAAGGCGACGACGGCCAGGGCGAGAGCCAGCCCGAAGGTGATCTGGCACGCGCGCAGGGCCTTAGAGACCGAGGACAAATTCTGCATAGGGCTTTCCTTCGCGCTTCAACTGGTCGACGAGGGCGGTGAACGCCGTCTCCATCCCCTGCTTGCGGTCGGGGCTCGCGGCCTCGATCTTCAGCAGGCTCTGATACAGGGGCACAACCTTGGCCAGCGCCGCGCGGCTCGGCACGCGGCGGTTGGAGTGATAGCCGACGATCTGGCCGTCGGGGCCGAAATCCGGGGTGACGTGGGCGAGAACCCAGTAATGATCGCCGTTCTTGGCCAGATTCACCACATAGGCGAACAGCTCCTTGCCGGACGCGATGGTGTCCCACAGGAGCTTGAAGACGCAGCGTGGCATGTCGGGATGGCGGATCAGGCTGTGCGGCTGGCCGATCAGCTCGGGCTCGGTGAAGCCCGACACCGACATGAACACGTCGTTCACATAGGTGAGGCGCCCCTTGATGTCGGTCTTGCTGACGATGATCTCATCCTCGGCGAAGGCCCGCTCCCTACCCGAGGGTTGAATGGTCTTGCTGCTCATTCGACTCTACCATCCCAATGACATAGGCATATTAGCCCTTTGATACAAATTAATATCAATCGAGTAATAACGATTCAACATGCTTCGTGTAACTTCGTATGTCTTTCGTTTAAATCTGGTTTATGGCAGCGATGAAATCCGGGCGTGTGACAGGCGCGTGAATTTGCCTTCCGCCCCCCATCCGGGCGTTGACCCCGCCCCGGCTTCGGCGGATGAATCCGTACCGGGATGACCGGCCGGAGCGATCGGAATGCCGCCCCACACCCTGGGCCCCAATATCCTCGACCGCCTGACCATCGCCCTCCAGCCGGTGGTCGGCATCCATTCCGGCGCCTGCCACGGCTACGAGGCGCTGCTGCGGGGCACCGAGGCGGCGGGCTACGCCTCCATCCAGGACTTCTTCGATCGCTGCCATGCCGGCGGCCATCTGGCCGAGGTGGAGCTGGCCCTGCGCGAAAAGGCGGTGGCCGCCTTCGCCACCCTGCCCCACCACCCCCGGGCCAAGCTGTTCCTCAACATCGACAACCGTGTCCTGGGGCTCGAGGGCGACCCGGCGCGGCGGACGCGGGCCATCCTGGAGCGCCACGGCCTGCCCGAATCCTCGGTGGTGTTAGAGATTTCCGAGCGCCACCCGCTGGAGCCCGGCCTGGACGCCGTCGCCACCTTCCGCCATTTCAAGCGCCAGGGCTTCCGGCTGGCCATCGACGATTTCGGCACCGGCTTTTCCGGGCTGCAGCTGCTGTACTACTCGGAACCCGACTACCTGAAGATCGACCGCTTTTTCGTGGCCGACATCGCCGCCGATTCCAAGAAGAAGGTGTTCCTGGCCCATATCGTCACCATCGCCCACCTGCTGGGCGCCATCGTGGTGGCCGAAGGGGTGGAGACCGAGCGGGAATTCCGCGTCTGCAAGGAGATCGGCTGCGACATGGTCCAGGGCTGGCTGGTGAGCCGCCCGACCACCGAGTGGGCCGGGCTGCGGCCCCATTACCCCGAGATCGAACGGCTGGCCCGCCTGGACCGCCGGGCCGGCGCCTCGGACCAGCGCATCATCGCCGACCAGATCGCGCGGCCCGAGCCGCTGGGGCTGGACACCCCCATGGAGCGGGTGTTCGAACGCTTCCGCACCGACAAGTCGGCAACCTTCTTCCCGGTGGTGGACGGATCGGGCGCGCCGGTGGGGATCGTGCGGGACCAGGAACTGAAGGACTACACCTATTCCCCCTTCGGCAAGGAACTGATCGCCAACAAGAGCTACGGCCGCTCGCTCAAGGATTTCATCGTCCGCTGCCCGATGGCCGACATGGGCGCCAGGGCCGAGCAGATCCTGGAAGCCTATTCGGCGGTGGAGCGGTCGGAAGGCATCCTGATCGTCAACGACATGCGCTATGTGGGCTTCCTGTCGGCGGATTCCCTGCTGCGCGTCATCAACGACAAGAATCTGGCCACGGCGCGCGACCAGAACCCGCTGACCCGGCTGCCCGGCAACGCCGTCATCCTGTCCTGGGTCTGCGAGGCCATGGAGGACAGGGACGGCAGCTATCTGCTGGCCTATTTCGATTTCGACAATTTCAAGCCGTTCAACGACAAGTACGGATTCCGCCTCGGCGACCGCGCCATCCTGCTGTTCGGCGACCTGCTGGCCAAGGCCATGACGGCGGCGGGCGGCTTCGCCGGGCATATCGGCGGCGACGATTTCTTCGCCGGCTTCCGGGGAGCGGCGGCGGAGAACGCCGAGGACACCTGCCGCCGGCTGATCGCCGATTTCGCCCGCGACGTGGAAAGCTTCTACGACGACGAGACGCGGCGCCTGGGCCATATGGTCGGCCAGGACCGCCTGGGCCATACGGCGCGCTTTCCCCTGATGACGGTGAGCTGCGTCGCCGTGCACCTGGCCCCGGGCCGGGCCGCCGGCTCCTCCGACGAAGTGTCGCGCCTGCTGGCCGCCCACAAGAAGGCGGCCAAGCAGGCCGCCGGCCATCTGTGCGTGGTCCGGCCGGAGGGTTGAGAAAACTTCTCCCCCACAAAATCTCTCCTCAGGGGCGGCGCTTTCTGCTTTATTGGCGCCTTTCCGCCCCCGGGGTCTTGGATACAGATGCAAAGCCTGAACACCTACCGCGCCGGTCCCGACGAGCGTGGCCATTTCGGCATCTTCGGCGGCCGCTACGTCGCCGAGACCCTGATGCCGCTCATCCTCCAGGTCGAGCAGGCCTATGGGGCCGCCAAGGCCGATCCCGCCTTCCAGGCCGAGTTCCGCTCGTTGCTGGCCCAGTATGTGGGCCGCCCCAACCCGCTCTACTTCGCAAGGCGGCTGACCGAGGCGTTCGGCGGCGCCAAGGTGTTCCTGAAAAGGGAAGACCTCAACCACACCGGCGCCCACAAGATCAACAACTGCATCGGCCAAATCCTGCTGGCCCGGCGCATGGGCAAGCAGCGCATCATCGCCGAGACCGGAGCCGGCCAGCACGGCGTGGCCACCGCCACGGTCTGTGCCCTGTTCGGCATGCAATGCGTCATCTACATGGGCGCCACCGACATCGAGCGGCAGATGCCCAACGTCTACCGCATGAAGCTGCTGGGCGCCGAGGTCAAGCCGGTGACCGCCGGGGCGGCGACCCTGAAGGACGCCATGAACGACGCGCTCAGGGATTGGGTGTCCAACGTCGCCGACACCTATTACCTGATCGGCACGGTGGCCGGCCCGCACCCCTATCCCGCCATGGTCCGCGACTTCCAGTCGGTGATCGGGGACGAGGTGCGCGGCCAGATCATGGCCCAGGAAGGCCGCCTGCCCGATTCCCTGGTCGCCTGCATCGGCGGCGGCTCCAACGCCATGGGGCTGTTCCATCCCTTCCTCGACGACAAGTCGGTGCGCATCATCGGCGTCGAGGCGGCCGGCCACGGCCTGGACAAGCTGCACGCCGCCAGCCTGACCGGCGGCAAGCCCGGCGTGCTGCACGGCAACCGCACCTATCTGCTGCAGGATGCCGACGGCCAGATCGCCGAGGCCCATTCCATCTCGGCCGGCCTGGACTATCCCGGCATCGGGCCGGAGCATTCCTGGCTGCACGAGGCGGGCCGCGTCGAATACGTCTCGGTCACCGACGACGAGGCGGTGGCCGCCTTCCAGCAATGCACCCGCCTGGAAGGCATCATCCCGGCGCTGGAATCCAGCCACGCCATCGCCCACGCCGCCAAGATCGCCCCTAAGCTGCCCAAGGACCACCTGATGGTGGTCAACCTGTCGGGGCGCGGCGACAAGGACGTCAGCACCATCGCCAAGGCCCTGGGCGACGAACATCTGGGAGGGCTGGTCTGATGTCCCGCATCGCCAAGCGCTTCGAAAAGCTCAAGGCCGAGAACCGCGCCGCCCTGGTGACCTTCATCACCGCCGGCGATCCCGACCGCGCCACCAGCCAGGCCCTGCTCGACGGCATGCCGGCGGCCGGCGCCGACATCATCGAGCTGGGCATGCCCTTCACCGATCCCATGGCCGACGGGCCGGTAATCGAACTGGCGGCGGGCCGGGCCTTGAAGGCCGGCGGTTCGCTGAGACAGACCCTGGAGATGGTGGCGGCCTTCCGCAAGACCGACGCCGAAACGCCGGTCATCCTGATGGGCTACTACAATCCCGTCTATGCCTGGGGACCGGAAAAGTTCGCCGCCGACGCCGCCCGGGCCGGAGTGGACGGGCTGATCATCGTCGACCTGCCGCCGGAAGAGGCCGACGAGTTAGTGCCCCATCTGCGCGCCGCCGGCATCGACTTCATCGTGCTGACCACGCCGACCAGCGACGATTCCCGCCTGCCGGTGGTCCTGGCCAACGCCTCGGGCTTCGTCTACTACGTGTCCATCGCTGGCATCACCGGCACCGCGTCGGCGGCGCAATCGGCCGTCGACGAGGCGGTCGCCCGCATCCGCCGCCACACCGGCCTGCCGGTCTGCGTCGGCTTCGGCATCAAGACCCCCGCCCAGGCGGCCGAAATCGCCCGAATCGCCGACGGCGCCGTGGTGGGCTCGGCCATCGTCTCGGTCCTGGCCGCCAACATCGGCAAGCCCGGCGCCGTCTCCGCCCCGCTGGCCCTGGTCAAGGACCTGGCCGAGGGCGTGCGTGGCGCCAGGAAGTAGGAGCATTTTTCCATGAATTGGCTGACCAACCTCAACGAGACCCGCCGCTCGCTCAAGGAGCGCCTGGTCGGACTTGTCGCGCCCAAGGAAGTGCCGGACAACCTGTGGCACAAATGCCCGGGCTGCGGCCACATGATCTTCCACCGCGATCTGGAGAAGGCGCTGAACGTCTGCCAGCATTGCGGCCACCATATGCGGCTTTCGGTCAAGAAGCGCCTGGGCATGCTGTTCGATGACGGCCAGTTCCAGCGCATCGAGCTGCCCAAGGTTCCCGACGATCCCCTGAAGTTCAAGGACCAGAAGCGCTACTCCGACCGCCTCAAGGACACCCGATCCAAGACCGGCGAGGTGGACGCCATCGTGGTGGCCCACGGCCGCATGGGCGGCATGAACGTGGTGGCGGCCTGCTTCAACTTCGACTTCCAGGGCGGCTCCATGGGCATCGCCGTGGGCGAGGGCATCGTGGCGGCGGCCGAACTGGCCGTGCTGCAGGATGCGCCGCTGATCGTCATTCCCGCCTCGGGCGGCGCCCGCATGCAGGAAGGCATCCTGTCGCTGATGCAGATGGCGCGGACCACCGTGGCGGTGGACAAGGTCAAGGAGAAGCGGCTGCCCTATATCGTGCTGCTGACCGACCCCACCACCGGCGGCGTCTCGGCCAGCTTCGCCATGCTGGGCGACATCGCCATCGCCGAGCCCGGCGCGGTGATCGGCTTCGCCGGCGCCCGCGTCATCGAGAGCACCATCCGCGAGAAGCTGCCCGAGGGTTTCCAGAAGGCGGAATACCTGCTGGAGCACGGCATGGTCGACATGGTGGTGCCGCGCCGCGACCTGCGCGCCACCATGATCCGCATCCTGTCCCTGCTGAAGAACCGCGGCGCGGCGGGCGATCTGGTGGCGCTGCCCATCGATACGCCCGATTCCGCCGATCAGGACTGACCCGGCCTCCTGCGGGCTGGAAATCCTCCGAAAGACACACTATACTACGTCAATGGTAATACCGAGGCCCTGGGCCTCGGTATTGTCGTTTATGGGGTAGGGTGCGAGGTCTTCCGTGGTGAGCCGAGTCGAGAAAAGCATCCTGCCGCTGGTCCTGCCGCCGCTGTCGCTGCTGGTGGCGGCGGGGCTGTGCGGCGTGGCGGTGCAGGCCGTGCCGCCGGGCCGGGTCTTCGACGACCCCGCGTCCTATCTGCCGGTCCACTCCATTCTCGAGATGATCTCCATCGCGGTGTCGCTGATGGTGTTCTCACTGGGCTGGACGGCGCACCGGGCCGATCAGAGCCAGCGAAATCTGATTCTGGGGCTGGCCGCCCTGGTGGCCGGAACCATCGACATCTTCCACACCCTGTCCTATCCGGGCATGCCGGATCTGGGAGCCCCCAGCGACACGGAAAAGACCATCAATCTCTGGCTTTTAGGGCGGCTGGCCATGGCGGTCGGCCTGATCCTGGCCGTGGCCGCCCCCGAACACCAATGGAGCGGCGCGAGGCGGCGCTGGTGGCTTGCCGGAATCGGGCTGCTGACCATGCTGCTGGTCACCGCCGGGCTGTTCCACCCGGAATGGTTCCCGCGGACCTTCATCCCCGGCAGCGGCCTGACCCCCTTCAAGGTGAACGCCGAGTACACCCTGGCCCTGGCCTATGTGGCTGCCTCCAGCCTCCTGACCCTGGAATTCCGCCGGACCGGGGACCGCAACGACCTGAAGATGGCGGTGGCCGCCTGGATTCTGGCCCTGTCGGGCCTGCTGCTCACCCTTTACGGCGAGGTGGGCGACGTCTTCAATCTGGCCGGCCATGTGGGCAAGGCGCTGGCCTACCTGCTGATCTACAACGCATTGTTCGTCTCGGGCGTCCAGACCCCCTATGACGCCCTGGCCAAGGAGCAGGCCCTGCTGCGCACCCTGATGGATTCGGTGCCGGACCTGATCTTCTTCAAGGACCCGCAATCGCGCTATCTCGGCTACAACCGGGCCTTCGCCGCCTATTGCGGCCGGCCCGAGGCCGGAATGATCGGCAGGACCGACGACGAGTTCGTCCCCCCCGAAATCGCCGAGTTCTACCGGAGCAAGGACCGCGAGGCCATGGCCGCCGGGCGGCCCACCAGCAACGAGGAATGGATCGACTATCCCGACGGGCGGCGGGTCCTGCTGGAGACCGTCAAGGCGCCGATCCACGACCACCGGGGAAGCCTGCTGGGCATGGTCGGCGTCAGCCGCGACATCACCGGCCGCAAGTCCGCCGAGGAAAAGCTGCGCCGCGCCCATTACGACCTGGAGATGGTCACCGCCGTCGCCGCCCACGACCTGCAGGAACCGGCGCGGACCATCGCCAGTTTCCTGCAATTGCTGCAATTGCGCTACGGCGACAAGTTGGGCGAGGACGCCGACCAGTACATCACCTACGCGGTGGAAGGGGCGCATCGCATGCGGGCTCAATTGGCCGGGCTGCTGGAATACACCCTGATCGACCGGGCGGATGCCTCGTTCCCGCCGGTAGACGCCTCCACCATCCTTGCCCAGGCGCTGGACGGCCTGCGACCCCGGATCGGCGAGGCCGGGGCGGCGGTCGTCCAGGAGTCCCTGCCGGTGATCAACGCCGATCCCGGGCAATTGCGGGTTCTGCTGCAGCACCTGATCGGCAACGCCATCAAGTTCCGCCATCCCGACCGCAAGCCGGAAATCCGCGTGACGGCGGCCCGTCTTCCCGATTGCTGGGAATTCTCGGTGGCCGACAACGGCATCGGCATCGAGGAGGATTACTGGGACAAGATCTTCGTGGTGTTCCAGCGCCTGCATTCCCTGCACCACTACGAAGGCACCGGGATTGGCCTTGCCATCTGCCGCAAGATCGTGGAACGTCACGGCGGCCGCATCCGGGTGGTGTCGGTCCCCGGCCAGGGCAGCACCTTCAGCTTCACCCTGCCGGATCGCGCCTGACCCCTTTCGGCAAGCCATGATCGACAGCATTCTCGACCGCCTGACCCGGCTGCACCCCAAGGTCATCGACCTGTCCCTGGACCGCGTCCTGCGGCTGCTGGACGCGCTCGGCAATCCCCAGGAGCGGCTGCCGCCGGTGATCCACGTGGCGGGGACCAACGGCAAGGGCTCGACGGTGGCGACCTTGCGCGCCCTGTTCGAGGCGGCGGGGATGCGGGTCCACGTCTACACCTCGCCCCATCTGGTGCGCTTCGCCGAACGCATCCGCATCGCCGGCCGCCTGCCCACCGACCCGGAACTGCTGGCCCTGCTGGAGGAGGTGGAGGCGGCCAACGGCGACGCCCCCATCACCTTCTTCGAGATCACCACGGCGGCGGCCTTCCTGGCCTTCGCAAGACAGCCCGCCGAATTGTGCATCCTGGAGACCGGGCTGGGCGGGCGGCTGGACGCCACCAATGTGGTGGAGCGGCCGGCGCTGACCGTCATCACCCCCATCGCCATGGACCACGAGAGCTTCCTGGGCGGCCGCATCGAGGCCATCGCCGCCGAGAAGGCCGGCATCATGAAGCGCGGTATCGCCTGCGTGGTCACCCGGCAGGGACGCAAGGCGGCCAAGGTGCTGGAGGCGCGCAGCAGCGAACTGGGCGTGCCGCTGATCAGGGAGGGCGAGCACTTCTTCGCCCGCACCGCCCCGGATGGCGGGCTGGTCTATCGCGGCCCGTCGGTGGAATGGAGCCTGCCCGCCCCAAGCCTGGCCGGCGCCTTCCAGTACCGCAACACCGCCCTGGCCCTGGCCTGCGTCGAACGCCTCAGCCGCACCGCGCCGGTCCCGGCCTTCCCCGATTTCCCCCAAGGCGCGCTGGGCCCCGGCATCCGCGCGGTGGAGTGGCCGGCCCGGCTGCAGCGCCTGTCCCGGGGGCCGCTGGTCGATCTGCTGCCCGCGGGCTGGGAGCTGTGGCTGGACGGCGGCCACAACCCCCATGCCGCCGAGGCCATCGCCCAGCACGCCCGCGCATGGCGGGACAAGCCGCTGATGGCGGTGTTCGGCATCCTGTCGACCAAGGATGTGGACGGCTATCTCGAGCCCCTGGCGCCCCGCTTCCACGCCTTGCGCGCCGTGGCGATCCCCGGCGAGGCGGCGACGCTGTCGGCCGAGGACGGGGCGAAGGCGGCGACCCGGCATTTCTGCCTGGACGCCAGCCCCGCCGCCTCGGTGGCGGCGGCCATCGGCGACCTCGTCGCCTCCGGTCCCGGCCCGGCCCGCATCCTGATCTGCGGCTCGCTCTATCTGGCGGGAACGGTGCTTTCCGACAATTCCTGAGGCGCGCCGAAGCGCTGGACCATCGCGGCGCGGGTCGCCGACCACACCTGGTCCAGGGGCTGGACGCGCCGGCGCACCTCCTCGGCATGGCCGTCGCGGGCGGCGGCCTCGATGGCGGCGGCGAGATCGGCCAGCGGCCCGCAGCCGGCCGCCCCGGCCATGCTCTTGAGGTCGTGGGCCGCCATGTGCAGGCGCAGCAGGTCGCCGGTCTCCCCGGCCAGGATGCGGCAGGCCTCCTCGGCCTGGGTGAGGAAGGTGGCGATCAGGCCGGCCATGCCCTCGGGGCCCAGATGGGCGGCCAGCTCGGTGAAGGGCGCGGTTCCCGCCACCAGGGGCGCCGCCGCCGCCTCCACCGGCCGGCCGGCCAGCACGTCAGCGATGACCTGGAACAGGATGTCGGGGTCCACCGGCTTGGCCACGTGGGCGTTCATGCCGGCCTCGCGGCAGCGCTCGGCGTCGCCGCGCATGGCATTGGCGGTCAGCGCGACGATCGGCACCATGCCGGCCGGGGCGGGTAGCGCCCGGATGCGCGACGCCGCCTCCAGCCCGTCCATCACCGGCATCTGCATGTCCATCAGCACCACGTCGAAGCCGCCGTCCCGCGCCATCTCCAGCGCCTCGGCGCCGTTGGCCGCCACGCTGACCCGGTGGGAGGCCTTGGTCAGGAACCCCAGCGCCACCTTCTGGTTGATGGCGTTGTCCTCGGCCAGCAGCACCGACAGCGGCGGCAGCACCGCGCCGCCCTGGGCGTCCACCGCGCCGAGGGCGGGGGCCGCGGTGGCGGGCAGGTCCAGGCGGAACCAGAAGCGGCTGCCGATGCCGGGGCGGCTTTCCACCCCGATCTCGCCGTCCTGAGCCTCCACCAGCCGGCGGCAGATGGCCAGCCCCAGCCCGGTGCCGCCGAACCGCCGGGTAATGGAGGAATCCGCCTGGGCGAAGGCGTGGAACAGCCGCTTGATCTCGGCCTCGCCCAGGCCGATGCCGGTGTCGGTCACCGAGAATTCCAGGCGGCCCGATCCGTCGCCGGCCAGCCCGGCGCGGATCAGCACATGGCCGGCATCGGTGAATTTCAGCGCGTTGCCCGCCAGATTGAGCAGGATCTGGCGCAGGCGGCCGCCGTCGCCCTCCACCCATTCGGGCACGCCGGAGGCGATGACGTGGGACAGTTCCAGCCCCTTCTCGCGGGCGCGGGCCGACAGCAGGGTCTGGATGCCGGCGACCACGCGGGCCGGACTGAAGGCGGCCCGCTCGAACTCCATCCGCCCGGCCTCCACCTTGGACAGGTCGAGGATGTTGTCCAGGATGCCCAGCAGCAGCTCGGCGGAATGGTGGACCATCTCCAGCCGGTCGCGGTCCTCGGATTCCAGGGGCCGGTCGAGCAGAAGGCGCACCATGCCGAGGATGCCGTTCATGGGGGTGCGGATCTCGTGGCTCATCACCGCCAGGAATTCGCTCTTGGCCCGGGTGCCGGCCTCGGCCGCCTCCTTGGCCTCCAGCAGGGTGACCCGCGCCCGCCGCTCGCCCTCGACCAGCAGGAACTGGCTGCGCCCCATGCGCTTGAGCTGGATGCGGGCGGTGGCGCCGACCAGATAGGCCACCACGGTCATCAGGGCGATGATCGCCATGTCGGCGGAGCTTTCCGGCACCGCGCGCAGCTCGGCCCAGGCCACCAGGCTGAGCAGGGGGGCGACGGCGCACAGCAGCGCCACCCGCCGGAACGAGCCCGGCAGGAACATGAACATGGACATGGCGATCAGCGGAAAGAACATGCCGCCGTGGCGGTCGAGCAGCGGATGGGCGAAGACCAGGGCGTTGAGGCAGAAGAAGGCGTAGAGCTGCAGGTGGGTGACGGCGATGACCATGCGGGCGGTGGCGGCCCGCGCCAGGGCGGACAGCCCGATGGCCAGCACGGTGGCGATGGCCAGCCGCACGGTCAGGAAGAACGCCAGCCGGTCGCCGTCCAAGGTCATCATGTCGAGGGGGACGAAGGACAGGCTGGTCAGGCCGGTGGCCAGCATGCAGAGATAGGCCCCGTCCCGCAGCCGCTGCCGGGACGATTCGATGAAGGTGCCCTCGAGTTCACGCGAACGGAACTCGCCGCACCAGGTGATGGCGGCGTCCCTGATCCCCATGGGGCGCAGGGTAAGAAGCGGATAGGACTCCAGTCAATACACTGAAACCCTGAGAGCCGGGGAATGGAGGCGGCCGGAGCCGCCCCCACCGTTCACCCTATTTCTTCCACCGCGCCGCCGCCTCGGCGACCCGCTTGCCCAGATGGGCGGCGGTCTTCCTGTCGGCCGCGGTGACGCCTTCCGGTCCCTGGTCGGAATTGGCCTGGGCCATGGCGCCGAGGAAGCTGCCCAGCCGGTTGAGATCCTCGACGCTGCCCTTGGAACTGTTGTTGCCGGGCAGCAGGTCGAGGCCCACCCACACCATGCCGTGCTGGGCGGCGAAGACCGACAGCTGGATCAGGGCGTTCAGCTTGTCGCCGCTCTGGCTGGCCGAGACGGTGAAGCCCGCCGCCACCTTGTCCTGCCAGCCCCGGCCGTACCAGGTCTTGGAGCTCCATTCCATGAACTCTTTGAACTTGGCCGAGACCGAGCCCATGTAGGTGGGCGAGCCGAAGACGATGGCGTCGGCGCCGTCCAGCAGGGCGGCCTTGGCCTCGGCCTCGTCGGCCGGAATCAGGTGAACCTGGGCGCCGGCCACCTGGGCCGCCCCCTGGGCCACGGCCTCGGCGACCGCCCGGGTGTGGCCGTAGCCGGAATGAAAGACGATGGCGATGGAAGTCATGCTGTTCTCCTTGATGTAATGGTATCTGTTACCGTTACGTTTATCCGCAAAAAAAGAGGGCTACCCCTCGACCTTCAGGGCTCCCACCACTTCCGACAACAGGGTGGTGGAAAGGACCGCGTCGCGGGCGGCGTCGGCCCGCTCCATCACCCGGACCAGCACCGACTGGATGTTGCGCCCCACGGGACAGGCCGGGTTGGGCGGCTGGTTGTGCAGGGCCGGCTCCTCGTCCTCGTCCACCGCCCGATGGATGTCGAGCAGGGAAATCCTGTCCGCCGGCCGGGCCAGCACCGACCCGCCGGCGCTGCCCCGCGTCGAACGGACCAGCCCGGCCTTGGCCAGGGCCGACAGCAGCCGGCGCACCACCACCGGATTGGTATTGACCGAACCGGCGATCCATTCCGACGTGCACGGCTGCCCCTCCATGGTGGCGAGCAGGGCGGTGATGTGGACGGCAACGGCGAAGCGGCAGTTTCTGGCCATGGGAAATATGTAACAGATACAGTTTCTATTCGCAACAGGAAAACCCGCCCCCGGTTTCCCGCGTTGCTCGCTTTGGCCGGGGCGGCCTATTCTGGGGACAGGGAGAAAACCATGAACACGGGTAATCCGCTGAATATCGGTGAGGCGTTCGGCCGCGCCATGCAGGCCTGGGACGACGGCAATGCCGCCGAGGCCCGGCGGCTGGCCCGCACCATCGTCGAGGCACGGCCGGATTTCGGCGGCGCCCATTACCTGCTGGGCCTGATCGCCCTGGGGCAGGGTCAAGCCAAGCGGGCGGTGGAACACCTGACCCAGGCGGTGGCCGCCGACCCCAGCCAACCGGTGCCGCGCCTGGCCCTGGGCCGCGCCCTGGAGGCCCTGGACAATGTCAACAGCGCCATCCTGCACTACCGCGCCATCCTGGGCCGCGAACCCAATCATGCCGAGGCCAATGCCCGGCTGGCCGACCTGCTGGGCCGGCTGGGGCGCAACAAGGCCGAGGCGCTGGACCATGCCCGCCGGGCGGTGGCCGCCGACCCCCGTCACGCCGAGGCCCTGTGTACCCTGGGCGCCCTGCTGCACCAGGACGGCGAGAACGCCGAGGCCGCCGGCATGCTGGAGCGCGCCCTGGAGCTGCGCCCCGACTGGGCGGTGGCGCTGAACAATTACGGGCTGGTGCTGCGCGCCCTGGGCCGGAACGAGCGGGCGGTGGCGGTGCTGTCGGGCGCGGTGGATTTGCGCCGCGACCATGCCGGCACCAGGGCCAATCTGGCCGCCGCCTTGCGCGGCCTGGGCCGCCTGGACGACGCCCGCGTCCATGCGGAACGGGCCACCAAGCTCAATTCCCGCGATCCGTCCGGCTGGCTGGAACTGGGGCTGATCCGCCGGGGCCTGGGGATGCCCGAGGCCGCCGCCGCCGCCTTCGAACGGGCGGTCACCGCCAGCCCCGATTCGGTGAACGCCCATTACTGTCTGGCCGAGGCCCGCCTCGCCCTCGGCCAGAAAGAGCGGGCCGCCAAACATTTCCGCCGCTGCCTGGAACTGGACCCCGAGGATCGCCACGGCGCCGCCCTCGGCCTGACCCAGGCCGGGGCCGGAGACGCCCCCAGCCGCGCCCCAGACGCCTATGTGCGCCAGCTGTTCGACGATTACGCCGACAAGTTCGATGCCGCCCTGGTGGACAAGCTGGCCTATCGCGCCCCAGCCTTGCTGGCCCAGGCCCTGGACAAGACCCTGGAGCGCCGTCAAGACCTGGACGTGCTGGACGCCGGCTGCGGCACCGGGCTGGCCGCGCCGGTGCTGCGCCCCCTGGCCGCCCGCCTGGACGGCATCGACCTGTCGGGCGCCATGGTGGACAAGGCCCGCAGCCGCGGGCTGTACGACCGGCTGGAGGTGGGGGAGCTGGTCGCCAGCCTCAAGGACCGCTCCGAGACCTACGACCTGGTGGCGGCCGCCGACGTGCTGGTCTATTTCGGCGACCTGGAGGAGATCATGGCCGCCGCCGCCCGGGCGCTGAAACCCGGCGGCGTGTTCGCCTTCACGGTGGAGCGGGCCGAGGATTGCGCCTCCTACCTCCTGGGCGCCAAGAACCGCTATGCCCATGCCCCCGGCTACGTCGAGGCGGTGGCCGCCAGCCACGGCTTCGCCATCGCCGCCATGGAACAGGCCTCCACCCGCCAGGAGGCGGGCGAGGACGTGCCCGGCCTTGTGGTGGTGCTGCGCAAGGGATAAGGTCCCGGCGGTTCCATCTGGATTGACTCCGCATGTGCGGCTTCGCCGGCTTCCTCGACCTGACCCAGGCCACTCCCGAGCGGGAAACGGTGGTGCGCGCCATGGCCGCCACCCTTCTCCATCGCGGCCCCGACGACGACGGCGCCTGGGTGGACGACGCGGCCGGGGTGGCGCTGGGTTTCCGCCGCCTGGCCATCCTCGACCTGTCGCCCCAGGGCCACCAGCCCATGACGTCGCACGACGGGCGCTGGGTGATCAGCTTCAACGGCGAGATCTACAACCACGGCGACCTGAAGGCCCGGCTGGGCGACGGCATCGCCTGGCGCGGCCATTCCGACACGGAAGTGCTGCTGGAGGCGGTCGCCGCCTGGGGGGTGGAGGCGGCGCTGGCCGAATGCGACGGCATGTTCGCGCTTGCCCTGTGGGACCAGCGGGACCGGGCCCTGACCCTGGCCCGCGACCGCTTCGGCGAAAAGCCGCTCTATTGGGGCAGGGCCGGCGGCAGCCTGCTGTTCGGCTCGGAACTCAAGGCGCTGGCCGCCCATCCCGCCTGGGAGGGCGGCATCGACCGCGACGCCCTGGGGCTTTACATGCGTCTCGGCTGGATTCCGGCGCCCCACACCATCCATCCCGGCATCTTCAAGCTGGAGCCCGGCCACCTGATGCGGGTGAGCGGCGGGCAGATCGCGGCCAAGGCCTACTGGTCGGCCGCCGACAGCGCCGTCCGCCTGGAGAACACCTTCACCGGCGATGCCGGGCAGGCCGCCGACCGGCTGGAGGACTTGCTGCGCCAGTCGGTCGGCTTGCGCATGCAGGCCGACGTGCCGGTGGGGGTCTTCCTGTCGGGCGGCGTCGATTCCTCCATCACCGCCGCCCTGATGCGGCAATTGTCGGCCGGACCGGTCCATTCCTTCACCATCGGCTTCGACCAGTCGGGACTGGACGAAAGCCCCCACGCCCGCGCCGTCGCCGACAATCTGGGCACCATTCACACCGAGGTGCGGATCGGCGATTCCGAGGCCCTGGCCATGGTGCCGCGCCTGCCCGTCCTCTACGACGAGCCCTTCGCCGACGCCGCCGCCCTGCCCACCGCCCTGCTGGCTCAGGTGACGCGCCGGAGCGTGACGGTCGCCCTGTCGGGCGACGGCGCCGACGAGCTGTTCGGCGGCTACGGCATCTACCGCTCCATACCGAAGGACTGGCTGCGACTGCAAGGCCTGCCCGGCGGCCTGAAGAGCGCCGGCGCCCGGGCCGCCCGCCTGCTGGCCGGACCGGCGGAGGGCCTCGCCGCCCTGGCCGGGGGAATCGTCAGACGCCGCAGCCATCCCGGCTACCGCCTGGGGCGCGAGGCCGAGCGGCTGGAGGCCGCCTCGCTGGCCGAGCTGCTGGGCCTGCATTATTCCCGCTGGCGCGGCATGCCCGGCCCGGTCCTGGGCGCCGGCCGCGCCGACAGCCTGTTCACCGCCCCCACGCCGCGGGTGAGCGACGATGGCCTGGCCACCATGCTGCTGGATGCCGGCGGCTACCTGCCCGACGATCTGTGCGTCAAGACCGACCGCGCCACCATGGGCGCCTCGCTGGAGGCCCGCCTGCCCTTCCTGGCGCCCGGCATCGCCCAATTCGCCTGGAGCCTGCCCGCGCCCTTGAAGATCGAGGGCGAGGTGGGCAAGGCGGTGCTGCGCCGGGTGCTCTACCGCCATGTGCCGCGCGCCCTGGTGGACCGCCCCAAGATGGGGTTCGAGGTGCCGCTGCGCCGCTGGCTGAGCGGCCCGTTGCGCGGCTGGGCCGACGACCTGCTGTCCGAGGACAGGCTGCGCCGCCAGGGCTGGCTCGATGCCGGCCTGGTCGCCCGCTGCTGGAGCGAGCACCGCTCGGGCGCCAAGAACTGGCAGAACGAGATGTGGCACGCCCTGATGTTCCAGGCGTGGCTGGAGACGGTCAGTCCCTGACCGAGTTCCGCTCGCGGGCCGCCCGGATGACGGCGCGGTCGGCGGCCAGGATGGAATCGACGGCTCCGTCCTGGCGCATGGCCTTCAGGGCTTCGGCCAGCCTGGGGGCCAGGTGGGCGTGGCGGATGTTGACGTAGTGGTAAAGCGGGGTGACCGCCACCGGCGTCTCCAGCGCCCGGAGCGGCCCCAGCTTCAGCTCGTCGATCAGCAGCCAGACCGCATCGCCCAGCAGCGTCATCTGGCAATGCCCGGCCTTGACCATGCGCAGCGACGCCTCGTTGGTGGAGACCAGCTCGCGGTTCATGCCCTCGGTGCCGTTCTCGCCCAGCTTGAAGCCGCGCACCACGCAGATGGAATAGGGGCGCAGGCTCTCCCAGCCCCTGACCTCGAATCTCATCCCGGCGGTGAAGGCGACGGTATCGAAGCTCAGCACCGGCTCGGGCACCCGCACCAGATTGGGATAGCGGGCTTCCAGCCCGGCCATGCGCATGGTGTCGCCGTCGGTGTCGCCGCTGTCGGCCGAGACGATGCCGCGCTCGTTGGGACGGATGTCGGCCACCGCCTGCAAGCCGATGCGACGATAGGCCTCGCGCACCACCTCGAAGCCGCGCACGCTGAGATGGTCGCCCTGGATCTGCGAGATCATGTGAATATCGGCGGCACCGGCCGGTCCCGTCACCGGCCAGGCCAGCAGGACGAGGAGGCTGAGCGCCGCCCGGATCACGGGGAATACTCCGCCGGATCGGCCAGTCCGGCCTCGGCGAAGCCCTTGAGGCGCAGGCGGCAGGAATCGCAATGGCCGCAAGCCCTTCCCCCGGGATCGGGGTCGTAGCAGGTCGAGGTGATGGAATAATCGACGCCGAGGCCCAGGCCGCGCCGGATGATGTCGGCCTTGCTGAGATCGATCAGCGGGGTGTGCAGCCGCAATCTGGTGCCCTCCACCGCCGCCTTGGTGGCCAGGTTGGCCATGGCCTCGAAGGCCCCGATGTAGTCGGGACGGCAATCGGGATAGCCGGAATAATCCACGGCGTTGACGCCGACAAAGATGTCGGCGGCGCCGATCACCTCGGCGAAGGCCAGGGCGAAGGACAGCATGATGGTGTTGCGGGCCGGCACGTAGGTCACCGGAATGCCGGCCGGAATGGCCTCGTCCAGATTACCTTTGGGCACCGCGATGTCCGACGTCAGCGCCGAACCGCCGAACACCCGCAGATCGATGTCGGCGATGCGGTGGTCGGCGATCCCCATGGCCGCCGCCACCCGCTCGGCCGCCCGGATCTCCACCGCGTGGCGCTGGCCGTAGCGGAAGGTCAAGGCGGCGGGCGCGAAGCCCTCGGCCTTGGCGATGGCCAGCACCGTGGCGGAATCTAGACCGCCGGACAGCAGGACGACGGCCGGCCGCATGGCTACAGCGAGAAATGCGACGCGATGAAGGCGTCGATCTCGGCCTCGGACCAGCCCTTGGCGGCCAGACCGTCCCTGACCTTGGTGATGTCCACGTTGGGCCAGGTGTGGCAGCTCTCGATGGTGTGCTTGTCGGCATCGACGATGCGGAAGTCGTAGGGCCGCCTCTCGCTCTGGAACACGTCGTAGTACAGCACCTGATCCACGTGGTTGTCGGGCAGGAAGGTCAGGATGCGCGGCTTGATCTCGTACAGCTTCTCCGGCCCGGCGATGTCGGCGGACGCCGCGATGATCAGCTCGTCGCCCTTCTGGCAGGTGCGCGCCGCGGCGCCGTTCAGCACGCAGCAGCGCGAGCCGGGCTCGCCGAAGATGACGTAGGTGGAGATGCGGGCCGCCGAGTTCTTGTTCCAGATATCGACGAATTCCATGGGGTAGATGCCGGCCATCTCGCACTGCTCGGGGTCGAGCGTGATCGAGCCGTGGTAATTGAGGTCGGCATTGGTAACGCGAATGCCGTGCAGCTTCGCGCGAATGATCTTCATCATGGGACACCGGAACAAACTTGCAGCATAGTGCAGTGACCTAAACGTACCGGGCCCCCTTCCGCAACACCTTATTGCGGTGAGGGGCGCGGATTCGGCGCTTGACGCCCTCATGCGCCCTGTCGTTTGCTGGGGCTCCGAGTTGTTCAGTAGGATAATCCCGCCCATGTCCGCACCCGCCAAGCCCAGCGGCGAACCCATCGCCGGCAAGCATCAGCTGGTCGAGTACCTGGAATCCGGGTGCAAGCCGAAGGATGCCTGGCGTATCGGCACCGAGCATGAAAAGTTCGGTTTCTCCCTCGACGATTTCAAGCCGCTGCCCTATGGCGGCGAGCGTGGCATCAAGGCCATGCTGGACGGGCTGGTCGGCCTGGGCTGGGAGCCGGTGTTCGAGGGCGGCAACGTCATCGCGCTGCACGATTCCTGCGGCGCCGCCATCAGCCTGGAGCCGGGCGGCCAGCTGGAACTGTCCGGCGGCCTGCTGGAAACCATCCACCAGACCGCCGCCGAGGTCACCCACCACCTGGCGCAGGTCAAGCACGTCGCCCAGGGCCTGGGCATCGGATTCATGGGGGTCGGCTTCCAGCCCAAATGGAGCAAGGACGACACGCCGTGGATGCCCAAGGGCCGCTACGCCATCATGCGCCGCTACATGCCCGAGGTGGGAACCAAGGGCCTGGACATGATGCTGCGCACCTGTACCGTGCAGGTGAACCTGGACTTCGCCTCGGAAGCCGACATGGTGAAGAAGCTGCGCGTTTCCCTGGCGCTGCAGCCCGTCGCCACCGCCCTGTTCGCCGCCTCGCCCTTCGTGGACGGCAAGCCGTCGGGCTTCATCTCGGCGCGCGGCGACGTGTGGACCGACACCGACCGCCACCGCACCGGCGGCTTGGCCTTCGCCTTCGACGACGGCATGGGCTTCGAGCGCTATGTGGACTGGATGCTGGACGTGCCCATGTACTTCGTCTACCGCGACGGCAAGTACATCGACGCGGCGGGCCAGAGCTTCCGCGATTTCATGGCCGGCAGGCTGCCGGCCTTTCCCGGCGAGCTGCCCACCATGGGCGACTGGGCCGACCACCTGACCACCGCCTTCCCCGACGTGCGGTTGAAGAAGTTCCTGGAGATGCGCGGCGCCGATGCCGGACCGTGGCGGCGGCTATGCGCCCTGCCCGCCCTGTGGACGGGCCTGCTCTATGACGACGCGGCCCTGGATCAGGCCTGGGAACTGGTCAAGGGCTGGGGGCCCGAGGAGCGCGAGGCCCTGCGCGCCGCCGTCCCCGCCCAGGGACTGGCCGCCACCATCGGCGGGCGCAGCGTGCGCGAAGTGGCGCTGGACGTGCTGGCCCTCGCCTCCGCCGGCCTGAAGGCGCGCGCGCGGCTCAACGATTCGGGACGCGACGAGAGCATCTACCTCGATCCCATCGAGGCGGTGGCGAGGAACGGCAAGACCGCCGCCGAGGACATGCTGGAGGCCTACGCCACCCGCTGGCGGGGCTGCATCGATCCGATCTTCAAGGAATACGCCTACTGAAGACGCGGCCGGGATGGCCGCATCCCGCCCCTATTCCGGCCAGGTGACCACGTGGTAGTCCAGCAGGTCGGCGCGGGATTCGGCGATGACCTTGCCGCGCACCGAGATGCCGGCCCGGTGCACCGTTTCGGAGTCGCCGGACACCAGCGGATGCCACCATTGCAGCACCTTGCCTTCGGAGAGCACCCGGTAGGCGCAGGTTGACGGCAGCCATTTGAGGGTGGGCAGCACCACCGGGCTCAGTTCGACGCAGTCCGGCACCGAATCCCAGCGCTTCGCATAATTCTTGCAGCCGCAGGTGTGCAGGTTGAGCAGCCGGCAGGCCACGTTGGTGTAGTGGACCTCGCCGGTATCGGCGTCCTCGAGCTTGTGCAGGCAGCAGCGGCCGCAGCCGTCGCAGAGCGATTCCCACTGTGCGCGGGTCATGGCCGACAAGGGCGTGGTCCGCCAGAACGGCGGACCCTCCTCTGTCACCTTATCCCCGGTCGTGTTGGCGGATGAACTCGGAGACATTGGGATAGACCTCTTCACGCCAGCGGCGGCCGTTGAAGACGCCATAATGGCCCACCTTGGGCTGCAGGTGGTAGCGCTGCTTCTCGGGCGCCAGATTGACGCACAGGTCGTGGGCCGCCTTGGTCTGGCCGACGCCGGTGATGTCGTCCTTCTCGCCCTCGATGGTCATCAGGGCGGTGTGGCGGATGGCGGCGGGATCGACCTTGCGGCCCCGGGACACCATGATGCCGCGCGGCAGGTGGTGCTCCTGGAACACCTTGCGGATGGTCTCCAGGTAGTAGCCGGCCGGCAGGTCCATCACCGACAGGTACTCGTCGTAGAACTCGCGGTGCTGGGCGGCGGAATCGCCGTCGCCCTTGACCATGTTCTGGAACAGCTTGACGTGCTCGCCCACGTGGCGCTCCAGGTTCATGCTCATGAAGCCGTGCAGCTGCAGGAAGCCGGGATAGACCTTGCGGCCGTGGCCGGGATAGTTCATGGGCACCGAGTGGATCACCGTGCGCTCGAACCACGAATGGGGCTTGTGGGTGGCCACCTCGTTGACCTTGGTGGGATTGATGCGGGTGTCGATGGGCCCGCCCATCATCAGCATGGAGCGCGGCTGGTTGGGATTGCCCGCGGCGGCCATCAGCGACACCGCCGCCAGCATGGGCACCGACGGCTGGCACACCGCCATGATGTGGGTGTCCGGCCCCAGGACCTCCATGAACTCCACCAGCATGTCGATATAATCGTCCAGGGTGAAGTCGCCCTGGGCCAGCGGCACGTTGCGGGCGTCGATCCAGTCGGTGATATAGACGTCGTGCTCGTGCAGCATGGTCTCCACCGTGCCGCGCAGCAGGGTGGCGAAGTGCCCGGACATGGGGGCCAGCAGCAGAACCTTGGGGTCGTTGCGCCCCTCGACGCCGCGCTTGAAGTGCAGCAGGTTGCAGAACGGGGTCTCGTGGACCACCTGCTCGACCACGTTCACCGTCTCGCCGTCCACCGTGGTGGTGGGCAGGTTGAAGGGCGGCTTGGGGTAGCGCCTCGTGGTGCGCTCCACCAGCTCCGCCGTCGCCGCCACCGTGCGGCCGAACTTGGTATAGGCCATGGGCACCCAGGGGTGGCTGTACACCGACTGCATGGCCTCGGCCAGCAGGCGCATGGGGGCGAAAGCGTGGTGCTGCATTTCGTGCAGGTGATAGAGCATGTCCGTCAATCCCAGGCTGGTTGGAACGGTGGCTTGTTCTTTTGTTACAGCTTGACGCCACTCCTCGCAATAAAATTATTCGGTACTCGGCTGCCTATTTCGCCTTGACCCTGGAATCATTTTATGCTGCGCCGCAGCAAGTTCAAGGAGCAGCGGCGTCGATCAGATGGACGAAGGAGCCCATCACCCGGCCCGCCACCAGCCCGGCGCCGCCCAGCGCCGCCCCCGGCGCATCGGCGACGGCGAACAGCGGCGCCCCCTGCTCGGCCAGGATGGAGGCGTAGTGGAATTCATGGCCGCGAAAGGCGGCGCCCGCCCCGCCCAGCGGCCCAGCGGCGGCCAGGGTGGCGCGGCGATAGCCCAGGTGCAGCTTCCGCCGGGCGAACGAGGTCTCCAGCCCCAGCAGCCCGGCCATGGCGTGACGGGTTCCGTCCGCGTCCTCCATGCCGCGTCCCAGCACCATGTAGCCGCCGCATTCGCCGTAGAGCACCGCCCCGCGGGCGGCGGCGGCGCGCAGGCCGTCCAGGAAGGCGGCATTGCCCGCCAGCGGGCCGGCATGCAGCTCGGGATAGCCGCCCGGCAGATAGACGGCGTCGGCGGTCTCCATGGGCCCCTGGCCGGCCAGGGGGGAGAAGAACGACAGATCGACCCCGGCGGCGCGCCAGCCTTCCAGCATGGCGGGATAGGCGAAGGCGAAGGCGGTGTCGCGGGCCACGGCGATGCGCTGGCCCAGGGGGGGGACGGGAATGCCCCCCTCTCCCCCGCCCAGGCGCGAGGGTCCGGCCAGGCCCACCAGCCCGTCCACGTCCAGATGCTCGGCCGCCAGGGCGGCGGCGCCGTCGAGGAAGGCCTGGAGATCGGCGCGCTCGGCGGCCTGGACCAGCCCCAGATGGCGGGACGGGGTCTCCAGCCCGGCGGACGGCGGCAGGAAGCCCAGCAGCCTGATCTCCGGGCAGGAGATGGCGCAGGCCGCCGCGATGGCCGCCTTGTGCTTCGCCCCCATCACCCGGTTGAAGATCACGCCCCGGATGCGCACCTCGGGCCTGAGATGGGCGAAGCCGGCCAGCACCGCCGCCGCCGAGCCGGTCATGCCGCGCCCGTCGATGACCAGCACCACCGGCCAGCCGGTGGCGGCGGCCAGATCGGCGGTGCTGCCGTCCGGCTGCCCCGCCGGCACGAAGGCGCCGTCGAACAGGCCCATGACGCCCTCGCAGACCAGCAGGTCGGCCCCGTCCGCCGCCCTGGCCGCCAGGGCGCCCAGGGTCTCTGCGCGCATGGCCCAGGAATCCAGGTTGTAGCAGGGCCGCCCCGAGGCGCTCGCGTGGAAGGCGGGATCGATGTAGTCCGGCCCCACCTTGGCCGAGCCCACCGCCATGCCTCTGCGGGTCAGCAGGCGCAGCAGGCCCAGGGTCAGGGTGGTCTTGCCGCTCCCCGAGGCGGGAGCGGCGATGATCAGGCCTTTAGCCAATATGTTTCTTCAGCCCCGCCACCAGATCATCCACCGAGATACCGTGGGTGAAATGGGCGACGAACCGGCCGTCGGGCCCCATCAGGTACAGGATGGCCGAGTGGTCCACCGTGTAGTGCTCCGGCCGGTCGCCCTTGACCTTGGCGGCGTAGACCTTGAACTCCTTGGCCACCTTGGCCACCTCGTCCGGCGTGCCGGTCAGGCCGACGATGTCGGGGGAGAAGGCGCCGACATATTCCTTCATCACCGCCACGGTATCGCGCTCGGGATCGATGGTGACGAAGATGGGCACCACCTTCCTGGCGTAGCCGGGGCCCAGCTTCTCCAGGGTCGCCGTCACCGTCGACAGGGTGGTCGGGCAGACGTCGGGGCAGAAGGTGTAGCCGAAGAAGACCAGCATGTAGCGATTGCGGTAATCGCGGTCGCTGACCGATTTGCCGTTATGGTCGGTCAGCTGGAAGGGGCCGCCGATGGCGGGAACCGCCTTGGCGCCTTCGGAATTCTGGCCGCTCCAGATCACCAGGCGGACACCGACCACCACCAGGGCGACAACGATCACCACCATCAGGGCCAGCAGGCTACGCGAAAACTTCATACCGCTCTCTCCGCATTCAGGAGGCGAGAAGCTGCCAGGCCATGAAGCCCAGCATCCCCGCGTTCAGAACCAACAAGGCGGGCGCCGCCCGCAGCAACGGTCCGCGCCAATGGGACAAGGCCGCCTGCCCCACCGCCGCCACCAGCACCAGCATGGGCACCGTGCCCGCCCAGAAGGCCAGCATGCCGAAGGCGCCGGCCACCGGGTTGCCGCCCGCCGCCGCCGCCGCCAGGGCGGCATAGAGCAGGCCGCAGGGGATGAACCCCAGCATGACGCCCAGCGCCCAGCCGCGCAGCCCGAAGGGCCGCGCGAACAATGGTCCGGCCATGCGTCCCACCGCCCGCGCCCAGCCACTTTCGCCGCCCCCGCCGGCCAGCGCCTTGACTCCGGGCAAGGCCATGGCCAGCAGCAGCAGGGCCGCGACGCCCAGCAGCAGGGCGGCCAGCAGGCGGAACGATCCCGCCCCGCCCAGGATGCCGCCGAAGGTGGCCGCCGCCGCCCCCAGCACCCCGTAGGTGGTGGCGCGGCCCAGATGATAGGGCAGCAGCGCCGCTCCCGCCAGCCGCCGCATCTCGGTCATGCGGCCCAGGGGAATGGCCTCCAGCCGCGCCGCGCATTGCGACAGGGCGAAAGGGCCGCACATACCGGCGCAATGGGTCAGGCTGCCCACCAGACCGGTGACGAACAGCCCGAGG
This sequence comes from Paramagnetospirillum caucaseum, assembly GCF_000342045.1. GTDB lineage: Bacteria > Pseudomonadota > Alphaproteobacteria > Rhodospirillales > Magnetospirillaceae > Phaeospirillum > Phaeospirillum caucaseum. The sequence continues at coordinate 31,887 of NZ_AONQ01000008.1, read as the reverse complement.
ATCAGGTTTTCGCGCCCGTCGATGCCGGCGCGGCAGATACCGATGCCGGCATGGGCCAGACCGGTCAGCGCCTCGATCACGGCATCCACCAATCCAGCTGGCGGCGCAAGGCGACCACCGGGCCGACCACCAGCAGGGCCGGCGGCTTCAGCCCGGCCCGCTCGACCGCGCCGGCGGCTTCGGCCAGGGTGGTTTCCAGCACCGCCTGACGCGGGGTGGCGGCGTCGCAGACCACGGCCACCGCCTCGTCCGCCCGGCGCCCCGCCGCCATCAGGCGCGAGGTCAGGCGGTCCAGATGCTTCAGCCCCATGTAGAACACCAGCACCGGCGCGCCGCGCGCCAGGGCATCCCAATCGAATTCGTCGGGCATCTCGCCGTCGGGTCCGTGGCCGGTGACAAAGGCCACCGCCGAATTGGTTTCCTTGGCGGTCACCGGAATGCCGGCATAGGCCAGCCCGCCGATTCCCGCCGTGATGCCCGGCACGATGCGGAACGGCACCCCGGCCGCCGCCAGGGCCAGGGCCTCCTCCGGCCCGCGCCCGAAGACGAAGGGATCGCCGCCCTTGAGGCGCAGCACCTTCTTGCCCGCCCGTGCCAGTTCGATCAGCCGCGCCGTGATATCGGCTTGCCGCGCCGAGGCCGCGCCGCCGCGCTTGCCCATGGATTCCACCGCCACGCCGGCCGGGATCAGGGCAAGGATACGGCCATCGACCAGGGCGTCGTGCACCACATGCTCGGCACCGCGCAGCCCATGCAGCGCCAGCAGGGTCAGCAGGCCGGGATCACCGGGACCGGCACCGGCCAGCCAGACGGAACCGGGGGCGAAAGCGGGGAGATCGAAGGGCAGGTCGAGCATGGCGGCCCGTACTATAAGGCTTTGCGCGGCGGGAGTCTCACCCCTTGGCCGGACGCAGCACGTGGGTATGGTCCTCGGCATAGAGCCGTGAATCGGTGAACTCGGCCCCGCCCAGCACGCGGCCCACCAGGATCAGGGCGGTGCGGGTCAGCCCCGCCGCCTTCACCGAGTCGCGAATGTCGGCCAGGGTTCCCCGGATGAAGCTCTGGTCCGGCCAGCCCACCCGGAAGGCCACCACCACCGGGCAATCCCCGCCGTAGAGCGGCGACAATTCCTTGACCACATGGGCCAGGTTGCTCACCGACAGGTGGATGGCCAGCGTCGCACCACTTTTGCCCAGCGTCGCCAGATCCTCATTATTGGGCATGGAAGACGAACGCACCGAGGTCCGGGTCAGGATCACCGTCTGGCTGACGTCGGGCAGGGTCAACTCGGTGGCGAGCGCGGCGGCGGCGGCCGCGAAGGCGGGAACCCCGGGGGTCACGTCATAGGCGATGCCCAGAGCGTCCAGGCGGCGCATCTGCTCGGCGATGGCGCCGTAGAGGGAGGGATCGCCGGAATGGATGCGGGCCACCTGCACGCCGAGCTTATGAGCCATCTCCATCTCGGCGATGATCTCATCCAGGTTGAGCGGCGCGGTATCGACCACCCGGGCGTCGGACATGGCCTCGGCGACGATCTCGGCGGGCACCAGCGAACCGGCGTACAGCACCACCGGGCAACGGCGGATCAGGTTCAGCCCCCGCACGGTGATCAGGTCGGGGGCGCCCGGTCCGGCGCCGATGAAATGGACGGTCATGAAATCAATATCCTCGAATGGATCGGGCCCTCGCCCGAGCCCAGTCGGGGCGATGCCCCGAACTCCCTTCGCGTTGCGACGAAGACGGTTCGGGGAGTGACCTGAAGACTCAGCCGCAGCCGCCGACGCCGCCGGCGCCGCAGCCGCAGCCACTGCCGCGCACCTGATCGGGCTGGACGTGCAGGGCGGCCACGCCGGGCAGCTCCTTGCCCTCCAGCCATTCCAGGAAGGCGCCGCCCGCCGTGGAGATGTAGGAGAACTTGTCCTCGACCCCCGCCTTGGCCAGGGCCGAGACGGTATCGCCGCCGCCGCCCACGGTCAGCAGCCCGCCCTTGGCGGTCAGCGCGGCGGCCGCCTGGGCCACGGCGTTGGTGGCCTTGTCGAAGGGGGCGATCTCGAAGGCGCCCAGCGGGCCGTTCCACACCAGAGTCTTGCAGCCTTCCAGCAGCCGGGCCACCGCCTCGGCCGAAGCCGGACCGGCGTCGAGGATCATCTTGTCCTCGGGCACCGCGTCGACGCCGACCACGGCATTGGCGGCGTTCTCGGCGAACTCGCCGGCCACCACGACGTCGGTGGGAAGGATGATGCGGCACTTGGCCGCCTCGGCCTTCTTGATGATCTCGCGGGCGGTGCCGGCCAGATCCTTCTCGCACAGGCTCTTGCCCACCTGCTTTCCCTGGGCGAACAGGAAGGTGTTGGCCATGCCGCCGCCGATGATCAGGTAGTCCACCTTGGCCACCAGATTGCCCAGCAGATCCAGCTTGGTGGAGACCTTGGCGCCGCCGACGATGGCGGCCACCGGCTTCTCCGGCATTTCCAGCGCCTTGCCCAGCGCTTCCAGCTCGGCCTGCATCAGGCGGCCGGCGGCGGCGGGCAGCAGGTGCGCCAGACCCTCGGTGGAGGCATGCGCCCGATGGGCGGTGGAGAAGGCGTCGTTGATGTAGAAATCACCCAGGGCGGCCAGGGCCTTGGCGAAGGCGGGGTCGTTCTTCTCTTCCTCGGGATGGAAGCGGACGTTTTCCAGCAGGGCGATGTCGCCGTCCTTCATGGCGGCGATCAGCTTTTCCGCTTCCGGCCCGATGCAGTCGTCGGCCCAGGCCACGGTCTTGCCCACCGCGCGCGCCAGCGGCTCGACCAGCAGCTTCTGCGAGTACTTGTCCTCGCGCCCCTTGGGGCGGCCGAAATGGGTCAGCACGATGACCCTGGCGCCCTTGGCGGCCAGCTGGATCAGCGTGGCGGCCGAGCGGTCGATCCGGGTGGTATCGGTGACCTTGCCGTCCTTGGCCGGCACGTTGAGGTCGGCGCGCACCAGCACCCGCTTGCCCTTGACGTCGAGCTTGTCGATGGTCCGGAACATGGAAGCGTCCTTATGTCTTGAAGGTGACGGGCGGAAGGCAAACCCTTCCGCCCGAACCGGAGCGAAGCGGCCTACTTGGCGATATGCTGCAGGAAGCGCAGCATGTTGCAGGTGTAGCCGTACTCGTTGTCGTACCAGGTGACGACCTTGACGAAGGTGCTGTCCAGCGCGATGCCGGCATCGGCATCGAAGATGGACGGCAGGTTGCAGCCGACGAAATCGGTGGCGACCACCTTGTCCTCGGTGTAGCCCAGCACGCCCTTCAGCTCACCCTCGGAGGCGGCCTTCATGGCCTTGCAGATGTCCTCGTAGCTGGCGTCCTTGTTCAACTCGACGGTCAGGTCGACCACCGAGACGTCCGAGGTGGGAACGCGGAAGGCCATGCCGGTCAGCTTCTTGTTCAGCTCGGGCAGCACCTTGCCCACCGCCTTGGCGGCGCCGGTCGAGGACGGGATGATGTTTTCCAGGATGCCGCGGCCGCCGCGCCAATCCTTGGACGACGGGCCGTCCACGGTCTTCTGGGTGGCGGTGGCGGCGTGCACGGTGGTCATCAGGCCGCGCTTGATGCCCCAGTTGTCGTTCAGCACCTTGGCCACCGGGGCCAGGCAGTTGGTGGTGCACGACGCGGCCGAGACGATCTTCTCGCCGGCATACTTCTTGTGGTTGACGCCGTAGACGAACATCGGCGTCTCGTCCTTGGAGGGCGCGGACATCAGCACCTTCTTGGCGCCGGCCTTCAGGTGCTTCTCCGCCACGTCGGCCGACAGGAACAGGCCGGTGGACTCGATGACGATGTCGGCCTTGACCTCGTCCCACTTCAGTTCGGCCGGGTCCTTGACGGCGGTGAGGCGGATGGTCTTGCCATTGACGATCAGGTTCGAGCCTTCGACCGAGACGTCGCCGTTGAAGCGGCCGTGCACCGAATCGTACTTCAGCATGTAGGCGAGGTAATCGGGCTCGAGGAGGTCGTTGATACCGACGATCTCGATCTCGGGGAATTCCTTCGCCACGGCGCGGAACACCATGCGACCGATGCGGCCGAAGCCGTTGATGCCAACGCGAACAGTCATAATATCCTCCACTTGGTCCGACACGACGTCTTACAGGCACGCCCAGGCCGGGGGCTGAATGGGTGGCGCCGGCGCGCGGTGGATGCGCGCCCTGGCCTGCGAAGTCGGGCAACCATATTGCACAGAGTGAGTTCCGAATCCAGTGCTCGTACGGGGCGGAATTCCGCCATGACTTTGCCGCATTCCAGGGCGATACCAATCGGCCTCTTGTGCCGCCCGCCCGGTTATGCTTCAACCGCTGGCACTGATGTCTCGGCCGTGGGCGCCCCCCGGCGCCCAGACCTACCGACGAGAAGGAATGATCGCCCATGAAGATGCTGTTCGCGCGCCGCCCCATGCTCGCCCTTTCCCTGGCGGCCGGGCTGGCCGCCAGCCCGGCTTTTGCCGCCGACACCGTTGTCGCCAACGTCAACGGCTCCGACATCAAGATGTCGGCGCTGGCCGAATACGGCCGCCAGATGGGTCCCCAGGCCCCCTACGAGGCTGTGCTTGAGGTCGCCATCAACAACCAGCTGGTCTACGAGCTGGCCAAGAAGGAAAAGATGGACGCCGATCCCGACGTCAAGGCGGCCATGAAGCGAGTCGAAATCCAGCTGATGGCCCAGGCCCTGATGCAGAAGAAGGTGCGCGGCGCCGTCAACGACGAGGCCATCAAGGCCCGTTACGACGTGGCGGTGAAGAACTTCGTGCCGCAGGAAGAAGTGCGCGCCCGCCACATCCTGGCGGAAACCGAGGAAGGCGCCCGCTCGATCGTCGCCGACCTGAACCGCGGTTCGGATTTCGGCGAGCTGGCCAAGAGCCGCTCCACCGACAAGGGCTCGGGCGCCATGGGCGGCGACCTCGGCTATTTCGTCAAGGACGCCATGGTGCCGGAATTCTCCGCCGCCGCCTTCGCCATGCGCCCCGGCGAGGTGTCCAAGACCCCGGTGAAGAGCCAGTTCGGCTATCACGTCATCAAGGTCGAGGACAAGCGGATGGCCTCCATCCCGCCGTTCGACCAGGCCAAGCCGGTCATCGCCCGCCAGATCGCCGAGGAAATCCAGGAAAAGATGGTGGTCGACCTGCGCGAGAAGGCCAAGATCAAGCGGTTCAAGCCCGACGGCACGCCGCTGGAAGCGGCCAAGAAGTAAAAGCCTGAACGGGCCCGGCCAGCGAAAGCGGCCGGGCCTTCTACCCTGTGAGCACGGAAATCCCCGCCATGAGCACCGCCATCTCCCCCCTCGCCCCCAAGGGCTTCCCCGACATGCCCGTCATCGCCGGCATCCGGCTGGCCAGCCATGCCTGCGGCGTCCGCTATGCCGGGCGCACCGACCTGCTGATGGTCGAGATGGACAAGGGCACCAGTGCCGCCGGCGTGTTCACCCGCTCGCTGACGGCCTCGGCGCCGGTGGAATGGTGCCGCGAGGCCGTGGCCAAGGGCTCGGCCCGCGCCCTGGTGGTCAATTCCGGCAACGCCAACGCCTTCACCGGCTCGGTGGGCGTCGCCTCGGTGCGCCGCACGGTGGACTCCACCGCCAGGCTGGTGGGCTGCAAGGAGTCCGAGGTCTACATCGCCTCGACCGGCACCATCGGCGTCCGCCTGCCCGACGAGAAGATCACCGCCGCCCTGGCCGACGTGCGCGCCAAGCTCCAGCCCGGCAACTGGCTGGAGGCCGCCCAGGCCATCATGACCACCGACACCTATCCCAAGGGCGCCACCCGCATTGCGGTGATCGACGGCACCCAGGTGATCATCAACGGCATCGCCAAGGGCGCCGGCATGATCGCGCCCGACATGGCGACCATGCTGTCCTACGTCTTCACCGACGCCGCCTTGCCGTCCGGGGTGCTGCAGGAGCTTCTGTCCAAGGGCGTCGACCGCTCGTTCAATGCCATCACCGTGGATTCCGACACCTCGACCAGCGACACCCTGATGCTGTTCGCCACGGGAAGAGCCGGCAACACGGTGGTCAAGGACGCCAAGGACAAGCGCCTGGCCGATTTCAAGGCCAAACTGTTCGACCTGCTGCTCGACCTGGCGCTGCAGGTGGTCAGGGACGGCGAGGGCGCCACCAAGTTCGTCACCATCCATGTGAGCGGCGCGGCGGGCAAGCGGGCGGCGCGGACCATCGGCATGTCCATCGCCAATTCCCCCCTGGTCAAGACCGCCATCGCCGGCGAGGACGCCAATTGGGGCCGGGTGGTGGCCGCGGTGGGCAAGGCGGGCGAGAAGGCCAACCGCGACAAGCTGTCCATCCGCATGGGCGGCGTGCTGGTGGCCGACCGGGGCGAGATGGCCCACGGCTACGACGAGGCGCCGGTGGCCGCCCACTTCAAGGGCCAGGACATCGTCATGGAGGTGGACGTCGGCGTGGGCAAGGGCAAGGCGACCGTCTATACTTGCGACCTGACCCACGCCTATATCGACATCAACGGGTCCTATCGCACCTGACGGAACGGAGAAAGCGCCATGGCGGAGCGGGGTTGCCGGGAACCGGGCACGGTCTGGGCAGGGCATCCGCTGCTCACCGCCCGGTTGCGCCTGCGTCCGGTCGCGGACAAGGACCTCGACGCCCTGGCGGCGCTGCTCGGCGACTGGGACGTGGTGCGGCTGACCGCCGCCATTCCCCATCCCTACAGCCTGGACGATGCCAAGGCCTTCGTCGCGGACCAGGAAATCCGCCGCATCGAGGGCAAGGGCGTCGCCCTGGCCATGGAACGCACCACCGACGGCGTGCTGGTCGGCGTGATGGGCTTCGGGCTGGAACGGGACGGCGCGCCGGAACTGGGCTACTGGATCGGCAAGGATTTCTGGGGCCAGGGCTACGCCACCGAGGCGGGCCATCGCCTGATCCGCCACCTGTTCGATACCCTGGGCTTCGAGCGGGCATGGGCGTCTTACCACCCCGACAATCTCGCCTCAAAGCGGGTGCTGGAAAAGCTCGGCCTTACCTTTCTCAGGGTCGATACCTGCCCCATGCCGGCACGGGGCGACAGCGTGGTCGCCCCGGTCTTCGAACTGCGCAAGGGCGAATGGCTGATGGCCCGCGGCTTGCGTCCCACCCTGCTGGTGGTGGCCGCCGCCCTGGTGGACGGCGACGGCCGCGTGCTGATGGCGTCGCGGCCCGCCGGCAAGACCATGGCCGGCCTGTGGGAGTTCCCCGGCGGCAAGATCCACGAGGGCGAGACGCCCGAATCCGCCCTGGTGCGCGAGCTGGAGGAGGAGTTGGGCATCGACGTGCGGGAAAGCTGCCTCGCCCCGGTCGCCTTCGCCTCCCACGACTACGACACCTTCCACCTGCTGATGCCACTCTATCTGGTGCGGGTGTGGAAGGGCAACCCCAGCGCCCGCGAAGGGCAGGAACTGCGCTGGGTGCGCGCCGCCCGCCTGGGCGACCTGCCCATGCCGCCCGCCGACATCCCGCTGGTCGCCATCCTGCGGGAATGGGTATAATACACTTCCCTGATATGGGAGACGGTCATGGCCAACGCGGCGATCCTGGTGATCGGCAACGAGATCCTGTCGGGACGCACCCAGGATGCCAACGTCGCCTTTCTGGGCAAGGAACTAGCGGCGCGCGGCGTCACGCTTTCGGAAGTGCGCATCGTCCGCGATGATCAGGCGGCCATCGTCGCCGCCCTGGACGCGCTCCGCTCGTCCCACACCTACGTCTTCACCAGCGGCGGCATCGGCCCCACCCACGACGACATCACCTCGGCGGCGGTGGCCAAGGCCTTCGGCGTGGCGCTGGAGCGCGACCCGGAAGCCGTCCGCCGCCTGCAAAACCGCTACGGCGAAGGCGAGCTGAACGCCGCCCGCCTCAAGATGGCCGAAATTCCGGCCGGCGCCGAACTGGTGGACAACCCCATCAGCCAGGCGCCGGGCTTCCGCCTGGGCAATGTCTTCGTCATGGCCGGCATTCCCGCCATCCTGCGCGCCATGTTCGAAGGCATCCGCCACACCCTGGCCGAGGGGCCGCCCCAGGTCTCGCGCTCCGTCACCCTGACGGTGCGGGAAGGCGACCTGGCCGAGGGCCTGGGCCGCATCCAGGACCGCCACCCCGAGGTGGACGTGGGCTCCTATCCCTCGTTCACCGACGGCCGTTCGCTGGTCACCATCGTGGCACGCGGCACCGATCCCGGGCGCCTGGACAGCGTCATGAGCGAAACCCGCGCCCTGGCGGCCGAACTGGGCGCCGCCGTCGCCGAGGGGTGACCGCCATGACGCCCAGGGAACGCGAGCCGCTGAAATTCCTGGCCCAGCACCTGTGCTACGGCCTGGCCGCCGGGGCGACCTTCGGCGGGCTGGTGCTGGCCACCGATCTCGGCCACATCCGCACCATGGCCATGGATTCCCCCAATCCCGCCCCGGTGCTGCTCCTGCTGTTCGGCGGCCTGTTCGTCACCTTCGGTTCGGTGGCCATGGGGGTGGGGATCATGAGCCTCGCCAAGGACGATGAGGACGACGCCCCTCCCTACTGAACCGGCAGCCTTTTCCCCGCACCCGGCATTTTTTTCCGTCCGGCCGCCCCCGCCCTTCGTCCCGGCCGTCAGGGGCAAGGCATAGAATACAGCAAAAACAACAAGTTATCCGAGACGGCACGACTTGGCCCGCCGCTTGCTGAGGAATGGTCGCGACAGACCGTTCGCCAGCCCAATTCCGCGGGGACAAGACCATGACCGTGCAATCCATCGACAAGCGTGTGGTACCTGAAGCCAACATGACTGCGGTCAGCCAGGACAAGCAGCCCTCCGCCCTGTCGGCGGAAGCCGCCTTCCTGTCGGTGCTGCAGCAGAGCACCCAGCGCTTTTCCGGCAAGACGGGCAATCTGAACGGCCTGATCTCCGGCGACAAGGTCCTGTCCGAGCACATCACCCGCCTGCACATGGAAGTGAAGGTGGACAGCCGCCAGGAAGCCCGCGAGGAAGCCCCGCCGGCGCCCAAGGAGGCCCGCGGCGCCGCCAAGGCCGACAAGCCCCGCGCCGCCGTCGCCGGTGCCGCCAACGCCCGCAAGGGCGACGACGCCGAGGCCGCCCCGGCTCCGGTCAAGGCCGACGACGACACCGCCACCGTCCAGACCGCCGATGCCGATGCCTCGGACGAGGATGCCTCGGCCCACGACGACGACACCGTTCAGGCCCCGCTCGAGACCAAGGCCCAGGACGACGAAGAGATCGTGGTGGCCATCGACGTGACCATCACCGAGACCGTGCAGATCGTCCAGGTCGATACCTCCGGCGACGCTCCCACCCTGGATCTCAACGCCCTGGCCCAGACCGTGCGGGCCCAGCTGACCGGCGCCGACGAGGCCAAGGGCGAGGACGACCCCATGGCCGGCCTGTCCGCCGCCGACCGCCAGCGCATCTCCGACCTGGAGAACCGCCTGGTCAACGAGGTTCTGGACGGCGACCTGGACGACGCCCTGGATGCCGCCACCGAACTGGTCAACCAGATGATTTCCAAGGTCGGCGAGCACAAGGCCGCCACCGAGGCCACCGGCGCCGAGCAGATGGGCGACCTGGCCGACGAGCAGGCCCGCGACCTGGCCGCCATGCTGTCCGGCTCCAACGTCCACCTGGACATCAAGGTCCAGACCAGGACCACCGATGCCGGCCCCACCGCCGCCCAGAATACCGCCACGGTGGTCGAGGCGCTGTCCCTGATCGACCTCGCCGCCCAGGGCGCCGCCGCCCAGGATGCCGGCCCGAACCCGCAGGCGGGACAGGGCTTCGCCTCGGACAAGAATGGCGGCGCCGCCGTGCAGCAGGCCACCGCCGCCCTGAGCCAGGATACCGGCGCCAACCCGGCCGCCGAAGCCGAGGTGCGGCCCTTCACCGCCATGCTGGCCGCCCAGATGGAAGCCAACGTCGCCGACGACGCCGCTCCCGAGCAGCGCACCGTCGCCGGTCTGGCCGGGGTGGGGTCCACCCAGGCCGCCGACAAGGCCTCGGCCGGCCAGGCCGCCCATTCCGCCGCCCGGACGCCCCGTACCCAGCTGCAGGCCCAGGTGATGGAGCAGGTCTCCGTCCAGATCAGCAAGCAGGTCAAAGACGGCGCCGACACCATCAAGATCCAGTTGAAGCCCCATGAGCTGGGCAAGATCGAGATCAAGCTGGAGGTCAGCGCCGACGGCCGCGTCTCGGCCACCGTCACCGCCGACAAGCCCGAGACCCTGGCCATGCTGCAGAAGGACGCCAAGGGCCTGGAAAAGGCCCTGGAGGATTCGGGCCTCAAGCCCGACGGTACCGCCACCACCTTCAGCCTGAAGGGTGGCGAGCAACAGCAGAACGCCGACCGCGGCAACAACAACGCCCGTTCGCGCCGCGGCCGCAACCGTGGCGGCGACGGCGGCGAGGAGGCCCAGCTGGCCGGTGCCGGCGCGGCGCAATCCGCCCGCCAACGCGGCCTCGGCGGACGCTCCGGCGTCGACATCTCGGTGTAGGAGCAGGTCCCATGACCACCGTCGACAACGCAGCCGCAGCAGCCAATGCCGCCAGCACCGGCACCGGATCATCCGCCGGCAAGGCGACCTTGGGCAGCAACTTCAACACGTTCCTGACCATGCTGACCACCCAGCTGAAGCATCAGGACCCGCTGTCGCCCATGGACTCGACCCAGTTCACCAACCAGTTGGTCCAGTTCTCCAGCGTCGAACAGCAGATCAACGCCAATTCCAACCTGGAAAAGCTGATCAAGCTGCAGCAGACGTCCCAGACATCGCAGGGCATCAGCTATCTCGGCCAGACCGTCGAGGTGGCGGGCACCGACCTGCCGCTGCAGGACGGGGCGGCCTCGCTGTCCTACACCCTGCCCAAGGAAGCCCGCGACGTGAAGATCCAGATCAAGGACTCGTCGGGCACCCTGGTCAATACCGCCACCGGCGAGACCTCGTCGGGCCGCCACGAGATGTCCTGGAACGGCAAGGACTCGTCGGGCACCCAGCTGGGCGACGGCCGCTATTCCATCTCCGTGGTGGCCACCGCCGCCGACGGCTCGGCCATCACCGCCACAAGCACCACCTTCGGGCGGATCACCAAGGTCACCAACGACGCCACCAACGGCAGCCAGCTGGTGATGGGCGCCGGGACCAAGGGCAACGACATCACGCTGACCATGGATAAGGTGGTCAGCGTCAACGACAACACGGCTGGCGTCAACTCGGCCCAGGTGGCCGCCGCCAATGCCCAATACCAGGCCGCGCTGGCACAGCTCCAGGCGCTTCAGGCCGCTGCGAACAACACCGGCTCGAGCAGCCAGTAGGAATTAGGATCAGGAGGATATCATGAGCTTGTACGGCGCATTGTTCTCGGGTGTCTCCGGCCTGGCCTCTCAGTCGAGCGCCATGGGAGCCATTTCGGACAACATCACCAACGTGAACACCACCGGCTACAAGGGAGCCAAGGTCAACTTCCAGACCCTGGTGACCAAGCAGGTCTCCCTGACCACCTACTCGCCGGGCGGCGTCCAGTCCAAGCCCAGGGCCGCCATCGACAACCAGGGCCTGCTGCAGGCCACCACCAACTCCACCGACCTCGCCCTGTCGGGCCAGGGCATGTTCGTGGTCAACACCGACCCCGACTCGGCCACCTCCGGCAACGGCATGTTCGCCTACACCCGCGCCGGGTCGTTCAAGGTGGACAAGGAAGGCTATCTGCAGAACGTGTCCGGCTTCTACGTCCAGGGCTGGCCGCTGCAGCCGACCAACAACAACGTCCTGGCCAAGCCGACCGAACTGACCGTCGACGGCAACACCTACATGAAGGCGTACAAGCAGGACGACGGCACCTTCCACTACGTCAACCAGAACATTATCAACCCACAGGAAGTGAAGTCCCTCAATCTGAAGACCATCGGCGGCACCGCCGACCAGACCACTCAGATCAAGATGGGCGCCAACCTGCCGTCGGGCGACACCATCTACAACCCGGCCAGCACCTCCTCGTCGGGCTATCACCAGACCAGCGTGCTGATCTACGACAGCCTGGGCGACACCCATAATTTCAACGTCAACTGGACGAAGACCAATTCGAACCAGTGGGACGTGGAAACCAAGAGCAACTTCTTCTCGGTCTCCACCACGCTGACCGACGTCAAGCAGAACGACACCGCCGCCCTCAAGCTCTATGGCGGCGCCGACGGCAACACCAGCCAGGGCGTCACCACCCTGATCGCCGCCAACACCACCGATCTCGGCTATTTCGCCGGCACCGGCGCCATCGCCATGCCGGCCGGCACCCTGACCACCGCGGACATCCCCATCGGCTCGGTCCTCAACGTCTCCGGCGCCTCGGGCACCGCCAGCACCAATAACGGCGACTGGTACGTCAGCGGCACGGTCGCCACCACGCCCGCCGTCACCGACGACATCCCGGTGGCTTCGGCGACCGTGGTCATCGGCGGCAGCACCAAGACCTACAGCACCAATCCGAGCTTCACCGCCGCCACCCAGGAACTGGACCTGGGCGAACTGGCCACCAACACCTACGCGGTCGACGACTACATCAAGGTCAGCAACTCGGACAGCACCACGACCAATACCGGCTATTACCGGATCACCGCCGTCGCCAACGGCGCCACCACGGTGCTGACGCTGACCCCGGCCGACTACATCACCACCTCGACCGCCCCCTACCAGGAGCAGCGCGGCGTCAACCCGCCCTCGGGCGCCGCCTCCATGGACATCCTGGACGGCTCGACCCCCTCGCTGGTCTATGCCAGCCAGGCCCGCCTCGACTTCGTCGCCTCCTCGGCCGCCGACATTTCGTCGCTCAACGAAAAGACCTTCGCCATCACCGTCGGCGGCGAAACCCTGAACGTGTACTTCGACACCACCGGCACCATCACCCCGGTGGCCGGCAAGGAAGTCGTCATCAACCTCAACAACACCACCTACACCTCGGGCTCGGACGTCGCCACCCTGGTGGCCCAGGCGCTGCGCAACCCGCGCAACTGGGACAGCAGCACCAATGCCGCCCTGGCCGCCGACGTGATCTCCCTGGGCTCGACCATCCCGCTGTTCCGCGCCAACGGCTCGACGGTGGAGGTCATCCAGCAGCAGGGCGCCTCGACCATGAGCTTCAACTGCACCGACATGGAATCGACCCTGGCCCAGTCGCAGACCCGCAACTGGACCTCGTCCATTCCCTCGCTGGACAACGTGGACGGCGAGTTCACTCTGAACGCCATCACCGTCACCGACCCGGCCATCACCTTCAACGGCGACGGCACCCCCAAGGAGGTCAACGTCTCCAAGATGGCGGTCAACTGGACCAACGGCGCGCAATCCATGACCCTGGTGCCCAACGGCACCGGCGCCGACCAGCGCATCGACTGGTTCGTGGGCAACACCTCGCAGGCCGACGGCATGACCCAGCTGGGCGGCACCTACCAGCTGGCCTATCTGACCCAGAACGGCGCCAAGTTCGGCAACTTCTCGGGCGTGTCGGTGGGTACCGACGGCGTGGTCACCGCCCTGTTCGACAACGGCGTCCGCCGCCCGGTGTTCCAGATCCCGGTGGCCACCTTCACCAACCCCAACGGCCTGGAATCGCTGACCGGCAATTCCTGGATCGAGACCAACACCTCGGGCTCCTACACCCTGCGCGTCGCCAACAACGCCGGCGCCGGCTCGGTGCAGTCGGCCTCGCTGGAAGCCTCGACCGTCGACATCGGCTCGGAGTTCACCACCATGATCGTCACCCAGCGCGCCTACTCGGCGGCGGCCAAGATCATCACCACCGCCGACCAGATGCTGGACGAACTGGTGCAGATCAAGCGGTAGGCACCCCATCCCGCTTCCTGACGGAATCCGGCGGCCAGAAGGCCGCCGGATTGATTCCAGGCGGACCGTCGGGAGGCATCCAAACTACGGCAAAACCCGACCCGGCAAAAATTGCCGGGCGTTAACCATCTCTTCAGCGCCACGACCTTAGTCTGTCATCTGGACGTGTGTGCCGGCCGGCGGCGCATGCGTGCACGCGATGGAGACGACGTGAACGCATTCCTGCAGATGCTGCGCGGCCTGGGACCCATGCGGCTGGCCGCCATCGCTGGCGTCGGTGTCAGCATCCTGGGCTTCTTCATCTATCTGATGAGCCGCGTCGCCGCGCCGCAGATGGAGTTGCTCTACGGCGATCTCGACCTGGGCGATTCCAAGCAGATCATCGAGAAGCTGACCGCCGACAAGATCCCCTACGAACTCCGGAAGGACGGCACCGAGGTCTGGGTGCCCAAGGACCGCAAGCTGGACCTGCGCGTGCGCATGGCCGAGCAGGCGCTGCCCGCCGGCGGCCGCATGGCCGGCTACGAGCTGTTCGACAAGCAGGACGCCCTGGGCTCCACCAGCTTCCAGCAGAACATCACCATGATCCGCGCCCTGGAAGGCGAGCTGTCCAAGACCATCCGCTCCATCGACAAGGTCAAGGCGGCCCGCGTCCATCTGGTGCTGCCCAAGCGCGAGGCGTTCTCCCGCGACACCCAGGAGCCGTCCGCCTCGGTGATCATCAAGATGAACGGCGCCCAGCGCCTGGACAAGGGCCAGACCTCGGCCATCCAGCACCTGATCGCCGCCGCCGTCCCCAAGATGAAGCCGTCGCGCATCTCCATCGTCGACGACAAGGGCACCCTGCTGGCCAAGGGCTTCGAGAACTCCAAGGAGTTCCAGGCCCAGACCGCCGAGGAGATGAAGGTCCGGACCGAGGTCAAGCTGGTCAAGACCATCGAGGACCTGCTGGAGCGCTCGCTCGGCCCGGGCCGCGTACGCGCCGAGGTCACGGTGGACATGGACATGAGCCATGCGGTCACCACCGAGGAGACCTTCGATCCCGAGACCAAGGTGGTCCGCTCCCAGGTCACCGTCAACGAGGGCGAGCAGAGCCAGGACGCCGAGCCCACCCCGGTCACCGTGCAGCAGAACCTGCCCGATCCCAACGCCAGTTCATCGGGCAACATCCGCACCTCGACCAAAATCAACAAGAACCAGGAAACGGTGAACTACGAGATCTCGCGCAAAACCAGGAACACGGTCCGCGAGATGGGTGAGATCCGCAAGGTCTCGGCCGCCGTCATCGTCGACGGCGTGCGCGAGAAATCCTCGGACGGCAAGCAGACCACCTACCGCGAGCGGACGCCCGAGGAACTCACCCAGATCGAGGCCCTGGTCAAGTCGGCCATCGGCTTCACCAAGGACCGCGACGACCAGGTCAAGGTCGCCTCCATGCCCTTCTACAAGGGCGAGGAGCTGGACATGGCCGAGGAGCCCGGCGAGTTCATCTTCGGCATGCGCCGCGACTTCATCGAGAAGGTGGCGTCGAACCTGGGCCTCTCCGTGGTGGCCATTCTGTTCCTGCTGCTGGTGCTGCGCCCGCTGATCAGCCGGGCCATCGAGTCCATGCAGGGCCAGGTCGGCCCCGACGGCCGCCGCCTGCTGACCGCCGAGGGCGGCGCCCTGCCGCAGCTCACCGGCCCCAGCGGTGCCGCCATGCCGGCGCCCCTGGGCGGCGAGGAAGAGGTCATCGCCGACGAACTCATCGACATCGACAAGGTGGAGGGCCGCGTCAAGGCCTCCTCGATCCGCAAGATCGGCGAAATCGTCGAGAAGCACCCGGAAGAGGCTCTGTCCATCATCCGCAACTGGCTCTACCAGGAAAGCTGATAGGGAACCGCCATGGCACGCGTCAAGGAAGACTACCGCAGCCTCACCGGCCCCCAGAAGGCCGCCATGTTCATGCTGTCCTTGAACGAGGAGCACTCGTCCAAGCTGTTCGGCATGCTGGGCGACGACGAGATCAAGGAACTGTCCCAGATCATGGCCAGCCTTGGCACCGTGTCGTCCAACCTGGTGGAGCGCGTCTTCGTCGAATTCGCCGACGCCCTGTCGTCCACCGGCTCGCTGACCGGCTCGTTCGACACCACTGAACGCCTGCTGATGAAGAGCCTGGACAAGGACCGCGTCAACTCCATCATGGAGGAAATCCGCGGTCCCGCCGGCCGTACCATGTGGGACAAGCTGGGCAACGTGTCCGAGCAGGTGCTGGCCAACTACCTGAAGAACGAATATCCGCAGACCGTGGCCGTGGTGCTGGCCAAGATCAAGCCCGACCACGCGTCGCGCGTGCTGGCCATCCTGCCCGAGAACTTCGCCATGGAAGTCATCATGCGCATGCTGCGCATGGAGGCGGTGCAGAAGGAAGTGCTGGACGGCGTGGAAAAGACGCTCCGGACCGAGTTCATGACCAACCTGGCCCGTACCCAGCGCCGGGATTCCCACGAACTGATGGCCGACATCTTCAACAACCTGGACCGCAACACCGAAAACCGCTTCATGTCGGCCCTGGAGGAGCGCAACCGCGAAAGCGCGGAAAAGATCAAGGCGCTGATGTTCACCTTCGACGACCTCACCCGCATCGACGCCGCCGGCATCCAGGTGCTGCTGCGCTCGGTGGAGAAGGACAAGCTGGCCATCGCGCTGAAGGGCGGCGCCGACGCCGTCAAGGAACTGTTCTTCAAGAACATGTCCGAGCGCGCCGGCAAGATGCTGCGCGAGGACATGGAGGCCCTGGGCCCGGTCCGCCTCAGGGACGTGGATCAGGCCCAGGCCGCCATCGTGGTCATGGCCAAGGAACTGGCGGCATCGGGACAGATCGTCATCTCCGAGGGCCGCGAAGAAGACGAGCTGGTGTACTAAGCCATGGCTTATCAGAAGTACATGTTCGACCTGGATTTCGGCCCGCCGCCCGCCACGCGGCCGAAGACGGCCGAGCAGGCCGAGGACAGCTACCAGGCCGAGCCCGAACCCGAGCCGCCGCCGCCGCCCACCTTCACCGAAGAGGATCTCCAGGTGGTGCGCGAGGCGGCCTACGAGGAAGGCCACCGCAACGGCATGGCCGAGGCCAACGAAACCCAGCAGGCCCTGCTGGCCGCCTCGCTGGAGCGGGTGTCCAACGCGCTCGCCATGCTGGACGCCGCCCAGGCCGACGCCAACGACGACAACCAGCGGGTCGCCGCCAGGGTGGCCCTGGCGGTGCTGAAGAAGGTGCTGCCCGCCGCCTGCGAACAGAACGCCTTCGAGGAGGTCGTCCGCACCGTGCAGGAATGCCTGGGCCACGTGCTGGACGAGCCGCGCATCATCGTCCGGGTGGATTCCTCGCTGGTCGATCCCCTGCGCGAGCGCCTGGAGCAATCGGCCATCGAGCACGGCTTCGAGGGCCGCGTGGTGGTCCAGGCCGACGCCCGGGTGGCCATCGGCGATTGCCGGGTGGAATGGACCGACGGAGGTGCGGAACGCGATCAGACCCGCCTGATCGCCGATATCGAGACGGCGGTGAACCGGGCCCTGGCGCCGCCCGAACACCGCCCGGAGGAATGAAGGCTGTATGGTGGAACCGGTTCCGAGCGAGGCGAAGCCGACGCGCGCGAGCGTTGAGCGAGCCGGAGCGTAAGCGGAGGAGCCAAGGGCGCGGAACGCGCCCGCCCGGCGCCTGAGGGACAAAAAGAAAATTTCCGGCCCGTGGCCGGACTTGGAGGACGCGATGCCCGATTTCGAACTCAATGACTTCAAGGCGGATGGCGACGAGCCCCAGGGGCGCGGCGATGTTCCGGACATGCCGCGGTCGGCCCGCGACCTCGAGGCCGTCTACGACATTCCGGTGCAGGTCTCGGCGGTGCTGGGCAAGGCCACCATGCAGGTCAACCAGTTGCTGAAGCTGGGGCGCGGCGCTGTGGTCGAGCTGGACCGCAAGGTCGGCGAGGCCATCGACATCTACGTCAACAACCGCCTGGTGGCGCGCGGCGAGGTGGTCGTCGTCGAGGACCGCCTGGGCGTGACCATGACCGAAATCATCAAGACCGACCGGGCGTAACGCGCTCTAGCGGGAGAGGGACGACATGCGACTTCTGATCATCGGCACGCTCGACGGCCAGATCGGCGCCGCCAGCCAGATCGCCATGGCGCGCGGCGCCAAGGTCCGCCAGGCCGAGGACGTTCCCGCCGGCCTCGAGGTCCTGCGCACCCAGGGTGCCGATCTGGTGATGATCGACGTCAAGCGCGACATCAAGGGCCTGATCGATTCGCTGGAAGCCGAACGCATCATCGTTCCCGTGGTGGCCTGCGGCATCGCCTCGGACGCCTCGGCGGCGGTGCGCGCCATCAAGGCCGGGGCCAAGGAATACATCCCGCTGCCCCCCGACGCCGAACTGATCGCCGCCGTCATCGCCGCCGTCACCCAGGAAAGCCACAACATCATCTTCAAGGACCCGCGCATGGGGCAGACCTTGAAGCTGGCCGAGCAGGTGGCCAATTCCGACGCCTCGATCATGATCACCGGCGAATCCGGCACCGGCAAGGAGCTGATCGCCCGGTTCATCCACAACAAGTCCAAGCGCTCCGACAAGCGCTTCGTGGCGGTCAACTGCGCCGCCATCCCCGAGAACCTGCTGGAATCCGAATTGTTCGGCCACGAGAAGGGCGCCTTCACCGGCGCCGTGGCCCGGCGCATCGGCAAGTTCGAGGAGGCCCAGGGCGGCACGCTGCTGCTGGACGAAATCTCCGAGATGGACGTCCGCCTGCAATCCAAGCTGCTGCGCGCCATCCAGGAAAAGGAGATCGACCGGGTGGGCGGCAACCAGCCGGTCAAGGTGGACGTGCGCATCCTGGCCACCTCCAACCGCAACATGGAGGACGAGGTCCACAAGGGCACCTTCCGCGAGGACCTCTATTACCGCCTCAACGTGGTGACCCTGGCGCTGCCCGCGCTTCGCGAGCGGCCGCTGGACATCGCGGTGCTGGCCGACCACTTCGTCAAGCGCTACACCGAGGCCAACGGCCTTCCCAGCCGCCCCCTGTCCGCCGAGGTGCGCCAGATGCTGTCGCGCCACCACTGGCGCGGCAACGTGCGCGAGCTGGAGAACACCATGCACCGCGCCGTGCTGCTGGCCAGCGGCGCCGAGATCGGCTCGGAGGCCATCGTCCTGTCGGGCAGCCCGGTGGGCACCAATTCCGACCCCATGGTGGCCCAGGCGGCCAATGCCGCCGCCTCGGTGATGGGCGCGCGGGGCAGCAACATGGTGGGCAAGACCGTGGCCGAGGTGGAACGCGACCTGATCATCGACACCCTGTCCCATTGCCTGGGAAACCGCACCCATGCGGCCAATATCCTGGGCATTTCCATCCGCACCCTCCGGAACAAGCTGAAGCAGTACAACGACGAGGGCATCGACGTCCCGCCGCCCGCCGGCGGCGAGATCGAACGAGCCATGATCTAGCCCGTGATGAATCATGGCTGAAGGACAGGCACAGGGCGCAAACGTAGGCAGGGAGATCCTGAACCGGTTCGCCGCGTCGGCCCGGCGCGGCGACGTGGGACTGGCGTTCGGCATCATCGTCATCCTGATGGTGCTGATCCTGCCGTTGCCGCCGTGGCTGCTCGACATCGGCCTGGCGCTGTCGCTGACCATCTCCGTGCTGATCCTGATGGTGGCCATCTTCATCGAGAAGCCGCTGCAGTTCAGTTCGTTCCCGACGGTGCTGCTGATCACCACCCTGATCCGCCTGGCGCTCAATCTGGCCTCGACCCGCCTGATCCTGTCCCACGGCCACGAAGGCGTCGAAGGCGCCGGACAGGTGATCGCCGCCTTCGCCAGCTTCATCATGAGCGGCAGCTTCGTCATCGGCATCATCGTCTTCGCCATCCTGGTGATCGTCAATTTCGTGGTCATCACCAAGGGCTCGACCCGCATCGCCGAAGTGGCGGCGCGTTTCACCCTGGACGCCATGCCCGGCAAGCAGATGGCCATCGACGCCGATCTGTCGGCCGGCCTGTGCGACGAGCCCACGGCCCGGAAGCGCCGCGCCGAGCTGGAGGGTGAATCCTCGTTCTTCGGCGCCATGGACGGCGCGTCCAAGTTCGTGCGCGGCGATGCGGTGGCCGGCCTGATGATCACCGCCATCAACGTCATCGGCGGCATGATCATCGGCATGGCGCAGCAGGGGCTGACCTTCAGCCAGGCGGCCGAGTTCTATACCAAGCTGACGGTGGGCGACGGCCTGGTCACCCAGGTTCCGGCCCTGATCGTCTCGGTGTCGGCCGGCATGCTGGTGACCAAGGCCGGCGTGCAGGAAGCCGTCGACCGCGCCCTGTTCACCCAGCTGGCCGGCTATCCCCGCGCCGTGGGCATGGCCGGCGCGCTGATGGGCCTGATGTCGCTGGTGCCCAACATGCCGTTCATTCCCTTCGCCCTGCTGGGCATCGGCATGGGGGCCTCGGCCTACCTGCTGGACCGCAACCAGCGCGCCAAGGCCGAGCAGGCCCAGCAGGCGGAAGCGGCCGAGGCCATGCAGCAGGCCCCGGTGCCCGAGGAACCCATCTCCACCGCGCTGAAGATCGACCATGTGCGCCTGGAACTGGGCTACGGCCTGCTGCAGCTGATCAACACGCCCAAGGGCCAGCGCCTCACCGACCAGATCAAGAGCTTGCGCCGCGCCATCGCCACCGAGATGGGCTTCGTCATGCCGTCGGTGCGCATCCAGGACAACATGCAGCTGCCGGCCAACACCTACGTCATCCACGTCAAGGAGGTGGAGGCCGGACGCGGCGATCTGCGCCCCGCCGCCCTGCTGATCATGGACCCCAGGGGCGAGGACATCACCCTGCCGGGCGAGAAGACCCGCGAACCCACCTTCGGCCTGCCGGCCATGTGGATCGACCCCACCAACCGGGAGGAGGCGCTGTTCCGCGGCTATACCGTGGTGGACCCGCCCACCGTGATCACCACCCACCTGACCGAGGTGATCAAGGACAACATGAGCGAGCTGTTGTCCCATGCCGAGACCCAGAAGCTGCTGGACGAGCTGGACAAGGAGCACCAGAAGCTGATCGCCGAGCTGATCCCCAGCCAGATGACCATCGGCGGCCTGCAGCGGGTGCTGCAGAACCTGCTGGGCGAGCGCATCTCCATCCGCGACCTGCCCACCATCCTGGAAGGCATCGCCGAGGCCTGCGGCCATACCCGCAACGTCACCATGATCACCGAGCATGTGCGCGCCCGCTTGGCCCGGCAGATCTCCGACAACAACACCGGGCCGCAGGGCTTCATCCCGCTCGTCACCCTGTCGCCGGAATGGGAACAGGCCTTTGCCGAATCCCTGGTGGGCAGCGGCGAGGAAAAACAGATCTCCATGGCGCCCTCGCAGCTGCAGGACTTCATCAGCCGCACCCGCCAGACCTTCGAGCGCTTCGCCATGCAGGGCGAGACCCCCATCCTGCTGACCAGCCCCATGGTCCGGCCCTATGTCCGCTCCATCGTCGAGCGCTTCCGGCCCATGACCGTGGTGATGAGCCAGTCGGAAATCCATCCCAAGGCCCGCATCAAGACACTGGGGCAGATTTGATGAGAACAGGCCGCAACCGCCGTCATGCGGGCAGGATGCCCGCGCTCCGAAGGAGGGCCTCTCCGGGAGCGCGGCCGTCCCGGCCGCATTCCCGCGCCATGGACGGGGGTGACGCATGAGGCTCAAATCCTTCACCGCGCCGACCATGACCGAAGCCATGGAGCTGGTGCGCCAGGAACTGGGCGACGACGCCATCATCGTCTCGACCCAACGCGCCGCCGGCTCCAAGGGAGTGCGCATCACCGCCGCCCTGGAATCCGTCGATGCCGACCTGGCGGTGGCCTCCATGCTGGAGGAAGCCACCGGCGGTTCCGAGGTCTCGGAAGCGGTGAGGAAGGCCCTGGCCGATCACGGCGTGCCGGCGCGGCTGTCCGACCGGCTGGTCAACGCCGCCCACACCTCGGGCCTGACCCAGCCGCCGCTGGCCTGCGCCGCCGCGCTGGAAGCCGGCTTCACCTTCGCCCATCTGCCCGAGCACGGGGCCCCGCGCCCCTTCATGCTGGTGGGGCCCAACGGCTCGGGCAAGTCCATCGCCGTGGCCAAGCTGGCGGCCCGCTCGGTGCTCAAGCAATGGCAGGTGGGCGTCGTCACCTGCGACAACATCCGGGCCGGAGCCGTCGAGCAGTTGGCCGCCTTCACCTCGATCCTGGAGATCGACCTGGTGCGGGCGCGGGGGCCGGAATCCCTGGCCCGGGCGGTGGAAAGCATGAACGGGAACTTCGATCTGGTGGTGATCGATTCGCCCGGCCTCAATCCCTTCAAGCAGAGCGACATGGACTACCTGCAGGCACTGATCGAGGCCGCCGACGTCGAGCCCGTCCTGGTGATGGCCGCCGGCGGCGACCCGGAGGAGGCCGCCGAGATCGGCGAGGCCTTCGCCGCCATCGGCGCCACGCGGCTGTTCGCGTCGCGCCTGGACACCACGCGGCGCCTGGGCGCCATCCTGGCCGCCGCCGAGGGCGGGCAGATGGCCTTCTGCGACGTTTCCGCCAGCCCGCACGTGGCGTCGGGCATCTCGCCCATCTCGGCAATCGCGCTGGCCCGGCTGATCATGCCGCAAGCCGCCGAAGCCGAACCCAAAGACCAAACCTTCTGGACCGAGGCATCCGCATCATGACCACGATGGAAGTTCCCACCCTGGCCCCCCGCCCGACGCTCCGGGCCAAGGGGCGCAACATCGTCGCGGTGGCGTCCGGCAAGGGCGGCGTCGGCAAGACCTGGTTCTCCATCACCCTGTCCCACGCCCTGGCGCGGGCCGGACAAAAGGTGATGCTGTTCGACGGCGACCTGGGGCTGGCCAACGTGGACATCCAGCTGGGCCTGATGCCCAAGACCGACCTGGGCAGCGTGGTGGCCGGGCGCATGACGCTGAACCAGGCGCTGACCCGCTTCCCCGAGGGCGGCTTCGACATCATCGCCGGGCGCTCGGGCAGCGGCACCCTGGCCAACATCCCGCTGTCGCGGCTGCAGATGCTGGGCGACGATCTGGTGCTGCTGGCCGGCAATTACGACCGGGTGGTGGTCGACCTGGGGGCCGGCGTCGAGAAGACCACCCGCAACTTCTCGCAGCAGGCCGGCATCATCATGGTGGTGACCACCGACGAGCCCACCTCGCTGACCGACGCCTACGCCTTCATCAAGGTCACCCACATGGAGCGCCCCGGCACCGACATGCGCATCGTGGTCAACATGGCCAATTCGACGCGCGAGGGCGAGCGCATCTACAACACCCTGCTCAAGGCCTGCGAGGGCTTCCTGAAGATTTCGCCGCCGCTGGCCGGGGTCATCCGCCGTGACCTGAAGGTGCGGGAAGCCATCCGCAACCAGACGCCGATCATGATGCGCTCGCCCAACGCCGAGGCCGCCGCCGACGTCGAGGCCATCGTCGAGCGCCTGATCCGCTCGCGATAACGTCATGTGCTCGGCCATCCCGCCGGCCCCGCCGCCGGTCGCTCCGCCTCCCCAGGCGAGCGCGCCGCCGGTGCTGAGCGTGGTGGCCGACAAGGCCGCCGCCGAGGCTCTGGCCAAACTGCAGGCCGGCGCCGTGCTGGCCGCCACCATGGCGGCTTCGGAGGGCAAGGGACCCGATGGCCGAGGTGTGGTGCGGGTGATGACCGCCGACGGCGCCAGCCTGTCGCTGCGCCTGCCCCCCGGCCAGCCGCTGCCCCCCGACGGTGCCCAGTTGGCCATGCAATACATCCAACAGAACGGCCTGCCCGCCTTCAAGCTGCTGTCCATCAACGGCCGCCCCACCGGCGGCCTGCCGCTGCCACCGCCGCAGACCGGGCTGCCCGGCCTGCCCGACCTTGCCGGGCTGCTCGGGTCCGGGGCCAAGCCCAATACCGCCCAGCTTCCCCTCGCCCAGCCCGGCCCGGCCGGCGCGCCGGTGGTGACCTCGCCCGGACTGGCGGCGGGACCGCTGGGCCTGACCGCGACGGTCATCCGTTCCGGCCCGCCGGGAGCGGTGATGCTGCCGCCCGATGCCGGGCGGCCGGGCCTGGAGATGGCCGAGCCGCTGCCCGCGGCGCTGACCAACCTCGTCCCCGGCACCCGCCTGACCGTACGCATCGCCGCCATGGCCCCGCCCGGCCAGAACGCCATCAGCGGCGGCCAGCCCATTCCCACCGCCACGGCGCAGCCCGCCCAGGCGGCTCAGGGTCCCATGGCGCAAGCCCCCGGCCCGGCCGCCCCCGGCGTGGGAACACCGCCCATGCCCGCCGCACCCCATGTTCCCGGAACGACGCAGCCGGCAGCGGCGGTGCCGCCGCCCTCCCTGGCCGGCGCTCCGTCCCCGCCGTCCGTCGCCACGCCCCAGCCGCCCAACGTCACCCTGCCCGGCGTGGTGGTGGCCCAGCCGGCCGGCGGCGCCGCCCTGGTGCAGAGCCCGGCCGGCATGCTGTCGCTCAACGTGGCCACCCCCCTGCCGGTGGGGAGCATGGTCCGGCTGGAGGTGATCGACCGGCCGCTGCCGCCGCCGCCCATGGCCCCCGCCCCCGCTCCAGCCCCGGGCCTGACCCCCGGCGGCTGGCCCAGCCTGGATCAGGCGGTCGACGTCCTGCTCGGCTCCGACCGCCAGGCGGCCGAACAGCTGATGCGGATGATTCCCCAGGCCGGCCCCCGCCTGGCCGCCGCCATGTCCATGTTCAGCGGGGCGGTGCGGGCCGGCGATGCCCGCCAGCTGCTGAGCGAGCCGGTGACCCGCGGACTGGAAAAGGCCGGGCGCAAGGATCTGGCCGAGCGGCTGAAGAAGGAATTCCTCGACCTCGCCGACGACGCCGCCCGGCCCATGGGGCGCGGCGACTGGCAATCCATCACCCTGCCCTTCGCCCACGGCGCCAATATCGACCCCATCAATCTCTACGTCCACCGCCCGCCGGAGGACGAGGGGGGCGGCAAGAAGGGAAGCGAACAGCGCTTCATCCTCGACGTGCGCATGAGCGCGCTGGGCCGCATCCAGCTGGACGGGCTGGTCCAGAAGGATACCAAGCGCTTCGACCTGATCGTGCGCACCGCCGAGCCGTTGCCCGCCGCCATGTGCCGCGACATCGCCGGCATCTTCGCCGAATGCGGTCAGCTGACCGGCATCACGGGGCTGGTCTCGTTCCAGGCGGGACGGTCTTTCGTCGATCTGCTGCCGACCAGTGCGGCGCCGGCAACGCAAATCGTGGTATGATCCCTGCGCTCCCGTTCCACTCCCCTGACCGATGGCATAGGCTTTGCTTGAAGATTCCGGCAACGCAGCTTCCATGACCGGCATGAACACCATCGCGCGCGACCCCAAAGGCTATTACGCGATCCTCGGCCTCGCCCCGGGGGCGGATTCGGGCGCCATCAAGAGCGCCTACCGCTCGCGCGTCAAGAAAGTGCACCCCGACCGTAACGCATCGAAGCGGGCGCGCGAGGAATTTCAACGGGTTATCGAGGCCTATGGCGTCCTCAAGGACGTGGTGCGGCGCGCCGAATACGACACGTTCGGCCAGGAATCCACCCATGACGACGACGAGGTGGTGGCCGGCGCCCCCATCGCCTGCGGCGGCTGCGGGGCGCTGACCGCCCAGCCCCGCTACGTGGTCTACCACTGGGTCCGCTCGTTCCTGGTATGGGCAAAAACCGGCACGGTGGAGGGCATTTTTTGCCGGGTCTGCGCCGACCGCGCCGCCGTCCGCGCCTCGACCGCCACCTGGGCCTGGGGCTGGTGGTCGCTGCCCGGCCTGCTGCTCGCGCCTCTGGCCTTGGTCCACAACCTGCTGGGCGGCTCCAAGCCGCGCCACGAGAACGCCCGGCTGCTGATCCGCCAGGGCCGCGCCTTCCTGGGGCGCGGCGAATTGGAGCTGGCCCGCTCCCTGGCGCTGCAGGCCGGACGCTTCGCCCGCCAGCCCGACGATTGCGCCCGGGTCGAGGACCTGCTGCACGCCACCCGCGACGTCTCCGACACCCGCCGGCTCAAAACCCGCTGGCGCCTGGGCGGCGGCGTGTTCCTGGCGCAAGCCTTGCCGCTGCTGGCCCTGCCGGTCACCATCGGGGTGTTCGCCCTGATCGCCGCCAAACCCTGGGACCAGCCGGTCGCCACCGCCGCCGCGCCCATCGCCATGCTGCCGGCCAGGAGCGGCGAAATCCGCCACGTGGCGGTGGACAACCTCAAGGTGCGCATGGCGCCGCTGGCCGGCGCGCCGGTGCTGACCCTGCTGGACCGCTTCACCACCGTCGAGGTCACCGCCGACCCCGCCGATCCGGAATGGGTCAAGGTGCGCACGCCGTCGGGCATCGACGGCTTCGTCGAGACCCGCTCGCTCTATGCCGGATCGGGCGGACGCTTCAAGGCGCAATGGTGCGCGGAGAACCGGGGCGCCCCGCCCAGCGCCGGCGAGATCCTCACCCGCCGGGTCAGCGGCGACCACCGGCTGCTGGTCCACAACGAGGGCCGCCGCGACGGAGTGGTCAAGCTGAAGACCATGGCCGGCAACACGGTCACCGCCTTCTACGTGCCGGCCACCTATCACATCGGCATCGGCGGCATCCCCGAGGGCGTCTACCGCATCGAATTCGCCACCGGGTCCCGCTATTCGCGCGGCTGCGGCATCTTCATCGAGGAGATGCAGACCTCGGTGCTGCCGGTGACGCTGACCTTCAAGTACCTTTCGGCGGGAACCATCCGCTCGCTGACCCACATCGCCGAGATTTCCCTGTCGCCCGCCTCCGACGACCCGGTGCAGCCGCAGCCGCTGCCTGCCGACCGCTTCGCGGCGGACGATTGACAGCGGGCAGGATGCCCGCGCTCCATGGTGTGTCGGAGCGCGGCCGTCCCGGCCGCATAACGGCCTACTTCCCCGCCCGCTTCTTTTCCAGGGTGGCGCGCACCTGGCCCAGTTCGCGGCCCATCTTGCGGATGTCGTAGAGCAGGGTTTCCAGCACCAGGATCACCAGGTCGGGCGTCTTGCCGATCTGGGATTTCAGCGCCGCCATGGGAATCACCAGGCAGACGGCATCCTCGGCGGCCATGGCCGAGGCCATGCGCGGCTCGTTGTCGATCAGCGCCATCTCGCCGAACACGCCGTTGGGGCCGATCTGGCCCAGGGTGACCTTCTGGCCGTTCACCGTCTTGAAGATGGTGACCTTGCCGCTTTCCACCACATAGGCCATGTCGCCGGCATCGCCCTCGCTGAAGATGATCTGGCCGGCATGGAACTTCTTGCGCCCGGTGCGTTCCTGGGCGGGCTTGGGCGCCTGGACGACGGGGGCATGGGGAGCGGCGGTGGGACGGGCGGCGGCGGCGGCGCCCGCCGGCACCACCAGGGGCAGCGGCTTGGGCAAAGGCGGCGCCACCCGGCGATCGGCCACGCCGGGCGGTGGACGCGACAGCAGCCGGCGGTCGGGGCCCTTGAAACCGGGGGTGCGCACGAAGGCCTTGGGATTGACCAGGGCGTTCCTGATGCGGCGGAACAGGGAATCCGTGGACATGGGCTTGACCAGGAATTCGTTCACCCCGGCGCCCCTGGCCTGGAACACCACCTCGGTGGCGGATTCGGCGCTCATCATGATGATCGCCACGTCGTCGCAGGCCACCATGTCGCCGGCCCGCACGAAGCGGGTGAAGTCGATGCCGTCCATGGGCGCCATGTCGTGATCGACGATGACCAGCTGGATCGGCTGCCGGCCCAGGATCTCCAGGCCGGAGGGGCCGTCCCCCGCCTCGAGGATGGTCTTGATGCCGAAGGATTGCAGCGCCGTCTTGATGAACGAGCGGGCATAGCGCGAATCGTCGATGATGAGCGCGGTGATGGGGCTCAGATCGACATCGATGTTCATCCGGACAATCCCCCGTGTGCAGGTCTTTCTGAGGTTAGCCAGGGCGCGGGCCTCTGCCAAGCCCTACTGGAGCTTAATCCTTCCGACTGGGCGGCTCCTCGTGTCGTTTGCTTGACGGCGGTCAATGAGCGGGGCTATCACCGCTCGGCAGAATGCCTGTCTTGAAAGAGGGCCGCACGTCATGACGCAAGCACACGCCAGAACCGGGACCACGCCGGTAACGCCGCCGTTCTCGCCGGTGCTGCTGCTGGGCATGGCCCTGAAGCCATTGCGCCCGGCGGCGCTGCAGCCGCTGTTCGACGCCATGCTGAAGGTGGTGCGCCGCCGCCACCCCGACATCCTGGAGCGCATGGCCGATTACGCCGACAAGGCGGTGTGCATCGATCCGGTCGACCTGCCCTTCGTCATCCTGCTGGAGCCCAACCCCGAAGACCCGCGTCTGACCGTGCGCCGCTCCATCGAGCCCGGCGAGGTGGCCGCCACCATCCACGGCCCGCTGGAGATGCTGATCGCGCTCGCCGAAGGCAAGGTGGACGGCGACGCCCTGTTCTTCTCGCGCCGCCTGGTGATCGAGGGCGATACCGAGGTGGTGGTGGCGCTCAGGAACGCCATCGACGGCGCCGGCATCGACCTGATCGAGGACATGGCCCAGGAACTGGGGCCGCTGGCCCGGCCGTTCCGCGGTCTGGCCGGCGCGGTGATCGGCCTGGTGGGCCGGATGCGCGAGGATTTCGAGACGCTCCGCGCCGCCATCATCGCCCCGGCGGTCAAGGATTCCGCCAACCAGGGGGCGCGTATCGCCCAACTGGAGGGGGAGTTGAAGCAATTGCGCAAGGCGGCCCGGCGCGGAGGCGTGGCCTGATGGCGTCGGTCGCCTCCCCCAACCGTCCCGAGCTGGTCTGCCCGGCCGGAACCCCGGCGGCGTTGCGCAGCGCCGTGGATGCCGGCGCCGATTGCGTCTATGTGGGCTTCCGCGACGAGACCAATGCGCGGAATTTCCCCGGCCTCAACTTCAACCGCAAGGAACTGGCCGAGGGCATTGCCTATGCCCACGAGCGGGGCGCCAAGGT
This sequence comes from Paramagnetospirillum caucaseum, assembly GCF_000342045.1. Classification (GTDB taxonomy): domain Bacteria; phylum Pseudomonadota; class Alphaproteobacteria; order Rhodospirillales; family Magnetospirillaceae; genus Phaeospirillum; species Phaeospirillum caucaseum. Next base: position 3,063 of record NZ_AONQ01000008.1, on the reverse strand, counting down.
GCTGGTGGCCATCAACACCTTCCCCCGCGCCGGTCAGCCGGAAATCTGGCACCAGGCGGTGGCCGACGCCGCCAAACTCAAGGCCGACGCCGCCATCCTGGCCGATATCGGCCTGATCGAGCACGCCCACCGCGCCCATCCCGAGCTGCGCCTGCATCTCTCGGTGCAGGCCGCCGCCTCGAACCCCGACGCCATCCGCTTCTACGCCGAGCGCTTCGGAGTGCGCCGGGTGGTGCTGCCCCGCGTGCTGACGGTCCAAGAGATCGCCGCCGTCAACGCCCGCATCGCGCCGGTGGAGACCGAGGTCTTCGTGTTCGGCGGGCTGTGCGTCATGGCCGAGGGGCGTTGCGCCCTGTCGTCCTACGCCACCGGCCAGTCGCCCAACATGAACGGCGTGTGCTCGCCGGCCGGCGAGGTCCGCTACACCGAGACGTCCCAGGGCATCACCTCGGAGCTGGGCGGCTTCACCATCAACAAGTTCGCCCACGACGAGCCGGCCGGCTATCCCACCTTGTGCAAGGGCCGCTTCATCGCCAAGGACAAGGCCAGCTACCTGTTCGAGGAGCCCACCTCGCTCAATACGCTCTCCATGCTGCCCGACCTGGTCAAGGCCGGAGTCACCGCCTTCAAGATCGAGGGCCGCCAGCGCGGCCGCGCCTATGTGGCCGCCGTGGTCCAGGCCTTCCGCGCCGGCGTGGACGCGGTGATGGCCGGCAAGCCCCTGCCCGACATCGATCTCGACCGGATCACCGAAGGCGGCAAGCAGACCACCGGCGCCTACGAGAAAGCCTGGCGATGAGCGAGCATAGCGAACGCGGGCGCATTGAGCGCCCCGGAGCGGCCCCGAGCCTGGGCGAGGGAGCAGCCGCGGAGGAAAGCCATGCCCGCGGAGGCGGGCGCCCGGCGATTGAGGGACAATCCAATGACTAAACTTACCCTCGGCCCGGTCCTGTTCAACTGGAAGCCGGAGACGCTCCGCGACTTCTATTTCCGCATGGCCGACGAATCCTGCGTCGACAGCGTCCATGTGGGCGAGGTGGTGTGCTCCAAGCGCACGCCCTTCTTCGAGCCCTTCATCCCCGAGATCGTGGAACGCCTGGCCGCCGCCGGCAAGGAAGTGGTGCTGTCCTCCCTGGCCCTGATCATGAGCGACCGCGAGATGGCCCAGGCCCGCGATCTGGCCCAGAGCGACGGCATCATGGTCGAGGCCAACGACATCTCGGTGGCCGCCCTGATGCAGGGCCGACCCTTCGTGGCCGGGCCGCTGCTCAACGTCTACAACGAAGGCACCCTGGCCACCCTGCGTTCCATGGGCGCCGTCCGGGTCTGCCTGCCGGCCGAACTGTCCGCCGACGCGGTGGCCGCCCTGGCCGCCTCCACCCCCATGGAGGTGGAGATCCAGGCCTTCGGCCGGCTGCCGCTGGCCATCTCGGCACGCTGCTACGCCGCCCGGGCCCGCAACCTGTCCAAGGACGGCTGCCAGTACGTCTGCGCCGACGACCCCGACGGCATGGCGGTGGAAACCCTGGACGAGGTGCCCTTCCTGGCGGTCAACGGCACCCAGACCATGTCCTATCACGCCATGGACCTGCTGGGCGACGTGGCCGGGCTGGCGGCGCGCGGCATCGGGCGCTTCCGCCTGTGGCCGCAGACCTTCGACATGGTGGCGGTGGCCGCCCTGTTCCGCGCCGTGCTGGCCGGCAAGGCCGGGGTGGAGGAGGCAGAGGACCGGCTGGCGACCCTCTGCCCGGGAGCGGAATTCGCCAACGGCTACATCCATGGCCGCCCCGGTCACCTGTTCATCGAAGCAGGAGATTGACCGCCTCTTGTTCACGGGCTCGTGGCCCGGCATACTGGTTTGGCCGCAGGTTTGGCTTTCGGGATGGTGGCGTAGCCTTGGGGGGGCGCCGCTTGGGGTGAGCGACATACATGGCTGATGAAGGCAAGGGCAAGGCGTCCAGCGAGATCGAGGGAGAAATCTCCTTCGAGCACAAGTTCTTCACGTCCTTCGAGGATCTCTATTTCCGCCTGACCGATTCGGGCGAGCCGGTGGCCGTGCTGAAACTCGCCACCAACGAAGCCGTTCTGTCCTTCGACGGCATCAAGCGCGAATTCGGCATGAAGGAAGACCACCACGATTTCAAGATGCTCGACAAGGTGGCCGAGGGGCTGCAGTTCGTGCGCGGCCTGCGCCCCGGCGACCGGCTGCCCAAGGAGGTCACCACCCGCGAGGCCTCGTGGGAGCCCCAGGACCGCCACCGCCGCATCGCCTACCAGCGCCTGACCATGCAGCTGGTCACCTGGCTGACGGGAAACGAGCACGTCATCAGCAACGTCTCGGAACTGGCCCAGGTGGCCGATGACCCCCAGGTCAAGAAGAACGTCCAGCTAGCCTTCACCGAGGCGGCCGAGGAATTGGGCCTGGGGCGCGGCAACCGTGACGAGGTGGTGCGCTACATCGAGACCCTGGCCCGGGAACTGGCCTATATCGAGGCGCTGCGCGACACCTTCGGCGAAGTGCAGAAGATCGACGAGAAGATTCAGGGCCTGCGCCGCATCTACAGCGCCGACCGCTCGATGATCGACACCACCGACCAGGTGGCCCGCCTGTCCCAGCGGGCGCTGAAGGTCTTCCAGGATTATTTCGACCAGGTGGACGCCCAGACCGGCGAAATCCTGGCCATGCTGAAGAACATCGACAACCAGATCGGCTATATCCGCCAGGTGCGTGACGCGCTGCACTGCCGCCTGCTGCCCTGGGAGGATTTCATCCAGATCTGGAAGACGGTGTTCGTGGTCCGCTCGGACGACAACACCAACAAGATCAGGGACATCTACCAGTTCCTGGCGCCCCGCTACATGCAATTCAACGACTGGGTCCTGATCACCCGGCGCGGCGCGCAGAAATCGAAACCCCTGGGCGGCCAGATGCGCTGGTAGCCGCTTGACAGAGCGGGGTGGTTTGAACATTATCGCGCTTCCCTTTTCGGGGCCGTAGCTCAGTTGGGAGAGCGCCTCGTTCGCAATGAGGAGGTCAGCGGTTCGATCCCGCTCGGCTCCACC
>NZ_AONQ01000007.1 GCF_000342045.1 Paramagnetospirillum caucaseum | reverse complement strand
CGGCTCCGCAGCCGGCGGGCCGGGCCGTCGTGCTCAAGCCCGCCGCGCCCAAGCCGCAGGCCGCCGTTCCGCAGGCTCCCGCCGCCCTGGCCCCGCCGCCGGTCATGGCCCAGGTGCCGGCGCCGCTGACCGCCTCCGCCTCTCCGATGGCGGCGGGCGACAACGTCACCAAGCTGACCATGGTGCAGAAGCGGCGGCTGCCCATCACCCAGGCGCTCAAGCGCCAGTCGGTGATGCGGGTGCTGCGCGGCGAGGATGCCGACGCCGTCGCCCTGGCCATCGGCATCAGCCGCGCCAAGCTGGACGATTGGGTGGACAAGTTCATCGCCGCCGGTGCCGGCGCCTTGTCCACCAGCCGCAAGCGCAAGTCCGAGGAACTGACCGTCGACACCCTGCGGGCCAAGCTGGCCGAGGTCCTGGCCACCGCCCAACTGATCGAGCAGGTGATGGAAGCCTCGCTGCCCCGCCGCCCCATGATGCTGGCCGCCCCCCAGGAGGCCCCGCCCCAGACCCCGACGCGCCGCACGCGCAAGAAGCAGGTCTGATCCCCCTTTTTCCGGCTTCGTCCCTCCGGCCGGCCGGGCCTATGCTGGCGGCATCGCCCCAGTCATCGGGAGGGCGGCCATGATCAAAGCGCTTCTCCTTCTCCTGTCCCTGACGTTTGCCGCTCCGGTCGCCGCGCAAGACATGCCGGTCGCCACCGTGGTGATCTTCGACGCCGTCTGCCTGACCTGTCACGAGGGAGAGTGCAGCGGCCGGATGGCCCTGCGCATCGAGCGGGGCGACGAGGGGCTGGCCGGCCATGTGGCCAGCTATGCCGGCCGGCAGGACGACGGCACGGTCAGCCGGCTCAAGACCCTGATGGGCCGGCTCAAGACCGAGTGCCGCCTGCCGCCGCCGCCGGTGGCGGTGCCCGCCGACGGCATCTGGGAGCCCGCCGCCCTGGCGCCGCTGACCCTTGCCGACCGCCAGCGGGTGTTCCTGCCGCTCGGCCGGCTGCAGCCCGGCGCCCATTCCGTCTCGTTCCGTCTGGACGAGCCCCAGCGGCTGCGCCTGCAGGTGGTGGCCGACAGCTTCGACATCGTGCTGGACGAGGAGGACAACATCGGGCCGGTGGACCGCCGCGTCCGCTGGCGGGTGGACGAGCCCGGCGAATACTTCCTGCGCATCATCGCCCGCCGCCCCATGGGCGCCCTGCATATCGGGCCATGAGCCGTCCGGCCCCACCCGCCCGGGCAACCAAGCGGGTGTGGACGAACGGGCGCGCATGGACTAAGAATTATGACTGTAATCAAGAAAAGGTGGGGGGAGCCGGTCGCGGCGGGTCGCTGCGGCTTTGTTTCCGTGTGAAGGTCAATTGGTGGATCGGATGCGTATGACGGCCCAGAAGAGTGACGAAAGCGCCCTGCCGCTGATCGGTATCTACGAGATCAGCAAGATTCTCGGCGCCACCCTGGATCTGGACAAGGCGCTCCACGACGTCCTCAACGTGCTGTCGTCGTACCTCAACATGCGCCACGGCGCCGTGGTGCTGAAGGACGAGGCGGGCCAGCCCCATCTGGCCGCCGTCACCGGCATGTCGTTGCGCCTGGCGCGCGAAGGCGTCCTCAAATATCCCTTCCAGGCGGTGGAGAAGGTGGTGTCCACCGGCATTCCCATGGTGGCGCCCGACGCCGCCGAGGAACCGCTGCTGGCCGAATACATCGCCGAGAACGACGACGGGCTGGAGGGCGAGCGGGTATCGTTCTTCTGCGTGCCCATCAAGACCACCGAAAAGCCGTTCGGAGCGCTTTCGGTCGAGCGCTCGTGGGACGACAGCGCCCAGTACGTGTTCGAGCACGACCTGCGCTTCCTCACCATGGTCGCCACCCTGATCGGCCAGACCGCCAGCCTGCACCGCAAGCTGGCCAGCGACCGCGAGACCCTGATGACCGATTCCGCGCGGCTGCACAAGCGCATGGCCGAGGTCCGCCCCAGCCTGCCCATCCGCGGGCTGGAGGACGTGGTCGGCACGTCCGAGGCCATGGCCCGCGTCTTCGCCCAGGTGCAGCAGGCCGCCCCCACCAAGGCCACCATCCTGCTCAGGGGCGAAAGCGGCACCGGCAAGGAACTGGTGGCCCGCGCCGTCCATATCCTGTCGGCCCGCGCCCAGAAGCCCTTCATCAAGGTCAATTGCGCCGCCCTGTCGGAAAGCGTGCTGGAATCCGAACTGTTCGGCCATGAGAAGGGCGCCTTCACCGGCGCGGTGGCCGAGCGCAAGGGCCGCTTCGAGCTGTCCACCGGCGGCACCCTGTTCCTCGACGAGATCGGCGAGATTTCCTCCAACTTCCAGGCCAAGCTGCTGCGCGTGCTGCAGGAGGGCGAGTTCGAGCGGGTTGGCGGCAACAAGACCGTCAAGGTGGACGTCCGCCTGATCGCCGCCACCAACCGCGACCTGGAGGCCGGGGTGGCCGACGGCTCGTTCCGCGCCGACCTCTATTACCGCCTCAACGTGGTGCCGATCTTCCTGCCGCCACTGCGCGAGCGTTCGGGCGATATTCCGCTGCTGGCCATGTACTTCCTGAAGCAGTTCAACGAGGAGAACGGCCGGGCGATGGCCTTTTCCCACAACGCGCTGGAAGCGCTGCAGCGCTGTTACTTCCCCGGCAACGTGCGCGAGCTGGAGAACTGCGTCTACCGCACCGCCACCATGACCAAGGGCGAGGTCATCGACGAGATGGACCTGTCGTGCAAGCAGGACACCTGCCTGTCCTCGACCCTGTGGCACAAGCGCAATCCCGGCGACAAGGCCGCCCCCACCCTCAGCCCCCCCATCCCGGTGCCCACCGGCCCCATGGCCGCGCCGCCCGCCGCCGCCGCTTCCGCGCCGCCGCCGGTCCCCGCACCGTCCGTTCCCGCCGCCGCTGCCGATGACGAGGATTTGCCCGAGCGCGAGCGCCTGGTCCAGGCCATGGAGCGCTGCGGCTGGGTCCAGGCCAAGGCCGCCCGTCTGTTGGGCCTCACCCCCCGGCAGATCGGCTACGCCCTCAAGAAGCACAACATCGAGATTCGACAGCTGTGACGATCAAGACCCCGCTGCTGCCCTTTCCGCTGACCATCTGCGGCATCGACGAACTGCCGGCCCATGCGGCGGCGGGGGTCAGCCATGTGGTGACCATCCTCGACCCCGAATGGCCGGACCCGGAGCATTTCACCCTTTATCCGCCCCACGCCCGCACCATCTGGCGCTTCCACGACATCGTCAATCCGCAGGACGGACAGACCCCCGCCACCGCCCGCGACGTGGAGGCCATCCTGGAATACGGCGAGGGGCTGAAGGCTGAAATGGTGGAGCATCTGCTGATCCACTGCCACATGGGCATTTCGCGCTCCACCGCCACCGCCATCATCCTGATGGCCCAGCGCAATCCCGGGCGCGAGGCCGATTCCTTCGCCCATCTGGCGGCCATCCGCCCGTTCTCGTGGCCCAATTCGCGCATGGTGCGCATGGCCGACGAGATGCTGGACCGCCGGGGCGCCCTGGTCGAGGCCATGCGCCTGCACCACCATTGTGTAGCCAGGGGCTATCCCGACAAGATGTCCTATCTTCGGGCCAGCGAGCGCGCCGCCGAGGTTCCGCCGGAAGAGTGAGGCTTCAGTCCCCGGTCCGCAGTTCGGGCGGGGCGCGGAAGCTGAAATGGGCCGGCGCCGCCATCACGGCGGCGCGGGTGCGGGCGAAGGCGGCCTTCAGGTCCTCGGGCAGGCGGTTCTCGCCGCCGGCGGCGCGGGCGATCTCCACCAGGGAGGGCGCCCCCTTCTCGCCGCCGGTCACCGCCAGGGCATGGCTCTTGGCGGCGAACATCAGATCGTGGATCAGGGTGCGCTTGTTGGCCGCCACCGCCTGACGCGCTCCGGCCAGGGCCGCCTCGGCGCCCAGGGCGGCGAACAGGGTGACGCGGTGATGGGGGTCGATGCCCGACGGCGACAGGTGGCCGTAGGCCGACAATTCCACCTCGACGGCGCCCTTCAGTTCGCGGGCCAGGGTGCGGATGGCGGCGCGGTAATCGGCATAGGCCTCCAGCACCGCTACGATGGCCCCGGTATCGGCGGGCAGCACGATGTTGATGTCGGTGGACGTGCTCCACGGCTTCAGCTTGCCGGGCTGGACGACGCGCGCCCTGGTGCGGGCCAGGTCGGGGGCGCCTTCGCGGATGGCGCGGAAGGTCTCCATCTCGGCGCCCGACGAGAAGCCGACGCCGAAATCGATCATCACGCCGCCGATGGTCTCGGTCTCGGGGTCGAGCAGGCTCATCAGCACGTCGTCGATGGACAGTTCCGACCAGCCGGTCAGGCAGGCCAGCATGTCGGCGCCGGCGTATTCGCAGGATTGCAGTAGCCCCTGCGCCTTGGAGCGGGCCGGCTCCTCCGCGTGCTCGATGAAGGTTTCCAGCGAATCGCGGCTGACCAGCTCGATGCCGTTCAGCACCGTCTCGCCGCCCTCGCCGGTGACGCGGCCGCCGGCCTCGGGCAGGGTGATGCGGGTCCAGGGGCGCAGCCAGGCCAGCAGCCCGGCGATGGTGTCCACGTCCGACCCCTGCACCGGCAGCACCAGCCCGAATTCGCCGGTCGGCACCAGGACGAAGCGGAAGCGGGCGGCGGCGACCATGCCGGTCCAACCCTGCAGGCCCTGGACGCCGGCCAGGGCCTCGCCCTCGACCATGCGCGGCGCGTCGCCGCCGTCGGCCAGGCAGACGGCGTCCAGGGTGCCGAGCGGCGAAAGACGCAGCGGCCCCATGCCGCCGGTGGCTACCACGCCGCCGACGAAGGCCGAGGCGATGCTGGTCAGGTCGATCAGGACGCGGGCGTTGGGGCCGACCGTCCCGGCCAGGGCGGCGTTGACCTGGGTGAAGGTCAGCCCGGCACCCGCCGAGACCAGCCCGTTCTCGGCGTCGATGGCCACCTGATGGGTCTTGAGTTCGGCCAGCGGCGTCTGGGCGGCCACCATCTCGGCGGCCAGCGCCCCCTTGGGGCGGATGGCGACGATGCCGGCGAAACCGGCGATGCCGTCGTCGTGATAGTCGTAGGACCCGATGGCGCTGGTCAGCCCCCCGGCCGGCATCACCGCCCAATTGGCGCGCACCGCCTCGGCCACCGCCAGGGCGACGTCGTGGGTGGCGAGCAGGCGGGCCTTGACGGGCTTGCCGCCGTCGTCGGTCAGTTCCGCCTGGGGCAGCGAGGAGAAGTCGATGGAAGCGCTCATGATCCGCGGAATTCGGGTGGTGCGGGCCCTCCCATAGCACTTCCGGCACAGGAATTGATACTCCCCGAAGGGGCGGGATGGGTCATGACGGCCATGCGCATCTTGGAATTCTTCGCCTCCGCCCTCATCTTGGCATCATGCCCGATGGAGAAAAGCGTCTCAGCGTCACCGTTCTGTCCGCCATCTCGGAGGTGGAGGCCGCCGCGTGGGATGCCTGCGCCGGCACGGATAATCCCTTCATCCGCCATGCCTTTCTCGACGCCATGGAGCGCTCCGGCTCGGCCTCGCCGCGTACCGGCTGGCAGCCCCGCCATCTCCTGGTGCGCGACGGCGAGGGACGATTGCTGGCGGCGGCGCCGCTTTATCTGAAAAGCCATTCCTTCGGCGAATACGTCTTCGACTGGAGCTGGGCCCAGGCCTACGAGCGGGCGGGCGGCGCGTATTACCCCAAGCTGCAATGCGCCGTGCCCTTCACGCCGGTCACCGGGCCGCGCCTGCTGGTCCTGGCCGGCGAGGATGGCCCCAGGCTGAGGCGGGTGCTGGCATCCTCCATGGTGGATCTGGCCCGCCGCCTGGGCGCCAGTTCGGTGCACGTCACCTTTCCCTCCGAGGGCGAGTATGAAGGGCTGGGCGAGGCGGGCTGGCTGCAACGCCTGGGCAGCCAGTATCACTGGCGCAACGACGGCTATCGGGGTTTCGACGACTTCCTGGACCGCCTGTCGTCCCGCAAGCGCAAGCAGATCCGCAAGGAGCGCGAGGCGGTGGCGCGCTCCGGCGTCCGGCTTTCCACCCTGGTGGGCGGCGACGTCAAGGCGCGGCACTGGGACGTCTTCCACGCCTTCTATCAGGCGGTGGTGGATCGCAAATGGGGCCGCGCCTATGTCAGCCGCGCCTTCTTCGAGGAACTCTCGGCCTCGACCCTGGCCGACAGCGTGGTGCTGGTGTGGGCCGAAGCCGATGGCGAGCCCCTGGGGGCGGCCTTCAACATGCTGGGCGGGGACACCCTTTACGGCCGCACCTGGGGCGGCGGGCGGCATGTGGATTTCCTGCATTTCGAGGCGTGCTACTACCGTGCCCTGGACTTCGCCATCGCCCACGGTCTCGCCCGCGTCGAGGCCGGCGCCCAGGGTGAGCACAAGGTCAGCCGGGGCTATCTGCCGGTGGCCACCTATTCCGGCCACTGGATCGCCGATCCCGGTCTGGCCGAGCCGGTGGCGCGCTATCTCGCCCACGAGCGCGCCCTGGTGGCCGAGGACATCGCCGAGCAGGCGGAGGAAGGGCCTTTCCGCAAGGGGTGAGGGTTGATTAAACTGCGGCCCTGACCACCGTGGGAGACGAGACTTGGCCGCTGAAGGCCCGACGCCGGACCAGAAGGCCGATTATCTGGTGCGCAAGCTGGAACAGACCATCCGCGACAACCGGACGGTCAAGGGCATGTCGTTCAGGACCTGGCAGGCCATCGCCAGGGAAGAGATCGTCAACGCCATGCGCGAGCACGAGAAGCGCCAGATGCGCCATGACCAGACGGTCAACCGGCTGGTGCTGGCCTCGGCCTCGTCGCTGGTGACCATCGGCTTCTGGGGCGCCATGGTGGCGGTCAACAGCGCCTATGGCGGGGTGGCGGCGATCATCGTGCTGGTGGCCGGCGCCGCCCTGTTCTTCGTCACCGCCGATTGGGGCGTCAAGCGCTTCACCTCCAGCTACAACAAGCACAAGCGGGTGGAGCGCCTCGCCCATATCGAGGATTTGGACAAGCGCATCAAGCGCATGGAACACGACATGAAGAAGAAGGCCGACCGCCTGAAGGAAACCCAGGCCAAGCTGGGGGAGATCGAGGTGTGAGGCGGTTCGGCCTCGTTTGAGGGCGTCATCCCGAGCGTGGGCGAGGGATCTCCGCCTGGAGCATTGTTTCAATGTCGGAAATGCCGTTCCAGGACAAGATTCCTCCTCCCGCGGCTCGGCGGAATGACAGATTCCGTATTCTTTTCGCCCTCCTTCTCATCCTTGCCCTCGGCCTCGTCTCGCCGCCCGGCCGCCGGGTCTTCGACACCATCCGCCTGATGGCCGCCCTGGGCGGTTCGCCGCCGCCCGTCGCCGTCCGGCCGCTGGAATACGCCGGCGGGCGGGCCGATCTCCATGGCGAGAGCGGGCCGGTGCTGGTGCTGCTGCCCGGCGCCGCCGTGGCGGGCAAGGACGATCCCCGGCTGGTCCGCTTCGCCGCCGCTTTGGTGGGGGCGGGGTGGCGGGTGATGGTGCCCGATCTGCTGGGGGCCAGGGCGCTGACCCTGTCGGCCGCCGATGCGGGCGAGGTGGCCCTGGCGGTGCGCCACGCGCCGGGGGACAGGGTGGCGATGGCCGCCATCTCCTATGCCGCCATCCCGGCGGTGCTGGCCGCCCTGGAGCCGGACGTGGCGGCCAGGGTGGCGGTCATGGTGGCGGTGGGGCCGCCCTACGACGCGCGCCGGGTGATCGGCTTCTTCACCACCGGATACTGGCGGGGGCAAAGGCTGGAGCCCAACGCCTACGGCAAGTGGGTGTTCGTGGCCAGCAATGCGCGGCGCCTGAGCGACAGCGGCGACCGCACCCTGCTGGAGGCCGTGGCGCGCCGCCGCATGGGCGATCCGGAGGCGGGCATCGGCGACCTGGTCGGGCGGCTGGGGCCCCAGGGAAAAGCGGTGATGGCGCTGCTCGACAATGCCGATCCGGCACGGGCACCCGGCTTGATCGACGGCCTGCCGCCCGGCATCGCCGACGAGATCGGCCGCCTGGACCTCGCCGCCCGCGACCTGTCGGCCTTCGCTCCGGAGGTGCTGGTCATCCACGGCGCCGACGACCGCATCGTGCCGGTGGGCGAGGGCGAGGCCCTGGCGGCGGCCCTGCCCCATGGCCGGTTCTACCGCCTGGGCAATCTCGCCCATGCCGATCTCTCCGCCGCCGGCCTTGCCGATGGCTGGACACTGGGCCGCGCCGTCTACCGCCTGCTGGAGTGGCGCGACCGGATGGGGTAGAAGTCGGGCCATGAGCCTGTCTTCTCCCTTCGACGTGATCGTCATCGGCGCCGGTGCCGCCGGGCTGATGTGCGCCGCCATCGCCTCGGCGCGCGGCCGGCGGGTGGTGGTGCTCGACCACAACGACCAGCCGGGGCGCAAGATCCTCGTCTCGGGCGGCGGCAAGTGCAACTTCACCAACCGCGCCGTCACCCCCGCCCAATACCTGTCGGCCAATCCCCATTACGCCACCTCGGCGCTGAAGCGCTATGGTCCCGCCGATTTTCTCGACCTGATAAAGCGCCACCGCATCGCTTTTCACGAGCGCGAGCACGGCCAGCTGTTCTGCGACAATTCGGCCGGCGACATCGTCGCCATGCTGCTGTCCGAATGCGGGGCGGGGGGCGCGGAGATAGTGCTGGAGGCCAAGGTCGGCGCGGTGACCGGCGACGGCCCCTTCCGGGTGGCGACCAGCCGGGGAACCTACGAGGCCGCCGCCCTGGTGGTGGCTACCGGCGGGCTGTCGCTGCCCAAGATCGGCGCTTCCGGCTTCGCCCATGCCCTGGCCGGGCGCTATGGGCTGTCGGTGGTGGCGCCGCGGCCCGGCCTGGTGCCGCTGACCTTCACCGGAGCCGATCTCGCCCTGATGCGCGATCTGGCCGGCATCGCCGTTCCCGCCGAAATCCGCTTCGGCAAGGCCCGCTTCCGCGAAGCCCTGCTGTTCACCCATCGCGGCCTGTCGGGACCGGCGGTGTTGCAGATCAGTTCCTATTGGCTGACCGGTCAGTCTATAATGGTCGACCTGTTGCCTGGCCAGGATGCCGCCGCCCGCCTGCTGGAGCGCAAGGGCCAGCGGCCCAACGCCCAGGTTGAGACCATCGTCGGCGAACTGTTGCCCGCCCGGCTGGCCCGCGCCCTGGCGGAGCGGGCGGGTTTATTAGGGAGACCGATCGGTCAGTCGACCAACGCCGCCCTGGCCGGGCTGGCCCGCCTGTTGTCCGAATGGCCGCTGGTGCCGGCGGGCAGCGAGGGCTACCGCACCGCCGAGGTCACCCTGGGCGGCGTGGATACCGCCCATCTGTCATCCAAGACCATGGCGGCCAAGTCCCATCCCGGCCTGTCCTTCGTCGGCGAGGCGGTGGACGTGGCCGGCTGGCTGGGCGGCTACAATTTCCAGTGGGCGTGGTCGTCGGGCTGGGTGGCGGGGATGAGCGTGTAGCGGGCTCGCCTACAGCGCCAGTCCCAGCCGGGTCCCTTCCTCGAAGGCGGCCAGCGCATCCAGTTTGGACGCGTCGCGGGCGCCGCCGATCAGCTGGACCTCGCGGCCCAGGGCCTTCAACTCGTCGGCCAGATCGCGGCGCGGCTCCTGGCCGATGCAGACGATGACGGTGTCGGCCTCGACCAGCCTCTCCTCGCCGTTGACCGTGATGTGCAGCCCCTTGTCGTCGATGCGTCGGTAGGCGACGCCCGCCAGCATGTCCACATGGTGGCGCTGCAGGTGGGCCTTGTGAATCCAGCCGGTGGTCTTGCCCAGCGCGGCGCCGGGGCGGTCGGCCTTGCGCTGGAGCATGGTGATGGCGCGGCGGGCCGGCGGCGGGGCTACCGGCTCGGCCAGACCGCCGCGCGCCGTGAAGGCGCGGTCGATGCCCCATTCGGCGTTGAAGTCGGTCTCGTGATCCTCGCCCACCAGATAGAGGGCCACATCGAAGCCGATGCCGCCCGAGCCCAGGATGGCCACCCGGGCGCCCGCCCGCTTGCGGCCCGACAGGATGTCCTCGTAGCCCACCACCATCGGGTGGTCGGCGCCCGGCAGGTCCAGCCGGCGCGGCCGGATGCCGGTGGCCAGCACGATGCGGCCATAGGGGGCGAGGTCGCGGGCGGTGGCGGGGCGGCCCAGATGCAGCTCCACCCCGACCTTTTTCAGGGCCTGGGCGTAATAGGCGGGGGTGGCGAGGTATTCCTCCTTGCCCGGCACGGCGCGGGCCAGGATGAACTGGCCTCCCAATTCCTGGGCGGCGTCGAACAGGGCGACGTCATGGCCGCGCCGGGCGGCTTCCAGGGCGCAGGCCATGCCGGCCGGACCGCCGCCGACCACGGCGACGCGCTGGGTCTCGCAGGGACGGCGCGACTGGAACTCGCCTTCCCGCCCGGCGCGGGGATTGACCAGACAGGTGGCGGCGCCGCCGGTGAAGATGGGATCGAGGCAGCCCTGGTTGCAGCCGATGCAGGCATTGATGGCCTCCGTCTCGCCGGCCGCCACCTTGGCGGCGAAGGCGGGATCGGCCAACAGGGGCCGCGCCATGCTGACCATGTCGCACTGGCCCTCGGCGATCAGGGATTCGGCCAGATCGGCGGTCTTGATGCGGTTGCTGGCCGCCACGGGAATCCCCACCATCGCCTTGACCCGGGCGGTGGCCCAGGCCCAGGCGCCCTGGGGCACGGTGTGGGCGATGGTGGGAACGCGGGCTTCGTGCCAGCCGATGCCGCTGTTGATCAGGTCGCAGCCCTCGGCCTCGATGGCCCGGGCCACGGCCACCACTTCGTCGGCGGCGAGGCCGTCCTCCACCAGGTCGATCATGGACAGCCGCACGCTCATCATGGCGCGCTCCCCCAGGGCGGCGCGCACCGCGCGGACGATCTCCACCAGGAAGCGCATGCGGCCGTGCAGGTCGCCGCCCCAGCGGTCGGTGCGCTTGTTGGTGCGCAGCGCCAGGAACTCATTGATCAGGTAGCCCTCCGAGGCCATCACCTCGACCCCGTCATAGCCCGCCTGCACGGCCAGCCGGGCGCAGCGGGCGAAATCGGCGATGGTCCGCTCGATCTCGGCATCGGAGAGCTCGCGCGGGGCCTGGCTGTTGATGGGGGCGCGGAGGGGCGACGGCGCGACGATGTCGGCGGCCCGCGAATAGCGGCCGCAATGGAGGATCTGCATGATGATCCGTCCGCCCTGGGCATGGACGGCCTGCGTCACCAGCCGGTGGCCGGGCAGCTCGGCCTCGGAGGTCAGCACGGTGCCGTCGGGGCCGAAACTGCCCTGCGGATTGGGCGCCACGCCGCCGGTGACGATCAGGCCGATGCCGCCCCGGGCGCGCTCGGCATAGAAATCGGCCAGCCGGGGCCAGGCGTCGGGCAGCCCCTCGAAACCCAGATGCATGGAGCCCATGATCATGCGGTTGGGCAGCGCGACCCCGCGCAGCGTGATGGGCGACAGCAGATGGCGGTGGCGCATGGCGGCCCTCATAATGGCATTACGGTACCATTATGCCGGATGTGATGCGGGGCGCAATGTTTTGAGCGGTTCGAAAAGAATCAGTCCCGGATGCCGAATTCCCGCCACAGCCGGGTCAGGGTACCGTCCAGGTCCATGGCGGACAGCATCCTGTCCAGTTCGGCCGGCGTGACGGCGGCGCCCTGGCGGATCAGGGCGCGGTGGGCGTAGCGCTGGTCGAAGCGTTCCGACACCAGCAGCTTGTCCCGGGCCTCGGGCCGGCTTTTCAGCCAGCGCTTGAGATAGGCGTCGGTGACCACCGCCACGTCGCCCCGATCCTTGAGGATCGCCTCGATGCTGGCGGCATTGTCGCGGACCAGGGTCATGCGGAAACGCGATGCCAGGACGGCGGGGTCGGCCTCGAAATTGGCGAAGCCGTAATGATAACCGATCAGCCCCACCATGCGCCTGGCCGTGAGGTCGGCGAAATAGTCCTGGCCGCGCCCCGGCCGGGCCAGGGCGACATAGAGTTCGCCGCCGTCGAGGAAGACGCGGGACGCCTGGACCGGCAGCTTGCGCTCGGTCCATCCCCAATCGGGGCTCTCGAACAGGATGACGTCGAACTGGCCGGTTTCCAGATCCTTGTAGCGGCGGTTGGGCGAGGTCGGGACGAACTGGAAGGTGAAGCGGTCCTGATGGGCGTTCAGGGCCTCGATCAGGCGCAGCGCCAGTCCGTCCGGCTGGCCCGCCGCATTGGTTTCGACGAAGGGGGCGAAGGGGTAGCCGCCCACTTTGACGACCTGCCCGGCCCAGGCGGGCAAGGCCGCCATGATCCCCAGGATGACGAGACAAACCCTCAGCATCGATTCTCTATCCGCCTCATTTCGGCGCGACTCGAAGCACCGTGTCACATCCCAAGCACTATGCCCGAGGGAGGGGGGGAGTGGGAAAGGGGGCTGAGCCTTCAGGCGAGGACGCGGTTCCGGCCGGCGGCCTTGGCGCGGTACAGCGCGATGTCGGCGCGGGCCAGGATCTGGTCGACGGCGGTTTCTTCGGCGGCGCGCTCGGCGACCCCCAGGCTGGCGGTGATGCGCAGCGGCGGCACGCCGTCGCCCACGGGGCGAGGGCGGACGGCGGCCACCGCCTGACGCAGGCGCTCGGCCACCAGCATGGCGCCGGCCAGCGGCGTCTCGGGCAGCATGGCGGCGAATTCCTCGCCGCCCAGCCGGCCGAAGGAATCGATCTCGCGCAGGTTGGCGCGGATGGCGGCGGTGGCCGCCTTCAGCGCCCGGTCGCCGACGGCGTGGCCGAAGCGGTCGTTGACCTGCTTGAAATGGTCGATGTCGATCATCAGCACGGAGACGAAGCCGCCATAGCGGCCCGACCGCTCCAGCTCCTGCTCGGCGGCGGTGAAGAAGGCGCGGCGGTTGAGGCAGCCGGTCAACTCGTCGGTGGTGGCCAGATGGCGCAGCTGGCTTTCCATACGCTTGCGCTCGGTGATGTCGGTGACGATGCCGATGGTGCCCACCGGCTCGTCGGGGGTGCCGCGGCAATCGCTGCGCACCATGCCCTTGCTGACCACCAGGGCCCGGGTGCCGTCCGCCCGCTCCAGCGAGGTCTCGAAGGACAGCCCGCCCGGCTCCCCCAGGAGCAGGCCGTCATCGGCCCGCCGGTCCAGTTCGGCCAGGGGCTGGGGCAGCACGGCATCGGCGGGCATGCCGTGCCAGTCCTCGGGCTCGACGGCGAACATCTCACGGAAGGCGCGGTTGTAGAGGCGCAGCGAACCGTCGGGGTCCTTGAACCACAGGGGATTGGGCAGCAGTTCCACCAGGCTTTCGGCGAAGCGCCGCGCCTCGTCCAGTTGGCAGGTGCGCTCGGTCACCCGGCGCTCCAGGGTCGAGGCCATGGCCTCGATGGTCGACAGGTGAATCCACGACCGCAATCCGCCGATCAGCGAGGTGAACAGCTTCTGGGCGGTCAGCTCGGTCTTGGAACGGTAGTCGTTGATGTCGTAGGCCAGCATGACGTCGCGCTCGGGGGCTTCGCCCGGCTGGCCGGTGCGCAGCACGATGGCCAGCCGGCGGTTGCCCAAATCGTCGCGCACGTGGCGGATCAGCGACAGTCCGGCGTCGGGGGTCTCCATCACCACGTCGAGCAGCATTACCGGAATGTCGGCGCGCTCGGCCAGCACGGCGCGGGCCTCGGCACCCGACATGGCGCTGATCACCTCGAAGCCCTTGCCCTGGAAGCTGAAATCGCGCAGCAGCACCCGGGTCATGGAATGGACGTCGGGATCGTCGTCCACCACCAGCACCGGCCAGGGGGCGGCGCCGTCGGCGGGACGCGGCCGTTCGGTCCGCCGCAGCGAAAGCCTGGGCTTTCCAGAGCCGCTGTTGTCCTGGTTGTTGCTCATTCTCTGATATTCTACCCAGGCCATTGGCCGCGCCACCGCCGGATTGAACCGGAGTGTGACGAATGGTTAGGGGCTGAGCGGCATCGAGAGGGTGAAGACGGTTCCGCCGCCTTCGGGCGATTCGGCGGCGACGCTGCCGCCCAGCGGGCCGGTCACCAGGTTGTAGACGATGTGCAGCCCCAGGCCCGAGCCGCCGCTGCCGCGCCGGGTGGTGAAGAACGGATCGAAGATGCGCCCCAGATGGTCCTCGGGCACGCCCTTGCCGTCGTCGGCGTAGACCAGCCGCACCGAGCCGGCCTCCTCCTGCTCCACCGTGATGGACAGGGTGCCCAGTTGGCCCGGGTCAAAGCCGTGGACCAGGGAGTTCATGATGAAATTGCCCAGTACCTGGGACAGGGCGCCGGGATAGCTGTCCATGACGATGCCGTCGGGACAGGCGAGGCGCACCGCGTGGCCGGCCTGGCGCAGATGGGGGCCCAGGCTGGCCAGGGTCTCGCGGATATAGGCGGCGAGGTCGAAGCGGCGGCGCTCCGACGAGGTGCGGTCCACCGCCACCTGCTTGAAGCTGCGGATCAGCTCGGCGGCGCGCTCCACATTGGACAGGATCAGGCCGGTGGTGTCCTTCACCGTGGCCATGAAGCGCTCGAAATCATCCACCGAGATGTCGTCGGCCTCGAACAGCTTGGCGATGGCGGCGGTGGAATCGGCCAGATGCGAGGCGCAGGACAGGGCGATGCCGACGGGGGTGTTGATCTCGTGGGCGACGCCGCCCACCAGGGCGCCGAGCGAGGCGAGCTTTTCCGCCTGGACCAGGGATTCCTGGGCGGCCTTCAGGCTTTCCAGGGCGTCCTCGGCCTCGGCCTTGCGCTTGCCCAGCTCCTGGTTGACCGAGGCCAACTGGGCCTGCAGGCGGTCCGACACGCGGACCAGGCGGCGCTGTTCGCGCACGCTGCGGCTATAGGCCTCGATCAGCGAGGCGATGCCGTCGCGTACCGGCCCCGGCGCCTGTTCCAGGCGGCGGCGCAGGTCTTCGGCCTGTTCGAGGCTTTTTTCCTCGGCGTCGAAGAGGTTGAAGCTACTCAACGCTCACCAGGTTGAAGGTCACGTGGCTGAGGTCCTCGCAGAAATCCTCGCCGAATTCCTTCATGGTGTCGTCGTCGGCGGCATAGAACCAGTTGACGGTCAGCCGGCAGCCGGCGTCCGCCGACTGGTCGAGCATCTGGAACATGTTCATCAGCGCCTTGGCGCTGGAACTGTTGAAATAGGTGAGGTCGAAGTCGAACGTCACCTCGCGGCCCCGCGCCGCGCCGAGGAAGGCCTCCAGGGCGGCGAAGATGGGGCCGAACACCGCCGAGGCGTCCTCGGGATAGGATTCGCCCTTCAGGCTGAGACGCCCGGCGGCGAAATCGAAATCCACCGCGGGCGAACGCTCGGTCGCCGCGATCTTCAGGTTGTCCATAAGCACCTCAGATACATACCTTCATGCAGAAGAAGAACTTCTGCTCGTCGATGGGGTCGAAATCGAATTCGATGGGCTCGCTGGCCCGCCGGGCGATCTCGATCAGGCCGATGGTGGCGCCCTTGCTCTGCTCCTCGGGGGCCTCGCGCAGCTGTTCCTTGTAGTAGGCCTTGATGGCGTCGCGGTCCATGGAGCGCAGCCGCTCCAGCCGTTCGCGCAGCCGGGGCTCGTCCGAGGCCAGCACCACGTTGGCGCAGACGATGAAGAAGCGGTCGTTCTCGGTGCCGATGGTCACCATGCCCGACGACAGCTCGATGGAGGCCGGGCCCTTGTCGCCCGACAGCTTCTCGGCGGAATAGCGGATGATGTTCTGGGCCTGCTCGACGAAGACCGAGAACACCTTCTTCACCGTGGTGACGTTGGCGTCCTCCAGCGTCATCTTCTGGCGCAGCGCGTTGCCCAGGGAATAGAGAATCTCCTCGGACAGATATCCCGAGAACGAGAAGATGATCCCGCGCTGGTCAAGGTCGTGCTTGAACGATCTGTAGTGCTTCGCAAGCATGCCGGCTACCTGTTGCCTTCGCCAAGATCATCGACCGTATCATCGGGGGCGGGGGCGCTCAAGCCGTCTTGCACCGGGTCGATGCCTTCGGCTCCCGGGCCGGGCGACGGACGCAGCCGCACGGTGAAGCGCGATCCCGCCCGGAGGCGGCTTTCCACCGCCACCGAGCCGCCATGCATCTCGACGATCTGGCGGACCATGTGCAGGCCGATCCCAGAGCCGGGGATACCCTTGGAATTGGCCGCGCGGTGGAAGCGCTCGAAGATGTTGGGCAGGTCGTCGGCGGGGATGCCCATGCCCTGGTCACTCACCGCGATGGACACGTCACCGCCGTCGCGGGCGGCGGCGACCGTCACGTCCGAACCGGCGGGCGAGTACTTCACCGCGTTGCCCACCAGGTTGTTGATCACCAGGGCGACCATGCCGGGATCGCCCCACACGGCCAGGCCGGGGGCGCATTCGGCGCGGTAGCGGTGGGTGGGCGCCGCCACCCGGTAGTGGGACAGGGTCACCTCGATCATCGGGCCGATGTCGAAGCTCTTCTCGTGCAGCACGATGCGGCCGCTGTCCAACTGCTCGTCGGCCAGGCAGGTGTCGATCAGCCCCAGCAGACGCTGCACTCCGCCGCGGATGGTGTCCAGGCGGGCAACTCCGCCGGGATCGCTCTTCTCCACCCGGATGCGCAGCATCTGGGCCGAGGAATCGATGATGGCCAGGGGCGTGCGGAATTCGTGGCTGACCATGGAGAGGAACTGGCGCAACTGGCCCTTGGCCTCGGTCTCGCGCAGCAGCGCCGTTTCGGCGCGGGTCTTGGAGCGGGCCAGGGCCTCGTTGCTCTCGCGCAGTTCGGCGGTGCGGTCCTCCACCTTGCGCTCCAGCGAGGCGTTGAACGCCGACAGCTCGGCGTTGAGGCGCTCGATGGTGGTGATGTCGCTCCAGGCGCGCAGCGCGCCCACCAGGGCGGTGAACATCTTCTGGGCGGTCAGCTCCGCCTTGCTCTTGTAGTCGTTGATGTCGTAGGCCAGCACCACGTCGCGCTCGGGGGCGTCGCCCGGCTGGCCGGTGCGCAGGATGATGCGGATGCGGTGGTTGCCCTGCTCCTCGCGGATGTGGCGGACCAGACGCAGGCCGGCATCGGGGGTTTCCATCACCACGTCCAGCAGCGCCACCGGAATCTCCGGCTGCAGGTCGAGGATGGCGGCGGCCTCGGCCGCCGAGGTGGCCTCGACGCATTTGAACGGGCGCCCCTGGTAGCTGAGGTCGCGCAGGATCACCCGGGTCATCTCGAGAACCTGCTCGTCGTCGTCGACGATCAGGATCGGCCACGGCGGAGCCGAGGGGGCGGGGGCTGAACGGTCGCCGCGCGGTTTGAGGGAGAGTTTGCGCGGACCCGCCATGGACTACCGCAGGCCGACCGGCGCCGCGAAGGCGTAGCCGACGCTGTGCACCGATTCGATGGGCAGCGGATGGCCGAAGGTCTGGTCGCCCTTGGCCCTGAGGCGCCGCACCATGGAATCCACCGAGCGGTCGGCGGGGTCCCAGCCGCGCTTGCCCAGCGCCCGGAAGATCTCGTCGCGCGATACCGGCTCGCCCGGCCGGGTGACCAGCAGCGAGACGAACACCCGTTCGTTGCCGGTCAGCTTGATGGATTTGCCGTCCGGGGCGATCAGGGTCCAGGTCAGCTGGTCGTAGATCCATTCGGTGGGCACCGCCGGGGCGGCGGGGGCGGCGGGCGCCTCCTGGGCCGGGCGCGCTTCCGCCGCCGGCGCGGCGGGCTGCGAGACCCGCATGCGCCGGGCCAGGGTGCGCACCTGGGCCTCCAGCTCGCGCAGTTCCACCGGCTTGACCATGTAGACGTCGGCGCCGACCTCCAGGCCGACCACCCGGTCGACGTTCAGCCCGCGCGCCGTCAGCATGATGATGCCCACGTCGGAATGGGAACGCAGCCGGCCGGCGATGGAGAATCCGCCCTCGCCCGGCAGGTTGATGTCGAGAATGATGATTTCGACGGGACGTTCGTCCAGGGCGCGGTCAAGTTCCTTGCCGTCGCCGCAGCCGATCACATCGTGCCCGCACGCCGAAAGATACTCGACCAGATCCGCCCGAAGAGGAGCTTCGTCCTCGACCACCGCGATCCGCGCCATGGGGTCAAGCCTCCAGAATGATTTCGACAGGAAAATCATAAACACCGAGTTACGTACAATAACAAGTCGTTGCACTATGTGATGCGGTGTATCGATTTTGGGGCCGCCCCAAGGCCGTGCTTATGCACAATCCAGGCGTGCCGCCCTCTTGGCCGGCCCTTGCTGCCGTCATATTTCATCATGGGCTGGAATGGGCATAGCCATAAGGCATATGGTTTTTAAAGGAATTATTCCAAAGAACCGGCCTGCCGGGAGGCGGGGCGGACGATCTTCGGATCGTAATCCTAGACAGCAGCGCCTCAGCGGCGGCGGGGCGTGCGGCTGCGCTTCAGCCGGGGCGGTGGGTCGGGGTCCTCGGCGGGGAAGCCGGGCGGCGGCACATCGGAGGGTGCCGGGACGGGTGGTGCCGGGATGGGTGGTGGCGGGGCAGGCGGCGGCAGGGCGGCGGGTGCCGCCGCCGGCTCCGTTTCGGCCGGCAGGGACAGGATCTGGGTGCTGAGAACCTCGACCGTCTGGAGCAGGGATTCCAGCTTGGCCTTGAGGTCGTCGAGGGAGGCGGCCTCCACCGCCGCCTTGGGCCGGGGGGGCTGGCGCGGCCTGGCCGCCTTGGCCTTGGGGGCCAGGGCCGAGGCGCCGCCGTTGCAAAACGAATCGAGCCAGCGGTCCACCAGGTCCGGCGTCGCCCCGAAGGCGGCGGCCACCTGCTCGCGGCTTTCCCCGGACAGCACCCGCATCACCGCCTCGGTCTTCTGGCGGTTGCCGAAGCGCTTGCGGAGCGGGACTGCCGGCACCGGCAGGCCGGCGGCGGCGCGGGGCGGCGGCTCCGCCGAGACCGCCTGGACCGGCGGCGGCGGGGTGGCGGTGGCGGAAATGCGCATGGCGGAAGGGCGCGGCGCCTTGGGGTCGGCGGACGGCCCCAGGGCCTGCATGATCTGGTCGAGGCCGGACCTGTCGGCGGCTCCCGGCGGCGGCAGGCCCGGCGGCGGCAGGGAAGCCGTTCCCTCCGGTCCCGGGCGGGGGGGTGGCGACAGGCGGGCGACCACCTTCTCGATCTCGGCGCGGGCGGCGGCGGCGGCCTCGGCCACCGGCCGGAACGGCACGCGCCGCTCGATCAGTTCCAGCAGGGTGGCCGAATCCCGGGCATAGGTTAGCGGCACCGAGGGATCTGCGCCCGCCGTGTGCTGGACGAAGCGCCGCACCCGCGCCGGAATGCGGCGCAGCAGCCCGGCGCGGCGGGTGGACAGCACCTTGAAGTCCATCACCTTGATCAGCAGGGCGCCGTGACGGCGGGGGTGGAGGTGCTCGAACAGGTACTCGACCAGTTCCACCTCGGCGAATTCCAGGATCAGGAAGCTCTTTTCCTGGGCCTGCCAGGTCAGGACGAAATCGCTGATCTCGGCCAGCTGGGCGGCCATCTGATCGGCGAACACCGCCGGATCGAGCATGGTCCAGGCCTTGCCGCTGGTCATTGGCAGGCGGCCGGGCCGGCCGAAATTGCGGGTCAGGTTGCGGGCCGCCGCCAGCAGCACCCGGTTGCCGGAATGCCGGGTGCCGCGCGGAAAGCAGTCGTGCAGCAGATCGGCTGCCTCGAAATCCAGGGCCGGCGGCGGATCGCCCAGCAGGCGGTCCAGGGATTGCAGGTTGCCGGGAACCACCACCTCGCCCTTTTCCGGCAACTGGCGCAGCGCCGAGCGCAGCCGGGCCAGGGCCGCTTCCGGGTCGAAGGGCGCGACCGCGTCCGGTTCGGACATGGCCGGGGGCAGCATGGCGGGCTCCATGCTGGCGGCCATGGAGGGGCGCCGGAACGACCCGGCCACCTGGGACAGGCCGCCGCGCAGGTGCTGCAGCAGGGCATGGCGCTCGGCGGGGTCGGCGAGATAGCGCCAACTGGCGGCCAGCCGGCCCAGGCCTCGGCGCAGCGGATCGAGCAGGGGGGCGGCGGCGGGTGGCGGGGGGCGTTCCGCCGCCTCGCTGGCGGTCAGCCAGCCGCCCTCGGCGGGCAGCGGCGGCGTGGCCTGATTGTCCGGCTCGGAGGCGGGAAGCATATGCGAATCCGCCTCGGGCCTGTCCGTCCGTTTCATCCCTGGGCAACCTCCATTCGGCGCGAACTCTAACCCAGGCATCAGGCAAGGTCCAATCGAACCCGTGATCGCCTTGCAAGCTCCTCCCTCGCTCGAATGTTATAACATAACACTCCTCTTGCATTTGGACCCGGGGACAGGTACACCTCGGGGGAGATGGTTCCTTGGGCCCGCCTTCGGGCTGGGCTCAAGGTGAAAAGGGAACGCGGTCCGGGGTCTGATCCCCAAGCCCGCGGCTGCCCCCGCAACTGTAGGCGGAGAGGAACCCGCCCCCTGGGAATGCCACTGGTTTCGGTCCCGACGTCCACCGGGGGGCCGTGTCCGACCGGGAAGGCTGGGGCCTGTTCCTTTGACCCGCGAGCCAGGAGACCTGCCATCACCGTCGCGTGCGCGCGCTCTTCCGGGCGGGGTGTTTCCGGATCGGGTGGATCTGCGCCGCTTTCTGTTTGGGTGGTTCCAATGAGTAAGAATGAACGTCGTATCACTGCATTGGCTGTCGCTGTCGGATTGTGTCTGGCTCCCGCCGCTTCGTGGGCCGATGAGGCCAAGGCGGAGGCGCCGAAGGGCCTGTGGGAGCGCGAGACGCTGACCGGCGACTGGGGGGGCTTGCGCTCCGGTCTGGAAGACCGGGGCGTCAAGGTGAACGCCGCCTATACCGCCGAGGCGTTGGGCAACGCCGCGGGCGGCATCAAACGCCGCGCCGTGGGCAACGCCCTGCTGCAGGTGGACGTGGACGCCGACCTGGAACAGGCGGTGGGCTGGAAGGGCGGCGCCTTCCACGTCACCGGGCTGCACATTCAGGGCCGTCAGCTGTCGGCCAATTTCATCGGCAACCTGATCCCGGTGCGCGACATCGAGGCGGCGCCCTCGACCCGGCTGTTCTCCCTGTGGCTGCAGCAGAGCGTGCTGGACGACAAGGTGTCGCTGCGCTTCGGCCAGTTGCCCATGCAGGAGGAGTTCTTCAACAGCGCGGTGGCCGCCAACCTGATCAATTCCGCCTTCGGCTGGCCGCCGTCCTTCGCCGCCAACCTGCCCTCGGGCGGCGGCGGCTATCCGCTGTCCAATCTCGGCGCCCGCCTCAAGGTCCAGGCCACCGACCGGCTGGCGGTGCAGGCCGGGCTGTTTACCGGCAACGTGGCGCCGGGCACCAATGCCGGCGGCGACGCCCAGAAGCGCAACCGCAGCGGCACCGACTACAATGCCGACGAACCGCCCATGTGGATGGGCGAGATGCAGTACGGCCTCAACCAGGGCAAGGGGGCGGCCGGCCTGCCCCAGATGGTCAAGCTGGGCGGCTGGTACTACAACGGCCGCGCCACCGACCAGCGCTGGGACATTTCCGGGGTGTCGCTGGGCAGCAATGCCGCCGGCTCGGCCAAGACTCACCGTGGCAACTGGGCGCTCTACGGCATCTATGACGGCATGCTGCTGCGCGAGGCGGGGACCGATGATCTCGGCCTGTCGGGCTTCTTCCGGGTCACCGCCCTGCCCGAGGACCGCAACCAGATGCCGTTCTATTTCGATGCCGGCCTCAGCTACAAGGGGCCGTTCGAGGGCCGTGACGACGACGTGGTGGCCCTCGGCTTCGCCTTCGGCCGCATGAGCCCGGCCCTGGCCGCCCGCGACGCCGACGCAAGGCGCTTCGGCACCGCCACGGCGCCCGACCATGATTACGAGGCGGCCGTCGAACTGAGCTACCGCTACCAGGTGACGCCGTGGCTGACCGTGGTGCCGGACGTCCAGTACGTGGTCCATCCGGGGGGGGGGCACCATCCTGCCGGAGAACTCCGGCAAGACCATTCCCGACGCCACGGTGCTGGGCCTGCGGACGGTGTTCAAGCTGTAGGTTCTTGCGGATTCCGAAGGCGTCGATTATACCTTGCGGGCGGAACCGGACGGGGGGTGACAACTCCTTGATTTTCAAGGCTCCGCCCGCAACCAGGGCTTATGACGAGCAGGAGAGACTTCGATGCAGGTCCGCATCTATCGCCCGGCCAAGACCGCCATGCAATCGGGCCGCAATGGCAACGCCAAGTCCTGGGTCCTGGAATACGAGCCGGCGGCTCCCAAGCAGCCCGACAACCTGATGGGCTGGCTGGGTTCGACCGACACCACCTCGCAGGTCCGCGTCAAGTTCGCCACCATGGAGGAGGCCGTGGCCTTCGCCAAGAAGAAGGGCCTGGACTACACGGTGGCCGTCGAGAACCCCCGCCAGCAGAAGCCCAAGAACTACTCCGATAATTTCCGCTTCGATAAGCTGGAATTCGGCCGCTTCTAGGCGGTCTCCCGGCGACGGCGGGCGCCCTTAGCTCAGTTGGATAGAGCAGCCGCCTTCTAAGCGGCAGGTCGCTGGTTCGAGCCCAGCAGGGCGCGCCATCGTCCTTGGCCGATGGCGCGCGAATCGCGTCAGTGCGGCAGCCGCAGCCAGCCGTAGCGCGCCGTCATGATGAAGGTGTCCTGCCACTGATTGGCGATCAGCGACACCTTATCGCCCGGCCGCGAATGCGGCGTGGCCCGCTCCAGATCCTCCAAAGCCGCCTTCAGCAGCGTGTGCGACGACGTCACGGTGACGGAATTGAGTTGTTCGGTCATGGCGTTCCCCACTCCAGGTCGTTTGGTTCTTCGCCGGAAACCCCGGAAAATTCGAAGCGACTGAATTGTAGCGATTCCAGAAGTGCGTCTGGTGCGTGCATTCGGGGGAGAAGCCACAGTGTTGGTATGAGTTTGTCAAATTCCATAAAATTGAAATGTACCAAGGGTTTAATACCATACTTTCGCCATCTGTGTTTCTCCCTAGGGTATTCTCCGTAGCGTCGGTGGAGGAAACGTGGCTGCCCAACAGGATGGGTGCGCCGGGCGGCGCGCCCTGGTAGACTGACTCTTCGTCCATCCGTAGGGGAAGCGCTCGTGAAGTCCGCCAGCAACGACCGCCGCATCGATGACCGCCACGAGGGCGAGGGACTGTTCATGCTGTTCGACGGCATCCTGGTCGAGGTCGTCGACATCTCCATCGGCGGGCTGAAGTTCCGGCGGCCGCCCGGTCTGCTCAACCACGGCTACCGCTTCACCTTCGAGTTGCGCTCGGCCTACGAGGACCCCAACCCGCTGGCCAAGGGCGTGGCCATGGTGCGTGCCCTGGGCCCCGACTGGGTGGCGGTGGAGTTCGTCCGCCCGACCTTCTCGCTGATGAAGGTGGTGGGGCGCCATATCGGCCGCCTGCTGGTCGGCCGGTCCCATCTGTTCAAGCACTGACCCGCCGTCCATGAAGCTCAACGCCATCGAGGCCGGAACCGGCGCCCCGGACGGGGTGCCGCTGCTGATCCTGCACGGATTGCTGGGTTCGGCCCGCAATTGGGGGGCGGTGGTCAAGACCCTGGGCGAGCGGCGCCGGGTGCTGGCGCTCGACATGCCCAACCACGGCGCCAGTCCGTGGAGCGAGGTCATGGACTATCCCTTCATGGCCCGCGAGGTGGCGGCGGTCATCGAGCACCTGGGCGGCCGGGCGGCGGTGATGGGCCATTCCATGGGCGGCAAGGCGGCTATGACCCTGGCACTGACCCGCCCCGAACTTGTGGAGCGGCTGGTGGTGGTGGATATCGCGCCGGTGTCCTACAACCATACCTTCGCCCCCTTCGTCAAAGCCATGCGCGCCGCGCGGCTGGCCGAGGCCGCGTCGCGCGGCGAGGTCGAGGCGGCCCTGGCCCGCACCGTGCTCGACAGGGGCGTGCGCGCCTTCCTGATGCAGAACCTGGAAGGCGGTGCCGGCGGCTATCGCTGGCGGCCCAACCTGGCGGTGCTCAATGCCCACATGCAGGACATCATGGAGTTCCCGGCCTTTCCCGACGGCACCCGCTATGGCGGCCCCGCCCTGTTCGTGGCGGGCGAGACTTCGGAATACGTCCGGCCGGCCTACCAGGAGGCCATCATCCGGCTGTTTCCCGAGGCCCGGACCGTGACCGTTCCCGGCGCCGGCCACTGGGTCCATGCCGACAATCCGGCGGCCTTCATGGCGGCCATCGGCGACTTTCTGTAATTCCTATCCTCCTGGCAGGGCATAGGGCGTGGCGGCCAGCTGGCCGGGCAGGGACTCGATGCGCCGGTGCAGGTCGGCCAGCAGGGGTTCGGCCCCTTCGCCGGCGCGGGCGGCCTGCTCCAGCGCCAGGCAGCAATCGCGGATGGCCGGCAGGCCCAGGCTGGCGGCGGCGCCCTTGATGGTGTGGGCCTCGCGCCGCACCTTGTCTAGGTCGCCGGCCGCCGCCCCGGCGGCGGCGCAGCGGGCGCGGGCATCCTCCATGAACTTGACCAGGATCTCCACCACCGTGTCGGCCTCGATGTCGGCGGCCAGGGCGTCCAGCACCTCCAGTTCCACCGCCTGGGTGGCCGGCAATGGCTGCGGCGGTGCGGCGGCCGGTTTGGCCTCGGGCGCGCCGCAATAGGGGGCCAGCGCCTCGGCCAGCTTGCGGCGGTCGATGGGCTTGGAGATATAGCCGTTCATGCCGGAATCGAAGCAAATCTGGTCGTCGCCGCGCATGGCGTTGGCGGTCATGGCGACGATAGGAATGCGGGCGGCGGGCGTCGCCAGCGCCCGGATGGCCCTGGTGGCCTCCAGTCCGTCCATCCCGGGCATCTGCACGTCCATCAGCACCAGGTCGTAGGGCAGCAGGCGCACCGCCTCCAGCGCTTCGGCGCCGTCGCCCACCACGTCCACGGAATGGCCCAGCTTGCGCAGCAGGCCCAGCGCCACCTGCTGGTTGACCGGGTTGTCCTCGGCCACCAGGATGCGCAGCCGCCTGCCGGCGGATTCGGGGGCGCCCGTCTCCTCCTGTTCATGGCCGGCGGAGTGGGCCGGCCTGTCCGACAGGCCCAGGACCCGGCCGATGGTGTCGAGCAGGGTCGACTGGCGCAGCGGCTTGTGCAGGAAGCCGTCGATGGCGGCCTTGTCCTGGTTCGGCTCGGCGGCCAGTCCCTGGGACGAGGTGACGATGATCCGGGTGCCGCTCAGCATGGGAATGGCCCGGATCATCCGCACCATCTCGGGGCCGGTGACCATGGGCATCTGGGAATCGATGACCGCCACCTCCCACGGCTCGCCGGAAACGGCGGCGCGGGTCAGTTCCTCCATGCCGGCGCCGGCCTCGGCGCAGGCCTGGACCCGCACGCCGAAGGCCCGCAGCTGGCGCTCGATGATGTCGCGGTTGACCGGGTTGTCGTCCACCACCAGGACACGGCGGTTGCGCAAATCGGGCGGCGCCAGCGACTGGGGCGCCAACAGGTCCAGCGGCAGGGTGATCCAGAAGCGCGAACCCTGGCCCGGCGCGCTCTCCATCCCCACCTCGCCGCCCATCAGTTCGGCCAGCTTCTTGGAAATGGCCAGCCCCAGGCCGGTGCCGCCATAGCGCCGGGCGGTGGAGGCATCCACTTGGGAGAACATGGAGAACAGCCGGTGCTGGGCCTCGGGCGCGATGCCGATGCCGCTGTCGCGCACGTCGAAGCGGGCCATCTGGGCCTCGCCCCGCGGCTCCAGCAGCGTGGCCTCGATGGAGACGCCGCCCTTTTCCGTGAACTTGACGGCATTGCCGCCCAGGTTCATCAGCACCTGGCGCAGGCGGCCGGGGTCGCTGCGCACCAGCATGCGCAGGCGGGGGTCGATCAGGCTGGCGATCTCGATGCCCTTGGCATGGGCGCGGGGCGCCAGGATGTCGACCACGCTTTCCACCAGCGGCACCAGTTCGAACTCGGTGTAGTCAAGATCCAGCTTGCCCGCCTCCATCTTGGAGAAGTCCAGGATGTCGTTGATGACGGTCAGCAGGGATTCGCCGGAATCGCGGATGGTTTCAGCGAAGTGGCGCTGTTCCTCGGACAGCCGGGTATCGAGCAGCAGGCCGGTCATGCCGATCACCCCGTTCATGGGGGTGCGGATCTCGTGGCTCATGGTGGCCAGGAATTCGGACTTGATGCGGTTGCCGGCCTCGGCGGCCTCCTTGGCGTCGCGCAGCCGGCGCTCCATCTCGGCCTGGGTGGCCTTGAGCCGCGCCTCGGCCTCGATTTCCTCGGTGATGTCGGAGGCGGTACCGCGATAGCCGAGAAACTCCCCCGCCGGCCCGAACACCGGCTTGCCGTTGACCCGGAGGAAACGGCCCGGCCCGCTCATGTTCCTGGTACGGTAGACGAAGTCGCGGAACGGCCGCCGCGCCTCCATGTCGGCCAGATTCTGCCGCCTCGCCTCCATGGGGGTGTCGTCGGCGATCATCTCGTCGCGGGTATGGCCGACGAAGTGGCTGGGCAACGCCTGGGTGTGCTCGGTGAACTGGCCGGAGAAGGACGTGAAGCGCAGCTCGGGACCCATCTCCCAGAACCAGTCGGAGGTGGACTGGGCGAAGTCGCGGAAGCGCTCCTGGCTTTCCGCCATCTCGCGCTCGATGCGCTTCCTTTCCGAGATGTCGCGGATGATGGCCACGAACTGGGGCGCCCCGGTGGGGGTGAGGTCGCCCACCGCCAGTTCGACGGGGAAGGCCTCGCCGGTCCGGCGGCGGGCCATGCTCTCTCGGCCCAGGGCGAAGATGCGCTCCATGCCGCTGGCCGGTTCCGCCTTGAGCCCGGCCAGGGGAATCAGGGTGGCGATGTCCTGTCCGAGCAACTGGTGGCGCTCGTGGCCGAAGGTGCGCAGCAGGGCGGGATTGACGCTGACGATGACGCCGTCCTGGCCGGCGATGACGATGCCTTCGCCCACCGTGTCCAGGATGGCCTGCAGAAGGGCTTCGGCCTGGCGGCGCGATTCCCGGTTGGCGGCGCGCAGTTCCTCCTCCATCAGCCGGGCCGAGCGGTCCGACAGGCGCCGCTCCCGGTCGTTCTCCTCGTAGGAATCACTGACCAGGCGCAGCAGCATCTCGTAATCGGGCGCGCCATCGCCCGCGCCTCGCGAGGCGCGGGCCAACTGGCGCTGCAACAGGCGGTGAAGAGGCGGAGGCGGGGACAATCAGCGCTCGGAGATGGTGGTGATGGTCATGGTCTGGTTGTGCAGCTCGCACTTGCTGGTGAAGCCGTGCGGCGAAATCTCTCCATAGGAGTAGAAGCCCATCAGGCTGGCGGTCCGGCCCAGCACGTCGGCGACGATCTCCACCTCCTCGGCGATGCGCTGGCCCATCAGCAGCTTGCGGCCGATGCAGCTGACCAGCAGGGCCAGGCAGGGGGCAGCCACCACGGCGGCGGCCTCGGCGGCACGGCCGGCGCCGTCCACCAGATTGTCGAAATTGCCGCGCATCAGCCGTGCCAGATGGCCGGTGGGCATGTCGCCGGCGAAGATCATCGACTTGCTCTCCTCGTCGATGCCGACGATGGTGCGGACCACCTCGCCGCCGGCGTCGCCCTTCATCGGGCGGATGGACAGGGGGAACAGCAGGGCGCTGCCCGGCAGGCCCTGGGCCTCGTCGCCCAGATAGCGCTTGTAGAGGTCGAGCGCCGGCTCGCCGTCCAGTTCGTAAAGCACGTTGCCCGCCGAGCGGGTGATGGTCCGGGGCGGGCCGAATTCGTCCCAGCCGCCGAAGCTGCCGTGGCCGATGGACAGCGACTCGCCATAGAAGCCTACCGCCGCCACCCGCCCCGGCCGCATGGCGTCGTCGCAGCCCACCGCCGTGGACTGGAAGCGGGGGCCGTCGCCGGCCAGGCCGCCGGTCACCACCACGTCGGAGGCGACGGCGCCCAGGCAGCCGGCCACCAGGGAATCGCCGTTGACCCTGGTGCCGTCGGACAGGATGAAGACGGCGCGCAGCTCCGGGCCGGCCAGCGCCTGGGCCAGGGCGGCGCCGATATCCCTGGATTGCGACATGTCGGAAAGGTCGTGGGCCGTCACCCGTACCGAGGCCCGGGCGAAGCCCAGGGCCGACACCACCACGGAATCGTCGATCACCTCGGGGCCGAGGATCTCGCCGCCGGTGGTGCAGCCGAGGATCGGCGCATCGCCATAGGCCTGCCGCAAATCGGTCAGGATGGTTTCTGCCGGCCGGCTGCCGGGGGCGGCGAAGTACAGGACCAGCGATGCCGCGCCATCCCGGCTGCCGCTGACGCTCCAGCCGTCGCGGGCCGTCCATATCCTCTGCTCGATCCACATGGATGACTGCTCCCCGGTGGTATGATTTTGTCTCACATCATAGTGGAAGGATATTGCTGGATTATAACTTTGTTATTAACCGACGGACAGCGCCGCGCGTTCCTCCCCGTCCCGGCGGCGAGTGGCTTGCGTTACCCTCTGTTACTGACAGGCCGGGCCGCTGCGGTCATAATCCTCGCCGACGGAATTCCTGGGAGCGGGCCTTGCCTTCCTTTGACCTGAACAATCCCATCTGGCGCCGGCGGGCGATGATCGCCGGCGGTCTGGCCGTGGCGGCGGGCCTGGCGGTGGTCCTGTGGCCGGCGGCCCAGCCGGTCAAGAACGGCGGCCGGCCCGGCGGCTCCGATGCCCGGCCGGTGGCGGTGACGGTGGTCCAGGTGGCGCGGCGCGACATGCCCATCCATCTCGACGCCATCGGCACGGTGCAGGCCTACAACACCGTGACGGTGCGCTCGCGCGTCGACGGCGAACTGGTCGAGGTGCTGTTCAAGGAAGGACAGGATGTCCGCGCCGGCGACGTGCTGGCCCAGATCGACCCGCGCACCTACCGGGCCCAGTACGAGCAGGCCCTGGCCACGCGGGACAAGGATGCCGCCCAACTGGAGGCGGCGCGGCGCGACCTCGCCCGCTATGTCGGCCTGGGCGACCGCGTCTCGGGCCAGAGCGTCGATACCCAGCGCGCCCTGGTGCGCCAGCTGGAGGCCACGGTGCGCGCCGACGAGGCGGCGGTGTCCAATGCCAAGACCATGCTGTCCTACACGGTCATCGCGGCGCCCATCGACGGGCGCACCGGCATGCGGCTGGTGGACCGCGGCAACATCGTGCGGGCCTCGGACGCCACCGGCCTGGTGACTTTGACCCAGGTGCAGCCCATTTCGGTGGTCTTCACCCTGCCGCAGCAATCCCTGGCCGCCGTCAACGAGCGGCTGCGCCAGGACGGCCGGCTGCAGGTCTCGGCATTCCAGCCCGAGACCCGCGCCCTGGCCGATAGCGGCGAGTTGGAACTGGTGGACAACCAGATCGACCAGACCACCGGCACCATCAAGCTGAAGGCGGTGATGCCCAATGCCGAACGCCGGCTGTGGCCGGGCGGCTTCGTCAACGTCCGCCTGCTGCTGGCGGTGCGCCGGGACGGGCTGGTGGTGCCGGCCCAGGCGGTGCAGCGCGGGCCGCAAGGGTCCTACGTCTTCGCGGTCAAGCCCGACCACACGGTGGAGATGCGCGCCGTCAAGGTCGCCGCCGTCGAGGCCGGCCAGGCCCTGCTGGACGAGGGGCTGCAGGACGGCGACACCGTGGTGGTGGAAGGCACCGCCAAGCTGCAGCCCGGCACGCGCGTCAGCACCGGCGAGGGCCAGGGTAAGGACCGAGGCGAGGGGAAGGGCCGCGCGGGCAAGACGCAATGACCTCCGGGATACGTTCCAGGGAGAATGAGCCCGTCATCCTGGCCCGGCACGTCAGAACCGGTACCGCCGGCCCAGGCGGAGAGTCCTCGCATGCGCTCGGAATGACAACGTTTGTTGAGGTTCGGCGGTCATGAACGTCTCGGCGCCCTTCATCCGTCGTCCCGTCGCCACCTGGCTGCTGGCCTTCGCGGTGGTGCTGGCCGGTATCCTGGGCTTCCGCATGCTGCCGGTCTCGGCCCTGCCCCAGGTGGATTTTCCCACCATCCAGGTGACCACCCAGTTGCCCGGCGCCAGCGCCGAGACCATCGCCACCCTGATCACCACGCCCTTGGAGCGCCAGTTCGGGCTGATCCCCGGCCTTGCCGTGATGACCTCGACCTCGTCCCAGGGCACCAGCGCGCTGACGCTGCAATTCGACCTCGCCAAGAGCATCGACGTGGCGTCGGAGGAGGTGCAGGCGGCCATCGACGCGGCCAGGGGCGTGCTGCCCACCGGCCTGCCCTATCCCCCGGTCTATTCCAAGGTCAATCCGGCCGATCCGCCGATCATGACCCTGGCGCTGACCTCCGACAGCCTCCCCATTACCCGCTTGAACGACGTGGCCGACACCCTGCTGGCCCAGAAGCTCAGCCAGATCGGCGGCGTGGGCCGCGTGCTGATCGAGGGCGGCCAGCGTCCGGCGGTGCGGGTGCGCATGGACCCGGCCCGCCTCGCCGCCTACGGCCTGTCGCTGGAGGACGTGCGCACGGCGCTCGCCAAGGCCAACGTCGACATGCCCAAGGGCAGCTTCGACGGGGTGTCGCAGGCGCTGTCCATCGGCGCCAACGACCAGATTTCCGATCCCCAGGCCTATCCCGCCCAGGTGGTGGCGTGGAAGAACGGCGCGCCGGTGCGCGTCGCCGATCTGGGCGACGTGGTGGAAGGCGTCGAGAATTCCCGCGTCGCCGGCTGGTTCGACGGCAAGCCGGCGGTGATCCTCAACATCCAGCGCCAGCCGGGCGCCAACATCGTCGCCACCGTCGACCGCCTCAAGGCCCGGCTGCCGGAACTGACCCGCGCCGTGCCCACCGGCGTCAAGGTCTCGGTGCTGGCCGACCGCACCGAGACCATCCGCGCCTCGGTGGCCGACGTGGAATTTACCCTGGTGCTGACCATCGGCCTGGTGATCGGGGTGATCTGGGCCTTCCTGCGCTCGGCTCGCGCCACCCTGATTCCCGCCGTCGCCCTGCCGCTGTCGCTGGTCGGCACCTTCGGGGTGATGGCCCTGGCCGGGTTCAGCCTGGACAATCTGTCGCTGATGGCTCTCACCATCTCGGCCGGCTTCGTGGTCGACGACGCCATCGTGATGATCGAGAACATCGTCCGCTACATCGAGAAGGGCATGAAGCCCCTGGAGGCCGCCCTGGCGGGGTCGAAGGAGATCGGCTTCACCATCGTGTCGCTGACCGTGTCGCTGGTCGCCGTATTCATTCCCCTGCTGTTCATGACCGGCATCGTCGGGCGGCTGTTCCGCGAATTCGCCCTGACGCTCGCCGTGGCGGTGGTGGTGTCGGCGGTAGTGTCGCTGACGCTGACCCCCATGATGTGCGCCCATCTGCTGAAGGGCGGGCACGAGGAGGCCCGGTCGGGGCGCTTCTTCGAGGTGCTGCGTGACCTTTACGCCCGCTCGCTGGACTGGGTGCTGGGCCGCCAGGCGGCCACCCTGTGGGTGGCCTTTGCCACCCTGGTGCTGACCGTGGCGCTGTATGTGTGGATGCCCAAGGGCTTCCTGCCCACCCAGGACACCGGGCTGATCGTCGCCACCACCGACGCGCGGGCCGACGTGTCGTTCAGCACCATGATGGACATGCAGCGCCGGGTGTCCGAGGCGGTGCGCGCCGACCCGGACGTCACCGCCGTGGCTTCGTTCATCGGGGCGGGCCCCATCAATCCCACCGCCAATACCGGCCAGATGACCATCGTGCTGAAGCCGAAGAAGCAGCGTTCCGCCTCGGCCGGGCAGGTGATCGCCCGGCTGGGCGAATTGGTGGCGCCGGTGGCCGGCATGCAGGTGCACTTCCGCCCCGCCCAGGACATCCAGATCAGCCACCGCACCAGCCGCACCCAGTACCAGTACACCCTGACCGACATCGACGCCGCCGAGCTGGCCCATTGGGTGCCGCTGGTGGTGGAGCGGCTGCGCGCCTCGCCCCTGCTGCGCGACGTGGCCACCGATTCCCAGGAAGGCGGCCTGCAGGCCGACATCCGCATCGACCGCGACAAGGCGGCCCGGCTGGGGGTGCCGCTGCAGGCCATCGACGACACCTTGTACGACGCCTTCGGCCAGCGGCAGATCTCCACCATCTATTCCCAGGTCAACCAGTACAAGGTGGTGCTGGAGGTGACGCCCGAGTACCAGTCCGGGCCGGAGGCGCTGGGGGCGCTCTACGTGCGGTCCGCCACCGGCGCCCTGGTGCCGCTGTCGTCGGTGGCCTCGGTGACCCGGTCGCGCGTGCCGCTGGTCATCACCCACCAGGGCCAGTTCCCGGCGGTGACCATCAGCTTCAACACCGCCCCCGGCGCGTCGCTGGGCGAGGCCACCGCCGCCATCGACGCCATCCAGCAGGAGATGGGCCTGCCCGAGACCATCACCGGCGACTATTCCGGCGACGCCGCCGAGTTCCGCCGCGCGCTCGACAGCCAACCCTGGCTGATCCTGGCGGCCATGGTGGTGATCTACATCGTGCTGGGGGTGCTGTACGAGAGCACCATCCATCCGGTGACCATCATGTCCACCTTGCCGTCGGCGGGCATCGGGGCGCTGCTGGCGCTGCTGGTCACCGGCCACGATCTGTCGCTGGTGGGCCTGATCGGCATCGTGCTGCTGATGGGCATCGTCAAGAAGAACGCCATCATGATGATCGACTTCGCCATCGAGGCCGAGCGGCATGAGGGCAAGAGCCCCAGGGAGGCCATCGTGAGCGCCAGCCTGCTGCGCTTCCGGCCGATCATGATGACCACCATGGCGGCGCTGCTGGGGGCCATTCCGCTGGCCATCGACAGCGGCACCGGCGGCGAGCTGCGGCGTCCGCTGGGTATCTCCATCGTCGGCGGGCTGGTGCTCAGCCAACTGATCACGCTCTACACCACGCCGGTGATCTATCTGGCCTTCGAGCGGCTGAAGCGGCGTTTCGCGCCCAAGCCGGCGGAGCAATCGCCGTGACTGGGAGCGCGGGCGTCCCGCCCGCGCCCCGAAAAGGGGAGGGCGGCGGCTTCTCCGCCATCTTCATCCGTCGCCCGGTGGCGACCATGCTGCTGGCGGTGGGGCTGTTCCTCACCGGCATGGTGGCCTTCGGCCGGCTGCCGGTGGCGCCGCTGCCCAAGGTGGATTTTCCCACCATCGCCGTGTCGGCCAAGCTGCCCGGCGCCGACCCCGCCACCATGGCCGCCACGGTGGCGGCGCCGCTGGAGCGCCGCCTGGGCGAGATTCCCGGCGTGGCCGAGATGACCTCGACCAGCAGCCAGGGCTCCACCTCCATCACCGTGCAGTTCGACCTGGACCGTTCCATCAACGGCGCCGCCCACGACGTGCAGGCGGCCATCAACGCCGCCGCCTCGGAACTGGCCGTCGACCTGCCCCAGCCGCCCACCTACCGCAAGATCAACCCGGCGGAATCGCCGATCCTGATCCTGGCGGTGACCTCGGATTCGCTGCCGCCGGCCAAGGTGTTCGACGCCGCCGACGCCATCCTGGCCAGCCGCATCTCCCAGGTGAACGGGGTGGCGCAGGTGACGCTGTCGGGTGCCGAGAAGCCCGCCGTGCGGGTCCGGGTCAATCCCGACCGGCTGGCGGCCATGGGGGTGGGGCTCGAGGACGTGCGCAACGCCCTGGCGCAGGCCAACATCAACAGCCCCAAGGGCAGCCTGGACGGCGCCTCGGAATCCATGAGCATCAGCGCCAACGACCAGCTGTTCACCGCCGCCGGCTATGCCCCGCTGATCATCAAGTCGGCGGACGGCGCCATCGTGCGGCTGTCGGCGGTGGCCTCGGTGGTGGATTCGGTGGAGAACACCCGCCTGGGGGGGTGGTTCAACCGCGACAAGGCGGTGCTGGTGATCATCAGCAAGCAGCCGGGCGCCAACGTGGTCGAGACGGTGGAGCTGATCAAGGAGATCCTGCCCCAGTTGCGGCGCTGGATGCCGGCCGGCACCAAGGTCTCGGTGGTTTCCGACCGCACCGTCAACATCCGCGGCAACCTGCAGGACGTGGAGACCACCCTGGCCATCTCCATCGGGCTGGTGGTGATGGTGGTCTACCTGACCCTGGGACGGATGACCCCGACGCTCGCCGCCTCGGTGACGGTGCCGCTGTCCCTGGCCGGCACCTTCGCCTTCATGTGGCTGGTGGGCTACAGCCTGAACAACATCTCGCTGATGGCGGTGACCATCTCGGTGGGCTTCGTGGTCGACGACGCCATCGTGATGATCGAGAACATCTCGCGCCACATGGAGAAGGGCGAGGGGCCGCTGGAGGCGGCCATCAAGGGCTCGAAGGAGATCGTCTTCACCGTCGTCTCCATCACCCTGTCGCTGGTGGCGGTGTTCATCCCCCTGCTGTTCATGGGCGGCATCCTGGGCCGCCTGTTCCGCGAGTTCGCCGTGACCCTGTCGGTGGCGATCATCATCTCGGCGGTGGTGTCGCTGACCGTGACGCCCACCCTGTTCGGCCACCTGATGGCCCTGCGGCCCAAGCCGCGCCCGCTGTCCGGCCCGGCCAGGGCGGGGGAGGCGGCCATGGTCTGGATGGAGCGGTTTTACGAGCGCACGCTGGGCTGGGCGCTGGTCCATCGCCGCCTGATGCTGGGGGTGACCCTGGGCACGGTGGGGCTGACCGTGTTCCTCTACGGCCAGGTGGCCAAGGGCTTCTTTCCGCCTCAGGATACCGGGCTGGTGTTCGCCAGCGTCGAGGGCCGCGTCGACATCTCGTTCCGCACCATCGCCGAGCGTCAGCAGAAGGCGGCCGAAGTGGTCCTCGCCGACCCGGCGGTGGAGGGGCTGGGCTCGTTCGTCGGCAGCGGCGGGCCGGGCGGGGCCGGGCACACGGGCCGCATGTTCATCAACCTGAAGCCCCTGGGCGAGCGCAAGGAATCCGCCCAGGACGTCATCAACCGCCTCAGGCCGAAGCTGGCCCAGGTGGAAGGCGTCTCGGTGTTCCTGATGGCCGGCCAGGACATCCGCATCGGCGGGCGCATGGGCAAGGCGCAGTTCCAGTTCGTGCTGTGGAGCGAATCGCTGGAGGAATTGCGCGAATGGACGCCCAGGCTGGTGGAACGGCTCAAGGCCGAGCCCGGCCTGGCCGACGTCTCCTCGGACCAGGACGCCGCCATTCCCCAGATGCAGGTGGTGGTGGACCGCGACGCCGCCGCCCGGCTGGGCGTGTCCATGACCGAGGTGGACCAGGTGCTGCAGAACGCCTTCGCCCAGCGGCAGGTCTCGACCATCTACACCCAGCGCAACCAGTACAAGGTGGTGCTCGAGGTGGAGCCGCGCTTTCAGGAGGACCCGGCGTCGCTGCACCTGCTGTGGATCAAGTCCAAGGACGGCCGTCAGGTGCCGCTGGACGCCCTGGCCCGCTTCGAGCCGGCCACTGCGCCGGTCTCGGTGGCCCACCAGGGCCAGTTCCCGGCGGCCACCCTGACCTTCAACCTCGCCCCCGGCGTGCCGCTGGGCGAGGCGGCCGAGAAGCTGCAGGCGGCTGCGCGCGGCATCGGCCTGCCGCCGTCGGTGCGCTGGGAATTCGCCGGCAACGCCAAGGTGTTCGCCGCCTCGCTCAAGGACCAGCCGGTGCTGGTCCTCGCCGCCCTGCTGGCCATCTACATCGTGCTGGGCGTGCTGTACGAAAGCCTGCTCCACCCCATCACCATCATCTCGACCCTGCCGTCGGCGGGCATCGGGGCGCTGCTGGCCCTGATGGGCACCAATACCGAGCTGACCCTGATCAGCGTCATCGGCGTGTTCCTGCTGATGGGCATCGTCAAGAAGAACGGCATCCTGATGGTGGACTTCGCCATCGAGGCCGAGCGCCAGGGCGCCACGCCGCTGGACGCCATCGTCGAGGCCTGCCGCACCCGCTTCCGGCCCATCACCATGACCACGCTGACCGCCCTGCTGGGCGCTGTGCCGCTGGCCCTGGCCTCGGGGCCGGGCGGGGCGCTGCGCCGGCCGCTGGGCATCGCCATCGTCGGCGGGCTGCTGCTGTCGCAGCTGCTGACCCTTTACACCACGCCGGTGGTCTATCTCTGGCTGGCCCGGCTCAAGGCATGGCGCAAGAGCCGGCGGGCGGCGGCATGAGGGCCTCAGCCCCCATCCCCGTCCTCCAGGGCGCGCAGGCGGCGCATCACCGTGGTCGGGTGGATGCCCAGCTCCTGGGCCAGGGCGGCGAAGCTGCGCCCGGCCTCCATTTCGGCCTTGAGGCGGCGCAGCGTCGCCGCGTCCAGCTTGCGCGGCCGGCCCGGGCGGTTGCCCGACAGGGCGGCCTGCTCCACCCCCGCCCGGCGCCGCGCCGACCGCTGCGCCGCCTCGAAGGCGTCGAGCGCCACCAGGACGTTGCGGGCCGCCGGCAGCGAGGTGTCCACCTTCTCCAGCACCAGCCGCAGGGTGGCGCCGCGCCCGTGCGCGTGGCGGGCGATGCGCACCACGTCGGACAGGCTGACCGCCAGATGGTCGAGGGAGGGCGAGACCAGCACGTCGCCGCGGTCCAGGCCGTCGAGCAGAAGGGTGCGGGAATCGCTGCGCCCCACCGGATCGGTTTCGATGCGCAGGCAGCGCTCGGCGCGCAGCAGCGCCATGGGCGCCGCCACCTCGTCACCGTCGATCCTGCGGAAATACCCGACGATCATCCCCGTTCGGCTCTCGTTGTCGCCACGGGGGAGGGTAGCGCCTTTCCACAGCTTGTCCACAGTTTATGCAGTGTGATTCTGCACGATTCTGCGGCCTACGATCCCTTGTGGTCCGGTGGCGCAGATTCTGGGTTTTTCCCACCATATGAGTTTTGCATTGTGGTTTCGCATGGCAAATATGAGCCGGCCGTGACCGAAACCCGATTCTTCCGCCTCCGAAATATCAACGCCCGTGATGGTCGTTGAACCCGGGATGCCAGGAGTAGCCGACGTGACGAAGAAAGCCGTTCCCGCCCTTGCCCTGCTGCTGTTGTCGGCCTGCTCGGTGGGCGATCCCTATGTTCGGCCCGAGACCCCGCCGCCCGCCCGGTGGACGAACGCGGCCGGGGGCAACGTCTGGCCGGGGACCGATTGGTGGCGGCAGTTCGGCTCCACCCGCCTGGACGAACTGATGGCCGGCGCCCGGACCGCCAATTTCGACCTGGCCGCCGCCACCGCCAGGGTGCGGCAGGCCGATGCCCAGCTGGGCATCGCCGGGGCGTCGCTGCTGCCCTCGCTGTCGGCCGAGGCCGGCGCGACGCGGGCCCGCGCCTCGCGGGCGGCCAGCACCACCACCACGACCAAGGCGCGGCACACCACCACCACCAGCGCCACCCTGACCGCCAGCTACGAGATCGATTTCTGGGGCAAGAACGCGGCGGCGGTGGATTCGGCCCAGGCGGCGGCCCAGGCGTCCCGCTTCGACCTGCAGACCGCCGTGCTGACCGCCCAGTCAGGGGTGGCGACCACCTATTTCGAGATCCTGGGGCTGCAGGAGCGCATCCGGCTGGTCAAGGATT
This sequence comes from Paramagnetospirillum caucaseum, assembly GCF_000342045.1. Classification (GTDB taxonomy): domain Bacteria; phylum Pseudomonadota; class Alphaproteobacteria; order Rhodospirillales; family Magnetospirillaceae; genus Phaeospirillum; species Phaeospirillum caucaseum. The sequence continues at coordinate 51,523 of NZ_AONQ01000007.1, read as the reverse complement.
CCATCCATAATTCCGAGGGCATCCTGGCGGTGTTCCGCGACCGCCAACTGGCGGGCACCGCCACCTCCCTGGACGTGGCGCAGCAGGAAAGCGTGCTGGCCACCCAGAAGGCGACCCTGGCGCCGCTGGAGCGCCAGATGCGCCAGGACTACAACGCCCTGGCCATCCTGACGGGGCGTCTGCCCGAGGAATTCGGCCTGGTGCCCGAGAGCCTGGGCGTCCTGGCGGTGCCGGCGGTGGGGGCGGGGCTGCCGTCCGGGCTGCTGGCCCGGCGTCCCGACGTGCAATCGGCCGAGGCGTCCCTGCGGGCCGCCAACGCCGACATCGCGGCGGCCCGCGCCGCCTGGTTCCCGTCCATCTCGCTGACCGGCGAGGGCGGCTTCCAGAGCCTGGACCTCATGAAGATGATGACCGCCCAGAGCCTGCTGTGGTCGGTGGCCTCCTCCGCCACCCAGGCGATCTTCGACGGCGGCAAGATCGCCGGCACGGTGGAGCAGAAGCGCGCCCGCTTCGAGGAGCTGTCCCAGACCTACCGCAAGGCGGTGGCCTCGGCCTTCTCGGACGTGGAAAACGCCCTGATCGCCGTGGAAAAGTCCGCCGAGGAGGTGGCGGCCCAGCGCCTCGCCGAGGCCACGGCGCGCCGCGCCTTCGAGATCGCCCAGGCCCAACTGGCCGGCGGCATCGTCGATGTCACCACCGTGCTCAACACCCAGAAGACCCTGTTCTCGGCCCAGGATTCCCTGGCCCAGGCCCGCCTGACCCAGCTGCAGGCGGCGGTCGGCCTCTACAAGGCGCTGGGCGGCGGCTGGCAGGCGGGGGGATAAACCCATATAAATCGATAAATTCGATTTTAGAAACAAGTTTAACTCGTTTCAATCGATCAATTGTTTTCGATAGGGTCTGTCCATCGGTTCACACCAAGGAGATGACCCCAATGGCCTTCAACCCCGCCTCCCCCACCATCGCCAACCTCGAAGCGGCCTTCGCCGGCGAGTCCATGGCCAACCGCAAGTACCTGTACTTCGCCCGCCGGGCCCGCGAGCTGGGCGCCGTCGAGGTGGCCGAGGTCTTCGAGCGCACCGCCGAGCAGGAAACCATGCACGCCTTCGGCCACCTCGAACTGCTCTATCCCAAGGCCGAGCTGACGGTCGAGAAGATGCTGCAGATGGCCATCGACGGCGAGACCTACGAATATACCGAGATGTACCCGAAGTTCCGCCATCTGGCCGAGCAGGAGGGGCATTCCGCCGCCGTCGCCGAGATGGACGAGCAGATCGCCGAGTCCAAGGAGCACGCCGAGCGCTTCGCCAAGATCCTCGCCACCGCCGCCAAGCGCTTCGCCGCCCTGGCCAAGGTCGAGGAGAAGCACGCCGGCCACTACCAGGCCACCCTGAATGCCCACAAGGGCTGAGCCGCACATAAGGAGACCGGAAGATGAGCAACGATCAGATCTGGATCTGCGTGGTGTGCGGCCTGGTCTATGACCCCGTTCTCGGCCTGCCCGAGGACGGGATCCCCGCGGGAACCGCCTTCGAGGACATCCCCGACGACTGGTCCTGCCCCGATTGCGGGGTCAGCAAGGAAGACTTCGAGCCCCACCAGGAAACCGCCTGGATCCCGCCCAAGATGGCCGTCTGAGCAACCAGCAATCCAACCAGGAGGATCTCGTCATGAAGAAGTATGTCTGTGTCGTGTGCGGCTTCGTCTATGACCCGGCGGTCGGAATGCCCGACGACGGCATCGCCCCCGGCACCGCCTTCGAGGATATCCCCGACGATTGGGCCTGCCCCGATTGCGGCGTGTCCAAGTCGGATTTCGAAGTCCAGGAGGACTGACATCATGAGCAACTCCGCCGCTGAGAACGGTGTGGTCATCCTCGGCAGCGGGCTGGGGGGGTATACCCTGGCCCGCGAGTTGAGGAAGCTGGACGCCGGAATCGCCATCACCATCGTCACCGCCGACGGCGGCGAGTCCTACTCCAAGCCCATGCTGTCCGCCGCCTTCGCCCAGGGCAAGGCCCCGTCCTCCCTGGTGCAGAAGAGTGCCGAACAGATGGCGGCCGACCTCAAGGCCACCATCCTGGTCCGCCACCGGGTCGCCGCCATCCGCCGCGATGCCCGGAAAGTGGTGGTGCGCCGCCCTGACGGCGGCGAGGTCGAGTTGGGCTATGGCCGGCTGGTGCTGGCCATCGGCGCCGATCCCCGGCCCTATTGGGTCGAGGGCTGCGAGGACGCCGAGATCCGCACGGTCAACGATCTCGACGATTACACCGCCTGGCGCGCCGCGCTCAAGCCGGGGGGGCGCGTCCTGCTGGTGGGCGCCGGGCTGATCGGCTCGGAATTCGCCAACGATCTGGCCGGGTCCGGCCACCACGTCACCGTGGTCGATCCGGCGCCCTGGCCCCTGGGCCGCCTGCTGCCGCAGGCGCTGGGCGAGGAGATGGCCAGGGCGCTGGGCGATGCCGGAATCACCTTCCATCTCGGCCGCTCGGTGGCCTATTGGAACAAGGGCCGCGCCGCCCTCGACGACGCCACCATGATTCATTACGACCAGGCGCTGTCGGCCATCGGCCTGGTGCCGCGCACCCGGCTGGCCTTCGAGGCCGGGCTGAAGGTGGAGCGCGGGATCACGGTCGACCGTTTCCTGCGGACCTCGGACCCCGACATCTTCGCCATCGGCGACTGCGCCGAGACGCCGGCCGGGCCGCTGCCCTTCGTCCTGCCGCTGATGGCCGAGGCCAAGGCCCTGGCCGCCACCCTGGCGGGGACGGAGACCGCGCTGAAGCTGCCCGCCCTGCCGGTGGTGGTCAAGACCCCGGCCCTGCCCATGGTGGTCTGTCCGCCGGCTCCGGGCGCCGCCGGCGAATGGGTGATCGAGGGCGAGGGCCGCGACCGCAAGGCGCTGTTCATCGCCCCCGACGGCAAGGCCCTGGGCTTCGCCCTTTCGGGCGCGCGGGCCGGCGAGCGCCAGGCCCTGGCCAGGGAGATGCCTGACCTGTTGTGACAAACATCAAATAGTGTTTTGCTGACAGGCGGATGGGCAAACGTATAGGGGGGATTTTTCTCATGAAGCTTCAGCTTGCCGCCTTCGCCGCCGCCATGGCCCTGGCCGGGACCGCCTGGGCCGCCGACCCGCCGGCCGCCTTCACGCCGTGCAAGGCCTGCCACAAGGTGGAGGCCGGGGCCAACGGCGTCGGTCCCAGCCTGTTCGGCGTGGTGGGTTCCAAGGCCGGCACCGCGGCGGCGGGCTTCAAGTATTCCCCCACCCTGGTGGCCTGGGGCAAGAGCTGGGACGACGCCAATCTGGCCGCCTATCTCGCCAATCCCAAGGAGACCATTCCCGGCAACAAGATGGTGTTCGCCGGGACCAAGAATCCCGACGACGTGGCGGCGCTGATCGCCTACATGAAGACGCTGAAGTAGCGCCTTCCGGCTACCGCCCCCGCGCCTCTTCCGCCGCATGGGCGGCGGCGGCGCGGGCGTGGTGGCCGGCCACCATCTTCCTGATCACCACATAGAAGATCGGCGTGAACACCAGCCCGAAACCGGTGACGCCCAGCATGCCGTAGAACACGGCGGTGCCGAGGCTTTGGCGCATCTCGGCGCCGGCTCCCGTTCCCGCCACCAGCGGCAGCACGCCCAGGATGAAGGCCAGCGAGGTCATCAGGATGGGCCGCAGGCGGGTACGCCCGGCATGGACGGCAGCCTCGACGCGGTCCATGCCCTCGGATTCCGCCTGTCGCGCGAATTCGACGATCAGGATGGCGTTCTTGGCCGCCAGGCCGATCAGGACGATAAAGCCGATCTGGGCCAGGATGTTGATGGGCAGCCCCCGGATGATCAGGCCGGTGACGGCGGCCAGCAGGCACATGGGCACGATCAGCACCACGGCGGCGGGCAGCGACCAGCTTTCGTACTGGGCCGCCAGCAGCAGGAAGACGAACAGCACGGACGCCGCGAACACGAACAATCCGTTGTTGCCGGCCAGCAATTCCTGCAGCGCCAGCTCGGTCCACTCGAAACCGAAGCCGTCGGGCAGGCGCTCGGCGGCCAGGGCCCGCATCTGCTCCAGGGCATAGCCGCTGGCATAGCCCGGCGCCGCCGCGCCCTGGACCTCGGCCGCCGGGAACAGGTTGTAGCGCGGCACGCGGTAGGGCCCGGTGTCGAAGCGGACCGAGGCCACGGCGCCGAGCGGCACCATCTGGCCCCTGTCGTTCTTGACCTTGATGTTGGCGATGTCCTCCACCTCGTTGCGGTAGGGGGCGTCGGCCTGGGCGGTGACCCGGAAGGTGCGGCCCAGATAGTTGAACTCGTTGACGAAGGTCGAGCCGAGATAGACCTGCAGCGCCTCGGAGATGCGCTCCACCGGCACGCCCAGCATCTGGGCGCGCACCCGGTCGATATCGACGTAGACGTTGGGAGTCCGGGTGTTGAACAGGGTGAAGATGCCCGACAGGCCGGGAATCCGGTTGGCCGCCGCCGCCATGTCCCCCGCCACGTCCTCCAGCGCCTTGGCGCCGTGGCCGCCCTTGTCCTGCAGCATCATCTTGAAGCCGCCGGCCGTGCCGATGCCGCGCACCGGCGGCGGGGCGATGGTGATGATGAAGGCTTCCTGGACCGCCCCCAGGCGCTTGCGCAGGTCGGCCATGATGACGTTGGCCGACAGACCCTGGGCGTAGCGCTCCTCGAAGGGCTTGAGCGGCGTGAAGATGGCCGCCGCGCTGGACGAGTTGGTGAAGGTGGCGGCGTCCAGGCCGGCGATGGTCACCGTGTGGGCGACGCCGGGGGTCTCGGCCATGATCGCCGAGACGCGCTTGACCACGGTATCGGTGCGCGACAGCGACGATCCCGGCGGCAACTGCACCACGGTGATCAGGTAGCCCTGGTCCATTTCGGGAATGAAGCCCTTGGGGGTCTTGACGAACTCGACGCCGGCCGCGCCCACCAGCCCGAGATAGAGCAGCAGCATCAGGCCCGACTTCCTGACCACCGAGCGGGTCATGCCGCCATAGCCGCCGGCCAGCCGGTCGAAATTGCGGTTGAACCCGGCGAAGAAGCGGGCCACCAGCCTGCGCCAGCCGGTCTCGTCGTGATGGTCCAGCGGGCCGTGGCCGCGGAACAGCAGGGCGCACAGCGCCGGCGACAGGGTCAGCGAGACGATCAGCGAGATCACCGTCGAGGCGGCGATGGTCACCGCGAACTGGCGGAAGAACTGGCCCGAGATGCCGGGGATGAAGGCGGCGGGAATGAACACCGCGCACAGCACCAGGGCGATGGAGACCAGGGCGCTGCCCACCTCGTCCATGGTCTGGTGGGCGGCGGAACGGGAGTTCATGCCGTCCTTCATGTTGCGCTCGACGTTTTCCACCACCACGATGGCGTCGTCGACCACGATGCCCACCGCCAGCACCAGCCCGAACAGCGACAGGTTGTTGAGCGAATAGCCCATGGCGCCCAGCACCGCGAAGGTGCCGACCAGCGATACCGGGATGGCGGCCAGCGGGATCAGCGAGGCCCGCCAGGTCTGCAGGAACAGGATCACCACGAAGACCACCAGGACGACCGCCTCGAAGATGGTCTTGATCACCGCCTTGACCGACTGGGCGATGAACTGTGTGGGGTTGTAGGCGACGGTATAGGCGACCCCCGACGGGAAGGTCCGCGACATCTCCTCGACCTTGGCCAGGACCCGGTCGGCGGTGGCCAGGGCGTTGGAGCCGGGGCGCTGGAACACCGCCACCGGCACCGCGTTCTTGCCGTCGAGATAGCCGTTGACGCTGTAATCCTGCGCCCCCAGCTCGAGCCGGGCGACGTCGCGCAGGCGGACGATGCGCCCCGAGGCATCGGTCTTGACGATGACGTTCTCGAACTGGGCGGGGTCGGCCAGGCGTCCCTGGGTCTGCACCGAGAACTGGAAGGCGCCCTGCCTCGGCTGGGGCGGCTGGTCCAGCACGCCGGCGGCGATCTGCACGTTCTGGGCCTGCAGCGCCCTGACCACCTCGCCGGCGCTCAGGTTGCGCGCCGCCGCGCGGTCGGGGTCGATCCACACCCGCATGGCGTAGTCGCGCGCCCCGAAGATGCGCACGTCGCCGACGCCGTCCAGGCGGGCCAGCACGTCCATCATCTGCAGGGTGGCGAAGTTGGACATGTACAGCTGATCGCGCGAGCCGTCGGGCGAGTTCAGATGCACCACCATCAGCATGTCGGGAGAGTTCTTGGCCACGGTGACGCCGATGCGCTTGACGTCGTCGGGCAGGCGGGCGGTGGCGATGGCCACCCGGTTCTGCACCAGCACCTGGGCGGTGTCGAGATTGGTGCCCAGCCCGAAGGTGATGGTCAGCTTCAGGTTGCCGTCGCCGGTGGCCTGGCTGTTCAGGTACAGCATGTTCTCGACGCCGTTGATCTGCTGCTCCAGCGGCGTGGCGACGGTGTCGGCCACCACCTGGGCCGAGGCGCCGGGATACGAGGCGCTGACCACGATGGTCGGCGGCGCGATCTCGGGATACTGCGCCACCGGCAAGGTGAAGTAGCTGATGGCGCCGATGATGGTGATCAGCACCGAGACCACGGTGGCGAAGATGGGGCGGTCGATGAAGAAGTGGGACAGGCGCATCTGCTGTGGTCCCTATTCCATCTTTCCGGGCTGGGACGTGACCTTGGTGCCGGGCCGCGCCCGCATCAGGCCGTTGATGATCACCTGGTCATCGGGGCCAAGGCCCTCCTTGATCACCCGCAGATCGCCGTCTTTGGGGCCGAGCTTGACCGGCTTGGGCACCACGGCGCCGTCCTTCACGGTCATCACCAGCTTGCGCGACTGGTCGGTGACGATGGCGGTGTCGGGCACCATCAGGCTGTCATAGGGCTCGGAGACGGCAAGGCGCACCCGGCCGAAGGCGCCGGCCGGCACCTGTCCGTCGGGATTGGCCAGCACGGCGCGGGCCCGGATGGTGCCGGTGCCCTTGTCGATCTGGTTGTCGACGAAGTCCAGCCGGCCCTCGCGCGGCCAGCCGCTTTCGCTCATCAGCCGCAGCTGCACGGCCGCGCCCACCGGATTGCCGCGCCGGGCCTGGGCCAGGTAGTCGGCCTCGGTCAGGTCGAAGGTGACGTGGATGGGGTCCTGGGACACGATGGTGGTCAGCAGGGTCGGCGACGACACGCCGGGGCCGCCGGTGACCAGATTGCCGACGCTGACCTGCTTGGCCGAGATGCGGCCGGCGATGGGGGCGGTGACGCGGGTGAACTGCAGGTTCAGCTCGGCATCGCGCATGGCGGCGCGCGCCGCCTCCACCGTGGCGCCGGCGCCGCGCGATTCCTCGGTGCGGAGGTCCAGCGTGCTCTCGGCGACGAATTCCTTGCGGTGCAGTTCGCCGGCCCGGGCCAACTGGCGCTTGGTGTATTCCTTGGTGCCCATGGCCTGGTCCACCTTGGCCCGCGCCGAGGCCAGGGCGATCTCGTAGGGCCGGGGGTCGATGACGAACAGCAGGTCGCCCTTGTTGACCATCTGGCCGTCGGTGAAGTGCACCTCGGTCATATAGCCGCTGACCCGGGCGCGGATCTCCACGTAATCCACCGCGGCGAACTGGCCGGTATATTCGTTCCAGTCGATGACCTGGCGGCTGAGCGGCGGGGCCACCGTCACCGTCGGGGCGCCGGACGGCGGGCCTCCGGCCGGGCGGGACCCGAGGGGCCAGAACGAGGCCACCCCCGCCGCGATTCCGGCCAGCGCCAGTCCGCCCAGCAGCAGGACGGGCAGCGGAAGCTTGGAACGGCGCGGTGAACTGTCCATGGTCCGGTCTCGTATCGGCGAGTGTGTGGGGAAAAGATGGTCACGGCCGCCCGGCGGATGCAAGCCGGCAGCCGAACTGAACTGAACGGTTCGGTTTTAGCGAGCGGCGGGGCATCCGGTCAATAGGAAGAGCCGGAAGCGACGCGGGAATCGCGGAGCCGTGGTTGTAGGGCATACCATCCGCATGTATTCTTCCGGTATGAACGCGCATCAGCCGGACCCGGGCCCCGATATGTCGCAGCGTGGCGCCGGCCCGGCGGTGGCGCGTCCCGTCAATGCCTGGCGGGCCCGGTTGCTGGCCGCGCTGGTGATTCCGTGCCTGGCGGCGCTGACCGTCTGGCAGGCGGTGGGAACCTACCGCAAGGAGATCGCCGACACCGAATACCTGGTGCAGGCCCTGGCCCGGGTGTCGGAGGAGCATATCTCCGGTATCCTGCGCGGCATCGACCAGTTGCTGTCCGAGATGGAGGAGGCCGCCCCCGGCGGGGTTCCCGACGACCCTCAGCGCACCCTTGCCGCCCTGGGCAACCGGATGAAGCTGATCCCGGAAATCCGCAGCGCCGTCTTCATCGACGGGCGGGGAATCATGGTGGCGGGAACCATGCCGGGCATGGCGGGAACGGATGTCCATGACCGCGAGTACTTCAAGTCCCTGCTCGAGGATCCCTCCCGTTCGGTCTCGGTCAGCGCCCCGCTGCAGAGCCGGGTGGTGGCGGCCCGGAGCATCGTCGTCGCCCGTCCGGTCCGCGATGGCGGCGGCCGGCTGCTGGGGGTGGTGGCCGTCTCGCTCGACCCCAAGATCTTCGAGGACGAGTTGCGCTCGATCCTGCCCCGCGACGGTGGGCGGGCCACCCTGATCCGCGACGACGGCATCATCCTGGCGCGGCTGCCCGACAGCGACAAGTGGCGGGGCAAGTCGGTGGCGCAGGGGCAGGTCATGGCCCATGTCGCGCGGATTCCCGTGGGTACCCTCATCGGAACCTCCGTCACCGACGGTCGCCAGCGGGTGATCGCCTATCGCCGGTTCGACAATCATCCGCTGGTGGTGGCGGTGGGCATGTCCCTGGACGACGCCCTGGCCTCGTGGCGGTGGGATGTGGCCCTGCAGGGCGGCGCCACCCTGCTCCTGGCGCTGGTCACCCTGGGGCTGGCGGTGATCTCCGACCGCCGCCTGGCCGAGCGCCAGCGGGTCCAGCAGGCCCTGGCCGCCAGCGAGGCCCGCTACCGCATGCTCACCGAGCATTCGCCGGTGGGGGTGTTCCAGAGCGATGCCGACGGCACCTGCCTCTACGTCAACGAGCGCTGGCTGGAACTGGCCGGGCGAAACCGGGACGAGATGGTAGGCGGCAAGTGGTGCGACGTGGTCCACCCCGACGACCGCGAGGCGGTGGGGGCGCTGTGGCGCCGCCATGTGCAGGGGGAGGGAGAGTTCCTGGCCGAGATGCGTCTGATGCGGGGCGACGGGAGCCTGCGCTGGGTGCGCGGCCATGCCGCCGCCCTGTCGGACGAGGCGGGGCCGGCCGGCGGCATGGTCGGCACCATCGAGGACATCACCGCCGCCAAGGAGGCGGAGCGCCGCCTCCGGCTTTCCGAGGAAAAGTTCGCCAAGGCTTTCCATGCCAGTCCCGACGCCATGGTGATTTCCGCCACCCGGGACGGACACTATATCGAGCTGAACGACGCTTTCTCGGCCATGCTGGGCTATTCGCGCGACGAGTTCCTGGGGCGGACCGCCCTGGATCTGGGGGTGTGGGCCGAGCCCGAGGACCGCGCCCGGCTGGTCCGGCAGATCCGCCGCGACGGGCAGGCGGCGGATTTCGAGAGCCGGTTGCGGCGCAAGGACGGCCAGGTGTTCGACGTCCTGGTCTCGGTGCAGGAGGTGGTGCTCGACGACCAGGACTGCCTGCTGTTCATCTGCCGCGACATCAGCGCCGCCAAGGAGATGGAGGCCCGCACCGCCGACCTGCTGGCCCGTCTCGACGCCTCCAACAAGGAGTTGGAGCAGTTCGCCTATGTCACCTCCCACGACCTGCAGGAGCCGCTGCGCATGATCTCCGGCTATGCCCAGCTGATCGAACGGCGCTATCGCGGCCGGCTGGACGGCGACGCCGACGAGTTCATCGCCTTCCTGGTGGACGGCGCCAAGCGCATGCAGGCCATGATCCAGGACTTGCTGGAATATTCACGGGTGGAGCGGCTGGGCGGCCAGTTCACCGAGTTCGGTCTGGGCACGGTGCTGGACGAGGTGCGGCGCAATCTTGGAGCCGCCCTGGCCGAGGCCGGCGGCAGCATCGAGATCGGGCCCATGCCCCCGGTCACCGCCGACCGCTCGCAGGTCCTGCGGCTGTTCCAGAACCTGATCGGCAACGCCCTGAAATACCGCTCGCCCGAGCGCCCGCCGCGGGTCACCGTGTCCGCCGAATCCGGGCCACGGGGCTGGGTGTTCTCGGTGGCCGACAACGGCATCGGCATCGAGCCCGCCTATTTCGACCGCATCTTCCTGGTCTTCCAGCGTCTCCATACCCGGGAACACTACGATGGCACCGGGATCGGGCTGGCCATCTGCAAGAAGATCATCGAGCGCCACGGCGGCCGCATCTGGGTCGAGTCCGAGGCGGGGCGGGGCAGCGTCTTCCGCTTCACCCTGGGCGAAACCCAGGGTTGATTTTTCAGCACAACAACAGCAGATCACTGCCAAAAGCCATGGTCGGCTTATGACTAAGGAAATGGTGTGGCTGCCCTGGGGGCGGTTGATGGCAAAGGGGCAACTTCTTGTGATGGTAGATGTCTAAGTTTGTGAAATATAAGGAGAAGTGGCGGGCCTTGACGGGGCGATGGATATTTTTTTACTTTATTTCACATTGGTGTTGTTTTGTATCTGCCCTTCGCTGCGGTGTTTTGTGATTGTGTTACTTTATTAAGTAACAATGGTCATTTTGTCAGGTGAATGCTGTATATTGACCTTTTCTCGCAAATTGCCGTATCATGCAGAGTGGTGCGGAGTGGGTGACGCGGGCCGGGGATGGCGTGCGCGCTGGTTTGTGAGAAGAGGGTGGCATGGCGCCAAGGGACGAACGGCCTTCCAATTCGGCGGGTGATGGCGAGACCGGGGCCAAGGCGGTCCAGGACGGGCATCCGCCGTCCGCGACGCCGCAGCCTTCCGCGGTGATCGAATCCGCCGGCATGGCCAAGGTGATGGTTCCCGGCGGCAACCTGCTGGTCGAGGCCGAGTACGTCCGCCAGGGCGAGGATCTGGTCCTGGTGGGGGCCGACGGCACCCGCGTGGTGATCAAGGGTTATTTCGGGTCGGAAAATCCGCCGCCGCTGATGAACGATTCCGGCGCGGTGATCGATGCCGCCCTGGCCGGCAAGCTGGCCGGACCGCTGGCGCCGGGCCAGTACGCCCAGGCGGGGGCCGGCGGTTCGGGCGCCACCGCCATCGGCAAGGTGGAGACCCTGGCCGGCGGCGTCACCGCCAAGCGGGCCGACGGCACCGTCGTCGACCTGCACAAGGGCGATAATATTTTCGAGGGCGACGTGCTGCAGACGCCGCAGGGCGGCGCGGTGGGCGTGGTCTTCGCCGACGGCACCACCATGTCCCTGGGCGAGAAGGGCCGCATGGTCCTTGACCATCTGGCCTACGACCCCGGCGCCAAGACCGGCGAGGCCCAGATGTCGGTGGTGTCGGGCTCCTTCGCCCTGGTGTCGGGCCAGATCGCCAAGGCGGCACCCGACGCGCTGATGCTGAAGACCCCGACCATGACGGTGGGCATCCGTGGCACCGGCCTGGCGGGCAACGGCAACACCGTGGCCATGATGGCGGAAAAGGGCGGCGTGACCGGCGAGGTCAGCATCACCTCGGCCTCCGGCCAGACCATGACCCTCAATTCGGCCGGCGCGGCGGCGGTGATGTCGGCCACCGGCGCCATGATCGCGCAGCAGATGTCGCCGCTGCAGGTCATGCAGGTGGCCGGCAACGCCGGCGCGGCGCTGCCCAATGCCGCCAACCTGCTGTCGGCGGCCTTCAACCAGGCGGCCCAGGCGGTGCAGCAGCAGATCCAGCAGCAGCAACAGCAGGTGCCGCCGCCGCCGCAGCCGCCCGCGCCGACTGGCCAGCAGGGGGCCGGCCAGCAAAGCCTGGCGCAGCAGATGCAGGCCTTCAACGAGGCCCAGATCGCCACCGCCCAGTTGCAGATCAAGGGCGCCCGCGATCTGGTCGAGGCGCTGAAGCCCCTGGTCATCGAGCGGGCCACCGCCGAGGCCATCCGCATTTTCCGCGACATCCTCGAGAACGTGGCGGCCCGCAACGCCAGGATCGTCGAACAGGTCCAAAACCTGATCGATCAGGCGGAACTGGCTCTGACGCCGGCATCGGGGGATTCCTACGCCGACCTGCTGGCCAACGCCGAGGTTCTGGCGGCGGCGGGCAACACCTATGACGCCACGGTGGCCTACGCCGCCGCCCAGACCATGGTGCTGTCGGCGCAGAGCCTCTATACCCAGGCGGTGGCCGCCTCCAGCGGGGTGCTCGACGCCCAGGGCATCGCCGTCACCTTCTTCACCGGCCTGCTGTCGCCCGCCCTGACGGCGCTGTCGAGCACCGACGCGGTGCTGGATGCGGCAACGGTGGACGCCGCCGGTTTCTGGTCGGACGGTTCGGCCATTTCCGACCGTGACGACGCCGAGGACGCGCTGGCCGCCGCCGTGGTCACCGCCGCCACCGCCAAGGACGCGTCGGAGGCCGCCACCGAGGCCGCCGACGCCAAGCTGCTGGACATCCAGGACCCGATGATCGCCGCCGCCGCCTCGCAGGCGGTGGAAATCGTCATGGCGGCGGCCCGCAACGAAACCCTGGTCAACTACCTCAACGCCGCCTCGGGCTATCTCGAGCTGAAGGGCGTCGCCCTGCCCACCGGCTGGACCTCGTCCCAGGCGGAATACGCCATCGACAGCTACGACACCGACGCCAACGCCGCCGGCCTCTCCGCCGACGACCTGGCGGCGGTGGTCGCCCTGAAGGCGGCCATCGCGGTGGCCGACGCCTTCGCCGCCGGCACCGATCCCGATCAGAACGGCGTGCCGGACGGCCTGCTGGCCCTGTGGCAGGAAGCCCTGGGCGAAGCCGAGGGGGCCTACGACCAGGCCCATGACGCCACGATCGCCGCCGAAGCCGCCCTGGGCAGCGCCCAGGCCGCCTATACCGGCGCCCTGGCCACCGCCGAGGCCGCCGCCGCCGCCTACAGCTCGGCGCAGGAGGCGGTGGGCGCCGCCACCTACACCGCCGGCTATGCCTCGGGTTTCGAGCAGGCCGCCGTCGCCGCCTGGCAGTACCAGCTCGATTCCGACATGGCTGAGTCGCAGATCGACATGGGCTTGGCGCTGACCGAGGCCAGCGCCTCGTCCGGCGACGCCCAGGCCGATGCCGAGGCCGCCCGTCTGGCCGCCCTGAGCGCCGACGCGACCAACGAGGGCCTGTCGCAGACGGCGCACGGCAATGCGACGAACGCCAAGCTGGCCGCCGCCGCCGAGGTGTCGGCGGCGCTGGCCGCCCAATCGACCGCAGCCAAGGAACTGGCCGAGGTGGTCGATCTGCTGAAGCAGTACGGCATTGACACGGCGGGTGGGACCGTCGGCCATGTGGATGGCGGCGTGCCGGCCAATCTGGCCGATGCGCTCGAGACCAGCCAGGACACCGTGACCGCCGCCCAGGATGCGGCCCTGGCCAAGTACCAGACCCTGACGGCCATCAAGGCGCAGATCGACCAGCAGGTCCAGCTGTCGGTGCAGTACGACGACGTGGCGGCGCAGTGGGTGGCCAAGGCGTCCGCGACCCTGCTGCAGGCCCAACTGGTGTCGGCCAGCACCCTGGCCGCCGCCCAGGCCAGCGCCCAGTCGGCCTATGACAACGCGGTCGACGCCGCCGATTCGGCCGCCGCCTCGGCCTCGACCGCCAGCCAGACCAGCGATGCGGTGGCCGGCATCCTGACCACCCTGCAATCCTCGACGGCGCCCGCCACGGTGACCGGCGCCGATCTGGCCAGCTACAACGCCCAGCTGGACTTGGTGCGGCAATACGCCGCCGCCGCCCTGGCCGATGCCGCCGGAGCGTCGCTGGACGCCCAGGACGCCGAGGCCGATGCCGCCGCCGCCGACCTCGCCCGCGCCGATACCGCCGACGATGCCGCCCTGGCCGACGCCAAGGCCCACGCCAATCAGGCCAACCAGGAGGCGGCCGAGGCCGCCACCCAGGCCAACGAGGCCGCTGCCAAGGCCGCCGACGCCGCCCGGCTGCTGGGTCTGGCCAAGCAGGCCCAGGCCACCATGGCGCAGATCGTTTCCGACGCCGCCGCGTCGTCGTCGCGGGCCGCCGACGTGGCCGCCGCCCTGGCCGCCAAGAACAGCGTCACCGCCGCCGCCGCCGCGCTCGGCAACGCCACCACCGGCCTCAAGACCCTGGTCCAGTCCATGGACGGCGCGGCCCAGACCAGCCTGGGCAGCAACGCCGATTCCGCTTCCGCCAACACCCTGTGGGGCAAGTGGCTGGCGGCCAAGAACGCCAGGGACACCGCCCAGGCGGCCCAGACCACCGATCCCCAGTCCTACAAGGCGGCGCTCAACGCCTTCAATTCCGCCCAGGCCGCCAGGGACCAGGCCATTGCCGCCGAGACGCTGCTGGCCTCGGCCTCGACCTCCATCGCCGCCCAGGTGGCGACCATCGCCAGCGCCCAGACCCGGGTGGATTCCGCCTATAGCGACGCCCTGACGGCGCAGGCGGCCAAGTCCTCGACGGCCAGCGCGCTGGGCCAGGCGCTGCAGGCGCAGCAGACGGCGCAGCAGGCCCTGAGCCAGGCCCAGGCCTACAAGACCACCGCCGACGCCGCCAGCCTCACCTTCACCGAACAGAGCGCCATCGTTTCGAACCAGCTGGCCCTGGCCCAGGCGGCGGCGGCCAAGGCCACCGCCTCGGTGACCGCCTACAACGCCGCCCTGGACGCGGTGGCGGCGGCCCAGACGGCGCTGACCGAGGCCGCCTCGGCGGCGACCAACGCTTCGGACACCAAGACGGCGGCCATCGCCAACAGCACCGCCACCGCGGCGGCCGAATACGCCAATACCGTCACCGATACGGGCGACGTCAAGGCGGCGCTGGAAACCGCCATGACCAAGCTCGGGGTGGCCCTGACCACCGCCAAGAGCGCCGTGGCCGGCACCCCGGCCGCGGTGGTCACCGCCCTGGAGGCCGTGCAGGTCGCCCAGGTGAACTACAAGGCGGCGCTCGACACCGTCAACACCACCCAGGCGGCGGGCGGCAGCGCCTATACCACGGCGCTCGATTCCGCCAAGAACTTGCTGGTCACCCTCAACGCCAAGGTGGCCGACGCCCAGACGGTGATGGCGGCGGCGTCCTCGTCGGCCGCCGTGGCGGCCGGCACCGCCACCAGCGTGGCGGGCAGCGAGCTGTACCGCGCCGAACAGGCGGTCTCCTCCGCCCTGTCCTCCTACAACGCCGCCCTGCAGTCGCGGGGCGACGCGGCGGCGGCCAACGCCTTCGCCCAGGACCAGAGCGCCGCCATCGCCTATTGGCAGTCGGCCTACACCAACGCCGTCAACGCCGCCGCCGGTTCGCTGGCCCAGGCGGCGGCCTCGGCCACCCAGGCGGCGGCCGCCGCCAACCGCGCCGATTCCTCGTATCGCGAGCTGGTCGCCTTCAACGACGGCCATACGCTGAAGGTGAGCGGCAATTACGTCACCCTGGACACCATCCAGTACTACCAGGACCAGGAAACCGCCGCCCAGACGGCCAACGCCAAGGCGACCACCGCCGCCACCGCCGCCTCCGCCGCCCGGAACACCGCGTCGGACGCCGTCGCCGCCGTTTCGTCGTTCGACAGCAGCAGCGCCGCCGCCGCCCAGGCCAAGGCCCTGGCCGCCCAGGCCGCCGCCTCCACCGCCGCCGCCCAGGCCAAGACCGCCGCCGCCCAGGCCAGCGTCGCCAATCAGGCGGCCAACGCCGCCACCGCCGCCGACAACGGCGCGCAGAACGCCTATTCCCAGGCCAACCAGGCCGCCATCGCCGCCCTGGCCGCCGAGGCCGCCAACGCGGTGCCGACGGCCAACGCCGACAGCTACACCCTGAATACCGCCTTCCGCCAGGCCAACCCCACCGGTCAGCTGGACGTGCTGGCCAACGACACCCGCAGCGATGCCGGGCATACGGCCCTCGACCTTCCGGTCATCGTCTCGGTGGGCGGCGCCGGCAACGGCACGGTCAGCATCGTCAACAACAAGCTGGTCTACACCGCCAACCAGGGCTACAGCGGCAGCGATTCCTTCACCTACACGGTGAAGAACACCGCCACCCTGTCCGACACTTCGGTGGTGACCTCCTACGCCTCGGCCAAGGTGACGGTGCTTGTGGTAGCCCCGGCCTCGCCGGTGGCCAACAACTTCACCCTGGCGGTGGGCGAGGATGCGACACTCAGCTATTCGGTGGCCAACGTCCTGGGCAACGGCCACACCAGCCATCCCGACGGCCTGACCCTGACCCTGTCTTCGGTGTCGCGCGGCCAGTCGGGCGGTGTGGCCCGCATCAACGGCGCCAATATCGAATACACCCCGCCGGCCTCGTACCAGAGCCTGGCCATGGGAGCCACCGCCACCGACAAGGTGACCTATACGGTGGTCGATGCCTATGGCGCGGTGGCCACCGCCTCCATCACGGTGACGGTGACCGGCGCCAACGACGTCCCCACGGTGACCAGCGCCACCTATACTGGCGTGGCCGGCAAGTCCCTGGCCTTCAGCGCCTCGGACTTCGTCGGCAAGTTCAGCGACGTGGACGTGGCCATGACCGCGTCCAACCCCAATTACAACGCGGGCGATCCCGGGCTGGGCAATACCCTGCACGCCATCAGGATCTCGGCCATCGCCACCCCGGGAGCGCTGAAGCTGGGCGGCGCCACCGTCAACGTCAACGACGTGATCCAGCTGTCGCAGCTGGGCAGCCTGACCTATGTGCCGGTGGGCAACACGGCGGTGACCGACACCTTCCAGTGGCAGGGTTATGACGGCATCGGCTACAGCGCCGCCGCCACCGCCACCATCAGCCTGGCGGTGCAGAAGCTGTTCCTGGTGGGCACCGCGGCGGCCAACACCCTGGCCGGCGGTTCCGAGGCCGACACCATCGTCGGCGGCGGCGGGGCCGACATCCTGACCGGCGGGGCCGGCAACGATACCTTCGTCTTCCAGTCCAAGACCGATTCCACCGTGGCGGCGCCCGACGTGATCGGCGACTACGCCTCGGGCGATGTGCTGTCCTTCCAGGGCATGGCGGGCATGAAGTACCTGGCGGCGCCGTGGGCCTACGCCACCTCGCCGGCCGCCACCGCGACCGCCATCGCCGCCTCGGCCCCGGCCAATTCCGTGGTCTACTTCACCGACGGCGCCGACGGCTACGTCTACGTCAACGGCCTCGGCACCGGCACCGATTTCAACGGCACCCTGATCAAGCTGACCGGCATCACCACCCAGCTGCCGCGCTCGGCGCTGGGCAATCTCGGGCTGGTGCTCGACACCACCGGCAATCCCGCCCTGGCGGGCGGCGCCAGTTTCGGCGCGGCGCCGCTGACCCTGGTGGGGACGGGCACCCTGTCGGGCGCCCTGGCCGACCTGCAGACCGCGTCCTCCATCAACGGCGGCGGCACCGCCAGGCTGGCGGTGACCTCGGGGATCGGCGCGGCCTCCAACCTCTCGGGCCTGGCCACCAACCTGGCGGCCAACGGCCTGCTCGCCACGGTGAGCACCACCGGCAACCTGGCCTTCACCGGCAATCTCGGCGGCGCCCAGGTCACCCTGACCGGGGCCGGGACGCTGAGCGGCACCTTCGCGGCGCTGCGCACGGCGGGCAGCATCAACGGCGGCGGCAGCGCCGCCGTGGCGCTGAGCGACCTGACGGCGTCCAGCGACCTGTCCTTCGTCTCCAATGCCGCCAGCCTCGCCGCCACCCTGCCCATCACGGCGGCCCAGACCTTCACCGGCAATTTCGCCGGGGCGGCGGTCACCCTGACCGGCGGCTTCACCCT
The DNA here is from genome assembly GCF_000342045.1 of Paramagnetospirillum caucaseum. Classification (GTDB taxonomy): domain Bacteria; phylum Pseudomonadota; class Alphaproteobacteria; order Rhodospirillales; family Magnetospirillaceae; genus Phaeospirillum; species Phaeospirillum caucaseum. The sequence continues at coordinate 33,656 of NZ_AONQ01000007.1, read as the reverse complement.
GACCGGCACGGCGGCCAAGATCGCCGCCGCCGCCTCCATCGACGGCGCCGTGACGGTGACCGACACCGCCGCCAACATCGCGTCCACCACCCTGGCCACCCTGCAGGCCAAGGGCGTCGACGTGGTCACCATCACCAGCGGCACCGTCACCGTCACCGCCGCCCAGGCGGCGGCCCTCAGCGGCCTGACCGTCAACGGCACCCTGGCGGTGTCCGACACCGCCGCCAACATCGCCGCCGCCACCCTGGCCACCCTGCAGGCCAAGGGCGTCGACGCGGTGACCATCAGCGGCACCGGCACCCTGACGGTGACCGCCGCCCAGGCGGCGGCCATCAGCGGCATGACCGTCAGCAAGGGCAGCGGCCATTTCGCCGTGTCGGACAGCGTCACCAACATCCAGACCTCGGGCCTCGCCAATCTGGTGGGCAAGGGTATCGACAGCCTGGACGTCACCGGCAGCGGCACGGCCAGCCTGTCCGTCGCCCAGGCCCAGTCACTGCTCAACCTGACGGTGACCAAGGCGGGGACCGCCCATATCGCCCTTGCCGACAGCGCCGCCAATCTGGCCGCCGCCGACCTGACCAATCTGTCGGCCCACGGGGTCGACGCCCTGAGCATCACCGGCGCCGGCAAGGTGGTGCTGACCGCCGCCCAGGCGCGGGCCTTCCTCCTGACCGCCGGCGGCGGCCAGTTCGAAGTGGCCGATTCGGTGGCCAACCTCAACGCCGACGGCGGGCTGTCGTCCTTTGCCGGCGACCATGCCGTGGCGGTGGTGACGGTGACCGATTCCGGGGCGCTGAGCCTGAGCGCCGCCCAGGCGGGCGGCCTGGGCTTCGTGCTGAACCGTTCGGGCGGCGCCACCCTGCAGGTCACCGATACGGTGGCCAACGTCAATTCCACCGGCGTGGCGGCGATTCTCAACGCCGGCATCAACACCATCAATCTCACCGATACCGGCACGCTGACCATTGCCACCACCAGCAGCAGTCAGGTCCTGGCCTTCAAGGGGGAACTCAACGGCAGCACGGTGGCGATCACCGGCGCCGGCACGGTGTCGGTCCCCTACACCACCCTGGCGACCGCCGCCTCGGTCACCGGCAACACGACCGCCAAGCTGGCGGTCACCGGCCTGACCGCCAGCAGCGACCTGACGGCGGTTTCCATCAGCAATCTGGCGGCGGGCGGCCTGTCGGCCACCCTGGACACCAGCAGCGGCAACGTGGCCTTCACCGGCAATCTCGGCACCGCCTCCCTGGCCCTGACCGGCGGCGGCACCCTGACCCTGTCCGCCGCCCAGGCCACCGGCAAGACCATCACCGGCAGCGGCACCGTGGCGGTCAGCGACGCCACCATCGCCGCCAATACCGACCTGCGGCTGATCACCGCCCCCGTCTCGCTGGCGTCGGGTGTGACGGTGAATTCCGGGGCGACCCTGACCCTGTCCGCTGCCCAGGCCACCGGCAAGACCATCGCCGGCGCCGGCGCCGTGGCCGTCGGCAATACCTCGATCACCGGCACCGTCGATCTGCACAACATCGCGACGACGACCCTGACCCTCGATCCCAGCCTGGCGGTCCAGAGCGGGGCCAAGCTGATCCTGACCTCGGCCCAGGCGGCGGGCAAGACCATCTCGGGCGCCGGCGCGGTGGAGATCTTCAACGCCGCCCTCACCGGCACGGTGGACCTGCACACCATCTCGACCACCACCCTGACCCTGCAGGGCGGCACCACGATCGCCGGCGGCGGCCAGTTGATCCTCAGCGCCGCCCAGGCGGCGGGCAAGACCATCGGCGGCGCCGGCACCGTGACGGTGTCCGATACGGCCATCGCCGCCGACACCAATCTCAGCGGCATCTCGGCCGGCCTTGACCTGCAATCCGGGCTGTCGGTGGACAGCACCAGGACCCTGACCCTGTCCATGGTCCAGGCGGCGGGCAAGACCATCGGCGGCGCCGGCACGGTGGCGATTTCGGGCACCGTGTTCTCCGCCGATTCCGACCTGCACAACATCACCGCCGCCACCACTTTCCTGTCCAGCTTCTCGGTGGCCGGCAACGTCTCGGTCACCCTGTCGGCGGCCCAGGCCAAGGATATCGTCGGCACGGTGACCAAGGGGACGGGGGCCCATGTGCTGGTGGCCGACAGCGCCGCCAACCTGAATTCCACCGCCATCACCGCGGCGATCAGCCATGGCGCCGACACCATCGTCATCACCGATTCCGGTACCGTGTCGCTGACCGTGGCCCAGGCCCAGGCCCTCTCCCTGAACGCGGGCGGCGGAATCTTCCGGGTGGCGGACACCGCCGACAACATCGACGCCGCCGGCGTCATGGCGGGGCTCGAACTCAAGGGAGTGAGCGAATTCCAGCTGACCGGCGCCGGCACGCTGAGTCTCGACGGCTCCCTGCCGGGATCGGTCTCGGTGATCGGCAGCGCCGGCAGCGACACCTATGTGGCGCCGGCCACCGCCGCCGGCACCGTCACCATCGTCGATACCGCCGGCACCAACGTGCTGGACGGCTCGGCGGTGGGAGACGCCGGGCTGCGCGGCGCCCGCCAGGTCGGCGACAACCTGGTCATCGAACTGAGCGACGCCGGCGGCGGCGGCATGGTGGTGGTCAAGGACCAGTTCGCCGGCAACGGCTCGGGCATCGACCATATCGACACCGGTTCGGGCGACAATCCGATCACCCGCGTCGTCGGCTTCGTGGGCGCCACCACCGGCTCGCCGCTGGGCGCCACCCTGACCGGCACCTCGGCCGACGAACTGATCCTCGGCAATCTGGGCGAGGCGACGCTGATCGGCGGCGGCGGCGACGACGTGTTCTATGTCGGCGGCGCCGACCAGACGATCATCGGCGACGCCACCCGGGGCGGCAAGGTCAGCTTCACCTTCCATTCCGGCCCGGTAACCGCCTCGCTGGCCGGCGGGACGGCGACCATCACCGATGGCACCTCCACTTGGCACGACACCCTGACCGACATCAACGAGCTGGAAGGCTCGACCGCCGACGATACCCTGGAAGGCCGCGCCAGCGGCTGGTCGGCGCTGGAGGGCGGCGCCGGCGACGACAGCCTGACCGGCAACGCCACGGCCACGGTGTCGGCCAGCTACAAGCACGCGGGGGCGGGCGTTACCGTCAACCTGAGCGGCAGCGCCTGGGAGGGCGCGGCCTCCGGCACCGCCGTCGACGCCTATTACGTCGACGGCACCCTGACCGCCGGCACCGATACCCTGAACGATATCCGGGGGGTGCGCGGCTCGGCCTTCGCCGACCGCATCAAGGGCGGCGACGACACCAACGTCAGCTACGACCTGGCGGGCGGCGGCGGCGCCGACCTGCTGGAGGCCGGCGCGGCGGCGGCCAATTTCCGCGTCAGGCTCGGCGACAACGCTACGGTGGCCGGCGGCATCGGCACCGACAGCATCGCCTTCGAGGATTTCACCTCGGGCACCCTGAACAACGCCGCCGCCTTCGCCAATGTGGACGACGTGGAAATCCTGCGCCTGTCGAGCGGTTCGCTCAGCCAGGCGGTGGTGCTGAACGCCGACAGCACCGATGCGGGCATCACCCGCGTGGACGCCTATGGCAAGACCGGGGACGTCAGCGTCGACGCCTCGTCGCGCGCTCACGCGGTGACCGTCAACGGCGGTTCGGGCGCCGACACCTTCACCGGCGGTTCGGGCAACGACCGCTTCGACGGCGGCGCCGGCACCGACCGGGCGGTGTTCCAGGGCAGTCTGGCCGATTACCGGATCAGCACCACGGGCGGCACCGTGACGGTGGAAGACACCAACACCGTGGGCGGCAATGACGGCACCGATTCCCTTTACGGCGTCGAGACCCTGGTCTTCGCCGATGGCACGCTGAGCGTTTCGGCCACGTCCCCGACCACGCCCGTGGTGGGCGCCGGCAGCCAGGTGAATGTCTTCACCACCGGCGAACAATCCGACAGCAAGGTCACCGCTCTGGCCGATGGCGGCTATATCGTGGCCTGGCGCAGCCTGAACCAGGACGGCAACAATTTCGCGGCCGTGGCCCAGCGCTATAACGCTTCCGGCGCCAAGCTCGGGACCGAGTTCGTCGTCCACGACAACACCGCGGGTTCCCAGTGGAACCTTCAGTTCACCCAGATGGACAATGGCGGCCTGGTGGCGGTCTGGCACGACGAAACGGGCGATGGGACCGATTACGGCGTATTCGCGCGCGTCTATCCCCCGGATTATGAAGGCGGTTATTCCGGCCTCGGTTCGGTGAGCGGCCCGCTGCAGATCAACTCCGTCGCCACCGGGTTCGAGGCCTGGCCGGTGGTCACCGCCATCGCCGGCGGCGGCTTCTTCGTGGCCTGGGACAACGACCCCGCCAGTGCCGGCAACGGCGCGCGGCAGATCGCCGGGCGGTTCTACGACGCCTCGGGGGCACCGACCGGCGCCGAATTCCAGATCGGCACGGCCGGCATCGACCCGGTTTACGGTGCGGAGACCATGACCAATGCTCACATGGTCGTGGTCTGGTCGGGTAACGACGGGTCCGCCGAGGGCGTGTTCGGCCGGGTGGTTCATCCTGACGGCAGCATGGGCAGCCAATTCCAGTTGAACGCCCTGACCGACTACCCCCAGAGCGGCGCGGTCATCGCGCCCCTGGCCAATGGCGGCTTCGTCGCCACCTGGCACAGCGATCTTGCCGGTGACAACGCCTACAACATCTATGCCCGCGCCTTCGCCGCCGACGGCACGCCGGTGAATACCCCGGAAATCCTGGTCAACACCACCACCACGGGCTGGCAGGGCTATCCGGCGGTCACCGCCTTGCCCGATGGCGGCTACATGGTGGCCTGGGACGATCTCAGTGATGGGACCAACCATTACGTCCTGGCCCAGCATTTCAACGCCATCGGCCAGAAGGTCGGACCCGAATTCCAATTGACCAACGAGGCGGGCAGCGGCTTCAACAGGCCCAAGCTGGCCACCCTGGCCAATGGCGACGTGGTCCTCACCTATGAACGGACGATCGGGGGCGCCCAGGAAATCTACACCAAGCTGGTGGATTTCAATTTTGGCGCGACCGTGACCGGCTCGGCCGGCAACGACACCCTGGACATCGGCAGCGGCTTCACCTTCATCGACGCCGGCGCCGGCGACGACGTCATCAAGATGAGCGCCTCCGACCTGCTGCAGGCCGCCACGGTGATCGGCGGAGACGGCGCCGACCGCGTGGTCCTGTCGGGCAGCGGCACCCTCGGCCCGGCCACCCTGGCCAAGCTGGGCGGAGTCGAGGAACTGGCGCTGGGCGGGGCCGGCAATCTGGCCCTGTCCCTGGGGGCGGGAACCGGCCTAGCCACCATCGACGCCGGCACCACCAGCGGCACGGTGGCCCTGGACGCCTCGGCGGTGAGCAGCGGCGTCACCCTGGCGGCCGGCAGCGGCGCCACCAGCATGATCGGCGGCAGCGGCCTGGACGCGGTCAGCCTGCAGATGGCCGAAGGCGCGGCGACCTTCAACGCCTCCGGCCCCGGCCTGTCGGTGAGCGACGGCACCACCTCGCTCAGCGCCACCGGCGTGGAACAGCTGACCTTCAGCGACGGCAAGACCGTGGCGGTGTCCTATGATTCCGGGGCGATGACCCTGGGCGGCGGCTCCGGCGCCGACACCATCCATGCCGGGACCGGCATCGCGGTGATCGACGCGGGAACCGGCGGCAACGACGTGCTGACCAGCGCCGGCACCACCAATTTCCGCTTCAACGGCGGCTTCGACGCCAACGACACCGTGACCGGCGGCGCCGGCTTCGGCGACGCGCTGTCGCTTTCCCAGTCCGGCACCATCGCCGACGCGGCCTTCGCCCATGTGGGCGGCATCGAGACGCTCGGCCTCTGGGCGATGTCGGCGGCGACCCTGACGCTGGGCGGCAACGCCACCGCGGCTGGAATCGGGGTGGTCGACGCGGCGGGCTCGAGCGGCGCCGTCACCATCGACCACGTCAGCGGCACCGATACGCTGTATGTCTTCGGCGGCAGCGGCAGCGGCAACGACACCGTCATCGGCTCGACACTGGCGCCGGGCGCCGGCGATGTGGTGGATTTCAGCCACGCCACCGGGGCGCTTGCCGTCAACCTTGCCGCCGGGACCGCTTCGGCGCTCGGCATCGGCACGGACACGCTCAGCAACATCCACGCGGTGGTCGGCGGCAATTTCGGCAACATCCTGACCGGGTCGTCGGGAACCGACATGTTCTTCCTGACCAGCGCGACGGCGCTGGGCGCCAACAACACCTTCATCGGCGGCCAGGGCGCCGATTATCTGACCTTCGACTCCACCATGGACCTGCGGGGGGCCTCGGTGTCGGGAATCGAGGCGATCGATTCGCTCGGCGCCCTCAATCTGACCGTCGGCATGTCGCAGTTGCTGGCCTGGAAGAACTCCGTCCTGGCGGAGGGAACCGCCACGGCTCTGATCGATTTCGGCGGCGGTCCCGGCGCCAAATCGCTGACCATCACCGTGGATGGCGCGGGCAGCCTGAACGACATGGTGGCCTCGGGCCAACTGGTGCTGGCCAATCTGGCCAGTCCCGACCGTCTGGTGATCGACGGCTCGGCCATGGGGACCGGCCTGACCCTGGTGGAAAACGCCGCGCTGGCGCTGACCACCATCCTGGGCGGCAGCGGCGGCGACACCCTGACCCTGGCCACCGGCTTTACGGCCGAGGCGGGGACCAGCCTCAACGGCAATGCCGGCGCGGACACCCTGATTCTGGGCGGCGGCGGCGGCTTCTACGACCTCAATCTGGCAGCCATCAGCAATTTCGAGACCCTGACCGCCGGGGCGGGCGCCACCACCCTGTCCATCGGCATGGGGCAACTGGCCGGTCTGGCACTCGACGGCGGCGGCGCCGGCACGGCGCTGACCCTGGACCTGCATCTGCCCGACGGCGGCGCCACCTTCGACGCCAGTTCCCTCACCCTGGTGAACTGGGGGGCGGAGGACACGCTGCGCATCACCGGCGGCGGCGGCAACGACACCATCACCGGTTCGAACCAGGGCGACGTCTTCGTGCTGAGCGACGGCACCGACACCATCAATGGCGGGGCCGGCGCCGACATTCTGGACTTGTACGGCCTGGGGACCGGCGTCATCGCCGACCTTACGGCCGGAACGGTGTCCGGAGGGGGCGGCACCGCGGTGCTGAACTCCGTGGAAGGCATCGCCGATACCGGCTACGTCGACACCCTGTCGGGCGGCTCGGGCGACGAGATGTTCCGTCTGCACGACGGGGTCCACGAGGCCGATATCGTCAGCGGCGGCGCGGGCAATGACACCGTGCAGATTCTGGCGGACGGCGATCTCCGGGCGGTCAGCTTCTACGATATCGAGACCCTGGCCATCGGCGGCGGCTATTCGACGGTCATCGCCGATGCGTCGCAGTTCGGCGCCGGCCTGCTTGCCAACACCCTGGCGCTGCAGGCCATCGGCCTGCCCACCGGCAGCCGGCTGGAGATCGATGTCTCCACCGTCGGTTTCGACGCCTCGGGCTTCACCTTCAGCAATTGGGGGACGCTCACCAACTGGAGCGCCGCCGACGGCAATTACGTCAAGCTGAACGCCTCGGGCGCCAGCGGCGTCGTTACCCTGACCGGCGGCACCGGTGCCGATTACCTGTTCGGTTCCAGCTATGACGACACCCTGATCGGCGGCGCGGGCATCGACAAGATGATCGGCGGCGTCGGCAACGACGTGTTCAAGCTCTTCGCCAACAATGGGGCGGTGGGCGAGAGCATCGACGGCGGCGCCGGCTCGGACACCATCCTGCTGCAAGGCGGCAACGACCTGCGCGGCATGACCGTCGGCGATGTCGAAACCCTGAGCCTCAACGGTTTCACCGCCCTGATGGACGTGGCGCATGTGCCCGTCTCCACCTTGTCGGTGGTGGCCGGAGCCGGAGTGGACACCTTCACCCTTTACGGCGACGAGACAGCTGGCACCGATTTCAGCGCCTATCTCGGCAATCTGGCGCTGTCGGGCTTCGACGGCGCCGGCGGCGACCGGGTGTCGTTCGTCGGCGGCAGCGGCGACGATATCCTGAAATCCACCGCGGCGATCGATGTGCTCAGCGCCGGCGATGGCAACGACACGCTGATCGCCACCGGCGGGGCCGACACCTTCCTGGGCGGCGCCGGCGACGACGTCTTCGACTTCACCGTCGGCACATTGGCGGTCGGCACCAACTCCGCCATCGACGGCGGAACCGGCTACGACACCCTGCTGGTCAACGGCAGCGGCAACAACGGCCTCGGCTTCTACACCTTCACCGGCAACTACCTGACCCAGATCACCGGGATCGAGAAGTTCCAGCTGGGCGGCGGTGTCGTGAACTACTATTTCGACGGCGGCGTGCTCAACGGCCAGACCATCGAACTGGCGGCCTCCAGCGCCTATACCCTGGCCGTCACCGGGGCGGGCGCTCCCCAGATCGACCTGTCGCACCTGACCTTCACCGGCGTCCAGCCGACCGCGTTGATCACCACCTTTGGAACCGCCACCGCGCTGGCCACCTCCCACACGGTGACCGGCAGCATCGGCAACGACACCATTTCGGCGCTGTCCACCCTGACCGGCAGCAACACCCTGGCCGGCGGCCTGGGCGACGACACCCTGACCGGCGCGGACGGCAACGACGTGGCCTTGTTCGGCGGCGCGGCCGCCGGCTACCGCATCGACGGCACCGCCTCGTATGTGGGCGTGGACGACATCGATCCCGGCGTGCAGGACGAGGGCACCGACCGCCTGAGCTCGGTCGAGGAACTGCGCTTCGCCGACACCACCCTGGCGGTGGGCGGCGGCGGCCCGGTGCTGACCCTGACCGCCGGCTCGGGCAACGACACCCTGAGCATCGGCACCGGCGTCACCTCGGTCGAGGGCGGCGCCGGCAGCGACGTGGTCACCCTGGCGGCGGCCATCGGGGCCAATACCACCCTCAGCACCACGGGGGCCACCCTGACCGCCGTGGTCGGCGGCGTCACCACCACCCTGAGCAACGTCGAGGAACTGCACCTGTCGGACGGCCTGACCGCCCTGGCCGGGAGCGGCTCCATCAGCGGCGGCGCCGGCAACGACGTCATCAATGTGGGCAACGGCTTCACCTATGTGGATGGCGGCCTGGGCGACGATACCCTCAACGCCGCGGGCGCCACGGGTCCCGTCACCCTGGACGGCGGTTCGGGGGGCGACACCCTGACCGGCGGCGATTACAACGACACCTTCCGGCTGTCGGATTTCACCAGCGCCGATACCATCGTCGGCGGGCTGGCCGCCGATACCCTCAGTCTGACCTTTACCGGCGGCGGCGTGGTGGCGGATTCCGCCTTCACCCATGTCAGCGGCATCGAAGTACTGAACGTGGTGTCCTCGGGCTCGCCGGTCTCCATCACCATGGGTACCGTCGCGACGGGCAAGGGCATCACCGGCGTCAGCGCCCAGATGACCGATTCCGGCGTGACGCTGAATGCCGCGGGCTACGGCGATTCGCTCAGTTTCCAGGCCGGCTACGGCAACGACACCTTCATCGGCGGTGCCGGATATGCCTCGATCAATCTCGGCTATGGGCTGGCGGGCACCACCTTCTTCTCGGCGGGCGGCACCCTGGCCCTGGTCAACGGCGGCCAGACCGACATCCTGTCGGGCGGCACCCTGAACCTGACCTTCACCGACGGCGCGGTGACGGTGACCGACGGCTCGACCCTGGCGGCGAGCGGCGGCAACGACACCCTGAACATCGGGACCGGCATCAACTGGGTCCTGGCCGGGTACGGCAACGACGTGATCACCAGCACGGCCGGCAACCACGTCTTCCAGTTCGGCTGGGGCCAACTGGACCAGAACGACACCATCGCGGCGTCGGGCGGCCAGAACACCATCATGTTCATGGCGACCTCGGGCAACCTGTCGCTCGACGACACCATGTTCACCCAGGTGAACGGCGTCCAGACCCTGAAGGTCAATGCCGGGGCTTTCGACGCCAACATCGTGTTGGGAGGCGAAGCCAACGCGGCGGGGGTGACCGAGGTGGACGCCTCGGGGACCAGCGGCACGGTTTCGCTGAACACTGCGGCCATGGCCAGCGGCGTCACCCTGGCGGCCGGCAGCGGCGCCACCAGCATGACGGGCGGCGGCGGCCTCGATGTGCTCAGCCTGCAGATGGGCGAGGCGGCGGCGACCTTCAGCGCGACGGCCGGCACCCTGCACCTGAGCGGCGGCGGCGACGTCCACGTCTCCAGTGTGGAGCAACTGCGCTTCGGTGACGGCAACACCCTGACGGTGGCCAACAATGCCGGCCTGCTGACCCTGACCGGCGGCAGCGGCAACGACACCATCGCCGTGGGCGGCGGCATCGCCAGCGTCGACGGCGGCCTGGGCAACGATATTCTCAACGCCTCGGGCGCCCCCGGTCCCGTCACCCTGGACGGCGGTTCGGGGAGCGACACCCTGACCGGCGGCGATTACAACGACATCTTCCGGCTGTCGGATTTCAGCGGCGACGATTCCGTCAATGGCGGCATCGGCAACGACACCCTGACCCTCACCTTCACCGGCGGCGGCGTGGTGGTGGAGTCCGACTTCGCCAATGTGACGGGGATCGAGGCGCTGAAGGTGGTGTCGTCGGGCTCGCCGCTCACCATCACCATGCCGGTCGCCACGGGGGCGGCGATCGCTTCCCTCGACGCGCTGATGACCGATTCCGGCGTGACGCTGGATGCGTCCGCCGTGTCGGCCGGAATGACCATGGTCGGCGGCGGCGGTGCCGATACCTTCATCGGCGGCGGCGGGATCAACATCTTCGCGCTGCAGACCGCGGTGGCGACCATCGCGGTGAGCGGCGGCATCACCACCGTCGATGACGGCGGCTCGGCCATCGATACCCTGAGCGCCACCACCATGTGGGTCGAGTTCACCGGCGGCAACGGCCACGTATCGGTGAATTCGGGCGGCAGCCAGGTGATCGGCTCCATGGCCGGCGACAAGATCGTGGCCGGTACCGGCGTCGTCTATGTGGACGGCAGCTTCGGCACCGATACGGTGACCCTGATGAGCGGCGGCCAGACGCTGACCGTCGCCAGCGCCGAGACGCTGATCGGCGGCGCCGGCGATGACTGGGTGACCCTGGCCGATGCCTTCACCGGCGGCTTCTCCATCGACCTGGGGGCGGGGAACGACACCCTGGCCCTCTCCAGCCTGAGCGGCTCCACCGTATTCGACAGCGCCTTCACCGAGATCAGCAGCGTCGAGACCCTTGTCCTCGGCTCGGGTGTCGCCGGCTCATTGAGCCTGGGCGTCGAAGCCAACGCGGCGGGTATCGGCGTGGTGGACGCCTCGGCAACCAGCGGCGCCATTGCGCTCGACGCCTCGGCCATGGTCTCCGGCGTCACCCTGGCGGCCGGCAGCGGCGCCACCAGCATGACGGGCGGCAGCGGCAACGACGTGCTCAGCCTGCAGATGGGCGAGGGAGCGGCGACCTTCAGCGCGACGGCCGGCACCCTGCACCTGAGCGGCGGCGGCGACATCCACGCTTCCAGTGTGGAGCAACTGCGCTTCGGTGACGGCAACACCCTGACGGTGGCCAACAATGCCGGCCTGATGACCCTGCTCGGCGGCGGCGGCAACGACACCATCGCCGTGAGCGGCGGCATCGCCAGCATCGACGGCGGCCTGGGCAGCGACACCATCACCGGATCGGCCACCGCTGACACCCTGAGCGGCGGCGCGGGGGCCGACATCCTGAGCGGCGGCACGGGGGCCGACAACTTCCTCTATGCCGGCAAGGCCGATTCCAGGCTGACGGGCGGCGAGTACGACGTCATCACCGACTTCCAGGGCGGCAGCGACGTCATCCGGCTGAACGGCATCTCGGGCATCGCCTATTCCGCGGACGTCTATGCGGCGACCGGCGCGACGGTGGCCGACAAGGTGCAGTCGGTGGTCAGTGACGGCGCCACGCTCAACCACCTGGTGTTCTTCGTCCACGGCGGCAACGGCTATCTCTATGTCAACGGCGTGGGCGACGGCGCCGATTACGACGGCGCCCTGATCGCCCTGACCGGCCAGACCGTGGCGCCTTCCAGCCTGGACATTCCCGGGCTGCTGTCCCAGGTGGGCAGCGCGGCCGCCGACACCCTGACCGGCACGGGCGGCGACGATATCATCAACGGCCTGGGCGGCAACGATACCATCGATGGCCTGCAGGGCAACGACACCCTGCTGGGCGGCGACGGCGACGACGTGATCCTGGATGCCGGCGGCAACAACACGCTGTTCGGCGGCCTGGGCAACGACACCCTGTCGGTGTCGTATGCTTCCGCCATCACCGGTGGCATCAGCACGCTGTCGGGCGGCGATGGCAACGACAAGCTGTACCTGACCGCCAACGGCTCGATCCTGTCCTCGTCGGCGAGCTTCATCGCCGACGGCGGCCTCGGGGCCGACGAGGTGCACGTCAATTTCAGCTGGGGCGGTTCTCCCCATCCGCTGAACGCCACGGTGACCCTGGGAGCGGGGGTCGACAGCCTGGTATTCGACGCTTGGTCCAACATGGCGATGGCCTATCCGCCGGTGGTGGTCACCGACTTCCAGGTGGGCGCCGGCGGCGACATCATCGACTACGATACCCTGCTGTCCTCCTCCTCCGGCTATGCCGGGACGAATCCGTTCGCGGCGAACGGCTATCTGCAGCTGACCCAGAGCGGCACCGACACCATCTTGCAATACGACCGCGACGGCAGCGGCGGGGCCACCTGGTCGGATCTGGTGCGGCTGCAGGGCGTGACGGTCGGCCAGCTGACCAGCGACAACTTCAATCCCGGCTTCAATCCGACGGGCGGCGAGACCACCGGGCAGACCATCACCGGGACGGCGGGGGCCGACACCCTGGCCGGCACCATCGGCGGCGACGTCATCAACGGCCTGGACGGCGACGATTCCCTGGCGGGCGGCCTGGGCGGCGACACCATCGACGGCGGCGGCGGCGGCGATGCCATCGACGGCGGCCTGGGCAACAACACCCTTTACGGCGGCCTGGGCAACGACAGCCTGATGGCGGGGGGCGGCAACGACGCCCTGGACGGCGGCGACGGCGACGACGCGGTTCAGGATACGGGCGGCAACAACACGCTGCTCGGCGGGCTGGGCAACGATACCCTTTCGCAGTCCTATGCCTCCGCGGCCTTCGGCGGCACCAGCACGCTGGTGGGCGGCGACGGCAACGACAAGCTGTACCTGACCGCCAATGGCTCGATCCTGTCCTCGTCGGCGAACTTCATCGCCGACGGCGGCATCGGTGCCGACGAGGTGCACGTCAATTTCACCGCGGGCGGCCTTTCGCAGACGCTGTTCGCCACGGTGACCCTGGGGGCGGGGACCGACAGCCTGGTGTTCGATGCCTGGTCCAACATGTCGGCCGGCGCGCAGGCGGTGGTGGTCACCGACTTCCAGGCGGGCGTCGGCGGCGACATCATCGACTACAACACCCTGCTGTCGTCGTTCTCCGGCTATGCCGGGGCGAATCCGTTCGCCGCCAACGGCTATCTGCAACTGACCCAGAGCGGTACCGATACCGTCCTGCAATACGACCGCGACGGCAGCGCCGGGACGTACACCTGGTCCGATCTGGCGCGGCTGCAGGGCGTGACGGTCGGCCAGCTGACCAGCGACAACTTCAATCCCGGCTTCGATCCGGCGGGCGCGGCGGCGGTCGGACAGACCATCACCGGGACGGCGGGGGCCGACACCCTGGCCGGCACCATCGGCGGCGACGTCATCAACGGCCTGGACGGCAACGATTCCCTGGCGGGCGGCCTGGGCGGCGACACCATCGACGGCGGCGACGGCGGCGATGCCATCGACGGCGGCCTGGGCAACAACAGCCTTTACGGCGGCCTGGGCAGCGACAGCCTGATGGCCGGAGCCGGCAACGACATCCTGGACGGCGGCGGCGGCGACGACGCGATTCAGGATACGGGCGGCAACAACATCCTGCTCGGCGGGCTGGGCAACGACACCCTGTCGGTGTCCTATGCCTCGTCGCCTCCCGGCGGGACCAGCACGCTGGTGGGCGGCGACGGCAACGACAAGCTGTACCTGACCGCCAACGGCTCGATCCTGTCCTCGTCGGCGAACTTCGTCGCCGATGGCGGCCTCGGCGCCGACGAGGTGCACGTCAATTTCACTGCGGGCAGTTCCCCGCATCCGCTGAACACCACGGTGGCCCTGGGGGCCGGAGCCGACAGCCTGGTGTTCGACGCCTGGTCCAACATGCCGCTCAACGCTCCGGCGGTGGTGGTGACCGACTTCCAGGCCGGGGCCGGTGGCGACGTCATCAACCTTGCCACCCTGCTCTCCACCTCCACCGGCTATACCGGGACCAACCCGTTCGCGGCCAACGGCTATCTGCAGCTGACCCAGAGCGGCACCGACACCATCTTGCAATACGACAAGGACGGCAGCGGCGGGGGCTCCACCTGGGCCGACCTGGCGCGGCTGCAGGGCGTCAGCCTCAGCGCCCTGACCAGCGCCAATTTCAGCCCGGCCTTCCATCCGGGCGGCGGGGACATCCTGACCGGCACCGCGGGCGCCGATACCCTGGCGGGCGGGACCGGCGGCGACCTGCTGGCCGGCGGCGGCGGGGCCGACACCCTGACCGGCGGCGGCGGAATGGATACCTTCCGCTACGTATCGAATACGGATTCGGTCTCCGGCTCCGTGGATGTCATCACCGATTTCATCAGCACCATCGACAAGATCGACCTGTCGGCGGGCGGCGGCCTGCTCTATGTGCCGCAGTTGAACTGGGCGGGCAGCCCGGAAGCCACGGCGGCGGCCCTGGACAATATCAGCGGCATCAGCACCGTCGGCTTCATGACCGACGGCACCAATGGCTGGCTGGCGGTGAACGGCGGCAGCCTGGACGGCACCCTGATCAAGCTGCAGGGCTTCATCAGCGCGCCGGCGGTCGGCGATATGGTCGGGGCGCAGCTCAACCAGGCGCCGACCCTGACCACCCTGGGCACCCTGACGGCCGGCTACGACTTCTCATCCCTGAGTGCCGGCCCCATCGCCGGGCAGGACGGCTGGGTGGTGGCCAGCGGGGCCGGCTATACCCCGTCCCTGGCCAATGTGGGCAGCAGCACCATCGGCGCGCCGGGCGACTACAATTTCGGGTCCACCGCCCTGATGCCGGGCAGTGCACCGGCGACGACCATGGCCATGTCGCGTCTGTCGGGCGGAGGCTTCCAGCTTCCGTCCGTGGCGCCGACCTCCACGGTGTCGCTGCAATACGATTTCAGCCCCAATTACTGGGGATCGAACCTGTCGTTCGGCAGCGACCTGGACGCCAACGGCAATCTGTTCGGGGCGGGAGAGGGCGGCCCCGGGGCCGGGCTGTTCACCAATACCGGCACGGTGGGTGTCGGCCACGCCACGCTGCGCGACGCCATCGGAGGGGTGCAAACCGCCAGCGTCACCCTGCACGGGCCCGGCGACGGCTACGGCGAGTGGGTCAGCTTCCGCATCGAATACGACATGAGCGCCTTCAACGGCCATGGCTCCATGACCCTGTGGATGCGCGAGAACATTCCCGGCTACAACACATGGGCCACGGTTGCCGGGCTGCAGAACCTGCCGCTCAACGCCGATTGGCTGTCGTCGGGGTCGTCCAATCCGGCCTTGTGGGACGGCATCTCCTTCGTGGCGGGCAACGGCGAATCCTCGCTGGACAACATTTCCGTCAGCGTGGTCTCGTCTCCGACGCTCAACGCGGTCCAGGAAGACGTCGCCGCCGGCGCCAATGCCGGCACCCTGGTGTCCGAACTGGTGGCCGGGCACGTCACCGACGCCACCGTGGTGGCGGGCGGCGCGGGCATTGCCGTCACCAATGTCGACAACACCGGCGGACACTGGCAGTACAAGCTGGATGGCGGCCCGAGCTGGGTCGATATCAACGGCGGGCTGTCCTATTCCAACGCCCTGGCGCTGTCCGCCACGACGCGGGTCCGGTTCCAGCCCGATGACAACATCCACGGCAACAGGACTTTCGAATTCAAGCTGTGGGACGGCACCGACGGCGCCGCCAGCGGCGCCCTGACGAATTCGAGCGGCGGAGCCTATTCCGCCAACACCGCCACGGGCACGCTGTCCGTCCTGGCGGTCGAGGACGCGCCGGTCTGGCAGGGGCTGATGATCGGCACCGCCACCACCACCTCGTTCTCGGTGGCCAACGGCGGCTCGGCCAGCGGCACCCTGATGGCGGCCGACGCCGATGGCGACAATCT
Source organism: Paramagnetospirillum caucaseum (assembly GCF_000342045.1). Taxonomy (GTDB): domain Bacteria; phylum Pseudomonadota; class Alphaproteobacteria; order Rhodospirillales; family Magnetospirillaceae; genus Phaeospirillum; species Phaeospirillum caucaseum. The sequence goes on along the minus strand of NZ_AONQ01000007.1, from coordinate 17,342 downwards.
GGCCTATATGGTGGCCGGCGGGACCAAGACGGCCCACGGCACGGTGACCATCACCGGCGGCAATCTCACCTACACGGCCGATACCGGCTATGCCGGCAGCGATACCTTCACCGTCGAGGCCAATGACGGCACCGGCAACGTGGTGGCCCAGGCCTTCACCGCCAATGTGGGCTACGACAGCCATGCCCTGACCCTGGCGACGCCCACCCTGGCCGTGGGGCAGTCGGGGACGTTCACCCTGAACGAAGCCTATCTGAACCCGATGAACGGCATCCAGGTCGGCGATACCAATCTGGTCTATACCGTCGGCGGCGGCCTGGCGCCCCTTGGAGTCCTGATGAAGGGCACGCTTGCCCTGGGCGCCGGGGCGACCTTCACCCAGGCCGACGTCGCCGCCGGTCTGATCTCCTTCGTGGCGGACGGCGCGCCGGGCGTCGATTCCTTCGATTTCAGCCTGACCGACGGAATCGGCGGCACCCTGACCGGCAACACCATCGTGTCGTTCTCGGTGATCGCCTCCAACACGGCGCCGGCCCTGACGGTGGCCTCCGGCCTGACCGCCGCCCAGGGCTCGTCCCTGAACATCATGAGCGGCCCGTCCGGCCTGGACGCCTCGGATTCCAACGGCGGTCCGGCCTCGCAGCTCCTCAGCTATATCGTCACCGACCTGCCCGATCACGGCGCCCTGGTGCTGGGCGGCCGGGTGCTGGCGGTGGGCGATGCCTTCAACGCCTCCGACCTCGTCGCCGGCACCATGGGCCTCAACTACTACAACGACGGTTCGGCCCATGCCTCGGATTCGTTCCAGTTGCGTCTGACCGACGGCCAGACCCCCCTGGCGCCGCAGACCGTCTCCATCGCGGTGCAACCGGTCAACCAGGCGCCGGTGGCCGGCGCCGGGGCGGGCTATGCCCTGTACATGACCGGCAGCAATAACGAAGCGGTGATGGTCAACGACGCCGGCGGCAAGCTGGCCTTCGCCGATTCGGTGACCCTGGAAGCCTGGGTCCGGCCGCAATGGTCCGAGCAGACCGACCGGCTGCATGCGGTGGTCGCCCGCGGCACCGCCAACGGCAGCGTCCAATACGGCCTGTTCCTCAAGGAATCCTCGACGCCCGGCGGCTTCACCCTGACCGCCGTGGTCGGAGGAACCGAGATCACCCTGGCCGGCACGCCGGACACCTTCTCCGGGACCTGGCACCATGTGGCGGCCAGCATCAGCAGCACCGGCACCGTCACCCTCTATCTGGACGGCGCCGTCTACGGCACCGCCACCATTCCCGCCGCGCCCCTGTCGGTGACCGATACCGGCACGTTGGGGTTGGGCGGGGCGGTCGGCAATACCGGCCAAGCCTTGAATGGCGAACTGGACGAGGTCCGCGTGTGGCACGGCGTGCGCAGCGGAGCCGAGATCGCCGCCGCCATGAACGCGACGCTGCACGGCTATGAACCCGGCCTGTCGGGCTATTGGCGTTTCGACGGGCTGCAGACCAATCCGGTGGATGCCAGCGTCAACCCCCTGGTGAGCACCGGCAACACCGCCAGCTACACCTTCTCGAGCCGGCTGGCGCCCTCCTTCACCGCCACCGACGACGAGGTGCTGGCCGGCACGCTGACCGGCAGCGACCTGGAAGGCCATGCGCTGACCTATGCCATCCACAATTCCGGCACCATCAGCGGCCAGCCCAGCCATGGCGTCCTGACGCTGGAAGCCGACGGCTCGTTCACCTACGCGCCCGATTTCGGCTTCTACGGCGTCGACACCTTCGAATACACGGTGAGCGACGGCACCCACACCTCCATGCCGGCGGTGGCCCGGCTGGTGGTGGAGGAGCCCGTCAATCACGCGCCGCTGCTGGGCGGCCTGTCGGCCGACAACAGCGCCGCCCTTTTCAACGGCAATACCGCCTACGCGGCGACGGCGTCGCTGGCGACGGTGGCCGACGAATTCACCCTGGAAGCCTGGATCAACACCACCGACACCATGGCGGGCACCCGCATCATCGTCGGGCAGGGGACGACCGCCGGCGGCGGTGCCGGAACCTTCGCCCTGGCCCTGGTGGACGGCAAGCTGACCTTCCTGTCGCCGGACACCTATGCCAATCCCAATTGGACCCTGCAGAGCGCCGGCACCCTCAACGACGGCGACTGGCACCATGTGGCGGTGGTCCGTTCGGGCGGCACCTACAAGCTGTATGCCGACGATCAGGTGGTCGATACGGTGACGGTGATATCACCGACGACCCAGCCGGCGGCCACCGACCTGATGGTCGGCGGCATGCACAACGGCGGGGCGACGACGGTCGATTCCTCCACAGCCTTCAAGGGCCTGATCGACGACGTCCGCGTCTGGGACGTGGCGCGCGGCGGCGCCGAGATCGTCACCGGCCAGGGCCTGCAGCCCGCCGGGACCGAGAACGGGCTGGTCGGCGCCTGGACCTTCGAGGATGTGAGCGGAAGCCAGCCGGTGGTGGCCATCAATGCCGGCGGGCCGAGCCTGATGCCCATCGGCACCTCCATGCTGTCGGTCAGCGACATCGAGGCGATGCGCTTCGATGGAACCGCCTCCGCCGCGCTGACCATCGACGATTCCATCGGCCAGGGCAGCGGGCCGCTGACCTTCGAGGCCTGGATCAAGACCGGGTCCTACACCAACCAGACCATCGCCTATATCGGCCAGGACGGCCCCGCCACCGGCATGTCCCTCTATGTGGCCGCCAGCGGCAGGCTGGGGATCGGGCAGTCCCAGAACGGCGCCGTTTCCGTCGGCAACACCATCGTCGCCGACGGCCGGTGGCACCATGTGGCCGCCGTCGTCGACAGCGGCGGGGCGGTCACCTATTACGTGGACGGCGTGGCGGACGGGACGGCCTCCATCAACGCCTACAACCTGAGCGGCCCGGTCTATCTGGGCAATTCGGGACCGGCGGGCACCGCCGCCCAGAACTTCCTGGGCGACATCGCCGACGTCCGGATCTGGGGCGCGACGCGCACCCAGGCCCAGGTGCAGGCGGACATGGCCCCGGCCGAGGAAGGGGCCCAATCGGGCCTGCTGGGCGCCTGGACCGTCGAAAACGGCGAGATCGTCACCCTGACCGGCCCGGCGGTCACGGATTCCGGCACTGTTTCCGTGCTGACCGGCGCCCCGGTGGGCGGCGACCACATCGCCACCTATGCCGGGCACGCCGTCAGCGGCACGGTGGCGACCTTCGACCAGGACGGCGGCACCCTGACCCTGGGGATCGAGACCGGCGGAGAGCCGGCCAGCGGCACCCTGACCCTGGGGGCCAACGGCACCTTCACCTACACCCCCGACACCGGCTTCGTCGGAACGGACAGCTTCACCCTGGAACTGGACGACGGCACCGAGGTGGTTACCAGAACCTATACGGTGGTGGTCGACAACCCCATCACCGTGGCGGGCGCCACCGAGCGCACCGCCGTGCTGTTCGCCAATGGCGCCTCCAAGGCGGCGACCATCACCCTGCCCGGCGAGGAGTTCACCAACAACGCCATCAGCGTCGAGTTCGACGTCAACCTGAGCAATGCCAATTTCGCCCAGACCCTGTTCAGCCTGGGGGTGGGCGCCAGCGCCATGCTGAAGGCGACGGTGGACGCCACCGGCCATCTCGGGCTTTACCTGGATCAGGACGCCACGGGCGGTTCTTCCAGCCAGCCCGGTGTGGCGACCCTGTCCTCCTCGACCTGGCACCATGTGGCGGTGAGCTACGAGGCCGGGACCGCCCGCGTCTACGTGGATGGCTCGCTGTCGGCCACGGTGATCGATACCGGCGGGACTTCCGCCCTGCAATCCCTGAACGCCATGGTGATCGGGGCCGAACTGGGCAATACCAGCTTCGCCAAGGGGATGTTCGACAACGTCAAGGTCTGGAACACCCCGCTGACCCCGGCCCAGATCGAGGCCGGCCCCCATCTGGGAACGGGAACCGGCCCGAACCTGATCGGTTATTGGGATTTCGACAGCGAGCACGGCGACGGCACCGGCGGCGATACCGATTACAACGCCTATATGAACCTGGGCAGCGGCGGCCGGGTGGGCGCACCGCCCCTGCGCGCCGCCCATTTCGACGCCACCCACAACGTGGACCTGGGCAATGCCCCGGCCCTGGCGGTGACCGGCGGCGACGCCTTCACCTACGGCGCCTGGATCAAGACCTCGAGCGCCGCCTTGGGGACGCTGTTCAACGTCGGCGACAACCTCGCCGGCAACGGCATCATCGTCTACGTGCTGGCCAACGGGACGGTGCAGATGGACGGCGCCCAGCAGGGCGGTGCTGCGGCGACGGCTCAGGCGGTCAACGACGGCCTGTGGCACCATGTGGCGGTCAGCTATGACGGCGCCGGCACCGCCACCTACTATATCGACGGCGTGGCGGCCGGGACCTCCGCCGGCTACACCAACCTGCACACCAATGGCAACGTGTCCCTGCTCGGCCTGCGCGCCGATGGCAACGAGCCGTTCGCCGGCGACATGGGCGAGGCGGCCATCTGGACCAAGGCGCTGGGCGCCGTCGAAATCCAGCAGATGATGAACCAGGGCCTCAGCGGCCAGGAAGACGGCCTGACCGGCTACTGGAAGCTGGACGAGGGGGCGGGCACCACCGCCCACAGCCTGACCGGGGCGGTCAACGGCACCTATGATGCAGGTACCACCTGGATCGCCGCCGGCCACGCCGATCTGGTGGACAGCGTGCAGCAGGCCCAGGCCTTCACCTTCGGCGCCATCGAGGATACCCAGTTCCTGACGGCCGGCGACATCCTTGATCCGGGGGCGAACGACTTCACCCTGGAAGCCTGGATCAACCCCGACACCGTGGCCGGCGACCATGTGATCCTCGCCAAGGAAGGGGCCGGCTCCACCGGGGGCGGGCTGGCGCTTTACATCGATGACGGCGTGCCGACCCTGCGGCTCAATGGCGTCGTCGTGCTGGCGGCCGGCAGCGTTGCCGCCGATGTCTGGAGCCATGTGGCGGCGACCCGCGGCGGCGACCAGTACACCCTGTACGTCAACGGCGTGGCGGTGAAGACCGTCTCGGCCCTGGATGCCGACGTTTCCAACGACTACGACCTGACCATCGGGGCGCGCAGCGACCTGGCCGGAACCGGCCACGATTCCGCCACCGCCTTCGAGGGCCAGATCGCCAATGTGCGGCTGTGGAGCGAGGAGCGCAGCGCCGAGGACATCTTCGACGAGATGGTCGGCAACGATGGCGGCGAAGATAGCCTGGAGGCCGCGTGGCTGGGCACCGGCCTGACCGACGCGTCGGGCAACGGCCACAGCCTCGACTTCCCCGCCGGCATGAGCGGGGTGGTGCAGACCGCCAGCGACCTGCCGGTCTACAGCGACGGCGTCGGCGTGCCGCGCAACGGTTCCTATCACGGCGCGCTGGCCGCCCACGACGCCACCGGCGCCACCATCACCTACAGCGCCTCGGGCCTGACCTCGGGCAGCCTGACCGCCAATGGCACCCTGGTGGTCAATGCCGACGGCAGCTTCGCCTACACCCCCGACGCCGATTACGAGGGGCTGGACACCTTCACCCTGGTGGCCACCGCCAACGGCGTGTCGGCCAGCCAGGTCGTCGCCCTGCGGGTCGAGGACACCACCGAGATCCTGGGCGCCACCCAGCACATGGGCCGGCTGATCCTGGACGGCGGCAACCACGGCGTGGTGGAGAGCGACGGCCAGCTGGACTATCTGGGCAATTGGGACTTCACCATGGAGGCCTGGATCGACCCCGCCGCCGCCGCGCTTTCCGGCGACGCGGTGATCCTGTCCAAGCAGTTCGGCCAGGGGGCGGGCGACGGCCAGATGCGGCTGCTGCTCAACGATGGCCATCTGGTGTTCATGGCCGCCCCGTCGGGCGGCGGCGCCAGCCTCTACAACACCAGCTACCTGCTCCGCTCCGACGAGGCGCTGGCGGCCGGCGAGTGGGCGCATGTGGCGGTGACCCGCTCGGGCGACACCTTCACCCTCTACATCGACGGCGAGGCGGTGAAGTCCTACACCCAGGCCATGACCAACATCGCCACCACCGCCGACCTGTGGGTCGGCCAGTCGCCGGTGAACGGCAGCCCGACCAACGGCTTCGAAGGCGCCGTCAACGACGTGCGGCTGTGGAATTATGCCCGCTCCCATTACGACATGGCGTCCAGCTACAACCAGGTGCTGGACGGGACCGAATCCGGCCTGCTCGGCTATTGGAACGGCACCGGCGGCACCGAGGACCTGTCGGGCAACGGTCATACCCTGGACCTGACGGTCGGTGCCTCCACCGCGTCGCGGGCCATCGTCGGCCAGCATTTCGATGGCTCGGCCTCGGTCAATATCGGGAACAACCTCGGCCTGAGCTCCGGGCCGTTGACCTTGGAAGCTTGGATCAGATGCGAGACACCCGGCAGCAACAAGGCCATCATGTCCGTTGGCTCCGGAGCCTTCCATAACGGGCTGGCCCTGTTTGTCGGCCCCACCGGCAAGCTGGGGGTGGAGGAGTCCGGCTGGGGCGACGTACAGGGCAATTCTGTGGTTGCCGACGGCAAGTGGCATCTGGTCACGGCATCCATCGCCAGTGACGGCACCGTCAACTTCTACGTGGACGGCGTCGCCGATGGCAGCGGTACCATGCCGACGCCCTACGACCTCTCTGCCGGCGTGGCCCGCATCGGCACCTCCTACGACGGCACGGCCTACAAGTTCGTGGGCGATATCGCTGATGCCCGCATATGGGGGGCGACCCGCGCCGCTGGCGATATTCAGTCCAGCATGAACGCGCCGTTGACCGGCAACGAAGGATCGTTGCTGGGCAATTGGCGGCTGAACGAGACCAGCGGCAGCGCCACGGTGGTGGATTCGGACGATGCTCCGCATAACGGCACCGTCAGCGGCACTTTGACCCGGGTGCAGACCTGGACCGACCCGAAACAGGCCGTGATGGCCGTGGTTCCGGAGACGGCGCTGGACTTCTCGGCCAGCGGTGGCATCAACGTCGGCAACGCGGTCGGCCAGGGCAACGGTTCGTTCTGCTACGAGGCATGGTTCCGCAACGACGGCTCGGCCAATACCCAGAACATCTTCTCCATCGCCGGCGGGTCGGGTTTCGCCGTCTATATCGGGACCGACGGCAAGCTCCATCTGGGCCTCGGCGGCGCCAGCGTCGCCTCGGCCGTGCCCACGGCCAATGACGGGCTGTGGCACCATGTGGCGGTCAACATGGTCAGCGGCGGCGCCTACACCATCTTCATGGACGGCAGGCCCTCGGCCACCGGCACGCTGCCGGCCTACGCTTTCACCGGCGATCTGGTGATCGGTGCCGATGGGTCCAATAGCGCCCATTTCAACGGCGAAATCGCCGAGGCCCGTGTCTGGAACACCACCCTGAGCGGTGTCCAGGTCGCCGGGGCCATGAACAACGAGCAGTCGGGCGGAGCCCAGGCCGGCCTGGCCGGCTACTGGCGATTGGACGAGGCGCCGGTGGGCGGAATCGTGCAGGATGCCATGGCGACCAACAACGATGGTTCCGTGGTCAGCGGCTCCCTTACGGTCACTTACAACGACGCCCCCCTTTACGACGACGTCATCCTCGCCATGCCGGGCTCGCCCTATCACGGCACCCTGGAGGCCGACGCGCCCTCCAGCGCCGGCGGCGACGTCATCTGGTCGGCCACGGGCCTGACCTCAGGCAGCCTGACCGCCCACGGCACACTGGCGGTCAACGCCGACGGCACCTTCATCTACACGCCCAATTCCGGCTGGCACGGGGTGGACAGCTTCAACGTGGCCGCCACCGGCATCGGCGACGGCAACGTCACCACCAAGATGCTGACCATCCGCACCGAAAGCCCGGTGGAATTCCTCGGCACGGGCGCGGCGGGCGGCTCGCTGCAGTTCAACGGTGACACCTACGCCACCGCCGATACCGTCACCCTGGTGGCCAACGCCTCGTTCAGTTGGGAGTTCTGGTCCAACAAGGCGGCCCAGGCCACCGGCACGGCCCAGACCCTGCTGACCCAGGGGAGCGGTGGGGCGGGGCAGGTGCTGTTCGTCGGTTACGATGCCGCCGGCAATCTCCGTTTCTCGCTGGACGGCGCCAGCGGCGGCACGGCGGTGACCTACAACGCCGCCGCCGACGTGGGCGGCTGGCACCATTGGGCCGGCGTCTACAACGCCGCCGACAACGTCCTGACCCTCTATCGCGACGGCCAGCTGGTCGGCAGCGCGGCGGCGGCCAGCGACTATACCGGCACCGGAAACCTCTATGTGGGCGGCACCCCCGCCGCCGGCGGCAGCTATGTGGGCCAACTGGACGAGGTGCGGCTGTTCAATGACGCCCGCTCGCCGGCCGAGATCTGGAACAACTGGCACCGGGCGGAATCCGTCTCGACCGATCACCTGATCGCCGAGTGGAACATGGACCGGCTCCACACGGTGTCCAACACCAGCACGGTGCTGGACGCCTCGGGTTTCAACCACAAGCTGACCCTCAACACCACCGTCGCCGACATGGCCGGAAGCCATGGACTGGTCATGGGAACGGGCACCGCGCTGTCGACCTTCGACGGCCATGCGGCGCTGACGGTGGGCAGCCAGGGTCTGACGGCGGCCAACGCCGCCGGCCTGGTCACCGGAACCGGGGCCTTCACCTATGCCGCCTGGGTGCGGACCAGCGGGGCCGGCCGCCAGGAAATCCTGGGGGTCGGCGACGTCAATACCGTTTACGGCGCGTCCCACTTCCACATCGAGAACGGCTACGTCAGGCTTGCCGGACCCTCGATCAACGGCGTGGTTTCCAACGATACGGTGAATGACGGAACCTGGCACCATGTGGCGGTGACCTATGACGGCGCCGGACAGATCGCCTTCTACATCGATGGCAATGCCTCGGGCGGCGGAACCGCTTCGGCCAATTTCGACATCCTGATGTCGTCGTCGCTCAGCGGGGCCTCGGTCGGCGCGATGCTGTCCGCGCCGTCCTCATATGTCTTCGGCGGCTATCTGTCCGACGTGGCGGTGTGGAACACCGCGCTGAGCGGCGGACAGCTGACCGCCGCCGCCGCCCAGGGGGCGGCCGCGGTGGCCACCACCAACCTGCTGGCCGACTGGAGCATGAGCGCCACCGAGAAGGCGGTCTACGTCAATACCGGCGGCAAGGTGGCGGATTTCAACGGCACCACCAGCCATATCCATGTCGTCGACACCACCGAGATGGATTTCTCGGGCAACTTCACCATCGAGGCCTGGGTCCGTCCCGACACGCTGTCCGCCCACCAGTCCATCCTGTCGGCGACGTCTCTGCTGGGGGCCAGCACCCTCAACCTGTTCAACCTGGAACTGGCCAACGGCCAGTTGGTCTTCTCCATGCAGGGCGACGACGGGGGCGGCAACGCCTCGGCCGGCCTGACTCTCTCCGGCCCGGCGGTCACCCTGGGCGCGTGGAGCCACGTGGCGGTGACGGTCAGCAACAACGTGGCGACCCTTTACGTCAACGGTCAGAGCATCGTTTCGTCGTCCACCTTCGCCGGCACCCGTCTGTCCGATATCGATTCCTTCGATATCGGCAGCTACGAGGATGGCGGCGCTCTCTACGACGGCCTGATGTCCGACGCGCGGGTCTGGGACACGGCGCGGACCGGCTCCGAGATCAGCTCGTATCTGGGGACCCGGCTGAGCGGCGGCGAAGCCGGGCTGGTAGGCAACTGGCGCCTGGAAAGCGTGGCCACCGGCATGGTTCCCGACAGTACCGGCAACGGGGACGGCACCGTCACCGCCATCAGCTTCTCGGGGGCCAAGGCGGCCATCTTCGACGACGTGGTCACCACCCGCGAGGATACCGAGGTGCGGTCCTCGCTGTTCGACGTCAACCACCTCAATTCCACCCAACCCACCTGGGCGACCGTCGTCCAGGGGCCGCAGCACGGCACCCTGGACCTGACCGGCACCACGGTGCTGGGCACCACCACCCTGTCGGCGGGATCGGTGTTCCTCACCGGCGGCTCGCTGAGCGCGGGGGCCGGCGGCTACAGCTACACCCCGGACGCCAACTATTTCGGCTCCGACTACTTCGTGGTGGCCATCGACGACGGCAGCGGCAACCTGACCTACGGCACGGTGGGCATCGGGGTGCGTTCGGTGCGCGACGAACCGGTCCTGTCGGGAACCGGCGGCTTCAGCGTCGCCGAGAACGGCAGCCATACCCTGAACATCCAGGTGGCCGACGAGGTCGGCGCCCTGGGCGGCGACCAGTTCACCGTCAACATGACGATCGGACACGGCAGCGTCACCCTGGACACCGTCGGCGGCATCACCTTCTCGTCGGGGACGGTCAACGGCTCGTCGCACCTGATCTTCAGCGGCACGCTGGACCGCATCAACGCCGCCCTGTCGGGGGCGGTCTATACCGCCGAGTCCCTGTGGACCGGCAGCGATTCCATCGCCCTCAGCGTGTGGGATGCGGCCAACGGCACCTCGTTGGTGTCGTCGGAGACCATCGCCGTCACCACGTCCGGCTCCGGCAATCTGGCGCCGGAAACCGAGCAGATCGATATCGGCAGCTCGGTGGCGGGCGCCGTCCACAACGGCATGCTGATGGCCAGCGATCCCGAGGGCGGGACCCTGACCTTCGCCAAGACCGGCGACCCCACCCACGGCACGGTGACGGTGGGAAGCGGCGGCGGCTATGCCTATAACGGCAGCGCCGGCTATACCGGCTGGGACAGCTTCGGCTATTCCGTCTCGGACGGCGCCAACACCGTCACCGCCACGGCGCAGGTGGCGGTCTACGACCATACCCGCACCTGGGACGGCGGCGCGTCGGGCACCTGGAGCGCGGCGGCCGGCTGGAGCGGCGACACCCTGCCGGATTCGGGAGCCCTGGTGCAGATCGGCGCCGCCACAATCGACCACATGTCGGGCAGCGATGCCATCGGCGGCCTGTCGCTGACCGGCGCCTCGCTGACCCTGAGCGGCGGGACCGTCTCCCTTGCCGTGGCCGGCGAACTGGACAACGCATCGCGGCTGAGCATCGGCGGCACGGCGGTGCTGTCCCTGGCCGACGACGCCATCCTGACCGATTACGGCAGCTTCAATCTCAGCGGCGGCGGCACCCTGGCGGGGGACGGCACCCTGGTGGCCAACGGCGTCACCACCCTGTCGGGAACCGCCGGGCTGGGCGCCAATACGGTGATCCTCAACAACGGCGCCACCCTGAGCGGCGCCTCGCTGAGCGGAACCGGCAACGTGCGCCTGAACAACGGGTCGATTTTCATCGCGGCGACCTCCAACTGGATCGGCGCCGCCTTCGAGACGGCGGCGGCGACCTTGCTGCTCATCGATTCCAACGGCGGCAGCGCCAATCTCACCCTGGGGCATGCCTTCGACAACACGGGCGAGATTCAGCTGACCGGCAACGGAGCGTTCACCACCAGCGTCGTGGTCGATGACGCGCTGACCAATTCCGGCAGTATCGTCTCGGGGGGCTTCACCTCCTTCGCCTCCACCATCGCCGCCACCAGCTTCGATAATTTCGGTGTGCTGGAGGTCGGCCATGCCCTGGACCTGACGGTGGGAACCTTCGACAACCACGCCACCCTGACCCTGAGCGGCGGCAATGCGCTGACCATCACCGACAACACCGCCGGAACCCACGCCCAGTTCGACAACCTGGGCAAGATCGGCGGCAGTGGCACCATCAACGCGGCCGACGCCGACTTCGTCAGCCACGGCTACATCAATCCCGGCGATACCTCGTCGGCGGGGACGCTGAGCGTCACCGGCGACATGATCTTCGGCGACGATGCCCATCTGGTGCTGAATTCCTGGGCCGGCAGTTTCGACCGGCTCAACGTCAGCGGCGAACTGACCCTGGACGGCATGCTGGACCTCTACACCAACAGCAACCCGACCGGCGGCCAGAGCGCCACCCTGCTGTCATGGGGCACCCTGTCCGGCTCGTTCGAGGTCATCCACGGCATCGATAGCGGCAGCGGCTGGATCTGGGACCCCACCGTCACCGGCAACAGCCTGTCGGTGACCGCCCATAACCTCACCGGCACCGTCAGCGGCAACGGCTATTACAGCGGCTCGGGGACCGCCGATTACGTGGTCGGCTACGGCAGCAATCACGAGGTCCATCTGGGCGGCGGCGACGACGTCTATGTCGGCCACGGCAGCTACAACACCATCGGCGTCACCGACACGGCCTTCGATTTCCTGGACGGCGGCAACGGCGGCGGCAATACCCTGCAGTGGGAGAACATCAACGGCCAGTCCTTCGACCTGTCGGCCCTGTGGAACAACGTGCTGCAGAACTTCGACGTGCTGGACCTCAGCCGGGCGAGCAACGGCAGCGCCACCCTGGACCTCGCCCACCTGCAATCCATGCTGAACGGCACCAACGCCTTCACCGGTACCGCCAACGCCCTGGTGGTGATCGGCGCCGACAACCTGACCCTGGCCGACAGCGGCTGGCAGGCGGTCGGTTCGGCCGAACTGACGGTCAACGGCCAGCAGGACAGCTATACCCAGTACGCCAACGGCAACACCAACGTTTACGTGGATAGCCAGACCCACGTCGGCTGACGCTCCACCGCCCGGGCTTGCGGCCCGGGCGGTGCTTCTTCCCCTGTCGCGAATCGGACAAGCGTTGCCTTTTGGCAACGGTGCACTGCATTGCACACGGCGTAGGCTGGAATCATGCGAATCAGGGTTGCCTGCACAATAATCACTCAGGTATGACGGTGCTGCACACGAATTTGGCAGGCGATTGACGCGGGGAAGCGCGAAAACCAGGCGGTTCGGGTGCGGAAAGTTTGGCACGAGGGTTGCTTCATTCCCGGCAACTCTGACAGTTCATCAAGGGGGTCAATGATGTTTGGATACGATCTTCGCAGCCGTTCCCTGATTTCGGGCGCGATCCTGTCTGCGGTTCTGGGCCTGGCGGCGACGCCGGCTTCCGCCGATTTCTCGCTGTATGAGCAGGGTGGCCTGAAGATTGACGGCGCCTTCGCCGGCGGCGTCGCCCTGTTCACCAGCCCGGGCGCCCAATTCGGCGCCGGTTCGTGGACCAACAACGGCGGCGCCCCGGGCAAGCGCATCACCGGCCATTCCAACTGGAGCGAGACCTTCCTGCACCCCGAGCTGAAGGCCTCCTTCACCACCGAGAATTACGGCACCTTCTACGGCGACGTCAGCGGCCAGTTCACCATGACCGGCGGCCATGGCGAGCCCTCGCTGATCTCCACCACCTACGGCCATCCCTGGCTGGTCGAGCTGGAGAACCTGTACGGCGGCTGGAAGTCGGGCAACACCCTGGTGGGCCTGGGTCTCGACGAGAACGGCCTGGACCTGTCGGGCGGCCGCCAGAGCTTCCGCGTCGCCGACGGCTTCCTGATCAGCAACGGCACCAACAATATCGGCAAGCGCGGCATGTTCTGGACTCAGTCCCGCACCGCCTTCGCCCAGACCGGCGTCGCCAAGTTCTCATCGGGTCCGGTGCGCGGCGATGTGTTCTATCTGCAGAACAACGCCTCCAACACGGTGATGCTGCCCAGCCTGTACGAGAACGCCAAGACCAAGGTGCTCGGCGCCAATATCGAGCTGTTCGGCAACGCCGACGCCGCCGAAGGCGGGCCGGCCAAGGACGGCGCCGCCAATTATGCCGACCGCAAGTGGTACGGCGGCCTGACCTATTTCAATGTGCTGTCGGCCCACAGCAACAACGTCTACGGCTTCGGCCAGGGCCAGATCAATTCCACGGTGACCAACACCCTGTCGTCCAACCGTGACGGCATGAACGTGTTCTCGGCCCATGTGGGCGGCAACCCGCTGCCGTTCCTGCCCGATTTCTCGCTGTATGGCAACGCCGTCCTCGAGCACAACGGCAATGCCGGCCGCAAGGTCGACGCCCACGCCTACTACATCGAGCCGGGCTACCAGCTGTCCGAGGTGACGTGGACCCCCAAGTTGTCCTACCGCTACGCCCACTTCTCGGGCGACAAGAACCCCAACGACGACAAGAAGGAGGCCTATGACCCCTTCTTCTACAACGCCATCACCCGCGGCTACGGCACCTGGTTCATCGGCGAGATCGTCGGCAACTACGTGATCTCCAATTCCAACGTCAACATCCACCAGCTGACCTTCAGCGTGAACCCCCGCGACGACCTGAAGCTCAGCGTGCTGGCCTTCAATTATGAGTACGACGCCAAGACCCAGCTGACGGGCGTCAGCTCCAGCGACCTGGCCCGCGAAATCGACGTCGCCGCCGAGTGGACCATCAGCGACAACGTCCTGCTCTCCGCCGCCTTCGGCGCCGCCAAGGCCGGCCGCGGCTACAAGCAGAACGTCAGCACCAACTCCAACCCGGCCGGCCTGCCCATGGACAAGGTCTGGCTGCTGGGCGAGACCTCGGTGGTCGTCAAGTTCTAGAATTCCAGGTGTAGAGGCCCCCGGTTCCCTTCCCGCGAGGAAGGGGCCGGGGGCTTTGCGTTGATGGGCTATGGAAACTTCTTAACCCTTGCGCCATATTATAAGTGTATGAGGTATGGTCGGGAGGGACGCCATGGCACTGGACAGCAGTGTGGCCGGTGACAACAAACGCCAGTTTCCCAGGCAGCGTGCCGGTGCTGAATGCACCTTCGTCCTCGACCAGATGGAAAGCCGCGCCACCCTGCTGGATGCCTCGCGCGGGGGATTCAAGCTGCGCTTCGACCAGGCCGAGGCCGCCATGGCCGCCATCGCGCCGCTGCCGCGCGACATGATCATCATCGATCAGTTCGCCAAGATGCATGCCACCGTCATGTGGGCCAGCGGCGGGCTGGCCGGCTGCCGCTTCTATCAGCATCTGTCGCTGGACGACGTGGTGCGGATGATGACCGGTAAGTTCCGGCTTGAACTGGCGCCCCTGACCCTGCCGAACGCCGAGGCTACCCGGCCTTCTTGACCGGTGCGCGGCCCAGGCCGCGATAGGTCGCCACTTCCCTGGTGATGTGGTGGAACAGGGCTTCATCCACCAACTGGTAGATTTCCAGGGCGCATTGGCTCGCCTGCTTGTGATTCTTGATCTTGGGGATCAGCTTGCGGCACAGGTCGACGAAGGCCGCCGACAGGGCGGCGTGGGCCGTCTGATGCTTTTCGCAGGCTTCGCCGTCATGGGCCTTGAGGACGGCATCCTCGGCGGCGAAGGCCGCCTTCATGGCGTTGAAGATCGCCCCCGTATGGCCCGCCAGGATATATTGATTGAGGGCGGGGTCATCCATGCCCTGGAAGAAATCGGCCATGGCGCCCAGCAAGTGCTTGCGGCCCAGATCAACTTCGTCGATGCCGGTTTCCAGGGACATGTTCCAGAGAAACATGAGGTCCTCCACCTGAGACGCCACGCTGCTGTCGTTAAGAGATAGGGACTGGAGTTTCCTCTGTCAAACCGATGAAACAACTCGCTTTTTCTCCTCACACTTATTCATCTCGGCATCACGATCCGTCACCGTAGTCCCTCAAACGGCATGTTTTGCCGCCGGTGTATCTCGCAGGAGTTGCCGGACATCTCGGGCCGTGACAGCGGTCGGAAATTTGGCTACACCCCACCTTCCCGTCGTCACTGAACGCGAGCGAGCATGACCTCCACTCTTCCCGTCGCTACCCTGGCCGCCATCACCAACCGCATCGCCCGCGAACTGGGCGTTCAAGCCTCGCAGGTGGCGGCGACGGTGCAGATGCTGGACGAAGGCGCCACGGTGCCGTTCATCGCCCGCTACCGCAAGGAGGCCACCGGCGGCCTGGACGACACCCAGCTGCGCAATCTGGAAGAGCGCCTGGGCTATCTGCGCGAGCTGGAGGACCGCCGCGCCGCCATCCTGCGTTCCATCGAGGAGCAGGACAAGCTCACCCCCGAGCTGCGGGGCCAGATCGACGAGGCCGACAGCAAGGCGCGGCTGGAAGACCTTTACCTGCCCTACAAGCCCAAGCGCCGCACCAAGGCCCAGATCGCCCGCGAGGCGGGGCTGCAGCCCCTGGCCGATGCCCTGCTGGCCGATCCCGCCCTGGCGCCGGAACAGGCGGCGGGCGCTTACGTGGACGCCGAAAAGGGCGTGGCCGATGTCAAGGCCGCCCTGGACGGGGCGCGGCAGATCCTGATGGAGCGCTTCGCCGAGGATGCCGAGCTGCTGGGCAACCTGCGCGACGCCCTGTGGGACGGCGGCGTGCTGATCTCCACCTTGGCCGAGGGCAAGGGCGAGGTCGGGGCCAAGTTCTCCGACTATTTCGATTACCGCGAGGCCATCAAGGCCATTCCGTCCCATCGCGCCTTGGCACTGTTCCGGGGACGCAACGAAAACGTTCTCAACCTGAAACTTCTCACCCCCGACGAGGCGGCGCGCCCCGAAGGCGCGGTTTCCCAAGGCCCCGGCGAGTTCGAGGCGCGCATCGCCCGGCGCTTTTCCATCCGCGACCTGAAGCGTCCGGCCGATTCCTGGCTGGCCGAGACGGTGCGCTGGGCCTGGCGTATCAAGATCCATCTGCATTTGGAGTTAGAGCTGATGGGCCGCCTGCGCGAGGCTGCTGAAGCAGAGGCCATCAACGTCTTCGCCCGCAACCTGCGCGCCCTGCTGCTCCAGGCCCCCGCCGGAGCCAGGAACTGCATCGGCCTCGATCCCGGCATCCGCACCGGCGTCAAGGTGGCGGTGACCGACGCCACCGGCAAGGTGGTGGAATGCGCCACCATCTATCCCCACCAGCCCAGGAACGACTGGCAGGGTTCGCTGGCGACGCTGGGACAACTGGCCCGCAAGCATGGCATCAAGCTGGTGGCCATCGGCAACGGCACCGCATCGCGCGAGACCGACCGGCTGGTCATCGACCTGATGAAGCGCCACCCGGAACTGGGGCTGGAGAAGCTGGTGGTCAGCGAGGCCGGCGCCTCGGTCTACTCGGCCTCCGAACTGGCCGCCAAGGAATTCCCCGATCTCGACGTGTCCTTGCGCGGCGCGGTGTCCATCGCCCGGCGGCTGCAGGACCCCCTGGCCGAGCTGGTCAAGATCGACCCCAAGGCCATCGGCGTCGGCCAGTACCAGCACGACGTGGATCAGGTGAAGCTGGGCCGCTCGCTGGACGCCGTGGTGGAAGACTGCGTCAACGCCGTCGGCGTCGAGGTCAACACCGCTTCCGCCCCGCTGCTGTCGCGCGTTGCGGGCCTCAGCCCCACCGTGGCCCGCAACGTGGTGGAATTCCGCGACCGCTTCGGCCCCTTCGCCTCGCGCGACGCCCTGAAGCAGGTGGAGCGCCTGGGGGCCAAGGCCTTCGAGCAGGCGGCCGGCTTCCTGCGCGTGCTGGG
>NZ_AONQ01000006.1 GCF_000342045.1 Paramagnetospirillum caucaseum | reverse complement strand
TCTCTTCAAGGTGTTGCCGGAACTGTCCAACGCGCTGGGAGCCTGAGCTATGTCCACCTACATTCCACCGCTCCGCGACATCCGCTTCACCATGGAAGAGGTGGTGGGCCTGGACTCCATCACCGCC
The DNA here is from genome assembly GCF_000342045.1 of Paramagnetospirillum caucaseum. Lineage (GTDB taxonomy): Bacteria > Pseudomonadota > Alphaproteobacteria > Rhodospirillales > Magnetospirillaceae > Phaeospirillum > Phaeospirillum caucaseum. The sequence continues at coordinate 104,644 of NZ_AONQ01000006.1, read as the reverse complement.
CTGCCCGGCTTCGAGGACGCCACCGCCGACACCGCCGATTCCATCCTGACCGAGGCCGGCCACATCGCCGAAGGCGTGCTGTCGCCCCTGAACCGGGTGGGCGACCAGGACGGCGCCCGGCAGGAGAACGACGTGGTGCGCACCGCGCCGGGTTGGAAGGAGGCCTGGGCCACCATCGTCGAGGGCGGCTGGAACGGCCTGCCCTTCCCGTCCGATTTCGGCGGCATGGGCCTGCCCAATCTGTTCAACACCGCCGTGCACGAGATGTGGCAGGCGGCCAACATGGCCTTCACCCTGAACCCCATGCTGACCCAGGGCGCCGTCAACGCCCTGTCGCTTTACGGCTCGGACGAGCAGAAGGCGTTCTATCTGCCCAGGATGGTGACCGGGGAATGGACCGGCACCATGAACCTGACCGAGCCCCAGGCCGGCTCTGACCTCGCCGCCATCCGCACCAGGGCGGTTCCCGACGGCGACCGATACCGCCTGTCCGGCCAGAAGATCTTCATCACTTACGGCGACCACGACCTCGCCGACAACATCGTCCATCTGGTCCTGGCCCGCCTGCCCGACGCGCCGGCCGGGGTCAAGGGCATCTCGCTGTTCGTGGTGCCCAAGATCCTGCCCGACGGCAAGCCCAACGACGTCAAGTGCGTGTCGCTGGAGCACAAGCTGGGCATCCACGGCAGCCCCACGGCGGTGATGAGCTTCGGCGACCACGAAGGCGCCCTGGGGGAACTGGTGGGCCAGCCCCATCGCGGCCTGGAATACATGTTCGTCATGATGAACCACGCCCGCCTGGCGGTCGGCCTGCAGGGCCTCGCCATCGCCGAGCGCGCCTACCAGCAGGCCCGCTCCTACGCCCGCGACCGCGTCCAGGGCAAGCCGGCCGGCTGGACCGGTTCCGGCCCGGCCGGCATCGTCCACCACCCGGACGTGCGCCGCCTGCTGATGACCATGAAGAGCGGCATCGAGGCCATGCGCGGCATCCACTACACCGCCGCCGCCGTCTCGGACATCGCCCATCGCCATCCCGATCCCAACGCCCGCTACGAGGCCAGCCAGCGGGTCGAATTCCTCACCCCCATCGCCAAGGGCTGGTGCACCGAGTTGGGCCAACACATCGCCTCGCTGGGCGTCCAGGTCCACGGCGGCATGGGCTATATCGAGGAAACCGGCGCCGCCCAGCATCTGCGCGACGCCCGCATCACCACCATCTACGAGGGCACCACCGCCATCCAGGCCAACGACCTGATCGGCCGCAAGATCCTGCGCGACAAGGGCGCCTTCGCCCATACCATGCTGGCCGAAATCGCCGGGCTGGCCGCCGAGCTGTCGGCCGGCGGGCTTGCCTCGCTCCAGGCTACGGGGCAGCGCCTCGCCGAAGGCGCCGCCGCCGCCGCCCGCGTGGTGGACTGGCTGGTCGGCGTGGCGGGCGAGAACCCTCGCCTGGCGGCGGCGGCGGCGGTTCCCACCCTGGACCTGATGGGCATCGTGGCCGGCGGCCATCAGGTGGCCCTGGCCGCCAGAATCGCCAAGATGGCCATGGATTCCGGCCGCGACCATGACGGCTTCTACGCCGCCAAGCTGGCCACCGCCCATTTCTACGCCGAGCATTTCCTGCCCCAGGCAAGCGCCCTGGAGCGGACGGTGATCAGCGGTTCCGCCACCGTCATGGCGGTGGACGAAGCCATTCTCTAACAGGCTCCGCCTTCACGAACCTGACTTCAAGGCCGGACGGCGACGTCCGGCCTCTCTTTTTGCCCAACCTATGGACCTTATTTCCGGTCACGATATCAATCTAAAATAAGCACAGGAAAAATACTGATAAATTCCGGTTGCGACCAGCACTATTGCCCGGCAATACTTCAAATCTCGACAAGGCACCGCCGCGCGCTACAAACAGCTTACAGAATTGCATATAATGCCACTAAAAGTTATTATAGCCGACGATTCGATCATTACGGTCAAGAAGCTGCTTGTCCTGATGGAGGGGCTGGGGCATCAGGTGATCGCCACCGCATCGACCGGCCGACAGGCCATCGAGGCCTATCGCCAGCATCGTCCCGACCTGATGACCATGGATATTTCCATGCCCGACATGGACGGCATGGAGGCCACCGCCGCCATCGTCGCCGAGTTCCCCGAAGCCCGCATCATGATGGTCACCTCCCACGGCCAGGAGCGGATGGTGATCGATTCCCTGGACGCCGGCGCCAAGGGCTATGTGCTAAAGCCAGTGCGCATCGAGAAACTCTCCGATATGATCGCCAAGGTAATGGAACGCGCCCTTTGAGGGCGCGAAGGCGAGAAGGCCGATGACGACAGCATTTCCCGGCGGCAATCCAAGCGACCCCGGCTATTGGGAAGTCATCTTCGACGTCATCCCCTTCCCGGTCTATGTGGCCGACAGCACGACCTTCGACATTATCTGCGCCAACCGCGCCATGCTGCAGCGGGTCAGCGTCAGGCCCGGCGACAAGTGCTACGCCGCCATCTACCAGCAGCCCGCTCCCTGCACCTTCTGCAAGATGCCGGAACTGGAGAGCGGCGCGGCATGCGGCGCCAATTACCTGGAATTCGAGCATTTCAACGACCTGGACGACCGCTGGTACCAGCTGCGCGAGACCATGGTGGCCTGGTTCGACGGCCGCCGCGCCAAATACTCCATCGCCGTGGACATCAGCGCCTTGAAAGAGGTGCAGAACGCCCTGGCCGAGGCCCATGCCGAACTGGCGCTGAAGAACCGCCGCCTCAACGGCGCCCTGGCCTCCGAGCAGGAAGTCACCCTCAACCAGCGTAACTTCCTGGCCATGGTGTCGCACGAATTCCGCATGCCGCTGTCCATCATCGGCGGTGCCGCCCAATTGCTGGAGATCTACACCAACGGCAAGCAGGAGGCGGGCGAGGAGGTGGCCAAGATCGACCGCGCCGTCCACCGCATGTCCGACCTGATCGATGTCTGCCTGGCCGACGACCGCCTGACCTCGGCGGTGGCGGCGCTGCAGGTGCGGCGGACGGAACTCGCCCCGCTGGTCGAGGATATCTGCCGCGAGAAGGCCGAACTGGGCGGAGCCGAGCGCCTGCGCCTGACCATCGGCGCCAGCGCCGCGGCCATGGCCGATCCGGCCATGCTGCGGGTCGCCATCTCCAACCTGCTCGACAACGCCCTGAAATACTCCCCCGCCGGCAGCGGCCCGGTGCTGGTCTCCCTCGACGGCGGCCCGGCCGAGGCCCGCATCGCCGTCGCCGATCATGGCCCGGGCATTCCCGCCGACGAGGTGGAGCGGGTGTTCGAGAAGTTCTACCGCTCGCCCTCGGCCACCGGCACCAAGGGGGCCGGCCTCGGCCTCTACATCGTCAAGCAGATCGTCGAGAGCCACGGCGGCCGCGTCCAGGTCCGCCCCGGCTCATCCATCGGATCGGAATTCATCATCACCCTGCCCGTCGATCCCGAACCGGCGGATTGATCCGGTCATGCGGAGAAGCGATCGCCCCGGTTGAAATTTCGTGGCATGATCGCCGCCGACGACACTGTCCGCTCTGGCCCCACTCAAGGATCGACAAGGAATGACCTTCAACAAAACCATCATTCCCCGCGTCATGGCCTCCATTCTGGGGCAGACCAGGGAAGTGCTGGCCGCCGAGGCGGTGATCGCCGTGGATGGCGCCGAGACCTTCGACTGCGACGTCACCAAGCTTCATCTTCACGACATGACGGTAATCGCCGGACTGGGCGGCCCCATCAGCCTGCTGATCGCCTTCAGCTTCGAGGCCTCGCTGGTCGAGGCCCTGTTCATCCGGGTCACCGCCGACATCGAGGTGCCGGACGGCGAGGAAGACCTGTACCGGCGGGAAACCGCAGGGGAAATCGTCAATACCATCCTGGGGCTCTGTACCTCCGACTTCCAGAACATCGAGGAGAGTATCGCCCTCTCGCCGCCGGTGATCATCGAGGATGCGCGTTGCATTCACCGGCCAAAGAACGCAGTATTCGCCAACATGCGGATACGTACCGAAAGAGGTATCGTCAGTGTAAGCTTCGTCGGTCCGCGCGAGCTGTTCGACGACCACCTGAACTACCAATCCTAGGGCAAACCTGATGTCAGCGCTTAAAGTCCTCATCGTCGATGATTCACTTATTGCGGTTAAGAAGCTGACCCTGATGCTGGAGGGAATGGGGCACCAGGTGGTGGGCACGGCGGGAACCGGCGCCAAGGCGGTGGACGCCTACCGCACCAGCAATCCCGACCTGGTCACCATGGACATCACCATGCCCGACATGAACGGCGTCGAGGCCACCGCCCGGATCATCGGCGAGTTCCCCGCCGCCCGCATCATCATGGTCACCTCGCACGGCCAGGAGCGGATGGTCATCGATTCGCTGGATGCCGGGGCCAAGGGCTACGTGCTGAAGCCGGTGCGCGTGGAAAAGCTGTCCGACATGATCGACAAGGTCATGGCCCGCACAACCTGAACCCGGGATACCCAACGGCATGACGTCCCCGTTTCCAGGCCTGAATCCCGGCGATCCCGGCTACTGGGAAGTGATCTTCGACGTCATTCCGTTTCCGGTCTACGTGGCCGATTCCGCCACCCACGACATCATCTGCACCAACCGCGCCATGCGCCAGAAGGTCGGCGTGGTGCAGGGGCGCAAGTGCTTCGAGGCCATCTACCAGCAGACCCAGCCCTGCCGCTTCTGCAAGATGCCGGAAATGATCGCCCAGGGGGTCGAGTCCTCGCTGGAATTCGAGCATTTCAACGACCGCGACGACCGCTGGTACCAACTGCGCGAGACCATGCTGACCTGGTTCGACGGGCGGCGCGCCAAGTATTCCATCGCGGTGGACATCAGCGCGCTGAAAGACTTCCAGAACGCCCTGGCCGAGGCCCATGCCGAACTGGCGCTCAAGCACCGCGACCTGGAGAAGGCGGTCACCCAGGCCCGCAACGCCGAGCGCGCCAAGTCGGAATTCCTGGCGGTGATGAGCCACGAGATCCGTACCCCCATGAACAGCATCCTCGGCATGGTCCACCTGCTGATGGACCGTCCCCTGGCCGCCGAGGACCGCGAGAAGCTGGCGGTGGTGCATGATTCCGGCGCCGCCCTGCTGGGCATCATCAACGATATCCTCGACTTCTCGCGCCTGGAAGCCGACGGGGTGCAGTTCGAGAACGCCCCCTTCCACCTGGGCAACACCGTCGAGGGCGTGGTGTCGCTGCTGCGCGGCCGGGCGGCGGAAAAGGGGCTGACCCTGGCGCTCGACGCCCCCGCCCCCCTGCCCGGCTGGGTCGGCGGCGACGGGGCCCGCCTGCGCCAGGTGCTGATCAACCTGATCGGCAACGCGGTGAAGTTCACCGCCCAGGGCGGCATCGTGCTCCGCCTGTCCCGCGCCGCCCTGGGCGATACCTACGAGTTCTCGGTGATCGATACCGGCATCGGCCTCGATTCCGCCCAGGCCGAAAGGCTGTTCCAGCCCTTCCATCAGGCCGACGCCTCCATCAGCCGGCGCTTCGGCGGCTCGGGCCTGGGACTCGCCATCTGCAAGAAGCTGGTGGCCGCCCAGGGCGGCCAGATCGGCGTGGACAGCACCAAGGGCCTGGGCAGCCGCTTCTGGTTCCGCCTGGACTATCCGCCGGCCGCCTCCCCCGCCGCCGAGGCACCGCGCGCCGATCTCCCCGCCATCCCCACCCTGTCGATCCTGCTGGCCGAGGACAACGTCTTCAACCAAAAGGTCGCCGCCGGCCTGCTCGACCGCGAGGGCCACCGGGTCAGCGTGGCCGGCAACGGCCTGGAAGCGCTGGACAGGCTGCGGCAGGAAAGCTTCGACCTGATCCTCATGGACATGCAGATGCCCGAGATGGATGGCCCCGAGACGGCCAGGCGCATCCGCGCCATGCCCGGCCCGGTGGCCCGCATCCCCATCATCGCGCTGACCGCCAACGCCATGGCCGACGACATCGCCCGCTGCCGGGCGGCGGGCATGGACGGGCACGTGGCCAAGCCCATCGATCCCCTGCTGCTGCGCTCGACCATCGCCGAGGTACTGATCCGCCAGGCCCCGCCGGCCGCCGGCGGCCAGGGCGGCGGCTACTCCCTGACCCGCATGGCCGAGCAACTGGGCGGCGACAACGCCGCCATCCTGGCCCGCACCTTCATCGACAGCGGCGAGGATATCTGCGTCCGCCTGGAGGCGGCCGGTGGCGACCTCAGGATCGTCGGGGCGGCCGTCCACGAATTGAAGGGACTGGCCGCCTATTCCGGCACGCCGTGGCTGGAGAACCTGGCAATCGCCATCGGCGAGGCCATGCAGGACGGCGACCCGGAGCGGGTGGAGCAGCTGATCCAGCGGCTGCGCCGCGACTGGGACGAGACCAAATCGGAGCTTGCCCGGCAATTCCGTCTGTAATCGTCACCGTCCGAGTCTTCGCGGGCCGACCGTCCGCCCGCTATACTGATCCCCCTTTCCAATGCCCGAGACGACCCCTGCCATGAGCCATTGCCTGGTGATCGACGATTCCAAGCTGATCCGCACCGTCCACAGCCGCATGCTGGCGCAGTTGGGCCTGCGGGTGAGCGAGGCGGAAAACGGCGAGGACGCCTTGGCCATCTGCGCCGCCGGGATGCCCGATCTGGTGCTGGTGGACTGGAACATGCCGGTGATGGACGGCTTCACCTTCCTCAAGGCGCTGCGCGCCATGCCGGGCGGCAGGTCGCCCAAGGTGGTGCTGTGCACCATCGAGAGCGACCTCGAGCACATCAACAACGCCCTGGCCGAAGGGGCCGACGAATACATCATGAAGCCCTTCGACGTGGAGATCCTGGCGGCCAAGCTGACGGCGGCCGGCATCGGAATCCTGCCCCGCCCGCACCGCGCCGATCCCCTGGCCGACGGGAGATGACGGAAAGCGTCCTGATCCTGGGCGGCACCGCCGAAGCGGCCGAACTGGCCCGCATCCTGGCCGGCGACCATGGCTTGCGGGTCATCTCCTCCCTGGCGGGGCGGACCGCCATGCCCCGCCGGCCCCCCGGCGAAAGCCGCGTCGGCGGATTCGGCGGCGAAGGCGGCCTGATGGATTATCTGCGCGCCGAGGCCATCCGCCTGGTGGTCGACGCCACCCATCCCTTCGCCAGCCGCATGGGCTGGAACGCGGCGCGGGCCTGCGCCGCCCTCGGCCTGCCGCTCCTGCGCCTCGACCGCCCCGCCTGGGTTGCCGGGCCGCAAGATCGCTGGACGGAGGTGGAGAACTGGGACGAGGCGGCGGCCCATCTGCGCCGCACATCGCGGCGGGCCTTCCTGGCGGCGGGACGCCAGGAGCTGGCCGCCTTCGTCGGGCTGGACGGCCTGTGGTTCCTGTTGCGCTTCGCCGAGGAAACGCCCCCGGTCCCCGCTCCCGCCCGCTTCATCCTGATCGCCGATCGCGGCCCCTTCGTCCTGGCCGGGGAGCGTGCTTTGCTGCAAGAGCACGCCATCGACACAATCGTCTGCCGCAACAGCGGCGGAACCGCCGCCCGCGCCAAGCTGGACGCGGCGGCGGAGTTGGGCCTGCCGGTCCTGATGCACTGCCGTCCGTCCCGCCCCGAGGGGCCGTGCGCTGGGTCGGCGCAAGAGGCCGCCGCCTGGGTCAGAGCGACACTCTCAGCCTGAACCGCCGCTGTCGCCGATCACCCTGCCCTGCCGGTCCACCACCAGCACGTCCAGGCTGACCGCGGCATTGTCGAGCACCGCCCGCGCCGCCGCCAGGGCCTGGCGGGCGACGGCCTCGCCCAGGGGCAGCGGACCGGCCATTTCCAGCACTTCCAGCGCGGTATTGGCCCCGGCGGCGGCGGCGACAAGCCCGGCATCGGCCCCCACTCGTCCCAGTTGGGCGGCCAGCCAGGCCATATCCACCTGCGAGCGGCTGGAGTGCAGGTCCATCTCGCCCGCCGCCAGCTTGCACATCTTGGCGAAGCCGCCGGCGATGGTGACGCGGGGTACCGGATGGCGGCGCAGGTATTTCAGCATGCCGCCGGCGAAATCGCCCATGTCGATGATCGCCTCCTCGCCCAGGCCACGGACCCGGCGCACCGCCTTTTCCGAGGTGGAGCCGACGCAACCGGCCACATGGGCCAGCCCGCAGGCCCGGGCCACGTCGATGCCGCGCTGGATGGAGTGTATCCAGGCCGAGCAGGAATAGGGCACCACCACCCCGGTGGTTCCCAGGATGGAAATGCCGCCCAGGATGCCGAGGCGGGGATTCCAGGTGCGGATGGCCAGATCCTCGCCGCCCGGCACCGAGATCTCCACCTCCAGGTCGCAAGGCGCGCCATGGCGGGCGGCGATGGCGGCCACCGCCTCGCCGATCAGCCGGCGGGGGACCGGATTGATGGCCGGCTCGCCGATGCCCAGGGGCAGGCCCGGCCTGGTGACGGTGCCCACTCCCGGTCCCGCCCGAAACACCAGCCCCGCCCCGGCGGCGGCATGGCGCAGGGTGGCGATGATGGTCGCCCCATGGGTGACGTCGGGATCATCGCCGGCATCCTTGACCACCCCGGCCCTGGCCCAGCCGGGGCCGCTCTCCCTCAAGGCGAGGGAAAAGACCGGCTGCCGGCCGCCGGGCAGGGTGATGGCGACCGCGTCGGGAAAGCCCTCGCCGAACAGGGCGGCGCAGGCGGCCTTGGCCGCCGCCGTGGCGCAGGCCCCGGTGGTCCAGCCCGACCGCAATGCTTGTCCCTTGTCGTCCTCGGCCATGACCGTCCGCCGCCAATCGTCCCTGGCACGTCTTATACCAGATTGCGCCGGTCGGAAGAGATCAGAGGTTGCCGTCCATGCCCGGCTTGCGCACCACGCCGAACCAGTAATCCTGAATGCCGTGGATGGCGGTGTACAGCTGTTCGATATCCACCGGCTTGGTCACGAAGCCCGAGGCCCCCAGGTCATAGGCCTGCAGCACGTCGCGCTCCACGTCCGAGGTAGTCAGCACCACCACCGGAATACGCGCCAGGTGACCGGTGGATTGCATGGCGGCCAGCACCTCGCGCCCGGTCATGCGCGGCATGTTGAGGTCGAGCAGCACCAGATCGGGGGTGGCGGCGGCGGCATAGGCCGGCCCCTCCTTGCGCATGAAGGCCATGGCCTCGACCCCGTCGCAGGCCACGTGGGTACGACAGGTGAACCGCCCCTCGACGATGGCCGAACGGATCAGCTCCACATCCCCCGGCTCGTCGTCGACGATCAGAACTTCGAAGGGTGCCACCTGACTTTGCTGCATCTGCCGGCCCCACACGTCGACGATACTCCCGCACAAATACCAAAAACGCCGCCCTCTCCCAATGCGACGCCAGGAAACCAGCCTAGCCCCGGCGCCGCCAAAACGCAACCATGCCTTGAACAGGCCCAGGACGGCACAAACATAATATGCGTGTGAAATGCAGGTTCGCGGCGGTGGGATCAGGCCGGCACGCCCGCCCCTTCCGAAAGGGGCAGGGCCACCCGGAAGACCGAGCCTTCGCCCGGCGTGGATTCCAGCCAGATCCGCCCGCCATGGTGTTCGGCGATCTTGCGGCACGACGCCAGTCCGATGCCGGTTCCCGGATACTCGTCCTGACCCACCAGCCGCTGGAAGATCTGGAACAGCCGGACCTGCCCCGACGTGTCGATACCGATGCCGTTATCGCGGACGGAGATGATCCATTCGTCCGGAGCGGCGCTCCACGTCACCTCCACGCGAGGCGGGCGGCCCGCCGCCTGGAACTTCACCGCGTTGGAAATCAGGTTCTGGAACAGCCGTTCCAGTTCGACCGCGTTGCCCATGACCGCCGGCAACCCCTCGGCCACACGGACGGTGGCACCGTGCTCCTGGAGCAGCGCCCCCAGATTGGCCAGGGACAGCCGCACCACCTCGTCCAGATCGACCGGCTCGGGGACGGCGCCGCTGCGCCCGATACGGGAATATTCCAGCAGATCGGTGATCATGTGGTCCATGCGTTTGGCGCCGTCCACCGCGAAGCCGATGAATTCCTGGCAATCGTCATCGAGGAGGTCGCCCAGGCGGCGCTGCAGCAGGGTGATGTAGGAGCTGACCATGCGCAGCGGCTGGCGCAGATCGTGGGAGGCCACATAGGCGAAGTGTTCCAACTCGGCGTTGGAGCGCTTCAGCTCCTTTTCCACCGACAGACGGGCGGCGATGTCCTGGGCGATGCCGAGAAAGCCGCTGAGTTCCCCGCCGTCGTCGTATAGCGCGGTGACGGTCAGCAACACGCGGAAACGCCCGCCGTCCTTCCTGACATAGGTCCATTCGCCGCTGTCGGGCTTGCCGGTGGCCAGGATCTTGGCGACGAAGCACTCGAACCCGGCCTCGACCGGACGGCCCAGTTCCTCGCTCAACTGGGTGGCGCGCCGGGCCACCTCGCCGGGATCGTGGAAGATCCCGGGCGATGACCGGCCGATCATCTCGTCGGCGCCATAGCCCAGCCAGCGCTCGGCGGTGGGGTTGAACAGCAAGATGGTGCCGTCGGTGGCGGTGGCGATGATGGACGAGCCCGCCCCGTCGAGCACCGCCCGGCGGAAGGCCAGCAACGAGCGAACCTCGTGCTCGGCCTGCCGCCGCGCCGTCACGTCATGGACGATGGAATAGAGCAACTGGCGCCCGGTGACCCGCACCGGCCCGGACCACACCTCCACGTCGCGGATTTCGCCCGAGGCGACACGGTGGCGGAAATCGAAATGGTCGCGCTCCTCGGCCTTGGCCTTGCGCATCTCCTCGGCGATGGCCGCCTTGTCCAGGATATTGATCTCCGAGATGCGCATGGAAACCAGCTGGTCATGGGACCATCCGTAATAAGTCTCGGCGGCATGATTGGCGTCGATGATCCGCCCGTCGGCGGGATCGATCAGCAGTTCCACCGCCTTGCAGCCGCGGAACAGCGCATGGTAGAGGGCCTCGCGCTCGCGCAGCGCCGCCTCGGCGGCGGCGACCTTGGCCTGCAGCGCGTTGAAGGCGCCGATCATCCGCCCCACCTCGTCGGCCCGCGAGACCTCCAGGGCCTCGAGCGGAGCGCTGCCGTCGACCATGGCCTGGATGCGGCCGGTGGCGCGGTGCAGCGGCGACAGGGCGGCGCGCAGCACCAGCCACAGCAGCCCCAGCGACACCAGTCCCAGCCCCGCCAAGGCGGCGATCAGGCGGCTGTTGATGCCGGTGATGGGCTCGAAGGCCTCGGCGGTGGGCAGCCGCGCCACCAGCACCCAGCCGGTGGAGGCGATGCGCCGGGCCGAGGTCAGTTCCTCGATCCCCAGCGAACTGACCGTCACCCCCGACCCCTCGTAGCCGTCCACATAGCGGTCGAGCATGGCGTTGACCCCGCGCCCGGGAAGGGATTTGAAGGTGCGTTCCTTGTTGGTGGAGACGACGATGAGGCCGGATTTCGGCGATACCATGTAAAGGCCGCCGGTCTCGCCCACCTTCTGCTCCACCAGACGGCCGAGAAAATTGCTTTGGGCCAGGGTGGCGGTTCCCACCAGGGCGCCAAGGATTTTCCCGCCGCGGCGGATGGGTACCGCCATGGCCACCGCCGGCTGGTCGAGAGCCGGGTCGAAATAGGGCTCGCTGACCAGCGAGCGGCCGGTGGCGACGACCGAGTCAACCCCCTTCAGCCGGGCCACATCCTTCCCCCGCCGCCCCAGGGCGGGCGCCTCGGCCCGCACCGTGCCGTCATGGCCGAGAATGAGCAGTCCCCCGGCGAAGAAGCCCTTGATGCCGGCACGGTTCTCCAGAAAGGCCGTCAGCGCCCCCTCGTCGTCCCAGCCGGAACCGGGAATCAGGACGGCCACCCGCTCCATGGCTTCGATCTGCAGCTTGATCTTCTGGTCCAGTTCATCGGCCAATCCGCTCACGAAGGCGAATTGCTGCCGGGCGAGCAGATTTTCCATGTCGCGCTGCAGCGAGCCGGCAAGCACCAGCGCCACCACCGCACCGACCCCGAGGAAGGACAGAAGGAAAAGGACGAGAATCCTTATCCGCAACGACCTGAAATCCACATTACCTCCCGCCCCCCAAGCCCCGGCTGCCAGGGTAAGGCCAATCCCCGATGGTTCTCAAGAACTGTTCCATCCTGGAATCGAGCATACAGGCCTGAGGCACATGAAAAATTCGTCATACGCCATCATCCTGTCATATCGCCAATGAGAAATAGTATGTGGCGCAATTCAACTGGAGAGATCGCCATCTCCTCCGGCGAATCCGCCCGGCCTTCCTGCCGGTGAGGCCTTGCCGGAGTATTTCTCCGTCCCTACCCCTGCAGCTTCCTCAGCGCCGCCACCAGGGTTTCCTTGGTGAAGGGCTTGCCCACATAGCCGTCCACCCCCTTGGCGCGGGCCAGACGGACGTCGTCCAGGTCGGTCCGGGCGGTCAGCATGATGAACTGGACCTGGGGATACCTGGCCTTGGCGGCCTCCAGCAGGGCCAGGCCGTCCACCTCGGGCATCGTCCAATCGCTGATGATGATGTCGGGCACATGGTCGGCGTGGTCCAGCTTGGCCAGGGCGTCGGCGCCGTCGGTGGCGGGAATCACCTTCCTGGCGCCCAGGCCGCGCAGCAGGCTGGCTTCCAGCATGCGGGCCGAGGTCATGTCCTCGACCACCATGAACACCTTGCCACCCATCCAGGCGGTGAAGCCGGTATCTTCGTGCGCGGTCATGCCCCATACCTCCCTACTGCCATATAATAACTTTAGTATGGCACCACGGCGGTTTCCAGCCCCCAGACGCAGAAAAGGGCCCCGGAGGGCCCTTTTCCTTTTCTTGCCCGTCAGGCCGTCCCCGAGGAGGACGAACCGCCCAGGGCCGCCTGGGCCGCCGCCAGCCGGGCGATGGGCACGCGATAGGGCGAGCAGGACACATAGTCCAGGCCGGCCCCCTGGCAGAAGTGGATGGAGGCCGGATCGCCGCCATGCTCGCCGCAGATGCCGAGCTTGAGACCGGCGCGGGTGGCGCGGCCGCGCTCGGCGGCGATCCTGATCAGTTCGCCGACGCCGGCCTGATCCAGGCTGGCGAAGGGGTCGTGCTCGTAGATGCCCTTGGCGCGGTAGACTTCCAGGAACGGGCCGGAATCGTCGCGGCTCATGCCGAAGGTGGTCTGGGTGAGGTCGTTGGTGCCGAACGAAAAGAATTCGCCGGTCTTGGCGATCTCGCCGGCCAGCAGGGCGGCGCGCGGCAGTTCGATCATGGTGCCGACCATGTACTTCACCGAGTATTTCTGCTCGGCGAACACCGCCTCGGCCTCCTTGTCGATGCAGGCCTTCATCAGGTCCAGCTCCTTCTTGGCGCCCACCAGGGGAATCATGATCTCGGGCACCACGGTACGCCCGGTCTCACGCGACACATGCACCGCCGCCTCGAAGATGGCGCGGGCCTGCATCTCGTAGATTTCCGGGTAGGTGATGCCCAGACGGCAGCCGCGATGGCCGAGCATGGGGTTGTTCTCGTGCAGGGCGGTGTTGCGGGCCTTGACCACGGCGGGCTCCACCCCGGCTTCCTTGGCCACCTCGGCGATCTCGGCCTCGGAATTGGGCAGGAACTCGTGCAGCGGCGGGTCGAGCAGGCGGATGGTCACCGGCAGGCCCTGCATGATCTCGAACAGCTCGATGAAGTCCTGGCGCTGGAAGGGCAGCAGCTTGGCCAGGGCGGCGCGGCGGCCCTTCTCGGTCTCGGCCAGGATCATCTCGCGCATGGCGATGATGCGCTTGGGATCGAAGAACATGTGCTCGGTGCGGCACAGGCCGATGCCCTCGGCCCCGAACTTGCGCGCCGTGGCGGCGTCCAGCGGCGTCTCGGCGTTGGCGCGGACCTTGAGGGTGCGGATGGTGTCCACCCACTCCATCAGGGTGCCGAAATCGCCGGTCAGTTCCGGCTGGATGGTGGCGACGGCGCCGATGAACACCTCGCCGGTGGAACCGTCCAGGGTGATGATGTCACCCTCCTTGACCACCTGCCCGGCCACCTTGATGGTCTTGGCGGCGTAATCGACCCTGATCTCGCCGGCCCCGGCGACGCAGGGCGTACCCATGCCGCGCGCCACCACGGCGGCGTGGCTGGTCATGCCGCCCCGCGTGGTCAGGATGCCTTCCGAGACATGCATGCCGCCGATGTCCTCAGGCGACGTCTCGATGCGGACCAGGATCACCTTTTCCTTGCGGTTGTTCACCCAATCCTCGGCCTCCTCGGCCGAGAACACCACCTTGCCCGAGGCGGCGCCGGGCGAGGCCGGCAGGCCGCGGCCCAGGATCTTGCGCGGCGCCTTGGGGTCCAGCGTCGGGTGCAGCAATTGGTCCAGCGAGGCGGGATCGATGCGCTTGATGGCGTCCTTGCGGGTGATCAGGCCTTCGCGCGCCATGTCCACGGCGATCTTCAGCGCCGCCTTGGTGGTGCGCTTGCCGGTGCGGGTCTGGAGCATCCACAGGCGGTTCTGCTGAACCGTGAACTCCATGTCCTGCATGTCCTTGTAGTGCGCCTCCAGCTTGTGGCGGATGGCGTTCAGCTCCTTGAACACCTCGGGCATGCACTCTTCCATGGCCGGCAGGTCGGACGACTGGGCGTTCTTGCCGGCCAGGGTCAGCTGCTGCGGGGTGCGGATGCCGGCCACCACGTCCTCGCCCTGGGCGTTGACCAGGAACTCGCCGTAGAACTCGTTCTCGCCGGTGGAGGGATTGCGGGTGAAGCACACGCCGGTGGAGCAGTCGCTGCCCATGTTGCCGAACACCATGGACTGCACGTTGACGGCGGTGCCCCACTCGGCGGGGATATCGTGCAGGCGGCGATAGGTGATGGCGCGCTGGTTCATCCACGAGCCGAACACGGCGCCGACGGCGCCCCACAGCTGCTCGTGCACGTCCTGGGGAAAGGGCTTGCCCAGCTGTTCGGCGACCTTGTCCTTGTACTTGGCGACCACCTTCTTCAGGTCGGCGGCGTCCAGGTCGGTATCCAGGCTGACGCCCTTGTCCTCCTTCACCTCATCGAGGATCTCCTCGAAATTGTGATGGTCGACGCCCAGCACCACGTTGGAATACATCTGGATGAAGCGGCGGTAGCTGTCATAGGCGAAGCGGGCGTCGTTCGACCGCTTGGCCAGGCCCTCCACCGACTTGTCGTTGAGGCCGAGGTTGAGGATGGTGTCCATCATGCCCGGCATGGAGGCCCGCGCCCCCGAGCGCACCGAGACTAGCAGCGGATCGGCGGTGGAGCCGAACTTCAGCCCGATGTCCTCCTCCACCTGGGAAAGGGCGGCCATCACCTCGTCCTTCAGGGTCTGGGGATAGGTCTCGCCGTTGGCGTAGTAATAGGTACAGACCTCGGTGCTGATGGTGAAGCCGGGAGGAACCGGGATGCCCAGGTTGCTCATCTCCGCCAGGTTGGCGCCCTTGCCGCCCAGCAGGTTCTTCATGTCGGCCCGACCTTCCGCCTTGCCGCCACCGAAGCTGTAGACCCATTTCGTCATGGCCGTTCTCGTCCCCGATCCGTAAAAAGGAAAACCCGCGCCACCGAGTGCGGCGCGGGCTTCATCATGCAACGTCCCAGAGGGATTGAAAATAGGCAGTCGCCCTATCTACCCCTCGACCTTGGAGAAGTCGACCACCCGGCCCATGGCCGCGCCGATCAGGGCCAGCAGTTTCAGGCGGTTGGCGCGCAAGCCCGCCTCGTCGGCGTTGACCGTCACCTTGTCGAAGAAGGAATCCACCGGCCGGCGCAGGCGGGCCAGCGCGGCCATGGCGGCGGCGAAGTCCTCGGCGACCAGGGCCTTCTCCACCGCCGGCCCCACATCGGCCAGGGCGGCGGCCAGGGCCTTCTCCTCGTCCTGGCGCAGCAGGGCCTCGTCGGCGGAACCGGCGAACACGGTGCCGTCCTTCTTCTCCTCGATGCGCACGATGTTGGCGGCACGGCGATGGGCGATCAGCAGGTTGGCGCCGTCGTCGGATTCCAGGAAGGCGCCCAGGGCCTCCACCCTCTTCAGCAGACGGACCAGATCGTCCTCGCCGCCCAGCGAGAAGATGGCGGTGATCAGATCGTGGCGCACCCCCTTCTCCTTCAGCGCCACCGCCAGACGGTCGGCGAAGAAGTTGAGCAGGTCGCTGGCCACCTCGCCCGGCGAATTGACCAGATTGGCCTTGTAATGGCCCGAGGCCAGGAAGATGGCCTGGGACAGGGGCAAGCGCAGGCCGTTCTCCACCACCAGGCGGATGATGCCGAGCGCGGCGCGGCGAAGCGCGAAGGGGTCCTTCGAGCCGGTCGGCTTCTCGTTGATGGCGAAGAAGCCTACCAGGGAATCGATCTTGTCGGCCAGGGCGACGGCCACCGAGACCGGGGCGGTGGGGCAGGTATCGCCCGGCCCCTGCGGCGCGTAATGGGCGGCGACGGCGTCGGCCACCTCCGGCGTCTCGCCGTCGTTCAGGGCATAGTAGCGGCCCATCAGGCCCTGCAGTTCGGGGAACTCGCCCACCAGTTCGGTGGAGAGATCGGCCTTGGCCAGACGCGCCGCCCGCACGGCCGCCGCAATGTCGGCGCCGATCATCCCGGCGATGTTGCCGGCCAGGGCGGCGATGCGGTCCACCTTGTCGGCGACGGTGCCGAGGCTGGCGTAGAAGGTGCGCTCCGCCAGCTTGGGCAGGCGCGAATCCAGCCGCTGCCTGCGGTCGGTGTCCCAGAAGAACTTGGCGTCGGACAGGCGGGCGCGCAGCACGCGCTGATTGCCGGCCACCACCGCCTTGCCGCCATCATTCGTCTCCATGTTGGAGATGACGATGAAGCGCGGCGCCAGCGAACCGTCGGCCTTCAACAGCGAGAAGTACTTCTGGTGCGAGCGCATGGAGGTGATCAGCACCTCGGCCGGCACGTCCATGAAGGTGTCGTCGATGGAGCCCACCAGCGGCACCGGCCATTCCACCAGCCCGGTGACTTCGGCCAGCAGACCGTCGTCGGCCTTCAGCGTCAGCCCCTCGGAAGCCGCCAGGGCCTCGGCGCCGGACAGGATGGCGTGGCGGCGCTCGACCGGGTCGAGCATCACCTTGGCATGACGCAGTTTGGCAAGATAGTCGGCGAAGTCCTTGACACGGAACGTTTCAGGCGCCAGGAACCGATGACCGGAGGTCAGGTCGCCGGCCGTGGCGGGGCCGAATTCCACCGGCACCACCACGCCGCCGAACAGGGCCAGGATCGACTGGATGGGGCGCACCCAGCGGATGGAATTGGCGCCCCAGCGCTGGCTCTTGGGCCAGGGGAAGGCGGCCATGGCGCCCTCCACCACGTCCTTGAGGACCTGGGGCGTCGGACGGCCCTTGCGGTTGATCACCGCGAAATAGAACACGCCCTTGCCGGTGTCGCGCTGCTCAAGCTGCTCGACGCTCATGCCGGAGGACTTGAGGAAGCCGTCCATGGCCTGGGCGGGCGAGCCGACGCGCGGGCCGCGCTTCTCTTCCGACACGTCGGGACCGGCCTGGGGCAGGCCCTCGATCACCAGCACCAGGCGGCGCGGCGTGACGTAGGAGCGTATCGCGTCGAAGGCGATGCCGTTCTTGCCCAGGCCGTCGGCGACCATGTTCCGCAGGTCGTCGGCGGCGCGGGCCTGCATGCGGGCGGGGATTTCCTCGGAGAAGATCTCAAGCAGGAACTCGGCCATGGATCAGGCCTCCTTGGGGGCGCGGGACGCCAGCCAGCCTTCGCAGCAGGCCTTGGCCAGGGCGCGGACGCGGCCGATATAGGCCTGGCGCTCGGTGACCGAGATCACGCCGCGCGCATCCAGCAGGTTGAAACGGTGGCTGGCCTTGATGCACTGGTCATAGGCGGGCAGCGCCAGATTGGCGGCCAGCAGGTTCTGGCATTCCTTTTCCGCGTCGAGGAAATGCTGGAGCAGCATATCGGTATTGGCATGCTCGAAATTGTGGGCGGAGTATTCCTTCTCCGCCTGCAGGAAGACGTCGCCATAGGTGACGCCGTCGCCGTTGAAGTCCAGGTCATAGACGTTCTCGACGCCCTGGATGTACATGGCGAGGCGCTCGAGCCCGTAGGTCAGCTCCACCGCCACCGGATCGCACTCGATGCCGCCCACCTGCTGGAAATAGGTGAACTGGGTCACCTCCATGCCGTCGCACCACACCTCCCAGCCCAGGCCCCAGGCGCCGAGCGTCGGGCTCTCCCAATCGTCCTCGACGAAGCGGATGTCGTGGGCCAGGGGATCGACCCCCAAGCGCCGCAGGCTTTCCAGGTACAGTTCCTGGGAATTGGGCGGCGAGGGCTTTAGCAGCACCTGATACTGGTAGTAATGCTGCAGGCGGTTGGGATTTTCGCCGTAGCGGCCGTCCTTGGGCCGGCGCGACGGCTGGACATAGGCGCACTTCCAGTGGTCGGGACCCAGCGCGCGCAGCGTGGTGGCCGGATGGAAGGTCCCGGCGCCCACCTCCATGTCGTAGGGCTGGAGGATGACGCAGCCCTGCTCGGCCCAGAAGGCCTGCAGGGTGAGGATCAGGCTTTGGAAGCTCGGCTTCTTGGTCCCGATAATGCCCATGGAAAACCGCCGTTCAATCAGGTTGCCGCGAAATTGCCGCAACCCTAGCCATGCCGCCTGACTCGGTCAAGACCGAGGGCGGCGTTTCCCGTGAGCGGAAGGCAATCGGCGGTGAAAACCCTGCGTTTGCGCCGGGGCCGCCCGGTGGTCGACCATGGCCGCGTTCAACGACGGAGGACCCCGCCATGTCCAACTGCATCCTGTGCGAGGTGAAAGGCAACATCGCCACCATCACCCTCAACCGCCCGGAAAAGCTCAATGCCATCAGCTACGAACTGGTCGACACCCTGATGGCGGTCCTCGACACGCTGGAAGCCGACGAGATGGTCGCCGCCGTGATCCTGACCGGGGCGGGCGAGCGCGCCTTCTCGGCCGGAGCCGACATCCACGAGTTCGCGCGCGGGGTGGCGGCGGGCGGCGACAGGGCCATGCGCGATTTCGTGCGGCGCGGCCAGGCCATGACCGCCCGGCTGGAGGCCTTCGGCAAGCCGGTCATCGCGGCGGTCAACGGCATCGCCTATGGCGGCGGCTGCGAGATCACCGAGGCGGTGCATCTGGCCGTGGCCAGCGAGCGGGCGGTGTTCGCCAAGCCGGAGATCAACCTGGGCATGCCGCCCACCTTCGGCGGCACCCAGCGCCTGCCCCGGCTGGCTGGGCGCAAGCGCGCCCTGGAACTGCTGCTGACCGGCGATGCGTTCAAGCCGCAGCGGGCGCTGGAGATGGGGCTGGTCAACGCCGTGGTGCCTCACCACACCCTCATGGAGGCGGCGCGCCACATGGCCGGACGCATCATCCGCCACTCGCCCCTGGCGGCCCGCGCGGTGATCAACGCGGTGACGCGCGGCATCAACCTGTCCATCGCCGAGGGGTTGGCCGTGGAAGGCGAGCAATTCGCCCGCATGGCCCATACCCACGATCTGCGCGAAGGTCTCGACGCCTGGATCGGCCACCGGGCGCCGGTCTACAGGGGGGCGTGAACCGCCAGTTCCTCGCGCAGCCAGTTGCGGAAAGCGACCACCTCGGGCCGCGCCAGGGAATCGCGGCCCGCCACCAGCCAATAGCCGGTGCGGCAGCGGCGCGGCGGTCCCAGCACGGGGACCAGCCGCCCGCTGTCCAGGTCCGGGGCGGCCAGGGGCAGGCGGCCCAGGGCGATGCCCACCCCCTGGGCCGCCGCTTCCCAGGCCATGTGCAGGGTGTCGAGCTTAAGGCCGCGCTCCAAATCCAGCCCCTCCACCCCAGCCAGATCGGCCCAGGCGGCCCAGTCCTCGGAGATGTTGGTCACCTGCAACAGCGTCCGGCCCTTGAGATCGGCGGGCGTGCGGATCTCGGCGGCCAAGGCGGGGGCGCAGACCGGCACCAGATCTTCCATGGTCAGGCACAGGCTGTAGAGGTCCTGCCAGCCCCCCTGCCCCATGCGGATGGCCACGTCGATACCGTCGCGGGGGAACTCCACCTGACGCCGCGCCGTGTCCAGGGTCACCTCGATATCGGGGTGTCTCTGGTTGAAGCGGGGCAGGCCCGGAATCAGCCAGCGCAGCCCGAAACTGGGGGCGACGCTGACCGACAGCCTTCCGCTGGGCCGCCGCCCGGGCACCGCCTCGGTGGCGCCGGCCAGTTGCTGCAACACGTCGCGGATACGCGGCAGATAGGCCCGCCCGGCGGCGGTCAGGCTGAGCGAGCGGTGGCCGCGGGCAAACAGCGACACCCCCAGCCAATCCTCCAGCGAGGCGATGCCGTGGCTGACGGCGCTGGGGGTGAGATTTAATTCCTCGGCAGCCAGCTTGAAACTGAGATGGCGGCCCGCCGCCTCGAACAGGCGCAGCGCGTTGAGCGGAGGAAGTCGGTAGGCCATGGCATTCAACCCGGACGGTGGCTTGTTCCCCAGTGTCCGGAGCCCGGGACCACTTTGCAAACGATTTGCCGCCACTTTCGGGTGATCGCAATTCATCCGTTGCCGTTCACTCCCCCGGTTCCGCCGTTGAGCCCGGCCGCCGGACACGTTACCCTAAGGACGTAGCCAAAGGGGGAAACAACCATGGCCATCGCCTGGGACGAAACGCTGAAGGTCGGCGACATCGAGATCGACGCCGACCACAAGGAACTTATCGGACTGATCAATGAATTCGAGGCCAAGGCCAAGGCGCCCGACGGCATCGACAAGCACGCCATTCAGGTTACCCTGGAACGGCTGCAGCTTTACGCCTACGACCATTTCGCCCGCGAGGAATACATCCAGGCGGTGGCCAAGTACGAGGGCCTGGAGGAGAACAAGCGCCAGCACGCCGCCCTCCGGAAGACGCTGGGCGACTACATCGCCAAGTTCAACGCCGGCCAGTACGCCGATCTGGCCGTGGCCGCCGGCGAGATGTCGGCCTTCCTGAACCACTGGCTGATGAACCATATTCTGGAAACCGACCTCAAGATGAAGGGCAAGATGAAGGTCGAGCAGTGGCGCTGATCCGGCCTCATACCATCGGCAGGGCTTCCGCCCTGCCGGCGGCGGCCTACCTGTCAGAGGCATCGAACAGGAGCGCCTGAATGATCGACCTTTACTACTGGACCACGCCCAACGGGCATAAGATCACCATCTTCCTGGAAGAGGCTGGCCTGCCCTACCGCATCAGGCCGGTCAACATCTCCACCGGCGAGCAGTTCCAGCCCGACTTCCTGCGCATTTCTCCCAACAACCGCATGCCGGCCATCGTCGATGACCAGCCCGCCGACGGCGGGGCGCCGCTCAGCGTGTTCGAATCCGGGGCCATCCTGGTCTATCTGGCGGAGAAATGCGGCCGTTTCCTGCCCGCCGATGCGCGCGGGCGGGCCGGGACGCTGCAATGGCTGTTCTGGCAGATGGGCGGTCTCGGCCCCATGCTCGGCCAGAACCATCACTTCGTCCAGTACGCCCCGGAGAAGATCCCCTACGCCATCGAGCGCTACGTCAAGGAGACCAACCGGCTGTACGGCGTGCTCGACCGCCGCCTGGCCGAAAGCGAGTTCATGGCGGGCGCGTATTCCATCGCCGACATGGCCTCCTATCCCTGGATCGTGCCGTGGGAACGCCAGGGCCAGAACCTGGACGACTTCCCCCACCTCAAGCGCTGGTTCCAGGCCATCGCCGCCCGCCCGGCGGTCCAGAAGGCCTATGCCCGCGCCGACGAGGTCAATACCCAGCGGGTGGTTACCGAAGAGGCCAAGAAAATACTGTTCGGACAGACGGCTAACACCCAGGGCAAATGATGCATATCAGCAACACCTTATGACCGGACAAACGGCAGTTACTAATATAACAAAAGTTATTTAAACAAGAAAATCTATACAAGTATAAAATATGCATCTTTATCGTCGTGATTTCATTGCCGAATATCTGGTGATATCCCCTGGTTCTTTTCAAACCACTCACCCTCCGATGTTTGACATCTGCCGCGCATTGCGATCTAGTTGCAGTGCAGCATAGGCGGTTTTACAACGCGAGGGCGGTGATGACGTGGCTTGACGACAGGCGGATCGGAACAAAAATCGGGTTGATCGTGGCGGCGGCCTTCGTGGGCATGTGCCTGATCTTCCTCGGCGCTCTCGACCTTCTGAACGGCGAGGTGCTGGCCGGACGCAAGGCCAAGGTCAAGGATCTGGTGGACAGCGCCGCCGGCATCGTCGGCGCCTACGAGGCCGAGGCCAAGGCCGGGCGGCTGTCCGAGGCCGACGCCCAGGCGGCGGCGCGGCGCGACATCGCCGCCCTGCGCTACGGCGACAACGACTATTTCTGGATTCACGATCTGGCGGGGCGGATGGTCATGCACCCCGTCCGGCCGGAACTGAACGGCAAGGACGTCAGCGACCTCAAGGATGCCGCCGGTGAGCCGCTGTTCGTGCGCATGAACGAACGGGTCAAGGCCAAGGGCGCCGACTTCCACACCTACGACTGGCCGAAGCCGGGCAGCCCCAGGCCGGTGCGCAAGCTGTCCTACGTCAAGCTGAACTCCGGCTGGGGCTGGGTGGTCGGCACCGGCATCTACCTGGACGACGTGGATGCCGCCTTCTGGTCCAGCGCCCTTTATTTCGGCGGCGGCGTCCTGGTGCTGACCGCCCTGGTCCTCGCCCTGTCCGTACTGGTGGCGCGACGCATCACCCGGCCGCTGGTCAACCTCGCCACGATCATGGACAGCCTGTCCAAGAAGGAGTTCCACCTGGAGGTCCCTGCCCTCGTCCGCCAGGACGAGGTGGGCGACATGGCCCGCGCCGTGGAGATCTTCAAGGAAGGGCTGATCCGCGCCGAGCAGCTGGCCGCCGAACAGCGCGAGGCGGAGTGGACCAAGGACAAGCGGGCCCGCGTCGTCGACAACCTGCTCAAGGAGTTCAACGAGGAGGTCACCGAGGCGCTGCAGGGCATGGCTGCCACCGCCGAGCAGTTGGAATCCACCTCGCGCGCGCTGTCGGAAACCGCCCAGGGCGCCTCGGCCCAGGCCACGGCGGTAGCCTCGGCCATCGAGGAAACCGCCGTCAACATGCGGACGGCGGCCAGTTCGGCGGAACAGCTGGCCCTGTCCGGCGAGGATATCAGCCAGCGGGTCGGCATCTCGGTGCGTGTCGCCGGCGACGCCTCGGCCGAGGCCGGCCGCACCACCGCCCTGATCAACAGCCTGGCCGAGGCGGTGGGCAAGATCGGTGCGGTGGTCGCCCTGATCAACGACATCGCGGCGCAGACCAACCTGCTGGCCTTGAACGCCACCATCGAGGCGGCACGGGCCGGCGACGCCGGAAAAGGGTTCGCCGTGGTGGCCAACGAGGTCAAGACCCTGGCCAACCAGACGGCGCGGGCCACCGACGAGATCGCCACCCAGATCGCCACCGTCCAGAAGGTCACCGGCGACGCGGTGGCGGCCATCGCCTCGATCTCGGACGTGATCGAACGCATCCGGGAAGCGTCGTCGGGAATCGCCGGGGCAGTCAACCAGCAGGACGAGGCCACCGGCGAGATCGCCGAGAACGTCCAGCAGGTTGCCCAGGCGACAACGGAGGTAAGTTCGAATATCGTATCTGTCAATCAGGCCGCCGAGCGGACCGAGCGGGTCGCCGACGAGGTGTTCGGAACGGCCAAGGACGTGGCGGAGCGGGCCAATACTCTTCGTAATCGGGTGGACACCTTCCTGACCAGCATCCGGGCATCCTAGAAATCGAGAGAAGCCGACATGAAATACGCGCTCAAGACCAACGGAAATACGGCCCAGTTGAACATCAGCGGGACTCTGACCTTCGCCGAGGCTCCCCTTTTCCCGAAGATCCTGTCCGAACTGGAAGCCGCCGGCAGCCTGAACAGCCTGGACATCCGCCTGGGAGACCTCAGTTTCATCGATTCCACCGGCATGAGCCTGTTCGTGCACATCTACGACGTATCGCAGAACCGCAACCTCAAGGTTTCCGTCCAGGGAGCCAGCGGGCCGGTGGCGGCGGCCCTGGAACGCGCCGCCTTCAAGACGCTGTTCGAGTTCAAGTGAGCCGGATCACGCCACCTCCCGCCATCGTCAGCCAGGCCCGGGGCAAGCGCGGCCTCGGGCGGTTCGGACGGCTGGCCGCCGCCGGATTGCTGCCGCTGCGCACCGACGAGCACGGCCACGCCCTGGTGCTGTTCGAGGGGGCCGGCGCGACCGGTATCGAGAATATCCTCTGTCCGCCGGCCGCCTGGGCCATCGACCTGGACTGCGCCTCGCCCGAGGATGGGCTGGAGCGGCTGCCGGCCCGCCTCCTGGTCCGGGCTTCCACCGCCGCCGCCGTCCACAACGATCTGGTCGGCATGATGGTCGAGGCCCTCGGCCAGCGCCTGCCGCACATGGATTCCATCGGAATCGACGTCCGGCTGGCCCTGCAGGAAGCGGTGAGCAATGCCGTCATGCACGGCAATCTCTGCCTGGACGGCCGCCTGCGCGGCAGCCGCGACGGGCTGGCCGCCTTCACCCAGGCCATGCAGCGCCGCCTTGCCGACCCCCGCTTCGGACGCCGGCCGGTGACCATCGCCGCCGACTGGAACCGGACCCATCTGGTGATCCGGGTCGAGGATCGCGGCCGGGGCTTCAGGCCGCCCGCCGTTTCCCTGCCGGTAGCGCCCGGCGCCTGCTGCGGCCGCGGCATCGGCCAGATACGGGATTTGTGCCAGCGGGTGTCGTTCACCAACCGGGGACGGCGCATCACCATGCGCTTCCGCCTTCCCGCCGGGGAACAGGCCTAACTAACTCAGCCGACCACCTGAACCCAGGTCACGTCGTCGGCGAACTCGCCCGGCGAGCGGGCGGCGAAGCCGGCCATCACCCGGACCACCGTTTCCGCCGGATCGTCGGCCAGAACCTCGCGGACCAGCTCCACCACCCATTCCTCGCCCAAGGGCGCGCCCGACGAATCGGCCGCGTCGATCAGGGCATCGCTGTAGAGCGACAGCTGGCTTCCCGGCGGAAACGGCATCACCGTGGTCTCGTAGCGGGCCGTCAGGCTGATTCCCAGCGGCAACCCGACACCGCCCACCAGATGCGGCGCGCCGCCCGGTTCCACCAGGATGGGGGCGGGACCGCCGGCATTGACCAGGGACAGGGTCCGCGCCCGGCAATCGATCACCGCCATGGTCATGGTGGCGAACTGGCCGCGCGGCAACAGCTGCTTCAGCGTGACGTTGACCTTTTCCAGCACGGCGCCGGGATCGCCCATCTGGGCCTCCAGGTCCTGGAGCAGCAGATGCAGGCGGAAGGTGTTGATGGAGGCCGCCACGCCATGGCCGGAAAAATCCACGGCGAACAGGGCGAGCCGGTGATCGTCCACCGGCACCAGACCCCACAGATCTCCCCCCAGTTCGGTGGAGGGGTTGAACACCGCATTGATGGCCAGGCCGTAGCGCTCCCGCGCCTCGCGCATGCGGTCTGTGCCGGGCAGCAGGGCGTTCTGCATGCCGCGGGCCATGCGCAAATCCACCGCCAGCCGGTCGCGGTAGCGGCGCAGGTCGGCCAGGGCCAGATGGCTGCGCAGATGGACCTCGACGCGGGCCACCAGTTCCAGGCGGTCGATGGGCTTGCCGATGTAGTCGTTGGCGCCGGCGGCGAACAGGGCGTTGCGGGTGGACTGGTCGACCACCGCCGACAGCACCAGGACCGGCAGGGTGCGGTGGCGCGGGTCGGCCCGCAATTCCTTGAGGAATTCCTCGCCGTTCATCACCGGCATCATCAGGTCGAGCAGCACGATGTCGGGGGTGAAGGATTCGACCTTGTCCAGCCCCTCGCGGCCGTTGCGGGCGCACTCCACCCGCTTGAGGCCCATGCTCTCCAGTACGGCGCAGGCGAAGACCCGGTTCATCTCGTTGTCCTCGACAACCAGAACCCGCGCCTCGGCCAGATTGACGGTCTGCTCCTCCAACGTATCCACTTGATCCTCCCTGACGCCAGGATAGCCATGCCCGGGAAAATCACCAGCGGAGATGACGCGTCCCGGCCGGCTTTTTCCCGCCGGGCGTCAACAAGGCCTTGACCTTGTCCCCGCCGTATTGGCAATCTTGTTGCGCCAGGACGCGGCTAAACAAAATAATTATGCGTTCGTATAGGAAGGCGAGCAGTAATCGGTAGGGCCGGAACCATTCTGGAACCGGTAATCGCCATTACTTGTCTGGGAGATTCCCGTGCTCGCCCGTATCGCCGACGCCCGTATCACCGTAAAATTCTTCATCGCCCCACTCCTTTTGGTTGCCTGCATCGTTGTGCTGGGCGCCGTCTTCCATGTGGCCATGGACAGGCAGGAACGGTCCATGGAGGGCATGGTCACCGTGTCCTTCGCCAACAGCCGCACCGCCGCCGAACTGGACGGCATGGCCGCCACCACCGAATCCAACATCTACCGCCTGCTGGGCTGGCAGGCGGCCAAGGAGGACAAGGAGCGGATCAAGGGCCTCGACACCCAGGTGCGCGCCGACCTCAAGACGCTGGGCGAGAAATCCAAGGCGCTGCTGGAATCCCTCAAGGCCGATCCGGCGGTGGCCAAGCAGGTCAAGGACTATGTCCTGGCGGCCGGCGACGTGCTCGACATGTACCAGAGCGACCACATGACGGCGCTATCCATGATGGGCGCCACCGAGCTGGAATATGACGGCCTGCGCACCAAGCTGCGGGATCTGGCGGAAAAGGCCGCCGCCAAGGCCGCCGACGATTACCGCGAGACCGCCGCCGCCGGGCAGAGCACCAAGATGCAGTACTTCCTGGTGCTGGCGGTGTTCCTGGGCGTGGGCATCGTGGTGACGCTGGTCATGGCGCGGCTGACCGCCAGGCCGGTGACCCAGCTGACCGGGGTGATGGGCCGTCTGGCCGACGGCAGCACCGACGTGGAGATTCCCTCCCAGGACGGACAGGACGAGGTGGGCGAGATGGCCCGCGCCGTGGCGGTGTTCCGCGACGGCATGAAGCGGGCGGCGGAACTGGAGGCCCAGCAGCGCCGCCAGCGCGAGCAGCAGACCGAATTGCTGGCCCGGCGCGACCGCATGATCTCGGAATTCAACGAAGCCATGGAAAAGATCATGGCGACGGTGAGCACCTCCATCGACCGGGTGCACAACCTGTCCAATTCCCTGCAGGCCAATGCCGAGCAGACCAGCTCGCAAGGCGCCGCCGTGGCCAGCGCCGCCGAGCATTCGGCCGCCAACGTCGCCACCGTGGCCAGCGCCGCCGAGCAGTTGGGCTCCTCGGTGCAGGAGATCAGCCGCCAGGTCACCGAGACCGCCAGCATCACCACCGAGGCGGTCAGCGGCATCCACGCCGCCAACGGCACCATGGACGGGCTGGCCGAGGCGGCGCGGCGCATTGGCGAGGTGGTGCAGCTGATCAACGACATCGCCGGGCAGACCAACCTGCTGGCCTTGAACGCCACCATCGAGGCGGCGCGGGCGGGCGAGGCCGGAAAAGGCTTCGCCGTGGTGGCCAGCGAGGTCAAGACCCTGGCCAACCAGACGGCGCGGGCCACCGACGAGATCGCCCAGCAGATCGCCGGCATCCAGTCCATCTCGGCCGAGGCGGTCAGCACCATCCGCAGCGTCGGCCAGACCATCGACCGGGTCAATCAGGTGGTGTCGTCCATCGCCGCGGCGGTGGAGGAGCAAAGCGCCGCCACCGACGAGATCGTCCGCTCGGTGCAGGAAGCGGCGTCGGGCAATGCCGAGATCACCCGCAACATCGCCGACGTGTCCAAGGCCGCCACCGCCACCGGCGAAATGGCGTCGGGCATGTTCAAGGCCGCCGACGAACTGGTGGAGGAGGCCGGCCATCTGCGCTCGGAGGTCGGCGGCTTCCTCGGCAACATGCGCCAGGGATAGCGAGCCCCATCATCCTGAGGCCGCCGTGGCGGCCTCAGGATGACAAGCCTGTCAGATCACTTGGCGTCGTATTCGGCGTGATAGGCGCCGAGACGCTCGACCTCGTTCTTCGAGCCCAGGATCACCGGCACCCGCTGGTGCAGGCCGGTGGGCTGGACCTCCATCATCCGGCCGCGGCCGGTGGTGGCGGCACCGCCCGCCTGCTCGATGATGAAGGCCATGGGATTGGCCTCGTACATCAGGCGCAGCTTGCCGCCCTTCTTGATGTTCTCGGAATCGGCGGGATAGAGGAACACGCCGCCCCGGCAGAGGATACGGTGCACCTCGGCCACCATGGAGGCCACCCAGCGCATGTTGAAATCCTTGGCCCTGGGGCCTTCCTTACCCTGGCGGCACTCGTCGATATAGCGCTTCACCGGCGGCTCCCAGAACCGCTCGCGCGAGGCGTTGATGGCGAATTCCTTGGTATCGGCCGAAATAGTCATGTCGGGATGGGTCAGCAGGAACATGCCGACATTGTTGTCGAGCGTGAAGCCGTTGACTCCGTTGCCGGTGGTCAGCACCAGCATGGTGGACGAGCCGTAGAGGGCGTAGCCGGCGGCAACCTGCTTGACGCCGGGCTGCAGGAAGGCGTCCTTGGACCCGGCGTCGGCGCCTTCGGGCAGCTTCAGGATGGAGAAGATGGAGCCCACCGAGATGTTGACGTCGATGTTGCTGGACCCGTCCAGGGGATCGAACAGCAGCAGGTACTTGCCGTCGGCGGCGCCGTGCACGGCGTGTACGTCCTCCATCTCTTCCGACGCCATGCCGGCATAGGACCCGCCCAGCGCGTTCATGTGCAGGAAGATGTCGTTGGCCAGCACGTCGAGCTTTTTCTGCTCCTCGCCCTGGACGTTCTCGGACCCGGCCACGCCCAGATTGCCGGCCAGCGCGCCGCGGTTGACCTCGTGCGAGATCATCTTGCAGGCGAAGACGATGTCGGTCATCAGCGCGGTGAACGAACCCGACCCGCCCAGGCGGCGCTGTTCCTGCAACAGGAAGTGGGTCAGCGTGATCCTCTTGTACGGCATGTCTTCCCTCTCTGGCTGGGCGGGGTTTCCCCGTCGTTGGGTGGCGCAAAGACTTAGCCGATACCGCCACGAAAATGCAATGCGAAGGTGGGGGCTTCTCCCCTTCCACCGGGTAGGATACGATCCCTTCCCCGCCGCCGAAGGAGCAAACGATGGCCGATCCCCTGTCCCCCGCCGACCAGACCCGCATCCGCGAGCTGGTGAGCGTTTTTGCCCGCATCGGCGAGGAGCGCATGAAGGATCTCGGCCTCTACAATCCCGCGCTTCAGGTGGAGGCGGTGGGCTTCCGCCAGTGGCAGGGCTGGCTGGCCGGCATCCTGGTGACCCCGTGGTTCATGAACTTCATGCTGCTGCCCGGCCCGGACACCGAGAATCTGGCCGGCGTCGAGCCGGGCTCGCGGCGGCGCATCGACCTGCCCAAGGGCCAGGTGGTGTTCGTGGTCGGCGAGGTCGAGGAGGTGGGCCCCTATCTCTCCCACTCCATCCACTCGCCCATGGGCCAGTTCTCCGACCATGCCGGCGCCTCGACCACCGCCTGGGCCGCCGTCGGCCCCTATTTCCAGGAGCCGGGCGAGGAGCCGCAGAGCGGCTGCGGCTTCGGCTGGGGCGTCAACAAGGGGCCATGAGGCTCGCCGCCGCCATCGTGCTCTTTTGCGCCCTCCCCGCCATCGCCGGGGAGTGGCGGCCCTGTCCCCAATGCCCCCCCATGGTGACCGTTCCGGCGGGCACGGCGATGATGGGCGACGACAAGGCCAGGTTCGCCAACGAGAAACCGGCGGTGCCGGTGACCATCCCCCGCCCCTTCGCCCTGTCGGCCACCGAGACCACCTTCGACGAGTGGCAGGCCTGCGTCGCCGCCAAGGCCTGCAAGGGCGGCCAGGACGATCATCAATGGGGCAAGGGCAAGCGGCCGGTGATCAACGTCACCTGGGACGACGCCCGGGCCTTCGCCGCCTGGGTGGGGGCCGGCAGCGGGCTGACCTGCCGGTTGCCCGGCGAGGCGGAATGGGAATATGCCGCCCGGGCCGGAACCCCCACCGGCTATTGGTGGGGCGAGGAGGCGGGCGACGGGCGGCTCAACTGCCGCGACTGCCTGGGCGCGGAGCCGCCCTACGGCTCCCGCCCGGCCCGAAGCTTTCCGCCCAACCCCTGGGGCCTTCACGAGATGAACGGCAACGTCTGGGAATGGACCGGCGACTGCTGGACCCCCGACCATGCCAAACCCGCCGCCGCCACCGGCTCCGCCTGCCGCGACAAGGTGATCAAGGGCGGCTCGTGGTACTATTTCTCCGCCATGTCGCGCGCCTCGGCACGGGCCAAGAACGACGCCACGGTATGGAGCTACAATATCGGCATCCGGGTGTTGTGCGAGTTGCCGGACGGCTTCACCCCTCCCCGTCCCGCTCCCTGAGATAGTCCTCGGTGGTCCGCGTGACGGGCGGCGCGGCGCCGGCCATGGGACGGCTGCCCTCCTCCAGCTGATACTGGGCGACCACGCGGCAATCCTCGCACATCTTGATGAGGTCCAGCTTGCCGGCGCCCTTGAACATGGCGTGGCCGCTCATGCGCTCGGTCATGCGCTCGATCACCGATTTCGAGGCGAAGGGCTTGCCGCAGCGGATGCACTCGTAGGGCTCCTCCTCCTTCAGCACCCGGCGCACCCGCGTGTCGGGGCCGAAGGCCAGCCGCGGCATCAGACTTACCGCCTTTTCCGGGCAGGTGACGCGGCACAGGCCGCACTGGACGCAATTGATCTCCAGGATGCCCAGCGACGGCTTGTCCGGGTGCCCCGACAGCGCCTTGGCCGGGCAGGCCGAGACGCAGGCCATGCACAGGGTGCACTTGGCCTCGTCCACGGCGATGGTGCCGAAGGGATCGCCGGGCTCCAGGGCCAGCACCTCCACCGGAGCGGGAGCATGGCGGTGCAGGTGGGCCAGGGCCAGGCCCAGGGTCTGCCGCTTGCCGCCCAGCACCAGGAATTCGGCGGCCGGCTCCACCGCCTTGGGCGCCCTGGCGGCGACCAGCGGCGCGATGGCAGCCGGATCGGCCTCCACCTCCAGCCGGACGCGGGCCGCCCAGCCCAGCCCCTCGGCCACCCGGTTGGCCAGCCTCGCCGCCGCGCGGACGCCGTCGAGATCGGCGCGCCGGGCCGGATCGGCCAGCAGCAGCACCGCGCCCGCCCCCTTGGCCAGGGCGGTCAGCAGGACGTCCGGCCCCAGCGCCGCGATGGCCGCCACCTGCATCGGGATCGCGTCGGCGGGCAGGCCGTCGCCGAAGCGGGCCAGCGCCGACAGAGCCTCGCCCCCCGCCTCCTCGTGAACCAGCAGCACGGGCGAGCCGCCGCCCGCCGCCCGATGGGTTTCCAGCAGCGCGCCGAGACGGGTGAAGAGGCCGTTGCCGGCGGGAACGTCGAAGCGGATGGCTCCGGTGGGGCAGACCGAGGCGCAGGAGCCGTGCCCGCCGCACACATGGGCGTCCACCGACGCGGCGTCGCCCAGGGGGCTGAGTGCCCCCGACGGGCAGGAATCGAGACAGCGGGTGCAGGCCACCTGCCCGTTGCGCGAATGGGCGCACAGCGCCGCATCCACCTTGATCCAGCGCGGCTTCTCGAACTCGCCCACCAGCGAGCATATCTCGGCCAGGGCGTGCTCCAGCGCCACCCGGTCGCGGGGATCGACCACGAACCAGCCGTCGCGCGGCGCCAGCAAGGCGGGCTGGCCGCTGAGGTCCAGCACCATGTCGGCGGCAAGCTCGCGGCTGCCCACATTCCCCTCGAAGGACAGCGCGCCGCGCGCCGATGGCGAGGCCCCGGCCAGATCGGCGACGTTCACCTTGAAGGCGCCGAGATGGCCCGCGGCGCGCAGCGGCTTGCCCCGGAACAGGCCCAGCGCCCGCACGGCGGGCGGCAGCAGGTCGGAATCGTGGCCGGGCAGCAGCAGGCAGGTGACGGCGCGTTCGGCCCCCAGGCGCCGGGCGGCGTCCAGCACCTCCTGCCCCCGCCCGAGGATCAGGACGGAACCCTCGCTGGTCAACGTCACGCTGGGCGTCGGCTCGGGCTCCAGCGCCGCCTCATTGATCAGGGCGGCGGTCTTCGGCGTGGCGCGGGCGGCCTCGTCCGACCAGCCGGCGCGGTCGCGGATATCGACGCATATGGGCTCCGGCGCCCCGGCGAGGCGGGCCAGTTCGGCGAACAGCGGCGCTTCCTGGCCGCAGGCCACCAGCAATTCCCCGCCCGATGCCACCGCCTGGCGGAAGGCATCGGCCTGGGAGCGGCAGAGTTGGAAGTACACCTGCTCCGGCGGCTCGGTCCCCAGGGCCTTGGCCAGGGCCTTGACGTCGAGGGGCATGGAGCCCTCGCACGAACACACCATCACCCGCTTGCCGCCGACCTTCATGTCCCTGCCTTCCTTTCTTGCCGCCGCCCATTGTAGGTCGGGCCGGGGCCGCATACTGTAAAGGCCAGGAGAACGATAATGAACGACAAAGACATGCTGGTGCGTCCCGACCCCGACGACAGGCGGCTCTACCAGACCGTTTCGGGCATCGACCACACCGGGGCGGAAATCCCCGCCGACATCATCAACGAGCGGCCGCTGACCATCTTCCTCAACGGCCGCGAGATCGTCACCGCCATGACCATCGGGGACTACCCGGACTATCTGGCGCTGGGCTATCTGCTGAACCAGAACATGCTGCGCGCCGACGACGAGGTGAAGGCCGTCGACTACGATGCCGAGATCGAGACGGTGGTGGTGCGCACCACCCGCCAGACCGATTACGAGGAGAAGCTGAAGAAGAAGATCCAGACTTCGGGCTGCGCCATGGGCACGGTGTTCGGCGACGTCATGGAGAAGTTCGAGACGGTCAGCCTGCCCGCCGACGAGCGTTTTCGCACCTCGTGGCTCTACGGCCTCGCCAAGGCCATCAACACCATGCCCAGCCTCTACCTCAAGACCGGGGCCATCCACGGCTGCGTGCTGTGCGAGGAGGACCGGCCGCTGATCTATATGGAGGACGTCGGCCGCCACAACGCCATGGACAAGATCGCCGGCTACATGTTCTGCCACGGCCTGTCCGCCCGGGGCAAGAGCCTCTATACCACCGGACGGCTGACCAGCGAGATGGTGATCAAGACGGTGCAGATGGGCATTCCGGTGCTGCTGTCGCGCTCGGGCTTCACCGCCTGGGGGGTGGAACTGGCGCGCAAGGCCGGCCTGACCCTGATCGGCCGCGCCAAGGGCAAGCGCTTCATCGCCCTGGCCGGTACCGAACGCATCGTCTTCGACGCCGACCCGTCCCAGGCCGCCGAGGAACCGGGGCACCTGTCGCGCAAGGGAAGCCGCGACGATGACTGACATGGTCCCGCCCCCCTCCAATGCCATCGCCGGGCTGATCCTGGCCGGCGGGCTGTCGCGGCGCATGGGCGGCGGCGACAAACCGCTGATCAGCGTCGGCGGCCAGAGCCTGCTCGACCGGGTGATCGAGCGCCTGGCGCCCCAGGTGGGCGCCATGGTCTTGAACGCCAACGGCGACCCCGCCCGCTTCGCCGACACCACGCTGCCGGTGGTGCCCGACGTCATCGACGGCTATGGCGGGCCGCTGGTCGGCGTGCTGACCGGCCTGGAATGGCTGAAGGACCACACCGTCGGCGTCGAGTGGATGGTCAGCGTCGCCGCCGACACGCCGCTGTTCCCCGCCGATCTGGTGGAGCGCCTGCACCGCGCCGTCACCGAGGGCGGGGCGGATATCGCCGTGGCCAGGACCGGCGACCAGGCCCACCCGGTCTTCGCCCTGTGGCCGCTGCGTCTGGCCGCCGACCTGCGCCGCGCCGTGGTCGAGGAGGACATGCGCAAGATCGACGCCTGGACCGAGCGCTATCGCGTCGCCCATGTGGAATGGCCGCTCAAGCCCCACGACCCCTTCTTCAACGTCAACACCCCCGAGGACGTGGCGCGGCTGTCCATGATCCTCGACGGCAGCCTGCCCGCCGAGCCGCCGCTGCTGGCCGAGACGGGAATCGCCGTTCTGGTGGAGCGCCGCGACGGCGCCACCCAGTGGATCACCGATTCCTGGCGTCCGCTGGAGGCCCTGGCCGACGTGCCGGGCGGCGCCCCCTGGACCATGCTGCGCCGGGGAGAAGGCTTCGAGCATTATCTGGCCACCGGGGTGAAGGTGGCGCTGCACCGCTCGGACCTCACCTCCTACCGCTACAATCTCGGCGGACTGGAGCCCCGGCTCTACGTGGTGCTGCGCCTGACCGGCGATTCCGACCGGCCGGTCAAGGTGGTGATGGCCACCATCGCCCCCGACGAGGCCCAGGCCATGAGCGAAAGCGGCGAGGACATGGTGGACGGCATCCCCCTGCCGCCGGAGCTGTTCCACTGGGCCATGGCGTTTTGCGCCTGCCATCCGCCGGACGAGCCCATGCGCAAGAGGAAGCGCGACAAGCTGGATTCCGACAAGGTGTTCGGCGCCAAGGGACGGTCATGAGCGACGAGCCCTTCCTGGCGCGCTGGTCGCGGCGCAAGCTGGACGCCAAGAGCGAACAGCCCCCGCCCGAGCCCGCGGCGGTCCAGGCGCCGGAACCGGTCCCGGAACCGCCTCCGCCCCCCGAATTGCCGCCGGTGGAATCCCTGGGCAAGGATTCCGACTATTCCGCCTTCCTCAAGGCCGGGGTGCCGCAGGAGTTGAAGCAGGCGGCGCTGCAAAAACTGTGGGAAAGCGATCCCGCCCTGATGGCGCCGGAAGTCATGGACCTGCACATGGGCGACTACGCCACGCCGGTCGCCGAGGTGGTCAAGACCGCCTGGCGTCTCGGCAAGGGCGTGCTGGACGCCGCAGAACTGGCCGCCGAGGAAGAGGAAAAGGCCAAGGCGGAAACCCCGCCCGCCCCACCTGAAAGTGATTCTTGATCGCTCTGCGTTT
The DNA here is from genome assembly GCF_000342045.1 of Paramagnetospirillum caucaseum. GTDB lineage: Bacteria > Pseudomonadota > Alphaproteobacteria > Rhodospirillales > Magnetospirillaceae > Phaeospirillum > Phaeospirillum caucaseum. Next base: position 69,787 of record NZ_AONQ01000006.1, on the reverse strand, counting down.
TTTACCGCAATCAAGTAATTTTCATACAATATAATACAGCATGAAAATACCTAAATAAGCATTGCCGTTAATTGCTGTGATGCAGCAATGAAAATCTCCCCTATACCCATGGAATTACAGCCTTCTACTCCCGATCTCCTTGACTGGTCCCACCACTTTACGGATGATCAACTGATTGCCATGGGAGATGGCCAAGGTTTCGGCACCATATCGAAACCATGGGAGGAGAGATGAAGGCGGTGACGGCACTCCAAGGTGTAGCCGAGGACGACTTCCTTCGCGCGCGATTTTACGGTTTGCTGGCAACCCTGCTGGTCGCCCCGCCGCCGGAGGAGTTGCTGCGCCGGCTGGCCGCCATGGGCGCCGATTCCACGCCGCTCGGCACCGCGCTCGGCCAACTGGCCGAGGCCGCCGCCACCGCCGATGCCGACAGCGTCGCCGACGAATTCGCCGCCCTGTTCGTGGGGGTGACCGGCGGCGAGATCATGCCCTACGCCTCGTGGTACCTGACCGGCTTCCTGCACGAGAAACCGCTGGCCGAACTGCGCCAGGACATGATCCGCCTGGGCATCGAGCCCTCGCCCGGCGTGGCCGAGCCCGAGGACCATGCCGCCTCCCTCCTCGAGATGATGCAGGGCCTGATCACCGGCCTGTTCGGCGCGCCGCTGGCCCTGCCGGAACAGAAGATTTTCTTCCAGGCCCATCTGGGCAACTGGATGCCCCGTTTCCTGGGCGATCTCGACAAGGCCCCCTCCGCCCGCTTCTACCGCGCGGTGGCCGGGATCGGCCGCGTGTTCCTGGAGATCGAAGCCCAGGCCTTCGCCATGGTGGATTGATGGAGAGCGAGATGACGACCGAGAGCCCCGAATCCCAAAGCTCCGAAAGCAAGACCATCCTCAGCCGCCGCTTCCTGCTGAAGGGCGCCGTGCTGTCCGCCGGAGCGGCGGGCGCCGCCGCCGCCGGGGTGATCGGGACCGGCCAGGACGCCCAGGCGGCGGCCGAGACCCGCAACGGGGCCGGCTACCGGGAAACCGAACACGTGCGGCGCGCCTACGAAGCGGCCGGCTTCTAAGTCCAAGGGAGGCAAGCATGCTGATCAAGAAGCGCGATGGCGAAGCCCGCAAATCCGCCCTGTCGGAAACCCTGGCCTCGGTGGCCGGCGGCGCCATGGACCGCCGCGCCTTCCTGCGCCGCTCCGGCCTGACCGCCGGCGGGGCCGCCCTGGCGGGCGGCATCGGCGCCGGGACGGTGCGCAAGGCCGACGCCGCGCCCTCCGCCCCCGATCCCAAGGCGGAAATCAAGAAGTCCATCTGCACCCACTGTTCGGTGGGCTGCACCGTCAACGCCGAGGTGGTCAACGGCGTGTGGGTGGGCCAGGAACCGGCCTTCGACAGCCCGCTCAACCTGGGCAGCCACTGCGCCAAGGGCGCGGCGGTGCGCGAACACGCCCACGGCGACCACCGCCTCAAATATCCCATGAAGCTGGAGGGCGGAAAGTACAAGCGCATCTCCTGGGAGCAGGCCATCACCGAGGTCGGCGACCGCCTGCTGAAGATCCGCGAGACCGCCGGCCCGGATTCCGTCTACTGGCTGGGCTCGGCCAAGTTCTCCAACGAGCAGGCCTATTTCATGCGCAAGTTCGCGGCGCTGTGGGGCACCAACAACGTCGACCACCAGGCCCGCATCTGCCACTCCACCACCGTCGCCGGCGTCGCCCAGACCTGGGGCTACGGCGCCATGACCAATTCCTACAACGACATCCATAACTCCAAGGCGATGTTCTTCATCGGCTCCAACGCCGCCGAGGCCCATCCCGTCGCCATGCTCCACATCCTCAAGGCCAAGGAGCAGAACAAGGCGCCGCTGATCGTCTGCGACCCCCGCTTCACCCGCACCGCCGCCCATGCCGACGAGTTCGTGCGCATGCGCCCCGGCACCGACGTGCCGCTGATCTGGGGCATCATGTGGCACATCTTCGAGAACGGCTGGGAAGACAAGGAGTTCATCAGGAAGCGCGTCTGGGGCATGGACCAGGTCAAGGCCGAGGTCGCCAAGTGGAACCCGGAGGAGACCGAGCGGGTCACCGGCGTGCCCGGCGCCCAGCTGAAGCGGGTCGCCCAGATCCTCGCCACCCACAAGCCCGGCACGGTGGTGTGGTGCATGGGCGGCACCCAGCACACCGTGGGCAACGCCAACGTCCGCGCCTATTGCAACCTGCAGCTGGCGCTGGGCAACGTGGGCGTGGCGGGCGGCGGCACCAACATCTTCCGCGGCCACGACAACGTCCAGGGCGCCACCGACATGGGTCTGGACGTCACCACCCTGCCGGCCTATTACGGCCTGGCCGCCCCGGCCTGGAAGCACTGGGCGCGGGTGTGGGGGCTGGACTACGACTACATCAAGGGCCGCTTCAAGACGCCCGAACTGATGGAGGCTCCCGGCATCCCGGTGTCGCGCTGGTATGACGGCGTCAACGAGGCCAAGGAGAACATCGCCCAGCCCGAGCCCATCAAGGCCATGATCTATTGGGGCCACGCCCCCAATTCCCAGGTGCGCCAGCCCGAGCTGAAGAAGGCCATGGAGAAGCTGGACACCCTGGTGATCATCGATCCCTATCCCACGGTGTCGGCGGTGCTGCACGACCGCACCGACGGGGTCTACCTGCTGCCCGCCGCCACCCAGTTCGAGGTGGACGGCTCGCGCACCGCGTCGAACCGCTCGATCCAGTGGAGCGAGCGGGTGATCAAGCCCATGTTCGAGTGCAAGGGCGATCACGAGATCATGTATCTGTTCGCCAGAAAGTTCGGCTTCGCCGCCGAATTCACCAAGAACATCAAGGTCGAGGGCGACGTCCCGCTGATCGAGGACATCCTGCGCGAGATCAACCGGGGCGCCTGGACCATCGCCTATACCGGCCAGTCGCCCGAGCGGCTCAAGGCCCACATGGCCAACCAGCAAACCTTCGACAAGACCACCTTGCGCGCCGTGGGCGGCCCCTGCGACGGCGATTATTACGGCCTGCCCTGGCCGTGCTGGGGCAACGCCGCCATGAAGCATCCCGGCACGCCCAACCTCTACGATTCCTCCAAGCCGGTGAAGGACGGCGGGCTGAACTTCCGCGCCCTGTTCCCGGAATACAAGGGCGAGAGCCTGCTGGCGGTGGATTCCTGGCCCGAGGGCTCGGAACTGCCGGCCGGCCATCCCGGCTTCACCTACGGCATGCTGAAGAAGCTGGGCTGGGACGTGGACCTGACGCCCGACGAACTGGCGGTGATCCAGAAGATCGGCGGCGAGAAGGCCGACGACGTGGCCTGGACCATCGATCTGTCGGGCGGCATCCAGCGCGTGGCGGTCAAGCACGGCGCCGCGCCGTTCGGCAACGGCAAGGCCCGCGCCGTGGTGTGGAACTTCCCCGATCCGGTGCCGCTGCACCGCGAGCCGCTGTACACGCCGCGCCGCGATCTGGTGGAGAAGTACCCCACCCATGCCGACAAGAAGATGATGCGCCTGCCCTTCCTCTATAAGTCCATCCAGGACAAGGACGTGTCCAAGGAATTCCCCATCATCCTCACCTCGGGGCGTCTGGTGGAGTACGAGGGCGGCGGCGACGAGACCCGCTCGAACCCCTGGCTGGCCGAACTGCAGCCCGACATGTTCGTCGAGGTCAATCCCTTCGACGCCAACAACGCCGGATTGCGCGCCGGCGACTATGTCTGGGTGCATGGCCCCGAGGGCGGCAAGGTCAAGGTCAAGGCCCGCATCACCGAACGGGTGGGACGCGGCGTGGCCTTCATGCCCTTCCACTTCGGCGGCTGGTTCCAGGGCAAGGACCTGCGAAGCAAATACCCGGAGGGAGCGGCGCCCATCGTGCTGGGCGAAAGCACCAACACCGCCCAGACCTATGGCTACGACTCGGTGACGGCCATGCAGGAGACGAAAGTCACCCTGTGCCGCATCGAGAAGTTCCAGGCGTAAGGAGGAACCACCATGGCCCGCATGAAATTCCTCTGCGACGGCGAACGCTGCATCCACTGCAGCGGCTGCGTCACCGCCTGCAAGAACGAGCACGAGGTGCCCTGGGGCATCAACCGCCGCCGCGTCGTCACCTTGAACGACGGCAAGCCGGGGCAGAAGTCGCTGTCGGTGGCCTGCATGCACTGCTCGGACGCGCCGTGCATGGCGGTCTGCCCGGTGGATTGCTTCTACCAGACCGGCGACGGCATCGTGCTGCACAACAAGGATCTGTGCATCGGCTGCGGCTATTGCTTCTACGCCTGTCCGTTCGGGGCGCCGCAATACCCCTCCACCGGCAATTTCGGCGGACGCGGCAAGATGGACAAGTGCACCTTCTGCGCCGGCGGCCCCGAGGCCGACCATTCCAAGGCGGAGCTGGAAAAGTACGGCCGCAACCGCATCGCCGAGGGCAAGCTGCCGCTGTGCGCCGAGATGTGCGCCACCAAGGCCCTGCTGGCCGGCGACGGCGACATGGTCTCGACCATCTATCGCGAGCGTGTGCTGGCCCGCGGCTTCGGCTCGGGGGCGTCGGGCTGGAGCCAGGCCTATGGCGAGCAGAAGCGCGAACGGGCCCGCGAGGGCGCCGGCGCGCCCAAGGACAAATAGCCATGCGCCCGCGCGCCCTGGCCACCGTGCTGCTCTGCCTCGTCGCCCTTGCCGGCTGCAAGGGTGACGAGACCGGGCGGCAGATCAAGCTGGACAAGGGGACCTATCTGGGCCTCCGCGACGGCGAGATCGCCCCCGCCACGAGGGCGGCCCTGCAGCAACGGATCGCCGGCCAGTCGGACGGCATCGCGCGGCTGACGGCCAACGGCGTCATTCCCACCGGCGAGGCGGCCCCGTCGGGCCGCATCACCGGGCAAAAATTCTAAAGGGGAGGCCTCGCATGAGCCGAACCATCCTCGCCATCCTGCTGCTGGTTCTCGGCCTCGGCCTGGCCGGTCCCGGAAAAATTGGCCCCGCCCTGGCCGCCGGCAGCGACGGCGACGTCACCAGCGCCGCCCAGTCCGACCGCATCACCGAGCCGGATTCCTGGCGGGCCATCCGCCAGGGCGAGGCCGGCTATATCGGCGGCCAGCCGGCGGCGCGCGGCGTGCTGATCCAGTCCGAGGGCGAAATCTGGCGCAATGTCCGCAACGGCAAGCTGGCGGTCTGGGCCGGCTGGCTGCTGGCCGGCGTCACCCTGGCCATCGCCGCCTTCTACGTCATCCGCGGCAAGATCATGATGGAGGGCGGCCCCTCGGGGCAGACCATCCTGCGCTTCAACAAGATGGAGCGCGTCGGCCACTGGCTGACCGCCGGCTCGTTCCTGGTGCTGGCGCTCACCGGCCTGAACCTGCTGTTCGGCCGCTGGATCATCGAGCCCTGGCTGGGCAAGAGCCTGTTCTCCTGGATAAGCTGGGCCGGCAAGTGGCTGCATAACATCGCCGGCTTCGTCTTCATCGCCGGGCTGGTGATGATCTTCTTCCTGTGGGCCCGGGACAATCTGTGGGACCGCTACGACTGGGGCTGGATCAAGGGCGGCGGCGGCCTGTTGAAGAAAGGTGTCCATCCCCCCGCCGCCAAGTTCAATTTCGGCCAGAAGACCCAATTCTGGATGGTCATCCTGGTCGGCGCCCTGGTGTCGTCCACCGGCCTCAACCTGCTGTTCCCCTTCACCATGGGCGATATCCACGCCATGCAGGTGATGCATCTGATCCACACCGCCCTGGCGGTGGTGATGGTGCTGTTCATCCTGGGCCACATCTATATCGGCACAATCGGCATGGAAGGCGCCAGCACCGCCGTCACCACCGGCTATGTGGACCGCGAATGGGCGCGCGAGCACCATGCCGCCTGGGTCGAGGACGTGGAAAAGCGCGAGCCGAAGGCGGCGGAGTAGACTGCGGGCGGGACGCCCGCGCTCGGAAAATCCGTGTCTCGTTGGAGCGCGGGTGTCCCGCTCGCCCTCTTCTACTCCTTGGGCTTATGCCGGGTCAGGTCGTCGGGCCACAGCGCGCTGGGATTGAGTTCGGCCCGGCCCGGTTCCGGGGCGGAGAGCGGCTGGCACGGCACCATGGATTTCAGCGCGCGGGCCGCCAGCTGCTGGTAGGCCTCGGTGCCGCGGGTCTTGCGCGCCACCTCTTCCGCCGACAATTCGCGCAGTACCTTGGCCGGCAGCCCGGCCACCAGGGTGCGGGGCGGAATCTTGAAACCGGCGGGGACGAAGGCCATGGCGGCGATGATCGCCTCCTCGCCCACCTCGGCGCCGTCATAGATGGACGACGCCATGCCCACCAGGGCGTTGCGGCGGATGCGGCAGCCGTGCACCACGGCGGCATGGCCGATATGGCCGTAATCCTCGACCACCGTATGGAAGCCCGGCGTTCCGTGCAGGATGCAGTTATCCTGGATGTTGACGCCGGCCCCGATGATCACGCTGGAGAAATCGGCGCGCAAGCTCGCCCCCGGCCCGATGAAGCAGCCGGGGCCGATGCGCACGTCACCGATCAGCACGGCGGTGGGATGGACGTAGGAGGTGGGATCGACCACCGGCACCATCCCCTCGAACGAATAGCAAAGGCCGGTCATGGCATCCTCCGATGGGCTTCGAACACGGCGCGCACCGTGTCGGGAATGGGAACCGGGCGCCCCGAGGCCCGGTCGACGAAGACGTGAATCCAGTGGCCCTCGGCGGCGGCCTCGTCGCATCCCTCCTCGAACAGGGCCAGACCGTAGCGGGCGCTGGTGCGGCCCATATGGTCGATGCGGATGCCCGCCACGACGGCCGAGGGATAGGACAGGGGCTTCAGGAAGCGGCAGGACGATTCGGCGGCGAAGGTGATCACCGGCGTGCTCATCAGGTCCAGCCCGCAAGGGCCGGTAAGGAACTTGACCACGATGTGTTCGAAGAAGCGCTGGTAGACCACGTTGTTGAGATGGCCGAACATGTCGTTGTCCGACCAGCGGGTCTGAATCTCGACGCGAAAGGGATAATCGGCCTGCCGCGACGGTTCCTTCTTGTGGCTCATTGCGCCGCCCAGCCCCCGTCCATGGTCAGGGCCGAGCCGGTCATGTTGGCGGCGGCGGACGAACACAGGAACACCGCCAGATCGCCGATCTGCTCCGGGGTGGTGAATTTCTTCGACGGCTGCTTTTCGGAGAGCAGGTCGCGGCCCGCCTCCTCCACCGCCACGCCTTGCGCCTCGGCGCGGGTGTCGATCTGCTTTTGCACCAGCGGCGTCAGCACCCAGCCGGGGCAGATGGCGTTGCAGGTGATGTCGATTTCGGCGGTTTCCAGCCCGACCACCTTGGTCAGGCCGACCACGCCGTGCTTGGCGGCGATATAGGCCGCCTTGTTGACCGAAGCCACCAATCCGTGCACCGAGGCGACGTTGACGATGCGGCCCCAGCCCTGCGCCTTCATGCCCGGCAGGGCGGCGCGGATGGCCTGGAACACGGCGGTGAGATTGATGGCGATCACCGAATCCCAGCGCTCCAGCGGAAACTCCTCCACCGGCGCCACATGCTGGATGCCGGCGTTGTTGACCAGGATGTCGAGGCCGCCCAGGCGGGCTTGCGTGTCGCGCACCAGATCGCCGGCACCGTCCGGTCTGGACAGATCGGCGCCGTTATAGAGCACGGTGACGCCGAATTCCCGGGCGAGGCCGGCGCGCAGCGCCTCGATCTCGGCTCCATCGCCGAAACCGTTGAGCATCACCGATGCTCCCTTGGCCGCCAGGGCGCGGGCGATACCGAGGCCGATGCCGCTGGTGGACCCGGTGACCAGAGCCCGCTTGCCGTTCAACATGCCGTTTCCTCCATACCCTTTGGTCTTACCAAGCCACAAAGCGGTAAACAAGTACCGATTTACCGCTTGAAAAACGCCTCGGCCCCCATTTTCACCGCCTGCTTGGTGGAAATGGCCTGCTCGGTGCGGGCGATCTCGGCCCGCAGATCGGCGATGTAGTCCCTCAGCTCCTCGATGGACATGGGATCGAGGTTCCTTAAGGCTTGGGGCTTGTTGCGCGGTTCCAGATCGTCGGTATCCATGGGGCGATCCTCTCTTGCCACATCTGATGGAACGTACCAGATTGGGCGCCTCACCGACACAAGAGAGGCCCGCCGGATGCTGCCCGCGACCATGACCTGCATCGAGATTTCCACCCCCGGCGCGCCCGAGGTGCTGGTCCCCGTCACCCGGAAGCTGCCGCTGCCGAAGCCGGGTGAGGTGCTGATCAAGGTGGCGGCGGCGGGCATCAACCGTCCCGACGTGCTGCAGCGGGCCGGCGCCTATCCCGCCCCGCCCGGCGCCTCGGACCTGCCCGGCCTGGAGGTGGCGGGCATCGTCGCCGCCCTGGGCGAGGGCGTCGCCTCCCCCGCCCTCGGCACCCAAGTATGCGCCCTGGCCCCCGGCGGCGGCTATGCCGAATATTGCACGGTGGACGCCCGCCATTGCCTGCCCATTCCTGCGGGCTACGACATGATCCGCGCCGCCGCCTTGCCCGAGACGTTCTTCACCGTCTGGCACAACGTGGTGGAACGCGGCGCCCTGAAGGCCGGCGAGCGCTTCCTGGTCCATGGCGGCGCCGGCGGCATCGGCACCACCGCCATCCAGTTGGCCAAGGCGCTGGGCGCCCAGGTCTTCGCCACCGCCAACGGCGAGGCCAAGTGCAAGGCCTGCCGCGAGCTGGGGGCCGATTTCGCCATCGACTATTCGACGGCCGATTTCGTCGAGGTGATCAAGGAGCAGACCAAGGGCAAGGGGATCGACGTGATTCTCGACATGGTGGGCGGCGACTACATCGCGCGCAACATCAAGAGCCTGGCCGCCGACGGCCGCCTGGTCTCCATCGCCTTCCTGCGCGGCAGCAGCGCCGAGATCAACCTGATGCCGGTGATGCTGAAGCGCCTGACGCTCACCGGCTCGACGCTGCGGCCGCAATCGGGCGATGCCAAGGCGCGCATGGCCCGGGGGCTCGCCGAAACCGTGTGGCCACTGCTCGACAGGGGAGCCATCGCGCCGCTGATCCACGCGGTGTTCCCCCTGGCCGAGGCCGCCAAGGCCCACGCCCTGATGGAAAGCAACGCCCATGTGGGGAAGATCGTGCTGCAGGTTTGACCAAAGGCACGTTCGCTCCTATAACTAGCGGGCGCTCCATCGGGCGACACCGCCCCCGGCGGGATCCATGGGTCCCCGGGGCATTTCGGAATAGTTTCGCGGGGGATCGTTCCCGCCCCGTCCAGGGCGGACGGAGGGGAACAACACCGCGTCAGGAGGTTTCATGGCTCTGCCGCTCATGCCCAAGGCGACCGCCGTCTGGCTGGTCGAGAACACCGCTCTCTCCTTCGAGCAGATCGCCGATTTCTGCGGCCTGCATCCGCTCGAAGTCCAGGCCATCGCCGATGGCGAAGTGGCCGCCGGCATCGTCGGTCTCGACCCCGTGGCCAACGGCCAGGTGACCCGCGCCGAGCTCGAGCGCTGCGAGGCCAATCCCGACGGCCGCCTGAAGCTGACCATCACCGACATTCCCCAGCCGCGCGCCAAGCCCAAGGGCGCCCGCTATACCCCGGTGTCCAAGCGCCAGGACCGTCCCGACGCCATCGCCTGGATCATCAAGCACCATCCCGAGCTGTCGGACGCCGCCATCTCCAAGCTGGTCGGCACCACCAAGCCGACCATCCAGTCGGTGCGCGACAAGAGCCATTGGAACGCCGCCAACATCAAGCCGCGCAATCCGGTGACGCTCGGCATGTGCACCGAGGCGGAACTGGAGAAGGTGGTGGCGCTGTCGGGCCGCTCGCGCTCCGTCGTCCACAACGAGGCCGAGCCGGTCCACCAGGACAACGGCCCCGCCGAGGACTGACCGCCTCCCGCGTCGAACGTGATGAAACGCCCGCCCCACCGGTGGGCGTTTTGTTATTTGGAATCCTTGGCGGGCGGCGCCGGCTTCCGGGCGTTGGTCTCGCTGCCGTCGTCGAAGATGTTGAACAGGTTGCGCAGGAACCCGGGGGTCAGCGCCGACAGGGGGTTGACCACCACCGACGGGTCTTCGGTCGGCCCCTTCATGGAGTAGTTGAAGGCCACGAGGCCGCCACCCTTCTCGCCGCCGGTCACCAGCCAGCCCAGCACCGGAATCTTACCCAGCACCGAATTGATGGCATAGGCCGGCACCACCGTGCCCTCCAGGGCCATGCGGGAATTGTCGAGATCGATCTGGCCCTTGGCGGTGATGCCCAGCGCCGTGCCCCAGGCCCGCACGTCGCGCACTTCCACCAGCCCGTCGGTCATGGTGAAGGGGGCTTCGAGGGACGAGAAGCTGACCCCTTCACCCTGCAGCACGTCGAGAATGCCGGTCAGCGCCGCCACGGTCAGCAGGCGGGCGAGGACCGGCGCGTTGCGGACATGATAATCCGAGACCTTGATAACGCCGCCATAGGGCTGTTCCTTGCGGGAATCGTCGATATGGCCGTCCACCGACAATTGGCCGCCCATCAGGTCGCCATAGATGTCGAACGTCCGCATCACCGCCCCGGCATCGTCCGAGACGATGCTGAAATCGCGCCGCTTGGGGCCGCCGGGCTGGACGGTGGCGGTAAAGCTCTTGCCGCCGGGCAGCCCCCCCTTGACCTGGACCTGCTGCCAGTCATGGGCGTCGCGGGTCAGGCTGGCGGTGGCGTTGGTCAGCGCCCCCGTCTCCGACACCCACATGGAGCGGGCCGAGGCCGACACCGTCATGGGCGGCGGCTTGTCGGCGTCGTCCGGCGTCTTGCCGGCCTTGGCGTCCTCGTCGCGGGCCAACACCGGCTCGGCGTCGAAGCTGGCCCCCCGGAAGACGACATCGAGGCCCGCCTTGTCCGGCCGGATGCCGATGGAGCCCTCGCCATCGGTGCGCAGGTATTTGAGGCGGGAGAAGTCCACCTTGCGCGCCTCCCCCTCGGCGAAGGCCACCGAGCCGGCCACCTCGAGGTCGCCGGCCTTGACCGCGAAGCGCGGCACCGCCGCCACCTGCTTGTGATCGAGCCGGACCAGGACCTCGGCGCCGCCGGGCTTGTCGGCGGCCTTGCTCCAGCCCAGGCCGGGCAGCGCCATGCGGGCCGCGGCAAGGTCCACCTTGGCGTCGATCTCGCCCTTGCCGCCGTCGGAGAAGGTGGCGGTGACCTCGCCCCCCATCGGGCCAATGGTGAAGGGCGCCACGAAGGGCACCCCGTCGAGACCCAGCAGCTTGCGCTGATCCTCGGTGATTTCGGGCGCCCTGAGGTGATAGCGCGAACGGAAGGGCTGGCCCTTGGAGAAGTTCTCCCGCCAGGCCAGATGACCGGGAATGCCGGCCAGCACCACCGGCCCGGTGGCGTTCAGGCCCTTGGCGTCCACATCCAGTTCCAGCGTGCCGTCCGACAGGTCGAGCCCCATCATCACCTTGGGGATCACCACGCCCTTGACCGTGGCGTTGGCCTTGATGCCCACGTCGTCGAGGCGCAGCGTCTTGAGCAGCGGGAAGGTGAGGCGCACCTTGGCGACCGCGTCGCCGCCCACCTTGGCGGGCTCGATCCCTAAGGCCTGGGCATAGCGCAGCGGCGGGTTGTCGATCAGCTTCAGGGCATCGGTGGCGGGGCCGGCGATCACCAGTTCGATGTCGGCGAACTGGTCCTCCTTGTCCAGCCCGGTGAAGACGATGGTGCCTTCCTTCAGCCGCAGGCCGTAGACCTCGCCCGCATTCAGCGCGATGCGGAACGACGAGGCGTCGAAGGTGCACACCGCCGCCGTGTTGCGCGCCATCGGCATGGGATGGAGATAGTCCACGGTGACGCCGTCGGGACGGACCTCGCCGCCCAGGTGGTCGATCACCAGATCGTCGAAGCGGCCCGAGGGCGAGCGGGCCGAAAGCTGGATGGTCGCCTCGCGCACCATGCCCTTGGACAGGTTGGGAATCACCCAGTCCCGGGCGTTCTGGGCCAGACCGTTGGGCCACAGGTCGCGCACCTGATCCACCGGCACGTCGCGCAAGGCTCCCTCGGCCTTGATGGAGGTCTCGCCGCCCAGCCCGTCGACCACCGCCGCCAGCGCGAAGGTGGGGCCGTTCAGGTCGAGCCGGGCCTCGGCCAGGTCCAGGCGGGTCATGCCCTTGCTCAATTCGCCGCGCAGGGTCGCCGAAGCCACCTGATGGACGGTATGGAACGGCGCCGGCAGGTCGAGGCGGCCGGCGCCGCCCGACAGGTCGAAGGCCAGATGCTCCACCACGCCGCCGCCGCCGACCCGCACCCGCACGCTGCCGGCCAGCGGCATGTCCATCACCCGCAGATGCAGCGCCGGACCGCCGAAGCGGGCCAGCACCGCCGGACGGATGCCGGACAGGCGCAGTTCGGCGTCGGCGGCGCCGTCGGCCTTGGCATAGGCGGCCTCGACCGTCACCTCGCCCACCTCGCCGGCCAGGTCCAGGGGCAGACGGCCCTTGGCCTGGATACCCGACGGAACGCGGCGGATGGTCAGGTCGGCCCCCGGGGCATGCCAGCTGGTTGAAAGCGCCCGGTCATCGACCAGGATGTCGGCGTCCCGGATGCTCAGCGATTGCAGCGAGCGGCCCGGCTTGGACGGATCGGGCTCGCCCAGCAGGGCGTCCTTGATCCGGGCCAGCACCACTCCGGCATCGTCGCCGCCGCCATCGGGCATGCCGAACTGGAAATACCCCGAGGAGTCGCGGACCAGGGTCAGGCGCGGCCCGTTCAGGCGGATGGAATTGGGGGCGATGACGCCCCGGAGCAGTGCCCGCCCGCTCAGGCTCAGGGCCATGTCGGGCACCGCCACCACCGGAACGTCGTTGCCGGCCACATAGGCCCGCACGTTGCGCACATGGATTTCCAGCATGCGCTCGTCGTCGCCGCGCTGCAGCAGGGTGGTGTCGAGCCGAACGGTCAGCGATCCGTCCCGCGCGGTCAGCGCATCCTCGATATAGGGAGTCAGGAATTCCAGCGAAATCGGGCCGTGCGACAGCCGCCACGCCGCCAGCGGCAAAGCGACCAACAGCCCCACCGAAACGGCCCCGAGAAGCTGGAACAGACTCCTAACGGTGCCGTGAACCACTCGCCGCCATCTCCATGCCCGCTTGACCCTTGATCCCGTATTCCGCAGTGTGAAGCAACCACAACATTTGGGGCCGCACAAGGTGAGTTTTCCCCTCGATCCATGTTTCTTCCCCCAAATCGCCGATCATGGCCGCGTCGAGGTCGGACTGGCCCGCTGGCGGGAAGCCGCCGATTCCCAGGACGACGCCGAATTGGCCGCCTTCATGCGCGCCCTGCCGGCACGGGAGGGCGTGGGCGATCTGTTGCGCGGCATCTTCGCCAATTCACCGTTTCTCACCCTGTGCCTGGAAAAGGAGCCGGCCTTTCTGCGCCGTACGCTGGAGGTCGGGCCCGACGCGGCGCTGGAGGCGCTGATCGGCGACCTGAAGGCCGGTCTCGGCGCCGAGACCGATCTGGGCCGCCTGATGCGGAATTTGCGCATCGCCAAACGCCGCTGCTCGCTGCTGGCCGCCCTGGCCGATCTGGGCGGCGTCTGGCCGCTGGAAAAGGTCACCGGGTCCCTGGCCCTGATGGCCGAGACCGCCATCCGCCTGGGGCTGGCCTTCCTGCTGCGCCGCGAGGCCGGGCGCGGCAATCTCCGGCTGGCCCATCCCGAGGACCCGGAAAAGGGCTCCGGGCTGATCGTGCTGGGCATGGGCAAGCTGGGGGCGCGGGAGCTGAACTATTCCAGCGACATCGACCTGATCATCTTCTACGACCATGAAAAGCTGGTCTACACCGGCAAGCGCTCGATCCAGGAATGCGTCATCGCCCTGACCAAGGACCTGGTGCGCATCCTCGACGAGCGCGACCCCGACGGCTACGTCTTCCGCACCGACCTGCGTCTGCGCCCCGATCCCGGTTCGACGCCGCCCGCCGTCGCCCTGGTGGCGGCCGAGGCCTATTACGAGGGATTCGGCCAGAACTGGGAACGGGCCGCCATGATCAAGGCCCGGCTGGTGGCCGGCGACGAGGAGACCGGGGCGGCCTTCCTCCGCTTCCTGCGCCCGTTCATCTGGCGCAAATCCCTGGATTTCGCCGCCATCCAGGACATCCATTCCATCAAGCGCCAGATCAACGCCCACAAGGGCGGGCGCTCCATCGCGGTGGCCGGCCACAACGTCAAGCTGGGCCGCGGCGGCATCCGCGAAATCGAGTTCTTCGCCCAGACCCAGCAGCTGATCTGGGGCGGCCGCCAGCCGGAGATGCGGGTCTCCGGCACCATGGCGGCGCTGGAAGCGCTTTCCGCCGCCGGCCACGTCACCCCCCAGGTGGTCGACGACATGGAAGCCGCCTACCGCTATCTGCGCACCCTGGAACACCGCCTGCAGATGGTGGACGACAAGCAGACCCAGACCCTGCCCGCCAATCCCCAGGTACTGGCCGAGATCGCCGCCTTCATGGGGGCGGCGGACCTGGATTCCTTCGCGGCCGAGCTGACCGCCCACCTGCAGAAGGTCGAGCACCACTATGCCGGCCTGTTCGAGGACGCGCCCCCCCTGGGCGCTGGCGGCAACCTGGTGTTCACCGGCGGCGAGAACGACCCCGAGACGGTGCATACCATCACCGAAATGGGCTTCACCAATGCCGACGCGGTGTGTTCCACCATCCGCGGCTGGCATCACGGACGGGTACGGGCCACCCGCTCGACCCGGGCGCGGGAATTGCTGACCGAGCTGACCCCGGCCCTGCTGTCGGCCCTGGCCACCACCACCGCCCCCGACGACGCCTTCATGCGCTTCGACGAATTCCTCACCCGCCTGCCCGCCGGGGTGCCGCTGTTCTCGCTGTTCTACGCCAACCCCTCCCTGCTGGAGCTGGTGGCGGAGATCATGGGCGACGCCCCCTTGCTGGCCGAGCATCTGGCGCGCCACACCACCACCCTGGATTCGGTGCTGCAGGCCAATTTCTTCGAGCCCCTGCCGCCCCTGGACGCACTGGAGGCCGAGCTGGCCAAGGCGCTGTCCGAGGCCGACGACTTCCAGCTGGTCCTCGACGTGACGCGGCGCTGGGCCAACGACCGTAAGTTCCAGGTGGGCGTGCTGACGCTCAGGAACGTCGTCGAGGCCGGCGAGGCGGCCGGCGCGCTGTCCGACGTGGCCGGCGCCATCCTCCGCCAGCTGGGACCCAAGGTGGAGGAGGAATTCGCCCGCGCCCACGGCCATGTGGCGGGCGGCGCCTGGGTAATCCTGGCCATGGGCAAGGCCGGCGGGCGCGAGATGTCGGCCACCTCGGACCTGGACCTCATCCTGGTCTACGACTGCCCGGAGGAGGCCGAGGAGTCCGACGGCACCCGCCCGCTGGCTCCGCCGGTGTGGTTCTCCCGCCTGACCCAGCGCATGGTGGTTGCCCTGACCGCCAAGACCGGCGAGGGCACCCTCTACGAGGTGGACATGCGTCTGCGGCCCTCGGGCAATTCCGGCCCCATCGCGTCGAGCCTGGAGGCCTTCCGCCGCTATCAGGAGGAAGCCGCCTGGACCTGGGAGCACATGGCGCTCACCCGCGCCCGGGTGGTGGCCGGCGACCAGGCCCTGGCGGCCCGCGTCGACGCCGTCATCCGCGACACCCTGACCCGGCCCCGCGACCGCTCGAAGCTGCTGGCCGACGTGGCCGACATGCGCGAGCGCATGGCCAGGGAACACAAGGCCGCCTCCATCTGGGAGGTCAAGCACCTGCGCGGCGGGCTGGTGGACATCGAGTTCACCGCCCAGTACCTGCAACTGGCCCACGGCCCCGACCACCCGGAAATGCTCGACAGCAACACCGCCGAGGCGCTGGAGCGGGCCGCCGCCGCCGGGGTGCTGGAGCGGGGCGACTGCACCACCCTGACCGAGGCCCTGCGCCTGTGGTCGGCGGTGCAGACCGTGCTGCGCCAGACCATCGCCGGCGGCTTCGACGAGGCCACCGCCCCCAGGGGGCTCAAGGACGTGCTGGTGCGCGCCGCCGGGATGACCGATTTCAAGAGCCTCACCGACCGCATGGAAGACTGCGCCGCCGGCGCCCACGAGGTGTTCCGCCGGCTGATCGACCAGCCTGCCGCCGACCTGAAGAAAAAGGAGCCTCCGCAATGACCACCGCCATCGGCGCCCCCGCCCCCGCCTTCGCCATGGATTGCGACGACGGCAAGACCGCCCTGGCCGATTACCGGGGCAAGGTCCTGGTGCTGTACTTCTACCCCAAGGACGACACCTCGGGCTGCACCTCCGAGGCCAAGGCCTTCCGCGACGCCATGGAGGAGTACCGGGCGGCGGGCGTCGAAATCCTTGGCGTGTCGAAGGATTCGGTGGCCAGCCACGCCAGGTTCCGCGCCAAGCATGACCTGCCCTTCCGCCTGGGCTCCGACCCCGACGGCGCCGTCTGCGAGGCCTATGGCGTGTGGAAGAAAAAGAGCATGTACGGCCGCGAATACATGGGCATCGAGCGCTCCACCTTCCTGATCGGCCAGGACGGCGTGCTGCGCGCCGAATGGCGCAAGGTCAAGGTCACCGGCCACGCCGAAGCGGTGCTGAAGGCGGCAAAAGGGCTGTGACCACCCTTTCCGAAGCCGCCTGCGCCGTCCTGGCCGCCGCCGCGCCGGCCGAGAAATGCCGCCTGACCCGCGCCTTCGCCGCCGACTGGCGCGAGGGCCGCATCACCGAGATGGGCGACGCCCTGCCGTCCGCCCGCCCGGCGCGGCCCGAACGGCCCCGCCTGCTGCCGCCCCGGGACATGCCGCGCCGGTCCTATGGCGGCGAGAAGGGGCGGATCGGCCTGATCCACGCCCTGGCCCATATCGAGCTCAACGCCATCGATCTCGGCTGGGACATCGTGGCGCGCTTCGCCCACGAGGCCCTGCCCCGCGATTTCTCTTCCGACTGGGTGCAGGTGGCGCTGGACGAGGTCGAGCATTTCGAGATGCTGGAGCGCCTGCTGGGCAGCCTGGGGGCCGCCTATGGCGACCTTCCCGCCCATGACGGGCTGTGGCAGGCCGCCGAGAAGACGGCCGGCGACCTCCTGGCCCGGTTGGTGGTGGTGCCCATGACCCTGGAGGCCCGTGGGGTCGACACCACGCCTCCCACCATGGACAAGCTGGCGCGCAACGGCGATACCCTGACGCCCCCGGCGCTCGACATCATCTACCGCGACGAAATCCGCCATGTGGCGGCGGGGGTGCGCTGGTTCACGGTGGTGGCGGAACGGCGCGGCCTCGATCCCAAGGCCGCCTATCACCGCTACATGGCCGAGCATTACCCCGCCGGCCTGAAGGCGCCCTTCAACCACCAGGGCCGCGCCGAGGCGGGTTTTCTCCGCGACTGGTACGAGCCGCTGGCGCGGGAATAGGGGGCCGGCCCGGCCCCCGCATCAGCCTTGCCCGACCCTGGCTGCGGTTACGCCTCGCCGATGGCGGCGAGGTAGAGGTCGAGAATCTGCTGCTCCTCCTCCCGCTCCTGGCGGTCGCGCTTCCTGAGCGCCACGATCTTACGGATGATCTTGGTGTCGAAGCCCTGGGACTTGCACTGGGCGTAGACGTCCTTGATATCGGCGGCCAGCGCCTTCTTTTCCTCTTCCAGCCGCTCGATGCGGTCGATGAACTGCCGCAGCGCCTCGGCCGCGATGCCGCCGATCTGGCTGGTGTTCTGTTCGTCGCTCATGGACAGCTCTCCTGGTCGAAATCGGCCCAGACCATAGCCAAGGCCCCGCCGGGTTTCAATAGACCTCGGCATCCCGGTTGACCGGGATGCCCGAAGCCCTCAATCGCCGGGCGCTTCGCTTGGCTTTCGCGGGCATGAGCCGCGGCGCGCTTCGCGCTTGCCTCCGGGCCGCAAACCGGCCCGTCGGTCAATAGACCTCGGCGCGGTACAGCCCCTCGTCGGCGAGAACGCCGGCCAGCGCCTCGGCCAGAATGGCGGCCCAGCGGACGCAGCCCGCCTCGTCGGCCACCAGATCCTGGCGGATCTCGAACGAGACGTTGGGCAATCCCGCCGCTCCGGCATGGGTGTCCAAAGTGTAGTTGATCTCGCGCCCCGAATAGGGCTGGTTGTCGCCCACCGTCAGACCGCCGCGCGCCCGCAGGGCCGCCAGCACCGGTTCCGCCATGCGCGGGTCGCGGTTCCACAGCACCCCCACATGCCAGGGGGCGCGGCGCCTGTCCGTCGATGCGGGGCGTGAAGCTGTGCACCGCCACCACCGCCGGAGCGGTGCCGTGCCGCCACAGATGGGCGATACGGTCGCCGATGGCGTTGTGATAGGGCCAGAACCAGTCGCGGGCCCGGCCATCGGCCTCGGCCTCATCGACGCCCTCGTTGCCCGGCACACTGATCCCGCAGGTGAGCGGCGGAATGGAGGACGGATCGCCGGGCTGGCGGTTGCAGTCGATCACCAGGCGGCTGATGCCGGCCAGCACCGCCGGACAGCCCAGCGTTCCGGCCAGCAGGCCGGCCACCCGGGCGGCGCCGATATCCCAGGCCACGTGGCTGCTCCGGACTGCCTCGTCGACGCCCAGATCGCCCAGGCCCGGAGGAATGGCCGCCGAGGCGTGGTCGCAGACCACCAGGACGCGGGCCTGCGGACCGCCTTCGATGGCCTGGAAGGCGACGGGGGTTCCGTGGGGATCGGGAATGAACTTCAGCATGGAAAGGAGTATAACTTCGGAAATTCGAAAAAAAACGTTTCACGAGCTGTTGACAGCCCCCGTTCCATTCCGTATTTTCCCGGCCTCGCGCTTGCGAACCCAAGTGACGTCGTTTCGGCGACAATTACGCTTTAGGAAGTCGGACCATGAAGATTCGTAACTCGCTGAAGTCGGCCAAGCTGCGCGACAAGAATTGCCGCATCGTTCGCCGCAAGGGCCGGGTCTACGTCATCAACAAGACGAACCCCCGCTTCAAGGCTCGCCAGGGCTGATCCCCGGCCGCCGGTCGGCGCCCTTACAGGCTCGGATCGAAGCAAACCGCGCTCCCCACCGGGAGCGCGGTTTTCTTTTGGGCCGGGACGGCCGCGCTCCCAACAGGCATCCTGCCCGCCCAAGCCCCTATACCGCCGCCACCGCCTCGGCCGCCTCGTCGAAGGCGGCCTCCAGGGCGGGCTGGAGCGAGGCGGCCCGGGCCAGGTCGGAGGCGGCGCAAGCGGCCTCCGCCTCGGCGCACAGCCGGGCGAAGCGGAAGGCGCCGGCACTGTTGCCCGCCCCCTTGGCGGAATGGGCGGCCTCGCGCCCCGCCACGGCGTCGCCCGCCACCAGGGCGTCACCCAGATCTGCCACCAGCGGCCGGGTGGTGTCGACGAACAGGGCCAGCAATTCCCGCACCTCGTCGCCGATATCGCCGAAAATCTGCCGCATGGGGGCGAGGTCGAGAACCGGCGGCAAGGCCGGGTCTTCCGGCGGGGCGACGGCAACCGGCACCCCCGCGGCCGGGCGCGCCGTCTCGGAACGGCGCCGCCGCAACCCCACCGCCGCCGGCAGCAGGCGGCGGATGGTGGCATCCAACTGGGCAAGGTCGATGGGCTTGGCCAGGAAGGCGTTCATGCCGCAATCCAGGCAGCGCCGCGCCGTGCCGGCCAGGGCGTCGGCGGTCAGCGCCACGATGGGCAGCAGATGGCCGGTCTCCATCTCCCATTCGCGGATACGCTGGGTCAGTTCGTAACCGTCCATCTCCGGCATGTGGCAATCGGTGAGCAGCAGGCCGTAATCCCTGATCTGCATGCGTTCCCAGGCTTCGGCGCCGTTGCCCACCACCTCGATGGCATAGCCCAGGCGTTCCATCAGGTGGCGGATCACCACCTTGTTGGTGGGATTGTCCTCGGCCACCAGAATCAGGGCGCCGGCGGCGGCGGCCTCTTCCATGGCGGGAGGCTTCCACCCCTCCTCGATTCCCTCGCCTTCCGCCGTGTCGGCCTCGGCCGAGGCGCGGCCCACCGCCGCCGCCACGCTGCGCCACAGCTGGCGGCGGCGCACCGGCTTGGGCAGGGCGGCGTACAGGCCGGCGGCCTTGACCTCGGCGGAAACGGCGGCGAAGGCGTCCTGGGACACCAGCATGGCCACCTTCAGCTCAAGGTCCGGCCCGGCGGCGGTCACCAGGGCGCCGGCCACCCCCATGCGCATACGGAAATCCTGGCCGCCGTCCAGCAGGGCGACATCGTAGGTCCAGCCGGCCAGGGCGGCGGCGCGCACGGCGGCCACCGCGCCTTCGGCTCCGACCACCACCGCCACCTGGGCGCCGAGATGGCCGAGATACTGGCGCAGGCATTCCGCCGCCACCGGCCCCTCGGCCAGCACCAGCACGGCGATGCCCGACAGGTCGGGACCGGCCTCGGCCTCGGCCTCGACCGGCTCCAGCGGCACCTGGAACCAGAAGGTGGAACCCTGGCCGATATTGCTGCGGACTCCGATGTCGCCCTCCATCATGGCCACCAGGCGGCGGCAGATGGACAGGCCGAGCCCGGTACCGCCATAGCGCCGGGAAATGGTGACGTCGGCCTGCATGAAAGGCTCGAACAGGCGGGCCTGCTGCTCGGCATCCAGGCCGATGCCGGTGTCGGTGATGGCGAATTCCAGGCGCAGCGGCCGTTCGCGCGGGTCCATGGCCCTGGCCGAGATGCGCACATAGCCCTTGTCGGTGAACTTGATGGCGTTGCCGGCCAGGTTGGTGATGATCTGCCGCAGCCGGATGGGGTCGCCCACCACCCGGTCGGCCAAGGCGGGCTCGACGAAGGTGATCAGGCTGATGCCCTTTTCCTGGGCGCGGATGGTCAGCAGGTCAGCCACCCCTTCCACCAGTTCGGACACCGACAGCTCCACCAGTTCCAGCTGCAGCTTGCCGGCCTCGATCTTGGAGAAGTCCAGGATGTCGTTGATGATGGTGAGCAGCGAGGTGGCGGAATCGCGGATGACGCGGGCCATTTCCCGCTGCTCGGCGGGCAGCGGCATGTCTTCCAGCAGATGGGCCATGGTCAGCACCCCGTTCATGGGGGTGCGGATCTCGTGGCTCATGGTGGCGAGGAACAGCGACTTGGCCTGGCTGGCCTCCTCCGCCACCTTCTTGGCCTCGGCCAGGGCGGCTTCCTCCTCCTTGTGCCGGGTGATGTCGGTGGAGGACGCGATCACCGCCGGCTCGCCGTCCATCTCGATCTCGGCGGCCGACAGCATGGCCCAGAACTCGTGGCCGTCGCTGGCCCGCATGCGGCATTCGAAGCCGCCGACGAAACCGCGCTTGCGCACCATCTCCACCAGCCGCGCGCGGTTGTCGGGATCGGCGTAGCACGAGGCCACCGAGGTGCCGAGTGCCCGGGCCTTGGGCACCCGGTACAGTTCGGACCAGCGGGGATTGACCAGCAGGATGGCGTTGTCCGACACCCGCGAGATGGCCAGGGCCAGGGGCGAGGTGTCGAGGATGCGGCGCAGGCGCCGCTCGCTTTCGATCAGCGCCTCGCTGGATTCCTGCAGCTTGGCCATGGCGTCGCGGAATACCGCCAGCTCGGCGGCCATGTCGGAAATCTCGTCGTTGCCCTCGCCGGGGATGGGCGCCTGGAAATCGCCCTCGGCGATGGCGTGCATGGACGACGCCAGCCCGGCCAGACGGGCCACCACGCTGCGCCCCAGATACAGCCAGATGAACAATAACGGCCCGAAGAAGGTCAGCATGGCCACCACCAGCATGGTGGTCCGTCCGCTGGACACCGCGGCCTCGGTGCGGCGCTCGTTCTCCGCCGCCTCGGCCTCGGCGGCCGAGACCAGGCGGCCCACCGAGGACGAGGTGCGGGCCACCAGGTCGCGGCCCTCGTCGTTGGCGGCGGCCAGCCGGGCGATGGTCAGCATCTGCAGGGTGCGCAGCTCGAAGACGTTCTCCGGCCCGGTGCCCAGCGCCAGGACGCGCCGGGTCAGTTCCCGGGTCCGCTGGCTCTTCGCCCCGCTGGCATCCACCAGTTCGGCCAGGGAGCGCACTTGCTCCTCATAGGCGCCGCGCAGGTCACCGACCTTTTCCATATTGGCCGCCACCACCGCCTCGCGCAGGTAGTTGGACGCCAGCACCACGGTGGCCAGGGCCGGGTCGCCGGCCAACCCGCCCATGGCGCGGTGAACCTCCACGTCCAGCTGGCTGATGATCTCGGCCTGGACCCGGCTGCGCTCGGCCAGTTGCAGGCGCTTGTCCACCAGGATGTTGCGGTCCACCACGTTGTCGGCGAAGGCGGCGATCATGGAGCGCAGTTCCTCCACCCGGCCGGTATCGGCGATGGAGCCGGCCAGATGGTCCACCAGGGCGAGAAGGCGCTCGGTCTGCTGCTGCAGGGCGACGAAATTGCTCTGGCGCTGGAACTGCGATTGCGAGCCGTCCAGGGCGGGGGCGGCGGCGGCCAGCCGGGCGGTGGCCTCGGACAGCTTCAGGGCATTGGACAGGCTGGGCAGGTTGGTCCGCGTCACGGCGGCCAGCAGCCGCTCGATCTCGGAATAGCTGAACCAGGTGAGCAGGCTGGCCACCATGATCATGCCGGCCACGGTGCCCACCGCCACCACCAGCTTGGCCCGGATGCCGAAACGCCAGCGGCCGCCGGCCCGCCCCTCCTGGGCTGTAATCCTGTCGTCGGCTGACACGCCCGGCACTCGCCCGTTCTCCCCTGCTGCCCCCGGGCGCATAATGCCCCAGACCATGCGGCCATGGAAAGCCAAGACCGGGCGGTGTAGTCTCCCGATCCATGAAGCCCGTGAAGAAAAAGACCAAACCCGCCGATCCCGTCCGCGTCCTGGCCGAGGCCCTGCGTCTGGCCGAGGGGCAACTGGTGGACGAGGCCGTCGCCGCCCTGGAGAAGGCCGACGGCCATCCCGAATGCGACTACCGCCGGGCCGGGTTGCTGCTGGTCAGGAACCACGCCGCCGAGGCCGAGAATCTGTTCCGCCGGGTACTGTCGGCGGTTCCCGGCCATCTCGACACCATGGTGGGGCTGGCCGGCGCCCTGGTGGCCCAGGGCCGCGCCGCCGAGGCGCTGCCGCTGCTGGAACCGGCGGCCGAGGTGCAGCCGCAATCGGGCCGTATCCAGTACCTGCTGGGCATCGCGCTGGACGAGGCCGGGCGGAGCGAGGCGGCGGCGCCCCATCTGGCCAAGGCCCGCGCCCTGGTCATCGCCCCGGCCGAGCGGCGGCGGCTGGTGCCCTACGAGCTGTACGTCCAGCTGAGCCGCCGCTGCAACCTGCGCTGCACCATGTGCGGCTGGGAGATCTGGAAGGACAATTCCGGCTTCATGGAAGACGACGTCTTCGAGCGGGTGATTGCCGAGGGCAAGGCGTGCGGCATCACGGCCATGCACATCCTGGCCGGCCAGGGCGAACCCTTCCTCCACCCCCGTGTCTTCGAGATGCTGGAGCGCGCCGTGGCCGAAGGCTTCCAGGTGGGCATCGTCACCAACGGCACCCCCTTCACCCCCGACAAGATCGCCCGGCTGGCCAAGGTGGGGCTGGCCTACCTGCAATTCTCGTTCGCCGGCTGGGACGCGGAAAGCTACGAAAGCGTCTATGTGGGCTCGAAATTCGACCGCACCCTGGCCAATCTCAAGGCCATGCACAGGGCGCTGAAGGGCACCCCCACCCGCTTCGCCGTCAAGGCGGTGGCCCTGGGCGAGTGGGAGGAAAATCTGCGCCGGACCAAGGCCTTCCTCGCCACCCACGGCATCACCGACGTATGGACGGTGCCGGCCAATAATTTCGGCGGTTCCGTCCAGTGCGGCAGCTTCAACCAGCGCCACGGCATCTGGTCGCTGAAGGAGATCGGCCACCACCGGCTGATGCCCTGCCGCCTGTTCCTCAAGGCGGTGGGCGTGTTCTGCGACGGCACGGTGACCGCCTGCGGCTGCTACGATTCCAACGCCCAGCTGAAGATCGGCAACATCATGGAACAGGGATTGGGCGACATCCGCCGCGGCCCGGCCTATGGCCACATCCTCGAGGCCTTCCGCGCCGGCGATGTCCGCCATGTCCCCATGTGCGGCAAGTGCGACGATCCGTTCAGCTGAACCGCCCCCGGTGATCGCAACCGATCACCGGAAGCCCTATAGCGGGATTTCCATGCCGTCGCGGGCCACCACCACCCGGTCCCAGGTCTGGAGCGCCTCGGCCTCGATGCCGGCCATGACGTCGTCGGTGTGCTCGGGATCGTGATGGAAGATGGCCAGACGGCCGGCCCCCGCCGCCTGGGCGAGGCGGACGCCCTCCTGCCAGGTGGAATGGCCCCAGCCGACCTTGGCGGGGAACTCGGCATCGGTATAGGTGCAGTCGTAGATCACCAGGTCGGCGCCGCGCATCAGGGACAGGACGTTCTCGTCCAGCGTGCCGGGGGTATGCTCGGTATCGGTGATATAGGCCATGGCGACGCCGCCGGTCTCCAGGCGATAGCCGCAGGCGCCGTTGGGATGGCGGAGCGGCGCGGTGCGCAGGGTCACCCCATCGTAGGGGGTGAAGACGCTGCCCACCTCGAAATCCTCGTAGGAGACGATGCCGCGCATGGCGGCCAGGGGCACCGGAAAATTGGGGGTCTCCATCTGTCCGGTCAGCACGTGCTGGATGCCGCGCGGGCTGCCCTCCTGCTTCGGCCCGTGGACCTCCAGGCGAAAGGCGGGATTGTAGGCGGGCGCGAAGAAGGGAAAGCCGTTGATGTGGTCCCAGTGGGTGTGGGTGAAGAACAGGTGGGCCTGGCCGAGTCCGCGCCCGATGATCTCGCGCCCCAGGGAACGGATGCCGGTGCCGGCATCAAAGACCACGATCCCGCAATCGGTGGTGACGGCGATGCATGACGTATTGCCGCCATAGACCACATGATCGGGCGAAGGACAGGCGATGCTTCCGCGCACCCCCCAAAACTTCACCGTGCAAGCCATTCCCTAGCTCCCCGCGTCTGCCCCACGACACGACTGTAACCATCGTAGCGCCCTGCGCCTATGTATTTGGTCACACAAACGGGGAAAAATAAGAAAGAATGTTAGTTAAATTGTGACGCTATCGCCAACGGCCAGTCCCGGAAGGCTGGAGGCGGCGCCGCCGTTGACGGCGATTTCCGCCAGACCCGAGGAATTCTCGTACCAGAAGGCCCCGCCTTGCGGCGCGTCGGAGAAGGTGCGCGCCCGGCGGAACTCCCTGCCGCCGGCCCGCAGCACGGCGTCGCCGGCCAGGGCCGAGGCGCGCAGCCCGGTCCAGGCGTTGCCGTAATGGTCGTGATAGATGATTGCGGCCAGATCGTCGGGCCAATCGGCGCGGCGCGACGGCTCGGCGGCGCGGCAACCGGCGTCCTCGGGGGCCAGCCCGGCGGCCAGGCGGGCGGCGACGGGAGCGAAGAGGTCACGGCCATGGAAGCTGGCCGACAGCCGTTCGGGCCGCCAGACGATCTCCCAGGCGCGAAGCGTTCTGGCGCGGCGCATCAGCGGCTCGAACAGGCCGTTGCCGGGACCGGCATACAGCACGCCGTCGGCCTCGACCACCAAAGGCAGGCGCTCGCCGCCCACCCCGGGGTCGACCACCGCCAGCACCACCGACTGGCGGGGGATGCCGGCGGCCAGGGCCGCCAGCAGATAGGCCGAGGCCCGGGGATCGAAGGCCGGCGCGTCGGCGACCAGATTGACCACCGGCTCGGCCGGCAGGGTCTGGCGGATGACCATCTCCATCTGCCCGAGATAGGGCCCGTGGGCGCCGAAATCGGTAAAGAGAACGATCATCGGCGGCACTCCATTGTTTCAACGCCCCTCAGGCGCCGGGCGCGGGCCTCCGCCCGCTTGGCTCCCGCCGCGTAAGCGGCGCGGCCCCTTGGGCCTAGCCGGCCTCAAGGGAGGCCGGCGACGCAACGCCCCCTTACCCCGGCCGGCCGTCGGCCCGCGGCTTGGTGCAGACGGGGAAGTAGACCACGACGTAGAGAATCCAGCCCAGGGTCCACACCGCGCCGCCGACCATGGTCAGCGCCATCATGCCGTCGGGAATCACCGGCGCCACCACGCGGAGCATCGCCCCGGCGGAGATCAGGCCGTAGGCCCACACCGTGGCCTTGGCCACCACCAGGGGATGGCCGGCATGGCCCAGGGCGGCGCGGCTCATCACCCCGATGACCATGGTGGCGACCGAACCGGCGGTCAGCGCGTGCAGCGCCGCCGAGGCGGGCAGCGCCTCGATGAAGGCCGAAAGGCCCAGCAGGGCGAAGCCCAGCACCATCCAGGCATAGCCCACATGCAGGACCACCAGGATGGGGTTGGACACGGTCTTGAGCCCGTGCCAGCCCGACAGCCGCCAGGCGTGAACCGCCGCCGCCAGCAGCAGCAGCACCCCGGCCACCGGCGAGGACGGCAGGAAGACCTGGGCCAGGCCGGCCAGGGCGACCACCGCCCCCGCTCCGCCCGTCTCGATCCAGCCCACCGGCGCCACGTCCACCGGACGGCCCTGCATGCGCAGCCAGTTTTGGGTGAAGGAGGGAATGATGCGCCCGCCGACGATGGCGATCATCAGCAGCAGGACGAAGATGCCCAGCGTGACGCCCTTGAGCCCGACCACCTTGCCGGTCAGCGCCTCGATATGGGCGCACAGCCCGGCCAGCCACAGCACGCCGAGGATGGGCAGGAAGACGATGTTGCGCCACTTGCCGGCCTCGATCAGCGGCTTGGCCAGCAGGAAGGCCAGCAGCGGCAGATAGCCGAGATCGATCACCGCCACCAGCACCGGCGGCAGCATTCCGGCCAGGGCGATGGCCACCCGGCCGGCCAGCCACAGGCCGAACAGCGCCATCAGCGGCTTGCCCGACACATGGTGGGAGTTGGTCCAGTTGGGCACCGCCGTCAGCAGGAAGCCGCCCACCGCCGCCCCGGCGAAGCCGAAGACCATGGCGTGGGAGTGCCAGACCACCGGATTCCAGTTGGGCCCCACCGGCAGGATGCCGGCGAAGGCGAGCAGCCACAGGGGCAGCATGACCGCCGCCTGGATTGCGGCGAACAGAAAGAACGGGCGGAAGCCGGCGGCGAAGAATACCGGCCCCTGGGAGCCCTTGTAGGCGGGCTCCATCAACGGAATCGTGGCCATGAACAAGCATCCTGAAGCGAATGACCGGGGGATGGTGCCCCCTTCACGTCGTCCGCGCCTTGAGGCGGGTCAAGGGCAGCCCCGTCAAAATGCGGACAGGATGCCCACAGCTCTACATGGCCCGCACTTCGCCCAGGAAGCGATCGACGCCGGTGCGCAGGGCATCGGATTCCCTGGCCAGGCCGGCGGCGGCGCCCAGCAATTCACGGGCGGCCAGTCCGGCTTCCGACGCGGTCCGGCTGATGGAGGTGATGTGGCTGGACACGTCCTGCGCCCCGCTGGCCGCCTCGTGGACGTTGCGGGCGATTTCCTGGGTGGCGGCACCCTGCTGGTCGACCGCCTCGGCGATGGCGGTGGCGATCTCGTCCATGCGGCCGATGGTCTTGCCGATGCCCTCGATGGCGCCCACCGCGGCGGCGGTGGTGGACTGGATGGCGGCGATCTGCTGGCCGATCTCGTCGGTGGCCTTGGCGGTCTGGCTGGCCAGATGCTTGACCTCGTTGGCCACGACGGCAAAACCTTTTCCGGCCTCTCCCGCCCGCGCCGCCTCGATGGTGGCGTTGAGCGCCAGCAGGTTGGTCTGGCCGGCGATGTCGTTGATCAGGCGCACCACCTCGCCGATGCGGTCGGCGGCCTCGGACAGGCCGCGCACCACCGAATCGGTGCGGTTGGCGGCATCCACCGCCTCCTTGGCGATCTGGGCGCTTTCCATCACCTGCGAGCCGATGCCGCGGATGGAGGCCGACAATTCCTCGGCGGCGGCGGCCACCGTTTCCACGTTGCACGAGGTCTGCTGCGCAGCGGCGGCCACCGCCTGGCTTTCCTGCGAGGCGTGGTCGATGGCGCCGGCCATGCTGTTGGCGGTGGTCTGCATCCGCCCGGCGGATTCGCTGACCGTCACCACTGTGGATTTGACGCCGCGCTCCAACTCGCTGGCCAGGCCGGCCAGGGTGGAACGGCGTTCGGTCTCGGCCTGGCGGCGCTGCTCCGCCCGCTCCTCCGACATGCGCGCCATGGTCAGGGAATGCTCGCGGAACACCTCGGCGGCACGGACCAGATCACCGATCTCGTCGCCGCGCCCGGCGCCGTCGATCCTGACCGCCGTATCGCCCTCGGCCAGCTTGCGGATGCCGCCGGTGACGCCGTTCATGCCGCTGACCACGTTCTTGCCGACCCACCACGACACCGCCAGGACCAGCAGCATCACGCCGGCGGCGATGCCGCCCAGCCGGGTCAGTTCGGCACGGAAAGCGGCATCCACGTCGTCGATATAGATACCCGAACCCACCAGCCAGCCCCATTCCTCGATGCCCTTGACGTAGGACACCTTGGGCACGGGCTGGTCGAAGCCCGGCTTGGGCCACAGGTAATCGACGAAGCCGGCCTTGTCCTTGTTGACCACGGTGATCATGGCCTCGAAGAACCGCTTGCCGGCCGGGTCGGTCAGGCCCATCAGCTCCTTGCCCTGCATGTCGGGGCGGATGGGATGGACCACCATCCTGCCGGCCAGGCTGTTGATCCAGAAATACTCGGTCCCGGCATAGCGCATGGCCTTGACCGCCTCGATGGCGGCGGCCTGGGCCGCCTCGGTGGTCAGGGTCCCCGCCTTGGCCTGGGCGATGTAATGGCCGATGACGCTGTGGGCGGTCTCCACCACGTGCTGGGTCTTCACCTGCCGCGCCGCCATGAGGTCGCCGCGCAGACTGGCGAGATTGACGGCGATGATCGCCCCCATGCCCAATAGGGACAACACGACGATGAGAAGAATTTTCGCTCTGAAGCGCCAGTTGCTGATTGACATTCGCCGGGTATCCCAAAACTGCCGTTGTGATGGAGCCTCCATCCGGCCTCCTTCTATGACGATCTTTTGAACTAGTCAATAAGTCCAAGTGCCCAATCGGTATGCTCATACCAAAGAAGGCAACCGATGCGGGATATCAATAGAACAGCAACCCGCTCTCACAGAAATGAGCGGGAGAAGACAAGATCGCCTCATCAAATTCGATCTGATGATTTCAGGTTATGAATATTGTTACTGTGAACAACAAAGGTCCTCACCCGGGCTACTCTGGTATTACCAGTGAAAAGGGGTGCGGCCGATCCGGCCGCACCCCTTTTTCCCGATCCCGTCCCCGCGATCAGCAGGCCGGCAGGTCGCTGCTTCCCATGAGGTAGGCGTCCACAGCGCGGGCGGCCTGACGGCCCTCGCGGATGGCCCACACCACCAGACTCTGGCCCCGGCGGATATCGCCGGCGGCGAAGACCTTGGGATTGGAGGTCTGGTAGGCGGTGGTATCGGCCTTGACGTTGCCGCGCCCGTCCTTTTCCAGGCCCAGCCCGTCCACCAGACCCTCGTGGACCGGATGAACGAAGCCCATGGCCAGCAGCACCAGATCGGCGTCGAGCTTGAACTCGGTGCCGGGGATGGGCTGGAACCTGGCGTCGACCTCGGCGCAATCGAGGCCGGTGACCCGGCCGTCCTGCCCGGTGAAGCGCAGGGTGGACACCGCCCAGCGGCGCTCGCAGCCCTCGTCATGGGAGGACGAGGTCCGCAGCTTGTTGGGCCACAGCGGCCAGGACAGCCCCTTGTCTTCCTTCGCGGGCGGCTTGGGCATGATCTCGATCTGGGTGATCGAGGCGGCGCCATGGCGGTTGGAGGTGCCGACGCAATCGGCGCCGGTATCGCCGCCGCCGATCACCACCACCTTCTTGCCCTTGGCCAGGATATCCTCGGCGCCCACCGCCTCGCCGCCATTGCGGCGGTTCTGCTGGGTGAGGAAATCCATGGCGAAATGCACGCCCTTCAACTCGCGGCCGGGCACGGCCAAGTCGCGGGGTTTTTCCGAGCCGCCGGTGAGCACCACGGCGTCGAAGCCGTCCAACAGGTCCTGGGCCGAAAGATCGACGCCCACATGGGTGTTGGCACGGATGGTGACGCCCTCGGCCTCCATCTGGGCGACGCGGCGGTCGATGATGTCCTTTTCCAGCTTGAAGTCGGGAATGCCGTAGCGCAGCAGGCCGCCCACCTTGGCGTTCTTCTCGAACAGCACCACGGCATGGCCGGCGCGGGCCAGCTGCTGCGCGGCGGCCATGCCGGCCGGACCGCCGCCCACCACCGCCACCATCTTGCCGGTCTCGCGCTTAGGCAGGTCGGGCACCATCCAGCCCTCGGCGAAGGCGCGCTCGACGATGGCGTGCTCGATGGTCTTGATGGCCACCGGAGAGTCGGTGATGTTCAGGGTGCACGACGCCTCGCACGGCGCCGGGCAGACGCGGCCGGTGAATTCCGGGAAGTTGTTGGTGGAGTGGAGAACCTCGGCGGCCTCCTTCCAGCGGTTGCGGTACACCAGGTCATTCCAGTCGGGAATGATGTTGTTGACCGGGCAGCCCTGGTGGCAGAAGGGGATGCCGCAATCCATGCAGCGCGCCCCTTGGCGGGCCAATTCCTCGTCGGTCAGCGGCGTGGCGAACTCGCGGTAGTGCTTCACGCGCTCCGCCGGCGCTTCGTAGCCGGGGGTCTGGCGGTCGAATTCCTTGAAACCGGTTGCCTTTCCCATGTCAGCGCCCTCCCCCAACGGCCACTTTGGGTTCCTGGGCCTTCTGCATTTCGAGCAGGGCGCGCCGGTAATCCACCGGCATCACCTTGACGAATTTCGGCATGTAATACTCCCAGTTCAGCAGGATGTCGTGAGCCCGCTTGGACCCGGTGTAGTGCTGGTGGTTGCGCAGCAGCGCCTGGATGCGCGACGCGTCGTCGCGGGTCATGTCGCCCATGACGTCCACCAGGCCGTGGCCTTCCAGATCGCCGGCCTGATTCTCGTGCTTGGAATTGGCGTCCTCCTCGGCGGCCACCGGCTCCAGGTCGACCATGGAGAGGTTGCAGCGCTTCTTGAAGTCGCCGGCCTCGTCCAGCACGTAGGCGACGCCGCCCGACATGCCCGCCGCGAAATTGCGGCCGGTGGGGCCGATGACCAGCACCACGCCGCCGGTCATGTACTCGCAGCCGTGGTCACCCACGCCCTCGACCACCGCGATGGCGCCCGAGTTGCGCACGGCGAAACGCTCGCCGCCCACGCCACGGAAGTAGCACTCACCCTCGATGGCGCCGTAGAGCACGGTGTTGCCGACGATGATGTTGTCCTCGGCCGGGGACTTGAAGTCCTTGGACGGGTAGATGATCACGCGGCCGCCCGAGATACCCTTGCCCACGTAGTCGTTGCCTTCGCCTTCCAGCTCCAGCGTCACGCCGCGGGCCAGGAAGGCGCCGAAGCTCTGGCCGGCGGTGCCGGTCAGCTTGACGTGGATGGTGTCGCCGGGCAGGCCGGCATGGCCGAAGCGCTTGGCCACCTCGCCCGACAGCATGGCGCCGACGGTACGGTTGACATTGCGCACCGGCTTGGCGATGCGCACCGACATGCGGTCGTCCAGCGCCGGCTTGGCCTCGTTGATCAGCTCGCGGTCGAGCACGTCGTCGACGTCGTGCTCCTGGGCTTCGCAATGGCGCTGGGCCACGCCCGGCTGGGCCGGAATGCGGTGGAACAGCTTGGAGAAGTCCAGGCCCTTGGCCTTCCAGTGGTCCATGGCCCGGTTGACGTCCAGCAGATCGGTGCGGCCAGTCAGCTCGGACAGGGTGCGCACCCCCAGCCTGGCCATCCATTCCCGCACTTCCTCGGCGACGAAGAAGAAGTAGTTGATGACGTGCTCGGGCTGGCCCACGAACATCTTGCGCAGCTCGGGGTCCTGGGTGGCGACGCCCACCGGGCAGGTGTTGAGGTGGCACTTGCGCATCATGATGCAACCGGCGGCGATCAGCGGCGCGGTGGCAAAGCCGAACTCGTCGGCCCCCAGCAGGGCGGCGATGACCACGTCGCGCCCCGTGCGCAGGCCGCCGTCGGCCTGCACCACGATACGGCCGCGCAGCTGGTTGAGCACCAGGGTCTGATGGGTCTCGGCCAAGCCGATCTCCCAGGGGCTGCCCGCATGCTTGATGGAGGTCAGCGGCGAGGCGCCGGTGCCGCCGTCGAAGCCCGAGATGGTGACGTGGTCGGCCTTGGCCTTGGACACGCCGGCCGCCACGGTGCCCACGCCGATTTCCGAGACCAGCTTCACCGAGATGCGGGCCGCCGGATTGACGTTCTTCAGGTCGAAGATCAGCTGGGCCAGATCCTCGATGGAATAGATGTCGTGGTGGGGCGGCGGGCTGATCAGGCCGACGCCGGGGGTGGAGTGACGCACCCGGGCGATGACCTTGTCCACCTTGTGGCCGGGCAGCTGGCCGCCCTCGCCGGGCTTGGCGCCCTGGGCCATCTTGATCTGGATGTCGTCGGCGTTGATCAGGTATTCGGCGGTGACGCCGAAGCGGCCCGAGGCCACCTGCTTGATGGCCGAGCGCATGGAATCGCCGTTGGCCAGCGGCAGGAAGCGCTCGGCCTCCTCGCCGCCCTCGCCGGTGTTGGACTTGCCGCCGATGCGGTTCATGGCCACGGCCAGGGTCGAGTGGGCTTCATAGGAGATGGAGCCGAACGACATGGCGCCGGTGGCGAAGCGCTTGACGATGTCCTTGGCCGGCTCGACCTCGTCGACGGAGATTCCGTTGCCGCCCACCTTGATCTCGAACAGGCCGCGCAGCGTCAGCAGACGCTTGCTCTGGTCGTCGATGGCCTTGGAGAACTCGCGGAACTTGTCCATGGAGCCCGAGCGCACCGCGTGCTGCATGCTGGCGATGGTCTCGCTGGTCCAGGCATGTTCCTCGCCGCGCAGGCGGACGGCATATTCGCCGCCCACGTCGAGCGCGTTGCGGTAGACCGGCGCGTCGGAATAGGCGATCTGGTGGCGCCGTACGGTTTCCTCGGCCACCCCGGCCAGGGAGATGCCCTCGACCCGGCTGGCGGTGCCGGCGAAATAGGTGTTGAGGAAGCCCGACGACAGGCCGATGGCGTCGAAAATCTGGGCGCCGCAATAGGACTGGTAGGTGGAGATGCCCATCTTGGCCATCACCTTGAGGATGGCCTTGTCCATGGCCTTGATGTAGCGCTTCTGCACCTCGTAGGAGGTCAGCGGCTCGGGCAGGTTGGGGCGCATCTCCTCCAGCGTCTCGAACGCCAGATAGGGATTGATCGCCTCGGCACCATAGCCGGCCAGCACGCACATGTGATGGATCTCGCGGGCCTCGCCGGTCTCCACCACCAGGCCGGCCTTGGTGCGCAGGCCTTCCCGGATCAGGAAGTGATGCACCGCCGACACCGCCAGCAGCGACGGGATCGGCACATTGTCCGGCCCCACCGAGCGGTCGGACAGGACGATGATGTTGTAGCCCTCGGTCACCTTGGCCTTGGCCTGGCGGCAGATGCCGGCCACGGCGGCTTCCAGCCCGGCGGCGCCTTCGGAGGCCGGCCAGGTGATGTCGATGGTCACCGCCTTGAAGCCCGAACCGGGCAGCTTCTCGATGCGGCGGATCTTCTCCAGGTCCTCGTTGGTGAGGATGGGCTGGCGCACTTCCAGGCGCTTGGCCTGGCCGCCGTCCTTGTCCATGCCCAGCAGGTTGGGACGCGGGCCGATCAGCGACACCAGGCTCATCACCGATTCCTCGCGGATGGAATCGATGGGCGGGTTGGTCACCTGGGCGAAGCACTGCTTGAAGTAGTTGAACAGCAGCTTGGGCCGGGCCGACAGCACGGCGATGGGCGTATCGGTGCCCATGGAGCCCACCGCCTCCTGGCCGGTGACGGCCATGGGCTGCATCAGGAACTTGACGTCTTCCTGGGTGTAGCCGAAGGCCTGCTGGCGGTCCAGCAGGGTGGCGGGATCGGGCTTGACCGTCTCGACCGGGATGTCCAGGTCTTCCAGCATGATCTGCGACTGGGCCAGCCACTCGGCGTAGGGCTTGTCGCCGGCCAGTTGCGCCTTGATCTCGGCATCGTCGATGATGCGGCCCTGCTCCAGGTCGATCAGCAGCATCTTGCCGGGCTGCAGGCGCCACTTCTTCTTGATGCGATCCTCAGGCACGGGCAGCACGCCCATCTCGGAAGCCATCAGGAACTTGTCGTCCTTGGTCACCAGATAGCGGGCCGGGCGCAGGCCGTTGCGGTCCAGCGTGGCGCCGATCTGGCGGCCGTCGGTGAAGCACACCGCCGCCGGGCCGTCCCACGGCTCCATCAGGGCAGCGTGGTACTCATAGAACGCCTTGCGCTTGTCGTCCATCAGCGGGTTGCCCGACCACGCCTCGGGGACCAGCATCATCATGGCGTGGGCCAGCGGATAGCCGCCCATGACGAGGAGTTCCAGCGCGTTGTCGAAACAGGCCGAATCCGACTGGCCTTCCGGGATCAGCGGCCACAGCTTGGCCAGATCGTCGCCCAGGACCTTGGATTCCATGGTCTGGCGCCGCGCGTTCATCCAGTTGAGGTTGCCGCGCAGCGTGTTGATCTCGCCGTTATGGCTGATCATGCGGAAGGGATGGGCCAGACGCCAGCTGGGGAAGGTGTTGGTGGAGAAGCGCTGATGCACCATGGCCAGGGCGCTGACCATGCGCTCGTCGGAGAGCTCCTTGTAGAACACCCCCACCTGATCGGCCAGCAGCATGCCCTTGTAGATCAGGGTGCGGGTCGACAGGCTGGGGATGTAGAAGTCGCGCTCCGAGCCCTCGGGGGCCTTGTTGAAGACCTGCTTCCTGATGACGAACAGCTTGCGCTCGAAGGCGTTCTGGTCGGCGGTTCCGGCCCCCTTGCCGATGAACACCATGCGCACCACCGGCACGGTGGGCAGCACCGAATGGCCCAGGCTGGAGGAATCGGTGGGAACGTCGCGCCAGCCCAGCAGCACCTGGCCCTCGGCCTTGACCAGGGTCTCCACATGGGTTTCGCACGCCTTGCGGCAGGCGGCGTCCTGGGGCAGGAACACGCAGCCGGCGCCGTAGGAGCCCTCGGCCGGCAGGGTGACGCCCAGCTTGGCCGCCTCGTCCCGCAGGAAGGCGTCGGGCATCTGGATCAGGATGCCGGCGCCGTCGCCCGCCTTGGGATCGGCGCCCACGGCGCCGCGATGGGTGAGATTGACCAGGATCTCGAGACCGTCGCGGACGATGTCATGCGACTTGCGGTTCTTGATATCGACGATGAAGCCGACACCGCAGGCGTCGTGTTCGTGGCGCGGGTCATAGAGTCCCTGAGCTTCGGGCAATCCGCTGATCTTCACTTCGTATTCCTTTATACCGCCCTGCGGTCCCAACCGGCCGCACAGCCTGATCCAACATACCCAATCCGTCACCTTGGGCGGGCAGACAGCCCCCCACCCGATCGCCGGCAGCGATCAGCCAAGCTAAACTTCATACGGCATTCCAACGGCTTCGCCAAGAGCAGGTTTCCGTACTTCCCGCCTCTTGACAATGGCCGCGCCACCAATGTCCGGGGTCCCCGGGAAACACTCATAGACTTGAGCGGCGGCGATACCGCCCCTTCGACCCCTCTTGTAAAATGGAAGATCAATTCCCTCATTCATTGGCCAGGGGACGACAGACTTCGTCTCGCGGCAATTGGCCACCTAGCCTTGAAATAGGGTTTTCACCCGATGGGTCGCCCGGACCAATTCCATGCTTTGACAGGGTGCGATTTTGATGGCCTTATTTGATGAATAATATTCAGGCGACCGGGCAGACGGGAAGCAATCCCGCGCAGGCTCGCCGGACAGGGCCGCCGCAGGGAGGTGTCCGCATGGGAGACGAGTTCATCGTCGAAACCCGCTCCTTGACCAAGGAGTTCAAGGGCTTCGTCGCCGTATCCGACGTCAATTTGCGGGTCCGCCGCCACACCATCCATGCGCTGATCGGTCCCAACGGGGCGGGCAAGACCACCTGCTTCAACCTGGTGACCAAGTTCCTGACGCCCACCAAGGGCCAGATTCTGTTCAACGGCACCGACATCACCCACACCCAGCCGGCGGCCATCGCCCGCCACGGCATGGTGCGGTCGTTCCAGATCTCGGCGGTGTTCGGCCACCTGACGGTCCTGGAAAACGTCCGCGTCGCGCTGCAGCGCAAGCAGGGCAAGTCGTTCCAGTTCTGGCGCTCGGGCGAGTGCCTGAACGAACTCAACACCCGCGCCGAGGAACTGATCGAGGCGGTGGGGGTCGCCGAATACCGCGACACCCCGGCCGGCGAGCTGTCCTACGGCCGCAAACGGGCGCTGGAGATCGCCACCACCCTGGCGCTCGACCCCGAGATGCTGCTGCTGGACGAGCCCATGGCCGGCATGGGCGCCGAGGACGTGCGGCGCACCGCCGATCTGATCCGCCGGGTTTCGGCCAACCGCACCATCCTGATGGTCGAGCATAATCTCTCGGTGGTGGCCGATCTCTCCGACACCATCACGGTGCTGAAGCTGGGCCGCGTGCTGGCCGAGGGCAGCTACGCCGAGATTTCCGACAATCCCGAGGTGGTCGAGGCCTATATGGGCTCGGGCCATGGAGCGGCTGGCCATGGCTGAGTCCGAAATTCTCCTCTCGGTCAAGGATCTGCACGCCCATTACGGCGAGTCCCACGTGCTGCACGGCATGAGCTTCGACGTGCCCAAGGGCGAGGTGGTCACCCTGCTGGGCCGCAACGGCGTCGGCAAGACCACCACCATGCGCTGCATCATGGGCATCGCCGGCAAGCGGACCGGTTCGGTGAAATACTCTGGCACCGAGACCATCCACCTCTCCTCCAACCGCATCGCCCGGCTGGGGCTGGCCTATTGCCCGGAGGAGCGCGGCATCTTCTCGTCGCTCTCGGTCAAGGAGAACATGGTGCTGCCGCCGGTGATCAAGCCGGGCGGCCTGTCGCTGGACGAGGTCTACGAACTGTTTCCCCGCCTGCTGGAGCGCGGATCCAGCCAGGGCACCAAGCTGTCGGGCGGCGAGCAGCAGATGCTGGCCATCGCCCGCATCCTGCGCACCGGCGCCGACATGCTGTTGCTGGACGAGCCCACCGAGGGTCTGGCCCCGGTCATCGTCTCGCATATCGGCGACATCATCCGTACGCTTCGGGAGAAGGGTTTCACCATTCTGCTGGTGGAACAGAACTTCCATTTCGCCGCCACCGTCGCCGACCGTCACTACGTGGTCGAGCACGGGCAGGTGATCGACATGATCCCCAACGAATCCCTGGCGGCCAACATGGACAAGCTGAAGAGTTATCTCGGCGTTTAACCCAACGGGAGGACCTAACATGGTGATGAAGAGGCTTCTGCTCGGCGCCGCGGCGCTGGCCCTGTCCACCGGCATGGCGCATGCCCAGTACAGCGACGGCAAGGTCAAGATCGGCGTGCTCACCGACCTGTCGGGAACCTATTCCGACCTGGCCGGCAAGGGCACCATCGTCGCCGCCCAGATGGCCATCGACGATTTCGGCGGCAAGCTGAACGGCCAGACCATCGAGTTGATCTCCGCCGACCACCAGAACAAGGCCGACATCGCGTCGGGCATCGCGCGGAAGTGGTACGACACCGAACAGGTGGACGTGATCGCCGAGCTGGTGACCACGGCGGCGGCCATCGCGGTGCGCGAGGTCTCCAAGGAGAAGGGCAAGGTCGATCTGGTGTCGGGCGCCGCCTCGACGCCGCTGACCAACGACAAATGCTCGGCCACCGGCTTCCACTGGACCTACGACACCTACGCCATGGCGGTGGGCACCGGCGACGCGGTGGTGAAGAGCGGCGGCAAGACCTGGTTCTTCCTGACCGCCGACTACGCCTTCGGCCACAACCTGCAGGCCCAGACCGAGCGCGTGGTCAAGGCCAACGGCGGCACGGTCAAGGGCGCGGTGAAGCATCCCTTCCCCAATTCCGACTTCTCGTCCTTCCTGCTGCAGGCCCAGGCGTCGGGCGCCCAGATCATCGGCCTGGCCAATGCCGGCGCCGACACCATCAACGCCATCAAGCAGGCCAAGGAATTCGGCATCACCCAGGCGGGCCAGTCCCTGGCCGGCCTTTTGGTGTTCATCACCGACGTGCACTCGCTGGGCCTGGAAAACGCCCAGGGCATGATGCTGACCACCGGCTTCTACTGGGACATGGACGACCAGACCCGGGCGTGGTCCAAGCGCTGGTCCGAGAAGATGGGCGGCGGCAAGATGCCGTCCATGGTCCATGCCGGCACCTATTCCCAGGTGCTGCATTACCTGAAGTCCACCGCCGCCGCCAAGACCGACGAGGGCATCAAGGTGGCCGACGAGATGCGCAAACTGCCCATCGCCGACTTCTTCGCCAAGAACGGCAAGATCCGCGCCGACGGCCGCATGGTCCACGACATGTACCTGGCCCAGGTCAAGAAGCCGTCCGAGTCCAAGGGGCCGTGGGATTACTACAAGATCGTCCGCACCATCCCCGGCGACGAGGCCTACCAGCCGCTGGCCGAGAGCACCTGCCCGCTGGTGAAGAAGTAATCATTCCCCCCACCCCACCCCTCCCCCGGCATGGCCCGGGGAGGGCGAAGGGTGGGGGCATTGACCTGAGCGCAAGAGGCCCCAGCCCATGATGACCATCCTCGGCATACCGACCCAGGCCCTGTTCGGGCAATTGCTGCTGGGTCTCATCAATGGCGCCTTCTACGCCATGCTCAGCCTGGGGCTGGCGCTGATCTTCGGGCTGCTCAACATCATCAATTTCAGTCACGGCGCCCTGTACATGATGGGCGCCTTCGTCGCCTGGCTGGCGCTCAACTTTCTGGGGCTGGGCTACTGGCCGGCCCTGATCGTCGCCCCCCTGGTGGTGGCGCTGGTCGGCATCATTATCGAGCGCACCATGCTGTGCCGGCTGTACAAGCTGGACCATCTCTACGGCCTGCTGCTGACCTTCGGCCTCGCCCTGATCATCGAGGGCCTGTTCCGCGAGGGTTACGGCGTGTCGGGCCAGCCCTATTCGGTGCCCAAGGAATTGGCCGGCGGCTGGAACCTGGGCTTCATGTTCCTGCCCATCTATCGCGGCTGGGTGGTGGTGGCCTCGCTGGTGCTGTGCCTGGGCACCTGGTACGCCATCGAGAAGACCAAGCTGGGCGCCTACCTGCGCGCCGGCACGGAAAACCCCACCCTGGTCCAAGCTTTCGGCATCAACGTGCCGCTGATGATCACGCTCACCTACGGCTTCGGCGTCGCCCTGGCCGCCATCGCCGGCGTGCTGGCCGCCCCCATCTATCAGGTCAGCCCCAAGATGGGCTCGGACCTGATCATCGTGGTGTTCGCCGTGGTGGTGATCGGCGGCATGGGCTCGATCCTGGGCTCCATCGTCACCGGCTACATGCTGGGGCTGGTGGAAGGCCTGACCAAGGTCTTCTACCCCGAAGCCGCCAGCACCGTGATCTTCATGGTCATGGTCGTGGTTCTTCTGATCAAGCCCGCCGGGCTGTTCGGCAAGGGAGCCTGACGCCATGACCCTTTCTCCTTCCGTCCCCTCGCGCCAGAAACCCTTCATCCTGGCCCTGATCGGCCTGGGACTGGTACTGCCCTTCGCCGTCTATCCCGTCTTCCTGATGAAGGGCCTGTGCTTCGGCCTGTTCGCCGCCGCCTTCAACCTGCTGCTCGGCTATGTGGGGCTGCTGTCCTTCGGCCACGCCATGTTCTTCGGCTGGTCGGCCTATCTCACCGCCTATGCCGCCAAGGAATGGGGCCTGACCCCGGAGATCGCCATCCTGCTGGGCGTGGCCCTGGCCACCGTGCTGGGCGCCGTGGTCGGCTGGCTGGCCATCCGCCGCCAGGGCATCTATTTCGCCATGATCACCCTGGCGCTGGCCCAGCTGGGCTTCTTCGTGGCGGTACAAGCCCCCATGACCCATGGCGAGGACGGCATCCAGGGCGTGCCGCGCGGCCATCTGTTCGGCCTGTTCGACCTTTCCGACACCATGACCATGTACTATTTCGTGCTGGCGGTGTTCGTCGCCTCGCTGCTGTTCCTCCACCGGGTGGTCAATTCTCCCTTCGGCCAGGTGCTGAAGGCCATCCGCGACAACGAACCCCGCGCCGTCTCGCTGGGCTACGAGGTGGGACGCTACAAGCTGATCGCCTTCGTGCTGTCCTCGGCCTTCGCCGGGCTGGCCGGTTCCCTGAAAAGCCTGGTGTTCCAGCTGGCCTCCCTGGCCGACGTCAGTTGGCACATGTCGGGCGAGGTGGTGCTGATGACCCTGCTGGGCGGGGTGGGCACCGTACTGGGGCCGATGGTCGGCGCCTTCCTGGTGGTGGCCATCCAGGATTTCTTCGCCGGCATCGGCTCGTGGGTGATTATCATCCAGGGCGTCATCTTCGTTGTTTGCGTGTTGTTGTTCCGTAGCGGTATGATCGGCGTGCTGGCGCCATGGTTGAAGCGGCGCGGCATCACTGGCTGAGGTGGGGAGAGACGCTCGAGCATGCCGGAAACAGTTTTGCGTCGCCGCGAGATGCTGGCGAACACGCCCTTGTTCGCGTCCGTCCAGACCGACCTGCTCGACGAGCTGGCGGCCAAGGCCAAGATGGTCAAGGTCGATGCGCGCGAGACGCTGTTTTCCAAGGGCGATCCCGGCGACCGGCTGTATCTGGTGGCCAGGGGGCTGATCCGCATCGGCGTGCTGTCCGCCGACGGCCGCGAGGTCACCTACGGCCTGATCAAGCCGGGCCAGCTGTTCGGCGAGATCGCCGTGCTGGACGGCAAGGAGCGCTCGGCCGACGCCACCGCCATGGAAGCCTCCGAGCTGATCGCCCTGGAGCGCAAGGACGTCCACACCTTCCTGCATCGGCACCCCGCCCAGGCCCTGCACCTGATCGAGGTGCTGTGCGACCGCATCCGCAAGGCCGACAACCAGCTGGAGGACATGGTGTTCCTCTCCCTGCCCTCGCGGCTGGCCAAGCATCTGCTGATGCTCGACCAGACCATGGGGACCAAGGCCAAGCCGGGCACGCCGTCCTCCATCAAGCTGTCGCAGCAGGAAATCGCCGACCATCTGGGCATCAGCCGCGAAAGCGTCAACAAGGTGCTGTCCAAGTGGGAACAGGCCGGCATCGTGACGCTGGGCCGCGGCCAGATCACCCTGAACAAGCTCACCGCCCTGGAGGGCCTGACCTCTCTCGATTGATTTTCCGCTATGTGAGACTCTTCACAGACGCGAGACCCCACCCTCCCCTATATTGGGCCTGTCACGAATTCCAGTCCGTCCCCTCCTCGAACGAACGAACGGGACTGCAGACGGGCCCGAGGGTGACTTTTGGGGCACTACCTCTGGGCGAAAGCCCCCGGCGATGATCCTCCGCCGGGGGCTTTTTCCGTTTGGGCCGGACGGCGGGGAATCAGAGCACGCCGCCCGGCGTCATGGGCAGGGTGAAGAGGAAGGCGCTGCCGCTGCTGCCGTCGGATTCCACCCAGATGCGCCCGCCCGCCGCCTCGACGATCTTGCGGGCGATGGCCAGCCCGATGCCGGTACCGCCGTAGGTGTTACCGGAATGCAGGCGCTCCAGCGCCACGAAGACCCGTTCATGATAGCCGGGCTCGATGCCGATGCCGTTGTCCTCGACCCGGAACAGCCAGCCGTCGGCATGCGGCTCGGCCCCCACCCACAGCCGCAGGGGCCGTTGGGGATGGCGGAAACGCACGGCGTTCTCGACCATGATCTCCAACAAATCGTCCAGATGCTTCTGGGGCAGGCCGGCCCGGGGCAACAGCCCCCGCACCACCTCCACCGGGCCGATGGCCTCGGGATCGATGAAGCGGTTGAGGGCGGCACCCAGCGCCGATTCCGACGAGGCGGTGCCGCCGGTCACCGGCTGGCGCTCGACGGCCAGGTAGGCCTGCACGTCACGCAGCATCTCCACCAGCCGCTTGGCGGCGTCGATGATCAGCTGGGCCGGCTGCTGGGCGCCGGATTCGGGGATGTCCTCGATGCGCTGCAGCAGCACCTGGGCCTGCAGCCGCATCTGGCGGGCCGGCTCCTGCAGGTGATGGGCCAGCACGAAGGAGAAACGCTCCAGGTCCTCGCTGTAATGGGCGACGTCGTCATAGGCCTTGGCCAGGGCGGCGCGGGCTTCCTCCTGCTGGGTGATGTCGCGCTGCACGCCCACCCAATGGCTGACCTGCCCGTTGGCGCCGTGCACCGGCGACAGCGACAACTGGTTCCAGAACAGCGTGCCGTCCGCCCGCTGGTTGCGCAAAACCACCGAAACCGGCTTTCCCTCGGCCAGGGCGGCGCGGACCTCGTCCAGCCCCTCCTGCGCCGGATCGAATTCGTGCAGGAAGCGGGCATTGCGTCCCAGGGCACTCTGGGCGGTATAGCCGGTGATGCGCTCGAAGGCGGGGTTGACGTAGATCAGCGGCAGGTCGCGCGCCCCCACCTCGGCGATGGTCACGCCGTTGGAGACGTTGGACAGCACCATGTCGGACAGCCGCAGCCGGGCCTCATCACGCCCGCGGTGGCGCAACATGGAGGCCATGGCGGCGGTCAGGCCCAGCACGATCAGCGTCACCCCTCCCACCGGCCAGGCGATGGCCTCGACGCTGTGCCGCCAGCTTTCCAGCGCAACGTCCTGGGAAACCCCGACGCTGACCACCAGCGGCCAGGACAGGGCGGTGCGATAGCTGGTGATCCACGTCACCCCGTCGCCGCCCGGTCCCAGGAAGGTGCCCATCTCGGATTCGCCCAGGTGGCGCGAGAACAGCGGGTTGTCCCAGCCCCGGTCCTGGTGGGGATCGTTGAGCCCCCCCGCCCCGGCCAGCATCAGCCCGTCGAAGCGCCACAGATGGACATGGGCTCCGGATTCCGCCTCGATTCCCTGGAAACTGGCCACGAAATATTCGGGGTTGACCGCGCCGATCACCAGCCCCAGCACCGCGCCATCGGCGCCGCGGACGGCGCGGCTGACCGGAATGGTCTTGTGGCCGAGCCACCGCCCGCTGCCGCCGATGAAGCGTCCGTCGACCGGAACGCCGATCACCAGCGGGCGCGGCAGGCGGGCGTGCTCCGCCAGCAGGGCGGCAAGGTCGAGGGAACGCCCGTCGGCCTG
Source organism: Paramagnetospirillum caucaseum (assembly GCF_000342045.1). Lineage (GTDB taxonomy): Bacteria > Pseudomonadota > Alphaproteobacteria > Rhodospirillales > Magnetospirillaceae > Phaeospirillum > Phaeospirillum caucaseum. The sequence goes on along the minus strand of NZ_AONQ01000006.1, from coordinate 26,732 downwards.
ATTGGCCGAATCGAACAGCACCATTCCATCCGCCCGGACCACCAGGATCTGCCGCAGATAGGGAATGAAGGTCAGGCGCTGGGCCACCGCCGCCCGCAGGTCGAGATGCGCCGCCGCCATCCCCTGCTCCGCCGCCAGTTCGGCGACCGAGGCCAGGGTGACGTCCATGGAATTGACGGAACGCTCGACGGATTCGGTCAGGCTGCGGGCCAGATTGCGGGTCACCGCCTCGGCGCCGCTGATCGCCTCCTGCCGCCCCGCCCACAGGCCCAGGGTGGTGACGACCGCCACCAGCAAGGCCATGCCGACCCCGAACACCACCACCGCGCCGATCAGCCGCCGGGAAAACAGCGGCTGGACCGGCACGCTGCCCAGGACCACGGGGGTATTGGCCGGCGGAGGTACCGCAGGCTTCATCGGGCTAGCTTGCATGACCTAGGTGAAATAGCATAATACGTCCGTATCTGGAGGACAAAAATGCATAGATTGGCCCGCCTTGCCACCGCCGTTTCCCTTCTGGTCCTGGGAAACGGGGCCGTGGCGGCCCCACCCGGCGGCAGGCTGGCGCATATCCGCCAGAGCGGCGAGGTCCGGGTCTGCATCTGGCCCGATTACTATTCCATTTCCTACCGCAACACCCGCACCGGCCGGCTCGAGGGCATCGACATCGACATGGCCCATGAATTGGCCAAGGACCTCGGCGTGCAGGTGCGCTTCGTGGATTCCTCGTTCAAGACCATGATCGACGACCTGCTGTCGGACAAGTGCGACGTTTCCATGCACGGAGTGGCCATCACGCCGCCGCGCCAGGAAAAGCTGGCCTTCACCCGCCCCCATCTGCGCAGCGGCATCTTCGCCATCACCACCAAGACCCACCCGGTGGTCAAGGAATGGCAGGATATCGACCGCGACGGCGTGGTGGTGGCCGCCGCCGCCGGAACCTTCATGGTCGACGTCATGAAGGGGGAGCTGAAGCAGGCCCGTCTGCTGGAGGTCGCCACCCCCGAGGCCCGCGAGCAGGAGGTGATGAGCGGCCGCGCCGACCTGTTCGTCACCGACTATCCTTTCAGCCGCAAGATGCTGGCCCGCCACGACTGGGCCAAGTTGCTGACCCCGCCCGCCCCGCTGGCCCCCAGTTCCTATGCCTACGCCATGGCACCGGGCGACGGGGAGTGGCAGGAGACGGTGGATTCCTTCGTGGCGCGGGCCAAGGCCGACGGCCGCCTGCTGGCCGCCGCCAAGGCCAATGGCCTGGAGGCCATCGTCGATTTGAAATAGCCGGATCGGCTCAAATGGCGATCCCGGCCTTGGCCAGCCGCTCGATCAGTTCGATCTCGGCCTCGGGCGGCAGGGCCACCAGGGGCGGGCGCACGCGGCGCCAGCCGTAATCGCCGGTGCGCCGGGCCGTCAGCGCCTTCAGGGCGGCGATCAGCGGCACGCCCTCCATGACGGTGCGGAAGCCTTCCAGGCCCTTCTGCAACCCCTCGGCCTCCGGCTCGCGCCAGCGCCGCCACAATTCCAGCATGGCCGGGCCGTGGATGTTGGCGTTGGCGCTGATACAGCCCGCGCCGCCGGCCCGCATCACCGGCAGAATCAGCCGTTCCGTCCCGGCGAACACCTTGAAGCCGGGAAAGGCCCGGCACATCCCTTCCATATTGGCCAGATCGCCCGACGAATCCTTGATACCCACCACGGTGGCGGGATAGGCGGCCAGCAGGCGCGCGATCAGCCCATGGGTGATGGGAATCTGGCTCTGCTGGGGGAAATGGTAGAGATAGACCTTAAGGCGGGAATCCCCCACCCGCTCGATCACCTCGGCGAAGGAGGCGAACAGCCCGTCTTCGCTGGGAGTCTTGTAGTAGAAGGGCGGCAGCATCAGCACCCCGCCGCAGCCCAGGCTCACCGCGTGCCGGGAGAGCGTCACCGAATCGGTCAGGGCGCAGCATCCGGTGCCCGGCATGGTGCGGCCCATGTCCAGGCCGGTTTCCGCCAGGGCGTCGAGCAGTTCCACCTTCTCCTCCACCCCCAGCGAGTTACCCTCGCTGGTGGTGCCGAACGGCGCCAGCCCCAGCCCTTGCCCCATCAGGTGACGGGCCAGCGCCACGAACAGCGGCACATGGGGCGTCAGGGCGTTGGTGAACGGGGTGAGGATGGGGGCGAGAACGCCGTCCAGATTGCTCATGGTCCATTTCCGCTGTCTACTGGTGCGACCATTGAGCCCGCAAAGGGAAACAGAGTCCAGTGACGACCATCTTGTTACGCATGTTCGAGGCGGCGGTGGCGGCGGCAAGGCCATCGGTCTGCCTGCCGCCCGCCCTGCCCGCTCCGCCGCCCGGCCGCACCCTGGTGATCGGTGCCGGCAAGGCGGCGGCGGCCATGGCCCGCGCCGTGGAGGACCACTGGTCCGGCCCGCTGTCGGGGCTGGTGGTCACCCGCTACGGCCATGCCGCCGCCACCCGCCGCATCGAGGTGGCGCAAGCCGCCCACCCGGTGCCCGACGCGGCGGGGGAAAAGGCGGCCGGCCGCATGATCGGCCTGCTGGCCGGACTGGGGCCGGACGATCTGGTGCTGTGCCTCATCTCGGGCGGCGGCTCGGCGCTGCTGGCCCGTCCCGCCCCCGGCATCACCCTTGCAGAGAAACAGGCCCTTACGGCGGCGCTGCTGCGCTCGGGCGCCGCCATCGGCGAGATCAATTGCGTGCGCAAGCATCTTTCGGCGGTCAAGGGCGGCCGTCTCGCCGCCCTGGCCGCCCCGGCCCGGCTGGTGACGCTGGCCATTTCCGACGTGCCCGGCGACGACCCTTCGGTGATCGCCTCCGGCCCCACGGTGGCCGACCCCACCACCCTGGCCGAGGCGCGTGACGTGCTGGCCCGCTACGGCATCGCGCCGCCGCCGGCCATCGCCGCCCATCTGAACGATCCCGCCGCCGAGACGCCCAAGGCGCTGCCCGACAGCGAATACCGGCTGATCGCCACGCCCCAGCGCTCGCTGGAGGCCGCCGCCCTGGTGGCGGCGCGGGCCGGCCTGATGCCGTTGCTGCTGGGCGACGCCCTGGAGGGCGAGGCGCGCGAAATGGCCAAGGTGATGGCCGGCGTGGTCAAGTCCATCCGCGCCCACCAGCAGCCGGTGCCCTTCCCGGCGGTGATCCTGTCGGGGGGCGAGGCCACCGTCACCCTCAGGGCGGGGCAAGGGCGGGCCCAACGCCGAATTCGCCCTGGCGCTGGCCCTGGCGCTGAAGGACTGCGCCGGGGTGGAGGCCATCGCCTGCGACACCGACGGCATCGACGGCTCCGAGGACAATGCCGGGGCGATCATCGCCCCCGACACCCTGGAGCGCGCCCGCACCCTGGGACTTCATCCGGAATCTCATCTTCTGGAAAACGATTCCTACGGATTTTTCAAGGCGTTGGGCGATCTTGTTCAGAGCGGTCCGACGCTGACCAACGTCAACGACTTCCGGGCGATCCTGGTACGATGACCCTGCCCTTCGATACCTCCCTGGCGCTGAAGCTGCTGCCGCTCTACCTGCTGGTCGCCATCGGCTTCGCGCTGGGCCGGTTCGGCGAGGTCAGGGGCCAGGACCTTGGCCGCCTCGCCCTGTTCGTGCTGTCGCCCGCCGTGGTGTTCAAGGGCTTCGTCACCGCCGACCTGAGCGGCGCCCTGCTGGCGCTGCCCTTCGCGGTGTTCGGCCTGTGCTCCGCCGTGGCGCTGCTCGCCGCCCGGTTGACGGGGCGTTTGTGGAAGGACGGGCGCGAGCGTATCGCCGCCTTCACCGCCGGCACCGGCAATACCGGCTTCTTCGGCATCCCCGCCTGTCTGGCCCTGGTGGGGCCGGACGCCCTGCCCATCGTGGTGATGGTGTCGTTCGGCGCCACCGCCTACGAGAACTCGGTGGGCTTCTACACCGTGGCCCGCGCCGAGGCCTCGGTGACCGGCGCGATCCTGCGGGTGCTGAAATATCCCGGCCTGCACGCCTGCTGGCTGGGCGCCCTGCTCAATCTCAGCGGCACCAAGGTTCCCCCGGCGGTGATGCAGGGCGTGGACATCCTGTCGGGCGCCTTCGTGCCGGTGGGCATGATGATCGTCGGGCTGGGGCTGGCCCAGCTGCGCAGCCTGCGCCTCGACCTGGGCTTCACCGCCTTCACCCTGGCGGTCAAGTTCGCCGTGTGGCCGGCCCTGGCACTGGCTTTCATCGGGCTGGACCGTGCCTGGCTGCACATCTTCGGACGGATCGGGCATCAGGTGCTGCTGATCGAATCCCTGGTGCCCCTGGCCGCCGTCACCGTGGTCCACGCCACCCTGCGCGGCATCCACCCCGACCGCGCCGCCATCGCCGTGGCGGCCAGCACCCTGTTCGCCCTGGCGTGGCTGCCGATCGTGTTCAGCCGTTTCGGCTGATGCTCATCCTTTGCCCGTGCACCGGCAGGCGGTAGACGTCCCGCACCTCCTTGACCTTCAGCGAGGCCTCGAACATGCGGGGATCGCAGGAATTGTCGGCGAACATGTCCCAGTGGCAGGGAATGGCCTGGGACGGCCCCACCCGGCGCACCAGTTCCGCCGCCTCCCAATGGGACAAATTGGCGTAGCCGCCGTTGATGGGAAGAATGATGGCATCGGGCCGGTGCCTGGCCCCGGCCTCGGCCAGCAGGTCGCACCAGGCGGTGTCGCCGGTGATCCACAGGGACGGCCCGCCGTCAACCTGGATGACGAAGCCCATATGGGTGAGATCGCCGGCATCGGTGGGCAAGGCGAAGGTGCCGGTAACCCGCAGATCGCCCAGGAAAATTTGATGATTGGGCCAGGTGAGCATCCGCTGGCTCTCCGCCACCCCGGCCTGGGCGAACACCGCCTGGGTATCGCCCGGCCCGGCGAAGGCCTTGACCCGGCCGCTGCCGGCGCAGGAGCACAGGGTCTCGGGATCGGCATGGTCCTTGTGCGAATGGGGTCACCTAACGAAAGTGCATTCCTTGTACGCTAAGGTCGCACGAAACGAGAACTACGCCGCGAGGAGCGACACATGGCGGTGCAATGGACGCATTCCGCCGGCACCGAATTCCTCGGTTGCCCAACTATAATCCCCGGTCAAGCTGATGTGCTCCCAGCCGAGCGGTGCCACGTGCTTCATCAGGTCGGGAGTGACGGCCATGCCCCGGCGCGCCAGCTCGGCATAGGCAAACTCCAAGTAGCGGGTGTTCCACAGGATGATTGCGGCCACCAGCAGGTTGAGGCCCGAGGCGCGATACGCTTGGTTCTCGTAGCTGCGATCACGCATTTCACCCAGCCTGTAAAAGAATACCGCCCGCGCCAGGGCATTGCGGGCCTCGCCTTTGTTTAGGCCGGCCCCGACACGCCGCCGCAACCCAGGATCGCGGAGCCAGTCCAACGTGAATAGCGTCCGTTCCAGCCGACCGAGATCGCGCAATGCCACCGCCAGACCGTTCTGGCGGGGATAGGCCGACAATTTGCGCAGGGCGGCCGACGCCGTCACGGTGCCCGAGCGGATCGACACCGCCAGTCTGATCAGGCTTTCCCAGTTCAGGGACAAGTGCTTGACGTCGATGGTGCCGCCCACCAGTGGCACCAGGATGTCAGGTGCCTTCATTCCAGGCGGCAGATACAGACGGCGGTCCTTGAGATCGCGGATACGAGGTGCGAACCGAAACCCCAACAGGTGACAGAGGCCGAAGACGTGATCGGTGACCCCGCCGGTGTCGGTGTAGTGCTCGCTCGGCTGAAGGCCGGTCTGGTGGTAGAGCAGGCCGTCGAGAACATGGGGCGCCTCGCTCGCGGTCGCCGCGATCACCTTGGTGTAGAACGGCCCGTACTGGTCGGAAATGCAAGTGTAGAAACGGACGCCGGGCTCGCTGCCGTAATGAGCGTTGACGTCGCCGATGCCCTCGCCGCGACCACCGGCCCGGAAGAACTGGCCGTCCGACGAGGAGGTCGATCCATCGCCCCAGAGGCTGGCCAGTGGCATGCCGCGATGGACATCGATGATCCTCGCCAGCGCCGCGCCATAGGTATCCTCACGGACGTGCCAGTCATGGGCCCATGCCAGCCGCCCCGCCGTAACGCCACGACAGGACTCCGCCATTCGGGCCAAGCCAAGGTTGATGCCGTCGGCCAGCACGGCGGTCATCAGGGCGGTACGATCTTCCGGCGGTCTGCCGCTCCGCTGGTGGCTGAAGCAGTCGGAGAATCCGGTCCAACTGTCCACTTCCGTCAGGAGATCGGTGATCCGCAGGCGGGGAAGCAACCCGTAGGCGGCATTGCGCAGCGCTAGGGCGGCCTCCGGCGTGTCGGCCTTGTGGGGAGTGATCTTCAGATCGCCGGCCTTGATGGTCACGTCGGGCAGCCCGTTGCCTTCGGCAAGGACGCTGACCTCCTGGAGAGCACCCTCCAGATTAATGGCCATCATACCCAGGTGACTTTCCGGGTTGCTGGATACGGCTACCGGAAGCGGCCCTTCCTGACGGAGCGCCTCGAATACGGGTATTGGCAACAGGCAGTCCTCGAAACTGCGACAGGTCTGGCTGCCCTCGACCCAGACATCGCCGGCACGAAGACGATCGCGCAATTCGGAGAAGGCGCAGATTTCATAGGACCGCCGCTCGACCTCACCCTTGACCAACACAAGCGCCCGCCAGCTCCGCCGAATGAACGTCGTTGGCACCTTGTCCGGCAGTTTGCGCCCGCCGGATTGATACATGTCGCCGATGATGGCAAGGGCATCCAGCAGGGACTTGCACGCCGGCACACCCTGGAACGACAGCCCGGACAACAGAACCGGCGCGAAGGATCGGACTGCGGTATAGCGGGCGATCAGCTCGGTTCGGGGGTCCGTGGTCTCCGGTCGGGCAAGCTCTTCGGCTAGGCCGACGCTGGTGACGAAGTTGGCCCATCCGGTTTCGTCTTCGATGGCCTTCTTGGGATCGGTCCCCTGTTCGCAGGCGGCGATCAGCACCCGGCACGCCTTGGCCAGGGACATCAGCTGGCCATGAGCCTCACGGACCGACACGAGGGCGCGGTCGGCCGTCTTGCGCTCTGCCCGCCGCGACAGCGTGCCCATCAACTTGTCGAACATGCCCAGCACGCCGTCGATGAGGCAGGTCTCCAACTGCAACGCGGCGGCGGTCAGGGTGGCATGGCGGCGCTCCGTCGCCAAATCACGGAGATGCTGCACTGTCATCCGCAGCCCTTCGTCGGCCAGGCGGGACAGCGTGCCGGCGGGAACCAGCTTGGCAACCGTGCGACCGATCCCGAGCCGGCGAACAGCCTGAAGGCGCTCCACCATTGCCGCCATGTTGCGGGCCGAGGGCGATGGACTGCCCGTCTTCAGCCAGGCCAGAAGGCTGATCGACGTGTTGGCCATCGGTTCCAGGAGGCCGTCCAGTGCCGCCCGTCGGGTGTCGTCGAGGCCTCCGATCAGCGCCTGGATCATGATCCTCTCGGCCCTGAGGCGCGCTCGTCGCACGACGAGGTCGAGAATGGCTGCCTGGGGCAGCAGGATGTGGCGTGACCGGCTTTCCTGAATCAGCAATTCGGCGAGACGAACGGGCGAGCGTTCATTGGTGGCCATGGTGACCAGCCAAGCGATCAGCGACCGGGTCACCTTACGGTCAAAGGAAACGAGGTTGAGCCGGCGAATGATGTCGGCGACATGTTCGCGGCGGGTTTCGTCGCGGCGGGCGTATCGGGCATGGACGCTCGGATCAACATCCAGCTGCTTGGCGACGAATGCCACCACCTCCGATGGCGCCACTTCATCGGCGGCCGGTGGGTGGCCGGACTGCCGGATGGAGCAGAGCAGCACGGCGAAGCCAAGGCGGTTGTGGTCGCCCCGCTTTCCCGCGATGAGGTCTATATCGTCCCGCGATAGCGTGTAGTGGCGCACGATCGCCCGCTCGTCAAAATTAACGGCCATCAACTGGGCCCAATGCCTATCGCTGAGAATACGCTGCCGTGCCATCGGTCGGACCTCTACAGTTCCCCTTTATCGGCATACATCTTCCCGGCGGCAAAGAGCAAGAATCGACCATGGATCTTCGTTCGGAGGCCCTGAGCGGCGGCTGCCGGGGGTCCTGCGGTCATCCACAGCGCCGGGGCCTACGGGCTCTTCGTGACCCAAAACCGCCGTTTGCCACTTGGTGCAGCCGTCTCTATGTACGATGGGCACATTGCCACTAACTTGTCGTGCTCACCGTCCATAGACAATGTCACCAGCCCTTGGGCCTGCAGGGCATTAGTCGTGAAGCGGGCGTCGTCATGGAAGGTCTCCGGATCGGGTGCATTGATGCGTGTAAAGTTCCCTGTTGTTAGGGCGCCCACAATCTGGTGCGCGACATCGCCAAGACCGAGGTCAGCGCCGAATCAGGCCACCAGCGAAAGGCCAGCTTGGCCACATCAACCTTCTTGCGGCCCTTCCGGCCAGCACGTAAGCCATCCCGAAAAATGGCGATAACCTTTCAAATTGGCGCGCCATACTGCTGGGTTTGGATAGATAGTTTACCGTCAGAAACTTCAATGACGTTATCGGCGGCAGCGATCATCGCCGGTCGGTGAGCAACGACCAGGATCGTCATGGTGCCACGCAACGTCGTCAGCGCCTCGGTAACGGCCCGCTCAGCCTCGGCGTCCAGTCCGCTTGTCGCTTCGTCGAGAACCAGAAAGCGTGGCCGACGAAGCAGTGCCTGGGCAAGGACAAGGCGCTGTCGTTCCCCTCCCGACAGCCGAGAGCCGCGATCACCGACGATGGTGTCGAGGCCTTGTGGCAGGGCTGCCACCACTTGATCGATCGAGGCCATGGTCAATGCGCGGTTGATCTCGGCCGGACTCGCCGAAGGAGACGCCCACAGCATGTTGTCACGGACCGAGGCGTTCAACAGAAAGGGGTCCTGAGGGACATAGGCGGCCGTACTCCGCCATGCCCGGCGATTGCTGCCGACCAGGGGGGTGCCGTCGATGGTGATCGCGCCACTTTCGGGGGAGAGCAGTCCGAGCAGCAGGTCGGCGACGGAGGTCTTACCGGCTCCTGATAGGCCGACCAGAGCGGTAACCTGCCCCGCAGTGATGGTGACGTTCGCCCCTTGAAACAGGAATGGGCTGTCATGGTCATGGCGGAAGCTGACGTCGCGCATCCTGATCTCATGGGTCAGCGCCAGGGGGGGCGTGGCCCTGTCCGGGGCTTCGGCAGCGGCTAGGCAATGATGTTCGGCCGTTGTGACTGCCTCATAGGTCGGCAGCATATGAATGACGCCGTCCCAACTCTGCTGGGCATCTTGCAGTAAGGGCATCATCCGAGCCAGGATTACCGCCAGAACCATCAAGGTGGTGGGCGCCAGTGTCCCGTAGGTAACCGACAGCCAAACCAGAATCGCCAGTCCCACGGCGATGAAGATTTGCGCAGCCATGCGCATCCGGGCTCCACCCTCGGTGAAGGCATAAGTGCGCTCGCACATTTCCCCCGTAATGGCCGCGAATGCAGTGACATGCGCCTGCTCGCAGGCGTGGCACTTGGCCGGCTTCAACCCTTCCAGAAAGCCGGCGATTTCGGAAAACAGCTGCCCTTGCTTGTATGTGAGGTCCCCGCCGAGGCGTTGAACCAGCTTCGTCCGCATCTTCACCGTCATCCCGATGGCGAAGACGCAGCCGACGGCGATCAGTCCGATGGAGGACGCCACATATATCGCCGCTGCCGCCTGAGCCGCCAGCATCAACATCAGAGGCGGTAATTTGAGCAGATTAAGGAACCCCAATCCGAGCCGGGCGATATCCCCGCCCAGCAAATTGATCAATTCAGAGCGGGGGCGGCCTGCCACATATTTCCATTCCGCACAGGCGATAGCCTGGAACAGCCGCACTCTGAGGGCCTCGACGAAGCCGAAGCGGATGGCCGTCAGACTGGCTTCCCGACGCCAGACGAGAACTGACCTCAGTGAAACCACCGCGACGAAGAGCGTCAACAAGACGGACAGATTGCCTTGGGGGCCAAGCCAATCAAGCAGTTCTCTGACAGGTCCCGTTCGCTGAGATTCGCTTGCGTCCACAACGGCAAGCAGCGGCAGCAATAGAGCGAAGCCCACTCCCTCGGCCACGGCGGCTGCCAGCATTAGAATAGCGGTTCGGCAAAGCGCCAGTCCCCCGGCCCAGCGACCCAGATCAATGATACAGCCGCGCAATTGGCGAGAAGCAGACGGTGTCACGGTGTTTCCTTACGTCCGCGCCGTAACACCCAACCGACGGGGCGAAGAAACGGGTAGAGCCAGAACAGGGTGTCGGGCAGGGGAATTGTCTCCCAGTCCGGAGGCCAGATCAGTATCGACGACAGTTCCCGTATCCGGTACCGCCAATCGGACCGTAGGGACCAATTGTGAACACGTCCCCAGAATGAATAGCGGCGCAGCCATTCGCGGCTGCCCGGCTTGGGCAGGCATTCCCACCGGCGACCGGAAAAGAAGCGATGAACGAAGCGATCAAGCGTCGCCGCCGCGGGAAGGTCGCTCGCTTCCACGTTCAGGCCAAGCCAGTTATGGCACAGCGCCAGCGCCTGACGCATGGGGGCGCCAAGCCCCGCCATGTCCGCGTCGGCCAGAGCAAGCTTAACGGCGCCAGGCTCTTGCAGAAGTTCGGCCAGATCCGCCAACCAGCGCAGGCGCTCCCAGCAATGGGTGGCCCCGTGAATGCAAAGATAGAGGGGGAGAAAACGCCGGGGTAAAGTGGCGAGGCTTCCGTCTGCGACGGCGACCGTATCGCGATCCCGCCATAGCGCGGCAAAGTCGCATGGCAGAAGATATGGGTTCTCCGTCAGGCGCTGGTGTAATTCGACATACTGCCCGGTGTCGAAATGCCGATAGGCGATGTCCTTGAGCCGCTGCTGGCAGATGGTCTGGTTGCGATCCAGCACGTTGGCGCCTTGCCGCAGATAGCCAGCCTCCCTCAGAATCCCATCCGCCTGACGCAATTGGCTTGGCTCGACGAGAAGATCGATGTCGCCAACCCCTCTCATGGTCGGCTCGCCATAAAGCTGCTGGGACAGGGGAACCCCCTTCAGCACCAGGACGGCGACCCCGCCGCCTGCAAGACCGCGGGTCACGCGCATGATCTCGGGCAATTGCGAATGACAGACAGCGACTTCCCTCAGAACCCGGATGTGCATTTCAGCCAGGATCTCGGGAGGCACCATTCCCTCTCCATACTTCGCCAGAATGGGATAGAGCCGTTGCGCCAGACGATGGCGCCGGGCCGCCTCGCCGATTGCGCGCCAGTCGGTGACGCCAGCCACGGTGCGAGACAGTTCCTGTCCGTTGGGCTGCGGGCTTGCCGCCAGGCACAGCAGGCGGAACTCCAGCATCGGCATATTCATTTCCTTGGGTATCGCGACCTGCCCATGACGATGCCATGGTTGCAGGCGCTCCCGTCTGTCGGTCTGATTGTCAGGCACCCGCATCAGCCCCCAACCGTTTCCGCCCCACATTAGACCAAACGTCTAATGTCGAGAAGCATGCTGGAAGTCAGTCCGCCATCACCGCAGACGAACCTTTCTCAGCCATTATTCCGGCGTTCCGGGTAAGGGCTCTTCCGGGGTTGGAACTTGTTTATTGTTTTTCCGGATGGTACACTTCGCCAGAGCGCTCGTTTGGGAGCTGGCTGCATTGCAGATGAAAGCGGAGACAGATGTCGGAATACAATCCTGAGAACCGTATCGAGATTGCCTCCCAGGCTGGCGATGATACGGTTGATCCGCGTCCGGAATGGCGCTCGCCCACCGTTATGAAGATTGACTTGGCCCGCACCCTTGCTGGGTCTGGCTCGAACCCGGACTAAGTCGCTGACGGCATCTTCCGTGTCGGCGGGAGCGGTGTTGGAGTTTTTCAAGTGAGTTTCGGTGTTTTCGGCCTTGTCCGACGCGATGGCGGGCCGATTTCCGCGAAAACACTGGAGATCTTCCAGGCCGATGTTTCGTCGTACTCCGGAAACATTCGCGCGGATTTTCTCTGTGCCGAGACGGCTATTCTCGGCTCAATCCACCGGGGAGAACAGGGGGCGTGCCCCCTCGGCGAGGCCGTGTTGTTCTCGGCTGCGGGGCGGCTGGACAACCGGACTGACTTGGCACTGGCCTTGGACTCGGTTGCCGACGGGGGGGCCGATCTTTCAGACCGGGATTTGATCCGTCACGCCTATGGCCGCTGGGGCGCAGATTGCGTCAACCATCTGCGCGGAGACTGGTGCTTTGCGGCTTGGCATCCCGCGGACCGGCGACTTGTCCTGGCCCGCGACCGGTTCGGCCCTACAGCCCTGGCCTATTGCATCACGCCAGCCTTCATCGCCTTCTCGCCCCGCTTCCTGACTCTCCGCTCCTTCGTCAAACATCCCAGTGACTTTGATGAGCTCTATCTGGCGCAAAGGCTGGTTGGGTGGCATCCCTCTCCCGGTGATCGAACGATTCACCCCGAGATAAAGCTGCTTCCACCAGCCCATGTCATGGTGGTAACCCCGGAACAGACCAGGATTGAACGATACTGGCGGATAGAAGACGTCAGCCTGTGCCGGTTTCGTCAGCGTCAGGATTATGCCGACCGGTTTCGGGAACTCTTCGACGCCGCCGTGCGCAATCGTCTTGTGGGGGACGGCCCGTTCGGCGCGACCCTGAGCGGCGGTCTCGATTCCAGTTCGGTTGCGGTTACCGCCGCAGCTATTCTCTCGCGCAGCGCCCAGCGTCTCCACGCCTTCACCTCCATACCGACCACCGAGACCTCGCCCTATACGGGCCCACTCTTCGGCAATGAGTTGCCCTATGCGCGGGCAGCCGTGGAAATGGCGGGCAATATCGACCATCACCTCGTTGAGGGGCGCTCGCTTACGCCGCTGCAGGGGCTTCGGGCCATGCTTTCCATTACCGGCACCCCCGGCTATGCGGTCACCAACTTTTTCTGGCGGTTGGAATTGCAGGCCCAGGCTCGGGCTCTGGGCTGTCAGGTGGTCCTGACCGGCCATTTGGGAAATCCCGGGATATCTTGGGTCGGCAGCCCGTTCTCGCTTCCGCTGGTTCAACGGCTTCGTCGGATAGGCTTGGGGCGCTGCCTCAAGGAATTGTTGCGCGAGATCGTGCCGACTCCGGCCATGCGCATGTGGAAGGACCTTCGGCTGTCGGAGGATTGGTTTCGCACAAGTGCGATCCATCCGGAGTTCGCCCGCCGCATTCGCCTGAGAGAGCGTATTCTGGACGATGGCGGCGGGCCTCTTTCGCCCCGCGCCAAGGACGGGTTGACGCACCGGCTCAAGATGCTGAGCCCAGAGGCCAATTCCAGCAGTGCGATCTATACGGAAATGGGGCTGCAGGGCGGTATCGAATATCGCGACCCGACGGCCGATGCTGGCTTGCTGGAATATGTCTTGTCCATACCCGACCATATCTTTATCGATCAGGAAAGTGGCCTCGACCGTTGGGTGATCCGGTCCGCCATGACGGGACGCCTGCCTGACGTGATCCGGGTGAACTCGAAAATCGGTAGACAGGCCGCCGATCTCGTTCCGAGGCTCAGGGGAGACGCACAGGCTATGGACGTGGCATTGGATGAATTGGCGCATGGACCGGCGGCCAATTACGTCGATGTGGATCACATGCGCGCAACCTGGCGTTCCATACAGACCGAAGACGGCCCGGATATTTTAAGGCAGGCCGACTCCATCATCATGCGCGGGGTTATGGCCGGGCAATTCGTGAATACGTATGCAGCAGACAGGGCATGATCCCACTTCCGCCCACTCTGTCTGATCTTCAAATGGAATTTGGATGCGTGCCGCTTCATCTCGATGCGATCACGTCGTCCGGCGTGCTGTGGGAGGTGGCGGACGGGCAATTCCTGCTGAGGGTGCCGAATGTCGCGCGCTATTTCGTCGAGAGAGGCGAGCGCATCACCATACAGCCCGACCCCGAGGCTCAGATGATGGAGGTCAAGCGCTTCGCGGCCATGACTCCTTTGGCGGCGGCGGCGTACCAGCGCGGCCGCCTTGTCTTGAATGCCGCAACCGTCGTCAACGGCTCGGGAGATGCGGTGGCCTTTACCGGCATTGGCGTATCGGGCAAGTCAACATTGGCCATGAGCTTGCTGTTGCACGGGTGGCGGCTGCTGTCGGATGATCTTGCCGTGATATCATGGTCCGACGCGGGTGGGCCGATCGCTGAAGCCGCCGATAGCGGACTTTGGCTCTGGCCAGATGCAGCTGCCGGATTGTCCTTGCCATCGGCAAAGGACAGCGGGCGGACATTCCATCAGGTGGAGAACCCTAAAATTGCCGGGCCCTCCCGGTTGAAGGCCATTGTCAGGCTGGGGCTGGAAGACGGTGATCGGGTCTCTCTGGAGGCTGAACTTGGGGCCAAAGCCGTTATGAGCGCGGGCTATGCGATCTATAACAGGCGGATTGCGTTGGCAATTATGACGCCGGTTCGGATTTTTGAGTTGCTTGCCGAGATTGTCCGGACGACTTCATCCTTACATCTAAGGCGCCCGCTCAGAGGATGGTCGGTTGATGACGTGACGCGGCGATTCCTGGAGTGGGACTCATGAGTTTTGCCTATATGGCTTACGGCCTTCATCTGTCGTTGCCGTTTTCCTGCCCTTCGTTGCTTGCGGTGGATGGGGCGTCACCACTGGATCTGAGCGTGGTGGAGGGCGTGGTGCCCCAAGCTCTTTCCGCTCCCACCCTCCGGACCCCCAGATATGATGCGGCCCCAGGCCTCTTTTTGTGGAAGGGCGACCCGCGTGGAGGCCGTTTCCTGGTGGAGGGAGGGCAGCGTGTGACCGTCGAGAGGAATGAAGCGTCCGAGGATGGCAGGCTCGCATTTCATTTCATCCACTCGATATTGGCTGCGGTCATGCGCCAGCGGGGCCATCTGGTGCTGCACGGCAATGCCGCTGTCGGCCCCAGGGGGGTGAGCGTTCTGTGCGGCCGTTCCGGGGCCGGCAAATCGACGACCCATCAGGCCCTTCTGGATGCCGGTTGGAAAACATTGTCCGATGACGTAACGGTTCTCGCTGCGCGACCGGACGGTGGATTCGCGGTCCTGCCCGGAAACAACCATGTTTCCATGTGTCTGGATGCGGCCGAGAGGCTGGGCAAGAATATAGCCAGCCTGCCGCGCAATCCGTGCCAAGCCAAGAAAGTCACGCTTCCGGCCCCCGATATGGGAACTTTGGCGCCCCTTGCCGAGATCGTGATTCTTGATGCCTGGGATGACGATCGCGTGGAGAGTATTCCCTTGATCGGGGCCGAGAAATTCGCGGCGTTGCATGACTGCATTTATGGCCCATTGCTTCCCGAGGAGCTTGGCGACCACTTTACCGTATTTTCGGCGGTGGCAGGGGGCGTTCCCATGCGCCGGGTTTGCCGACCGAACGGAACATGGACCATCGCCGCCATCATGAGCGAGATTTGCCGTGACTGATATCGTCTGGCTGGCGTCATTTCCCAAGTCAGGCAACACATGGATGAGGGTGCTTTTAAATAACTATACCCGCAACTGCTGTGAGCCCCTTGGCATTAATGATCTCGAAAATAACGTCATGGCAAGTTCCAGGGAATTGTTCGATGACTGGTGCGGGATCAAGTCGTCATCCCTGAACGACTCTATTGTCGAAAGCCTCCGGCCTGAGGTCTATCGCAGGCTGGCGGGAACCATGAGGGATACAATATTCATCAAGGTTCACGATGCTTGGGGGGGCAGTGCCCTATCCGGAGAGCCGATCTTTCCACCATCGCTGACACGGTGCTCGATCTATATTCTGCGCAATCCGCTGGATGTCGCCACGTCATTTGCCCATCATCTCGGGGTATCGATCGAAGATGCAGTCGAGAGGATGGGGGATTCTTCGTCCCGGCTTGGCGGCGGTTCGCGACGCATGACGGATCAACTGAGCCAAGTTATCGGGTCATGGAGCGATCATGTGAGAAGCTGGGTCGATCAACCCGACGGGCTCACGCATGTCGTGCGCTATGAGGATATGTTAAAGTCACCCGAAGCGGTGTTCAGGGAGGTTGTGAGGGCCTGCGGTTTGCCTTTCGATGCTGACCGGGTCTGTCGCGCAGTCCGGTTCTCCAATTTTGATGAACTGCAGCGACAAGAGCTGGCCGGGGGGTTCCGGGAGAAGCCCTCGGCCGGGACTGGGAATTTCTTTCGTCGGGGACGAGCCGGTGGATGGCGGCAGGAGTTAGCCGCCCATCTTGCCGACCAAATCATCCGATCCCATGGCGAGGTGATGCGCCGGTTCGGATACCTGGACCGTGACAACAATCCGCTTCCCTATGGAGATGAATAGATGCCTCTGTGTGCCACATCAGTTATCGCCCAAACGGACGGATTGCAGTCGACCACCGTTGGTGACGAGATCGTCATCCTTAATCTGGCATCCAATAACTACATCGGCCTTAATGATGTCGGCCGTCGTATCTGGTCAATATTGGAGTCTCCTCACCGGGTGGATGATTTAATCAAGCTCCTGACGGAGGCCTTTCGTGGTGATCCCGAGGTTATCGCCGCAGAGGTGATGACGTTCATCACGGAACTGGAACGCGATGGAATCATCCATGTCGTTGAAGACTGACATCGACAAATTACGGCGGGCTTCTGCTGCCGAGATTTTGCTGCTTATGGAAGCTATGACGCTGTTATGTGTCGTTAAGGCAGGGGTGCTTACCTTGCCGTTCCGGTGGCTTGCGGCGCTGACCGGATTGGAGTTGTCCTCCGCGACCACGGCGGAGAAGGCGGGGCCAGAGGGTGATCCTGAATGGGTTGGCAAGGCCGTGCGCGCCATGGCGGCCAGAACCCCCTGGAAAAGCACCTGCCTCGTCCAGGCGATAACCGGCGCAATCATGCTGCGCCGCCGGGGCATTCCGGCCTCGCTGCTATTGGGGGTGGCGAAGGAAAGCGGCCTCATCGCCCATGCATGGCTGAAAAGTGGCGATGTCTTTGTAACCGGCTATGCTGGGCATCAGACCTATCGGGTTATTTCAGTCTTTACCGTAAGCCCCCGCTAAATCACCCGCTCCAGAACCCTTGCGACGACGGACGCGGTCTCCGTCCAGGAAAAGTGCGACGCGTGTGACAGGCCCCGCTGGATACATGCCTCGCGCCGATGCTTGTCCTTGGTGATGACGATCATCGTCGCGGTCCACTCTGCGACATCCTGCGGTGGGACTCGCAACGCCGCGTCTCCGCTCGCCGTATCCAATCCAAGAGCGGTGGATGCGATCACCGGAGTGCCGCAGGCCATGGCCTCTATAACCGGCATACCAAACCCCTCGTAGTGCGACGGGTAGCATAGCGCAATAGCCCCGCCGAGCAGGCTAGGTAGATCTGACGCGGGAACGTAGCCGATCTCGCGGACCATGTCGTCATGGGCGCCCACTATCTGGGAGCCCCATCCCGCTGCTCCTGCCAGAACCAGGGGGTGGTCTCGCCGGAACTCGGTCGGCAGGGCCTTGTGGGCGGCAATCAGCGTCGACAAGTTCTTTCGTGGTTCCTGAGCCGCCAGGCAGAGATAGTACGTGCCGGACTGAAGGCCTAAGCGATCCATGACCGGCGCGAGACGGGCGTCGTTCTGGGGGAGAAATCCCGGCGAGAGCCCCGGAGTGGCGACGCTTATGCGGTCCGGAGAAACGCCAAGCAGACTGGTAATTTCAGCCTTGGTAAAATCCGATACTGCGATGATTTCCGACGCGCTTGCCGCAGCGTCCTGGAGGGAGCTCAGCCATCTTAATCGCCCTTTTGGGTGAGTTTCGGGCATTCGCATATGGGACAAATCATGAATAATGGGAACGATGGGGTGGCAAGGTGCCGGAGGAAGATGATTCGGCACCAGAAAGACATCCGGACGAAACGAGCGGGGAAGCCGACTGAAACAGCTTCGTTGAACTTTTCGCCACGCCTCGTAGGCAAATGGAATTTCGCGCCAGAACCGGATGGATGGATGGTGGTCGGATGGGGCGGAGAGTGTCCGTTCCCAACCAATTCCATTGAACAGGAGAAAATCCCAGTCGGGACGGATTTCCTGTAAGGACTGGGTCAGACGATAGGTAAAATGGGCGACCCCGGTCCACTGCCTGCCAAGGCTTGAGCAATCGATGGCGACTCGGCAATCTTTGGACATGATGAAGTCGCGCGCCCCAAGCCTATGGTGTCAACCATGATGCCGCAAAATCACCTGCGGATTAAATCATAAATCTTCCTGCCTCCAGCGCATCCTTCGGCATTGAACGCATATTTTTGGTGGGGAATATGAAGCGAAAATTAGGAAATATCTTGACAGTATTTCTGTCTGTTCTGTTGTCGATTGCGGTGTTCGAGCTTATTCTTCAGGAGTTTTCCCCGACATACCCTTCTGATGTTCCTGGAATGATGGTTTTTGACAGCGAACTTGGCTATCGCTACCGCCCCTCCAGTCATTTCCTTCGTTCCGCCGACTACCAGATCGAGTTCGAAACAAACCGTCTGGGTAGTTTTAACTACACCGACGATTTCACGGGCTACCGAGAGCTCGTATTCGCACTTGGGGATTCCTATACCCAGGGTACGGGGGTGCCGATGGACGCATCCTATCCGGCCCAGTTGGACCTTCAACTGAACATCGGCTCGGATGGGCGTTATAGGAAGGATATTGCCGTCGTTAATTTGGGCGTTTCCAGCTATGGGACGCTGCAAGAGCTGATCACCTTTCGTCGGATGCTGAAAGAACTTGGAAAGCCATCTTTTGTGCTTCTGCTTGGTGCCGAAAACGATGCGGAGGACATTGATGAACTGCTCTCGGGGCGTCGGGCCCGAAAGGCAGTTGCGGGGAGTCCGTATTGGGGGGCTTTCACCCCAGTGGCTCGCTGGATTCTCGATCGCCAAGTAACCATCCTGGCCCTTGAGGCATTGCGCCCTCTCCTGATCTCAAGATCTCCAAGCCCCCATGGCATGTCGGTGGCAGAGCGGTGTCGGCCCTATCTCGAAATGCTTGCCGACGAGGTTGAGGTTGCGGGAGGAAAGCTGATCGTTTCCTGGGCTGTCACCCAAGACCACGCTCCAAGCTATGACTGGCTTCGAAACTGGGCATTGCATCGCGGGGTCGGCTTTGCCGATTGGTGGCCGACGGTTCAGAGTGTCCGTGACCAAGTGCCGACCATGCCGCTCCGCAACCCACATTCCGGAGGACATTTCCGCACCTGGGTGAATCAGGCCATCGCCCGCGCCTTCGCAAAGGAAATAGGGGCATCGCGTCCTACGGTCGGCCAAATGAACCGCATGCCATATAACCGCATCCACTGAAGCTGAATTCAGCATCCAGATGTTGGGGCACCCAACGATCAGCGATGATTGCCATCGCTGATCGGGTCATCAAGGTCTCCTACGGAAAACGATCAGAACGAAACGGATCTATTTCGGCGGAGCCACTGGGATGGCGCCCTTGACGTCGGGAGCCGCTGGCTTGGCCGCCTCTGCCTCCGCCTTAGCTTTGGCTTTGGCCGCCTCCGCCTTGTCTGTTGCCTGCTGCTTCGTTGCATCGGTCATGGTGCCGACCCCCTGGGCTCCGACCTGCCCCACGGCCTGGGACATTGCGCCGGACTGGGCCATGGCCGGTACGGACAAGGCCATCAACACGGCTGCGGTAAGCGCGATCTTCATGGGGGTTCTCCTCGAGACACGGCGTTTTCTCAACGCAAGTTACCGGCTGGTATAGCCCAGCCCGGTATAATCTTCAGGTCGGACCGTCCAGACAATTCCGGCCATTTCCCCGCCCAGCAGCACACATGGCCAAAGCCGGGAACTTCGATCACCCGCACTTTGGATGAGTCCACCATATGAGAGATATAGGAGCGAACAACCCCCGGTGCAACAACGTCATCCGCACGGCCGACGAAGTGAACCTGCGGGATGGTCTCCACGTCATGCGCGGCGTCGGCGGGATCCAGGGAACCCGAGAGTGGGGCCAATTTCTCTGTGCTGGTCCAATAACGAAGGTCGAGATTGGCGGCGACCGTGACGATGCCCACCACATCCGACCGGCGCGCGGCCAGCAGGACCGCGATGGCCCCACCGCCGGAATAGCCGACCAGAACCAGACGCTGCGCTCCAGCCCGGTCCTTCAAGACATCGACTGCCTGCCCCATGCTTTCGATCACTTCCGGAGCATAGCGATGACTGGTCCAATAGGACGGATGGCAATTTCGCCCGCTCCCAGCCATCTGATACTGGCAGGGGCGGGTAAGATAGGCGGTACTCCCGCCGGGATGGCCGAGGGCCAGCCGCAATGCGGTTGGGTCGTCGGGGGTAGGGTCGCTGGAGATCGTTCGCGGTCCCAGAAATGCAAGGCCGTCACCCTCGACATAAATCGTGAGTTGGCCTGTGCCGTTACCTCGTGGTGACGCGACGGCAATCAGGTCGAATTGCTTTGCTGCAATGCTTTGGTAGCTCCATCCGGACGTGTCCGCGATGGCTTTCGCCTTGCGTTGCCGAGGGAGAAACTCCGTCGAGGAGCAGGCGCTCAGCACCAGAAGAATCATGAAAAGGAAGGAATATGAATGTTTTGAATGAGGCATTTCTGGATCCGTGGCGTTGCTATTCAACCCAGGCGTTTGTTTGTTTCGGCCTGTGGTATTTTTAACACTGATACAATATGTCACTTTCACAAGGCACAACCTTGCTTGAGATCAAAGTGATAGGCCGTTAGATTGGCCGCTAATATATGTGTGTGCTGAGCCCCGGGGGGATTCTAATGAACAAGGCCTTAAAAGTCGCCGCGATCTCGTTCGGGGTCGTTGTTTCGTCAAGCGCCTGGGCTGCGGGCACGTATAATACCGCAACGAATACGGTTGCTGGTGGGCAGGTTGCGCAGCAGTCGGCGTCTCAGGTTTCGACCGTTATTTCGTCTCGCATCAGTCAGGCCGTCTCGGCCGGTACCAGTTCAGGTACCGCGATCACGCCGTCCGTGCCGAGCGGTGGCGGCGGTGGAACTGGAACCGGAACCGGCGCGGCTCCCCAGCAGGGAAGTTCGCTGCTCAATTTCGGTGACGGCAAGTCGGCGGGTTCGGCGACCAAGGACTTTGGCGTCTGGGCCAATTTCGGCAATGCCTGGATCAAGGACGACCACAAGTTCGAAAACTTCCACGGTATTATCGCCACGGCGGTTCTCGGTGCCGACTATCGTGTGACCGACCAGTTTATTGTCGGTGTCGCCTCGGGCTACGAAGGTGCCCGTATCGACACCCCCTTTAACAACGGCTCCCTGATTGCCAACAATGTCGGCATTGCCCCCTATGTGGGCTATAACTTCAATCAGAATTACAGTGTTGATGCCACGGCGGGCTATGCCTTCCTGAAGTACAACATGACCCGCCTGAGCAATTCCGTATATGGCACGACCTATGGCGGCCGTGTGTTCGGAGCCACCAACTTCAATGCCAAGACCACCATGGGGAATTGGCAGCTCGGCACCAATCTGGGTTACATGTATCTCTCGGAGGCTCAGAACTCCTATCGGGAATCCGGCGTGGGTGGCACCGTGGTGGACCGGGTGAATATTCGCCTGGGCCAGCTGCGCTCCACCACACGGGTCGGCTACATGGAAAGCACCGATTGGGGTTTTCTCAACCCCTATGTGTCGGTTCGTCCTGAATATGACGTCAACAAGAGCCCGGCGGGCATCATTGATACGGCCTCGGGGACCAAGGCGGTCGGTGACCGCTTCGGTGCGACCTTTACCGGTGGTCTTGTTGCCGGAGTGGGAGACGACCTCACCCTCATGCTTGAAGGCAGCAGCGGACAGTTCCGCTCTCACATGTCCATGAATGGTGTGACCGGGACAGTCCGGTATCGGTTCTAATCCCGAGTCTAAGAGAAACGGGATGCCACGTGATGGTGGCATCCCGTTTTTTATTTAGGGCTCTCCAATGTCGGCGATGACGACGCATCCATAGGGGCGGCGAAAGGTGCTCATCGGACTGGTCAAGCTCTTCGACATCGTTGCCATTCTCATGGGTGGCGGCTTGGCGTTCGTCTTGCGTCATGGAAGCCTGAGCATGTCGCCGTTGCAGACGGGGCTGTTGCTGATTTCCCCCCCAGTCTTGTCGTTCTGGTTCCATGTGTTCGGCGCCTATTCATCGGGGCGGATTCTGAACAGCGCCCATAGCATGAATGCCCTGGCCATTGGCGGATTGGCCGGGGGGGTCACCCTGATGACCTTGGGCTATGCCACCAAAACCAGCGGCGAGTTTTCCCGCGTCTGGCTGATGCTGTGGGTCCCCTTGAGTCTCCTTCTCTTGGTGTTCGGCCGGGCCGCCATCGGCGCCGCCAGTGCGCATCTGAAGTCAGCCGGTATCGGGCGCCGCCGCATCGCGATCATCGGCCGGATGGACTTGATCGAAACGATCCGGCGCCGCATCGACCTGACGCCGGATGGGACCGACATCGTGGCAGTGGTCGCCTTGTCTCTGGACAGCCAGATCTCGGACCATGTCGCGGCATTACGGACAGCCTGCGCGGATACAGACCCGCACGGAATCGTTGTGGCCGTCGGTGGGCAGGATATTTCCGATGTGGAGAGGATGATCGTCGATCTGTCGTCATTCGACACGGATATCGATCTTTTCCTTGAATACTCAGCCATCCGGTGGCCGTTTGAAACGACCGATACCCTTGCCGGTATGCCGGTTCTGCGCGTGATGAACCGGCCTTGGCGCGGGGTCGCATCGGTCCTGAAGGCGATTGAGGACCGGGTGGGGGCGGTGGTGCTGCTTGTTGTGCTGGCCCCTCTCATGGGGCTGATCGCCGCCGCCATCAAACTGGACAGTTCCGGGCCGATCCTTTATGCCCAGCGACGCTCGGGCTGGCGGGATCGGGAATTCACCGTCTATAAGTTTCGCACCATGCGTCACGATCCGACGGAACAGGTTATGACCACGACAATCCGCAATGATCCACGCGTCACCCGGATCGGCAGATTGCTCCGCCGGACCAGCCTCGACGAGCTTCCCCAGCTCTTCAACGTTCTGACCGGCTCCATGTCGCTGGTTGGCCCGCGCCCGCATGAGGTTTTCCATTCGCAAGGCTTGGCGGCCATCACGGATTCCTATCTGTGGCGGACGCGGGTTCGGCCAGGCATGACGGGCTGGGCCCAAGTCAATGGCTGCCGGGGGGAGATCACGTCCGCCGAGGATTTGGAACAACGGATCGCCTATGATCTGTTCTATATCGAGAACTGGTCGATCATGTTCGATGTCATGATACTGGCTCGCTCATTGGCCCTCTGTTTTCGTGACAGCAAGGCGTATTGATCATGAGAGTGGCCATCGTATTCGACTGGTTGACCGTGATCGGTGGTGCCGAGCGGGTCCTGGCCGAGATGATCACCCTGTATCCGACGGCCGATATTTTCGCGGTGATCGATTTCCTGGAAGACCGGCGCATCCTGCAAGGCCGCCCGGTCACCACCAGCTTCATCCAGCAGCTTCCCTTCGCCAGCCGCTTCTATCGGCGGTATCTCCCCCTGATGCCCCTGGCCATCGAGCAATGGGATTTCTCGGCCTATGAACTGGTGCTGTCCTCCAGCTATGCCGTCGCCAAAGGCGTCTTGACCGGCCCCGACCAGCGGCATGTCGCCTATATCCATACGCCCATGCGCTATGCCTGGGATCTGCAGAACCAGTATCTGGGGGGGGGGAGCTCTCCTGGTTGGGACGGTGGGCGGCCCGTTGGATGCTGCACCGCTTACGCCTCTGGGACCAGCTGTCGGGGCAGCGGCCCGATGTCTTGATCGCCAATTCCGGCTTTGTAGCCAAGCGGATCGCCAAATATTGGCGCCGCAGCGCCGAGGCCGTCTATCCGCCGGTGGCTATGGAGCGCTTTCAGGTCAGTCATCACTCCGAGGATTTTTATCTGACGGTATCCCGGCTAGTTCCCTATAAGCGGATCGATCTCATGGTCTCGGCTTTCGCGGCCATGCCGCACCGTAAGCTTGTGGTGATCGGTGACGGGCCGGAATTGGCGCGGCTGCGGGCCTCGGCACCGGCCAATGTGGTTTTGTTGGGCGCTCAGCCCGATCATGTGGTGGAGGACCATCTATCGCGCTGTCGGGCCTTCATCCTGGCTGCGGTCGAGGATTTCGGCATCGCTCCCCTCGAAGCCCAAGCGGCGGGAAAGCCGGTGATCGCCTTGGCCAAGGGTGGGGCGCTTGAGACACTGCAAAATCCCCAGGCGGAAGCACCGACGGCGGTTTTCTTTCATGAGCAAACCGCCGCCTCGCTCTGTCAGGCGGTGGAGGAGATGGACCGGCAATATCCCATCATGGATCCCCTCGGTTGCCGGGCGAACGCCGAACGGTTCGCACCCGCACGGTTCAGGGAGGCGCTGTCCATGGCTATCCAGAAGGCGCTGGAGAAACCATCATGATGGCCACAATCTTACTGTCGGCCACGGGACTGCTGATTGGCCTGTTGTCCGTTCTGTTGTCCGACAAGCATTTCGCCCTTGGGGTTTGGCAGCAATCCGAACCCGTGATCATCGCCACTCATTTCGGAGCAAGCCTGTGTTGGGCGGGACTGGCCGTGGGATGGCGGCGCGAGCCGTCTCTCGCGTCGATGCTTCGGTCCCCTCTTGTCCTTCCGGCCCTGGCTTTGGCGGTCTGGAGCGCATTGGCCGCTTCCCTGGCAGAATTCCCCGGCTTGGCGCTACTTGGCGCCCCGCAAAGCGGTGAAGGCCCCCTCTGGTATCTCGATCTGGCCGCCTTCGTCATGGCGGCCTGGCGTCTGCGCGATGAGAATACCCGGATTCATGATGTCTTGGTTCTGATCGGAGGGCTCGTCATCCTCGGAGTTGGAGTTTGCAATCTGTCGCGGACGGTCACATGGCTACCATTCCGTACCGGCATTGGATTCTTCGGCTTCGCCGAATTCCTTGGCTATAGCGCCCTGGCTCTGCTTCCCGTGGCCTGGAATGCGAGAGAGCGAGGCAATCGGTTTTGGAGCGTCATAGCGGCTGTCGGCATATTGGGCGTGCTGATGTCGCGCAACCGAACCGCCATGGCGGGGTTCGTCGTGATCGCGGTCTTCCTGATGCCGCTCCGCCTGACGATCCCGGCTTGGCTGATTCGATATCGCATGGCGCTCGTCATCGCCGTCATAAGTATCGTCAGTCTGGCCCCCTATGTTTTGCTGAACCATGTGACTTGGTTCCACGGCACATTCTCGCTGTGGTCCCGCTCTATCCTCCACAGCGTGATCGCACCGCATGTTTTTGACAGCCTCAAAACGGCTTTCTTCGGCCATGGCTGGGGACACTTTACTGAATATCTGGCGCGCCATGTGGCCGATACCGGGATCTCCCTGGTCGATGGCAAGTGGAAGGATCTCTATCGTGACGAATTCCACAGCCACAATGCCGCCTTGGAAGCCGCCTTTGCCACCGGTCTGCCCGGTCTGACACTGGCTATTATACTCCGCGCCGGCATCGCGCTGGGAGCCGCGCCACAAGCGGGCAGGATGGCCTTTGGCTTTGCCTTGGCCCTGGCGCTCACCGACGCCACATGGTTCATGTTGCCCCTCAGCCTCGCTCCGCTCGGTTTTGCCTTGGCCGCCTTAGCCCCAGTGCGAACCGAATGGCGCAACACGGCCGCTGGCCGTCAGGGATCTCTGATGGTGGCTGTGGGTGGGGGCGCCGTCACCCTGGCTGCGACATTGGTGCTGTTCAACAATGCAGTCATGACGGGCCGTCTGGAGGCTTGCCTTTCCCCGCAGCCAGCCATAGTCGACTGTGGCCACGTCCAAGTTCCCACCGATCCGCGCGGACAGAATTTTGACCTTGCCGTTTCGATCAGCAATTCATTGACGGCATCACAGCGTCGCTCAACCACCCTCGAACTTTCCCCCGAACATGCAGAATTCCTGTCGCGACTGATTCGGGAGGGAGCAGAGCGCACAAAATCAAACGGTTCCGCTTTGCTCCCCATCGTCATCGCCAATGCCGTGGGGCAGTCCGCGTTTCCCTCTCCCACCATCCCTTGGCTTTCCATGACGCCCGAATTGGATGCCATGTGGCGGGAGGAGATCATCAGGTTGATCGAGATCGCCCCCAACAGGATGGACATTGCCGCGATTTATCTAAATTGGCTGATTGCGGAGGGGCGCGATGGTCCAGACGATACCCTCCTGCCCAAGCTAGAGCAGCTGCAGCCATCGCATCCCGTCGTGTTATGGTTTCGGGGGGTGCGCCTGATCGCTGATCCGTCATCGGCCCATCAGGCTAATGGGCTGAATATGCTCCACAGAGCGATTGCCCTTGGTGCTGGTCGCTTTGTGCCGATAGCAGATGATGTAACAAAGTCCTTAGCGCACTGAACCGAATGGCTCTTTCTGGCACACAGGGGCCATAGCGGACCTTCGCCCTGACCGGCCGTTGTCGGGGGTACTGCGGTCGTTCTGTACGAAATCGGTCGATTTCGGACACACCTCCTGCCCCTGTCCGAAAAATAGCTTTACACACTTCCGAACATGGCCTATCTTTCGGACACCCTTTATGGACTGAACTAGGCCATGGCACGCACTTTCGCCTATGTCCGCGTCTCGACCAACGGTCAGACGACCGACAATCAGGTCTTGGAGATAGAAGCCGCTGGTTTTGCGATTGAACCGCGACGGGTTATCACTGAGACGATCTCGGGAAGCGTTGCCATCGCCCAGCGCCCAGGATTTACCCGCCTCCTTGA
>NZ_AONQ01000005.1 GCF_000342045.1 Paramagnetospirillum caucaseum | reverse complement strand
GAATGGGTACAGAGCAACAGGTCGGCCCGCAGGTCCTCGGGCGCCACCGGCACCGGCACCCGGCGGTCGAGATCGAGGCCGCGCCGCGACGGGTGGCAGGAATTGGAGAGATAGGGGTCGACAGCCAGCACCATGCCGGAAGGCGACTTGACCATCCAGCCGTTCTGGCCGAGGAACCACAAGGCCAGGGTGCCCCTGTCCACCTGGGTCGCCGCGATTTCGGTCATCAAGCCGGTCATCATCCATCCACGCTGGTAATTGGTTGACCACTGGTGGCCGGGGGCTCAAGAATACCGCTCCCGCCCGCCAAAGACCACAGGAGCCCGCCCGGACATGACCACCCTGCCGATCATTCTGGTGGTGGACGACGAGAGGCAGTCGCAGGAAGCGCTGCGCCGGGTGCTGGCCGACGAGTTCCGGGTGCTGACCGCCTCCACCGCCGAGGAGGCCGAGGGCCTGCTGGAGCAGGAGATGGTCCACGCCATCCTGTGCGACCAGCGCATGCCCGGCGTCCAGGGGGTGGATTTCCTGAAGACGGTGCGCGACCGCTGGCCCGACCCGGTGCGCATGATCATCTCGGGCTATTCCGAGGCCGAGGACATCATCGCCGGCGTCAACGAGGCCGGCATCTACCAGTACATCACCAAACCGTGGGAGCCGGACGAGTTGGTCCAGACGCTGCACGGGGCGCTCAGGCTCTACGACCTGCAACGCGAAAGCGCCCAGGCCAGCCTGGACCTCAAGGTCCCCCAGGCGGCGCTGCAGAAATCCATCGCCAGGAAGACCGGCACTCTGAAGCGCCAGCACCATTTCGACGGCATCATCCACGCCGCCGCCTCGCCGCTGGCCGGCGTGATCGAGATGGCCCGCAAGGTGTCGTCCTTCGACATCTCGGTGCTGATCACCGGCGAATCGGGCACCGGCAAGGAATTGCTGGCCCGCGCCATCCACTACAATTCCCCTCGCGGCAACAAGCCCTTCGTGGTGGAGAATTGCGGCGCCCTGCCCGACCAGTTGCTGGAATCCGAGCTGTTCGGCTGCAAGAAGGGTGCCTTTACCGGCGCCTACGAGGACCGCATCGGCCTGTTCGAGCAGGCCTCGGGCGGCACCATCTTCCTGGACGAGATCGGCGAGACCTCGCCCGCCTTCCAGGTCAAGCTGCTGCGCGTGCTGCAGGAAGGCGAGATCCGCCCGCTGGGCGCGCGGCTGACCCGCAAGGTGGACGTGCGGGTCATCGCCGCCACCAACCGCAACCTGGAGGAGGAGGTGCGGGGTGGCCACTTCCGCCGCGACCTGTTCTACCGCCTGGCCGCCTTCCCCATCCACATCCCGCCGCTGCGCGAACGGCCCATGGACGTGCCGCTGCTGGCCGAGCGGCTGCTGGGCGACACGGCCAAGGGCTTCGGACGGCCCAGCCTGTGCTTCACCGCCGAAGCCCTGGACCAACTGCGCGCCTATGACTGGCCGGGCAACGTGCGCGAGTTGCAGAACGAGATCCAGCGCATGGTCGCCCTGGCCGACCACGGCATGCTGGGACCCGACCTGCTCAGCCCCCGCCTCAAGGCGCGGGTCTGCCCCGCCGGACGCGCCCTGGCCGACGGCGAGGCGCCCGGCTCGCTCCGAGAGCAAGTGGAGGCGCTGGAAGCCCGGCTGCTGGCCGAATCCTTAAGCCGTCACCGCTGGAACATCACCCGGGTGGCCGAGGAAACCGGCCTGTCCCGCGTCGGCCTGCGCGCCAAGCTGCGCCGCTACGGCCTGGAACGGGAGGGCTGATGGCCACCTACACCGACCCCCGCCCCTCCTCGGCCTACGACTTTGCCGGCGGCTACGACCCCGAGATGGCCGCCGCCCAGGAAACCGCCTGGATCGAGGTCATCAAGAAGATGGAGGAGGTCTATTCCGACCTCATCTCCTACGAAGTGGAGCTGGAGGAGAAGAACACCGCCCTGGAGGAGGCGCAGCGCTTCATCAATTCCGTGCTGTCGGCGGTGTCGGACATCCTGATCGTCTGCGACCAGTCGGGCCGCATCCAGCAGGTCAACCTGGCCTTCCTGCAGCTGACCGGCTTCGCCGAGATGGACCTGTTCGAGCGCCCCCTGGACGAATTGCTGGCCGAGGGCACCGGCAATCTGCGCCTGTTCAGCTGGATCGATTCGGTGGAAAGCCGCGACCGCGAGGTGCGCTTTCGCTCCCATGACGACGGGCTGACCGATCCGGTGGCGCTATCCTGCGCCACCCGCCTCGACCATCGCGGCCTGCCGGCCGGCATCGTGCTCACCGGGCGTCCGGTGGGCGAACTGCGCCGCGCCTACGAGGCGCTGAAAACCGCCCAGGCCCAGCTGATCCAACAGGAGAAAATGGCCTCGCTCGGCCGCCTGATCGCCGGGGTGGCCCACGAGTTGAACAACCCCATCAGCTTCGTCTACGGCAACGTCCACGCGCTGTCCAAGTACTCGTCGCGCATCGCCGCCTACCTGGACGCCATCCATGCCGGCTGTGACGGGGCCGAGCGGGAAAGGCTGCGGACCGAGTTGCGCATCGACGCCACCCTGGCCGACCTGCCCGCCTTGATGGACGGCACCGCCGAGGGCGCCCAGCGGGTGGCCGACATCGTCCGCAGCCTGAAGCGCCTGTCCTTTTCCGCCAGGGCCAAGCCGGAAGTGTTCGACCTGGGGGAAATCATCGTCAAGGCGGTGCAATGGTCGGCCTCGGGCAAGAAGGGTCTCGCCGCCATCGACCTCGACCTGCCGGAACGGCTGGCGGTGCGCGGCAATCCCGGCCAGTTGCACCAGGTGATCGTCAACCTGATCGAGAACGCCCTCGACGCGGTCGCCGGCCGCCCGGACGGCCGCGTCGCGGTCAGCGGCAAGGTGGAGGACGGCAAGGCGGTGCTGGCCATCGAGGACAACGGCCCCGGCATCCCCCCCGACATCGTCACCAAGGTGTTCGACCCCTTCTTCACCACCAAGCCGGTCGGCAAGGGAACGGGCTTGGGTTTATGGATTTCCTACGGCATCATCCGCGACCACGGCGGTACCCTGGAGGCCCACAATCAATCGGCCAACGACCAATCGAAAGGCGGCGCCCGCTTCACCATCCGCCTGCAGGCGGCCCCCGAGACAGGAGCCTGATTTGGTCCGATACCGCCGTTCCCGGCTGCGTGATCTGGCGGCCAACCTCCTGCTGACCGTGACCGCCTGCCTGACCTTTCTGATCCTGGCCGAATTCATCGCCTGGCAATTCAACCCGCCGCCCCGGCCGGGCCTGCCCGCCGGCATGTTCCGGGTCGCGCCGGGCAGTGTCTGGACCATGACGCCCGATTTCCGGGGCGTCATGGACAACCGGGTCGATTTCACCAATGTTCCGGCCACGGCCGATGCCTCCGGCGCCCGCGTGGTTCCCGCCGCCCCCGCCGAGGCGCCCCGCCGTCTGCTGGTGATCGGCGACAGCCAGACCTTCGGCCACGGCCTCTCGGACCAGGATTCCTGGCCCAACCGGCTCCAGGAGGACCTCAACCGCCGGGAACAGCCGGTAAAGGTCGTGAACCTGGCCGTGCCGGCCATCAATATCGACCAGTACCTGGCCCGCATCCGCCTGCTGGCGCCATCGCTCGGTCCCGCCGACACGGTGCTGATCGGCATGAGCTGGAACGACCTCATCACCCCGCCCTCGGACCGGGCTTCCAACCGTATCGTCGAAGGCTATCTGGTCAAGGCCGAGGCCGCCGACAACGACGCCAACATCAAGGCCCGGGTGCGGGTCTACGACTTCACCGGCGTGATGGTGCCGCGCTTCCAGGACCTCAAGAGCGTCCTCGACGCCATGAGCCAGAACTCGGCCCTGGTCGCCACCCTGTATCCCCGGGCCAAGGCCGTCTATTACCGCCTGCGCAACCATTCGCCCGTCGCCAATCTGGTCGCGGCCGGCGTTCCCGAGGCCAATTTCCTGATGATGCGCCAGATCGCCGATCTGCTCGCGTCTTCGGGCGCCCGTCTGGTGGTGACCCTGCTGCCCGAGCGCATGTTCTTCGAGGACCAGGCCTTCGCCGTCTATTCGGTGAACGGCCGGGACTTCCCCACCCCGGACTACCAGGCGGCCATCGCCCTGCCGCTGTGCGAGATGGCGGCAATCACCTGCCTCAACGCCTTCCCCCTGTTGCACGACCATCAGCGGGAGGGGCTGGTCTTCCCGGTCGACGGCCATTTCAACCCCAAGGGAGCGGCGCTGATCGGGACATGGCTGGCAGGCAGGCTGTACTGATTGCGTGCCGGCGCCGGCCTCTCTATCCTGCCGCCCATGACCCGCGAGAAAGCCGCCATCACCCTCTGCGCCGACGATTACGGACTGGCGCCCGGCCTGGGAATCGCCATCCGCGCCCTGATCGAACAGGGCCGCCTGCAGGCCACCGGCTGCATGACCGGCTCGGCCTTCTGGCCGGGCGAGGCCGCCTTGCTGAAACCGCTCGAGGGCCGGGCTGGGTTCGGCGTGCACCTGACGCTCACCGACCACACGCCGCTGGGCGCCATGCCGTCGCTGGCCCCCGGGGGGCGGCTGCCCGCCATCGGCGCCATGGTCAGGCGCGCCGTCCTGCGCCACCTGGACAAGGCCGAAATCGCCGCCGAGCTGGAGCGGCAGGTGGATGCGTTCGAGGCCCATATGGGCCGCCCGCCCGACTTCCTCGACGGCCATCACCATGTGCATCAATTGCCCGTCGTCCGCGACGTGGTGGTCGATCTGTGGCGCCGCCGCCTGAAGCCGCGCGGCGGCTGGGTGCGCTCGTGCTGGGAGAACCCGCTGGCCATCGCCCGGCGGGGCGTCGATCCCATCCGCGCCGCCATCATCGCCCTGCTGGGCATCGGCCTGCGCCGGCGCCTACGGGCCGAAGGCATCCCCCACAACCGCAGCTTCCGGGGGGTCTACGACTTTTCCGGCAAGGTGCCCTATGGCGAACTGTTCCGCGTCTTCACCGACGCCCCCGGTCCGGGAACCCTGGTGATGTGCCATCCCGGCGAGGTGGACGAGGCCCTGCGCGCCTGCGAATGGCTGACCGGCCAGCGCGAGGTGGAGTGGCGCTTCCTGGCCTCGGAGGCCTGCGCCCTGTCCCTGGCCGACCGCGGCATCACCCTCGCCCCCCGTCCCGTTCCGGCATGAGCCCCCGATCCGCCGCCCTGCGGCTGGGCACCTATTACGCCGCGCTGTTCGTGGCGGTGGGCATCCACATCCCCTTCTGGCCCCTGTGGCTGCAGGACCGGGGGCTGTCGGCCTCGGAGATCGGCTGGGTGGCCGCCGCCGGCTATCTGGTCCGCATCCTGGCCAGCCCGGTGATCGGCCATCTGGCCGATCACGGCGGCGAGCGCCGGACGCTGATGATCCGCCTGGCCCTGGCCACCGCGCTGATCTGGCTGGCCTTCCCCCTGGCCGGCGGTTTCTGGCCTATCCTGGTGCTGAGCGTCGTCGCCACCTTTCCCTTCGCCGGAATGATTCCCCTGGGCGACACCCTGGCCATGATGGTGGTCGGCCGCCACGGCCTGGATTACGGCCGCGCCCGGCTGTGGGGATCGCTGGCCTTCATCATCGCCGCCACCCTGCTGGGCAAGGCGCTGGAATCCTGGCCGGTGGCGGCGCTGCCCTGGCTGATGGCGGCGGCACTGCTGCTGACCGCCGTCACCTGCTTCGGCCTGCCCGACCTCAAGGTGCCGCGTCACGAGGGCAAGCCGCCCTCGCTCAGGCCGGTGCTGCTCCACCCGCTGTTCCTGCTGTTCGTGGGGGCGGCGGCGCTCAACCAGATGGCCCACACCGTCTATTACGCCTTCGCCACCATCCACTGGAAGGCGGCCGGGCTGTCCGACATGGTCATCGGCCTGTTGTGGTCGGAAGGCGTGGTGGCGGAAATCGTCCTGTTCGCGGTCAGCAACCGGGTGGTGGCCCGCTTCGGCCCCGCCGCCCTGCTGCTGGCCGCCGCCTTGGGGGGAGCGGTGCGCTGGCTGGTGCTGGGCGCCACCGCCGACCTGACTCTGGTGGCGCTGTCCCAGTTGCTGCACGCCGCGACCTTCGGCTGCGCCCATCTGGGCGCCATCCACTTCATCGCCCGGGCCGTGCCGCAAGGCCTGTCGGCCCGCACCCAGGGCGTCTTCGCCGCCATCGCCATCGGCCTCGCACCGGGCCTGATCACGCCGTTCAGCGGCCGGCTCTACGAAAGCCTGGGGGGCGGCTCGTTCCTGGCCATGGCGGCGCTGTCGGCCCTGTCGGCCCTGCTGGCCTGGGCGCTGATGCGGCGCTGGACCACGGGAAGCCGCATCATCGAGTGAAACGCTTTCCTCCCATGGATACGGTAGAGTAGGATCGCTACGGGGAAATACAGTGGCGAGTCATCGGGGATGAGCGGAAAAGAGAAGACGGTCGCGCAGATGTCGCGCTCCGAATTGATGGACCTGTTGAAGCGTTTCGCCGGCCTGCCGCCGCCGGTGGGCTATGACCAGGACGATTGGGACGACTGGCTGGTGGCCTCCGTACTGCAGCGCTGCCGCCGCGACGCCGGCGACGACAGCGTCGACGGCGCCGGCACCGCCAACGCCATCAGGCTGCTGGCGCCGCTCAAGTTCTTTCCCCAGCTCCTGCCCCACCTGGAACACCAGCTGGGACGCGGCCTGACCGCCGAGGAATTGGCCCCCGCCGCCGCCCTACGGAAAAAGAAATAGCTTCCAGACGATACCGGACAGCCCGGCCGCCGCCAGGGTCGGCAGCATGCCGATGCCGAAGCGCAGCATGGCCAGTGCGGCGGCCACCGCCAGGGCCAGGCCCGCCGGGTCCAGGCTGGCCACGTCGGGAACGAACAGGCGCAGCGGCCCGGCCCGCACCTCGTCCACCCGGCCGAACAACACGTGCAGGGCGAACCACAGGCCGAGATTGAAGATCACCCCCACCACGGCGGCGGTAATGGCCGCCAGGGCGCCGGACAGCGCCTTGTAGCCGCGCAGCACCTCCACATAGGGCGCCCCGGCCAAAATCCACAGGAAGCAGGGCACGAAGGTGACCCAGACGGTCAGCGTCGCCCCCAGCACCCCGCCGGCCCAGGGGCCGAGGCCGCCGTGATCGCGGAAGCCGGCCAGGAAACCGACGAACTGGTTGACCAGGATCAGCGGCCCCGGCGTGGTCTCGGCCAGACCCAGGCCGTCCAGCATCTCGGCCGGCTCCAGCCAGCCATGGACCTCCACCGCCTGCTGCGCCACATAGGCCAGCACGGCATAGGCGCCGCCGAAAGTCACCACCGCCATCTTGGAAAAGAACAGCCCCACCGCCCCGAACGCGCCGTGGCCCCAGGCCATGGAAACCGCCACCGGAACCAGCCACAGCACCAGGCACACCGCCACGGTCAGCAGGGTGCGCCGCCGGTCGGGGCGCATGTGGCCGGCGCCCCGGTCGATGGCATGGTCGGCGGCGCCCTTGGCTTCGGTCCGTCCGGCGGCTCCATCCGGCAGGAAGGCGGCGCGCCCCGCCCGGGCGGCCATGAAGCCCCATGCCCCGGCGGCCAGCACGATCAGTGGAAACGGCAGGTCGAGCAGGAAGATGCCGAGAAAGGCGAGAACGGCGATGGCCACCTTCTCCGCCGAGCGCAAGGCCCGGCGGCCGATGCGCAGCACCGCCTCGATCACTACCGCCAGCACCGCCGGCTTGATGCCGTAGAACAGCCCCTCCACCAGGGGCACCTGATGGAACCCGGCGTAAAGCGCCGCCAGCCCCATCATCACCAGGAAGCCCGGCGCCACGAACAGGGTCCCGGCGACGATGCCGCCCCAGGTCCGGTGCAGCAGCCAGCCGATATAGGTGGCCAGCTGCTGGGCCTCGGGGCCGGGCAGCAGCATGCAGAAGTTCAGGGCGTGGAGAAAGCGGGCCTCGCCCACCCACTTCTTCTCCTCCACCAGGATGCGGTGCATGGTGGCGATCTGCCCGGCCGGCCCGCCGAAACTGAGCAGGCCGATGCGCAGCCAGACCCGCACCGCCTCGCCGAACCGGGGATGGGCGTCAGGAGACGACGGCATCGGAGGCATGCATTCCGTTGAGGAACAGGCCGGCCAGATCGGCGGGCATGGGCTTGGCGATCAGGTAGCCCTGGATCTCGTCGCATTCCTGGGCGGCGAGGATACTCATCTGGTCCAGGTCCTCGATGCCTTCGGCCACCACCTTGAGCCCCAGGGAATGGGCGATGCCGATGATGGAGGACACCAGCATCATGTCGCGCGAATCCCGCGCGATGTCGCGGACGAACGAGCGGTCGATCTTCAGCGTGTTGACCGGCAGGCGTTTCAGATAGCTGAGCGAGGAATAGCCGGTGCCGAAATCGTCGATGGCGAGCGTCACCCCCAGGGCGCGCAGGCGCTGCAGCACCTCGCGCTGATCGACGGCCAGATCGATGACGAAACTCTCGGTGATCTCCAGTTCCAGGTGGTCGGCGGGGAAACCGGTCTCGTCGAGCACCCGGCGGACCTGATCGGGCAGGTCGTCGCCGGAGAAATTAACCCCCGAGAGGTTAACGGCCATGGTGACGTCATGCCCCTGGTCCAGCCAGATCCGGCCCTGGAGGCAGGCCTGGCGCATGACGAACAGATCGATGCGGTCGACCTGATGCATTTCCTCGGCCAGCGGGATGAAGTCCAGCGGCGAGATCATGCCGAGCCGGGGATGCTGCCAGCGGACCAGGGCCTCGAACCCCGAGACCCGGTTGGCGGCAATATTCTTCTTGGGCTGATAATGGACCAGGAACTGCCCTTCCTCCAGCGCCTGACGCAGGGCCATCTCCAGTTCGAGGCGATGCTCCTCGCGCTTGGTCATCTCGGCGGAATAGAAGTTGAAGCGCCCCTTGCCCGCCGCCTTGGCCTGATACATGGCGGTATCGGCATGCTTGAGCAATTCGTCGCCGCTCCGCCCGTCGACGGGGAACAGGCTGATGCCGATGCTGGTGCCGATGAACACCTCGCGGCCGTCGATGGCGATGGGCGTCTGTAGCGCCGCCAGAATCTTCTCGGCGACCAGGGCGGCGTCGCCGGCGGCGGAAATCTCGTCCAGGATCACCGTGAACTCGTCGCCGCCCAGCCGGGCGATGGTGTCGGTCATGCGCACGCAGCCGCGCAGGCGCACCGCCACCTCCTTCAGCAGTTCGTCGCCGGCCCGATGGCCCATGGTGTCGTTGACCTTCTTGAAGCCGTCCAGGTCGAGGAACAGCAACGCCGCCTGCCGGTCATGGCGGAGCGCATGGACCACGGCGCGCTCCAGCCGGTCCTGGAACAGCACGCGGTTGGGCAGATCGGTCAGGACGTCATAATGGGCGAGGCGCAGGATGTGGCGCTGGGCCTCCACCTGCTCGGTGATGTCGCTGAAGCTGCCGATGAAGTAACGGACGGCGCCGGCCTCGTCATAGACCGCGACGATGCTTTCCCAGGCGACGAACACCTGCCCGTCCTTGCGGCGGTTCCAGATTTCCCCCTGCCAGCGGCCGTCGCGGTAGATGGCCTGCCACATCTCGGCATAGAAATCGGCGTCGTGGTGGTTCGAGCGGATGATGCGGGGATTGCCGCCGATCACCTCGGCCTCCTCATAGCCCGTCAACTCGGTGAACATGGGATTGATCCGCAGGATCCGCCCCTTGGGATCGGTGATCAGGGTGGCTTCCAGCGCGTTGCGGAAGACATGGGCGGCCAGACGGGTTTCCTCGTCGGACAGCGCCTTTTCCGTCAGCCGGCGGGCGCTGCGCCGGCCGATCAGGCCAATGCCCGCCACCCCCACCAGCCAGAAGCCGCCATGGGAGACGGTCAGGGCGCGGATGGCCTGATGTTCCACCTCGAGATAGGGGGCCATGGGGACCGACACGCCGACGGCGCCGCGCACCGAGCCGTTGGGAAAACCCAGATGGCCGTGACACTTCTGGCAGCTCTCCTCCATCAGGAACGGCTTGATCAGCCGCAGATGCGGATGGCCGTCCAGGGCGGCGATCTCCAGCTTCTCGGGAATCCGGCCGGCCGAGAACTGGCGGATGGCCTCGGCCTCCCAGGGATCGGCCTCGTTGTTGGGATTGAGGTAGACGATCCCGACGATGCGGCCCTTGATGCCATAATCGTCACCGTAATCGGCCATCATCTCGCGCAGCATGTAGGCCGGATTCATCAGGGTCAGCAGCCGCCCGTCGCTGGCGGTGAGATCGCGGTCGGGCAGATGGGACATCCAGGGGCTGGGCGGCGTCTTCTCGGTCGGCTCCACATAGACGCCGCCATGGCCCGAGGCCCAGCGGCGATAAGCCAGATCCTTGTTGAAAGCCGAACGGGCGGTGTTCAGGGCCAGTTCGAAGGTGGTGGCCTGCTGATGGCCGACGTTCCACCACAGCGATATGCCGAGCAGCACCGTCCACAGCACCACCGCCGCGGCCCCATAGCGGATCACCAGATCAATAATTCGCCGCCGCTCGGTGACCGGAAGGGTCACGATGCCGTCATCGGGCGTCTTGGCGGCCGGAGCGGACTGCATTCAGCCGTGCCCCGCCCTGTCACCCGCCCTGGTCGGTTTCGACCACCTGGACACGCGCGTCTCCTTCCCTATCCCCCGGCCATTGTTCAATGGCGCCCCGGCGACCACAAGGGGGAAAGCCTGATAATCGGCAAGTTTTCTCGTTTTGGGCCTATCCCGCAAGCCTGATGTCTTAATCCGTCCGACTGTGATACACCTGATAGGGGAATGCATCGGGAGAGTCGGGAACCCATGGCCGAAGATGATACCGCGCCCCCGCTGAAGATCGGCGTCATCGTGAGACCGCCGGACGCCAGCGTGCCCGATTCCATGGAAGGCTTCGCCCGCATCCTGCAGGGCCAGGGCTATCTGGTGCGCGGGCTGGTCCAGCGCAATTCGGCGCCGTCCGGCGACTGCGCCTGCACCATGACCCTGGTGGATATCGAAAACGGCCAGCAATTCCGTATCAGCCAGGACCTGGGGAGCGGCTCCACCTGCTGCCGGGTCGACACCCAGGCGGTGGCCGAGGCCAGTTCCGTCCTGCGCCGGGCGGTGGAGGATGGAACCGACCTGCTGGTGGTCAACAAATTCGGCAAGCTGGAATCCCAGGGCCGCGGCATGGTCGACGAGATTCTGGCCGCGGTCAGCCTGGGCATCCCCCTGCTCACCTCGGTGGAGGCGCCGCTGCTGGAGCGCTGGCGGGAATTCACCGGCGGCCTGGCCGAGGAATTGACCCCAGGCTGCGGCGTCCTGATGCGCTGGTGGGAGAATGTCCGGCCGCGCGGGGTGCCGCGCTCGTCACGGCTGTTGCGCGGACTCCAGGAATCCGCCGGGGATCAGCCGTTCCAGCGGATGGAGCCGGTTCCGGAAACGTCGTAGCCGCCCAGGGTCTCCACCCGCCGGGCGAACTCGATGGTGCGGGCGAAGGCCAGCAGCGCCTGGATGGGCGGCTCGAAATAGGCGCGGCGGTCGATGGCCAGATCGAAACGCTCGCGGTGCAGGGGCACGAAATCCAGCTTCAGGCTCTTGGCCACCGAGGCCACCGCCAGCCCGGCATCGGCGGCGCCTTCCAGGATGGCCAGCCCCACGTCGGTTTCGCTGCGCACCGGCACCTGCGCCGTGGTCAGGGCATCGGCGGCAATGCCGGCCTCGGCCAGCAGCCGGTCGAGCAGCAGGCGGCTGCCCGCCCCTTCCTGACGCAGCACCACCCGGGCCTTGGCCGCCACCAGATCGGCCAGCGACCCAATTCCCAGCGGATTGCCGGAGGCCACCACCAGCCCCTGCTGGCGCCAGGCCCACTCGATCAGCACCACGTTGCGCTCGGCCAGCATCTCCTGGACCTGCGGCAGGTTGTAGGCGCCGCTCTCGGAGTCGAGCAGATGGATGCCGGCCACCGCCGCCTCGCCCAGGGCCAACTGCCGCAATCCGTCCATGGACGATCCCGGCAGCACCGCCAGCCCGCCGCCCACTTCGCGCAGGCACCATTCCAGCAGGGGGTCGTGACTGCCCGCCACCACCATGGGCACCTGGCCCTGCCGGGGCGTGTCGGCGGGCGAGGCGCTGTTGCGCTTCAGCCAGGCGTCGATCTCGCCCTTGGGAAACAGCCACTTGCCGGTGACCCGGGTACAGGGAATGCGCCGTTCCTTCAGCAATTCGTAGACCTTGCGCTCCTTGACGCGCAGGTAACGGGCCACCTGGTGGGTGTCCATCATCTCGGGAAAGTCGTGGGAATCATCCATGATGGCGGCGGCTTGGATCCGGAGGGGCAGGGAAAATATCCCTGCGAGAATGGCGCGGGGCGTGACGAATGACAAGGACCCAGGCATGCCCCCGGAACGAAAGCGGCCGGAGCATGGCCCCGGCCGCTTCTCTCACTCGTGACGATTCAGGCTATTCGGCGCCGGCGACGGCGGCCAGGGCCTTGGCCAGTTCGTATACCCGCTTCCTGACCTGGGGATCGGTGATGTTGTAATAGGCGCGCACCAGTTCCAGCGTCTCGCGCTTGGTCATGGGATCGGCCTCGAAGGTGGCCGGCTCCTCGGACAGCCCGGCCGAGCCCTTGATGATGTTCACCGGGCTCTGGGCCTGGACCTGATCGGCCATGTCGTCGAAGAAATAGGACACCGGCACGTCGAGGACGCGCGACAGGTCGAACAGGCGCGAGGCGCCGATGCGGTTGGCGCCGCGCTCGTACTTCTGCACCTGCTGGAAGGTCAGCCCAATGGCCTCGCCCAACTTTTCCTGGCTCATGCCCAGCAGCGTCCGGCGCAGCCGCATGCGGCCACCCACATGGACATCCACCGGATTGGGGGCCCCGCTCTCCAGCCGACCACGGGTCGATACATTGCGCTTCACCAAAACCATACCCCTAATTGAGTGAGAAACCTTGTCGTATTCTAGCTAACGCTCATCTAAACGCAACCGTTTTTAGTATGCAGCTGAATACCAGAGTATGCAAATACCCGCCCGGCCGCGGCCGGTCTCACTTCTCGCGGTACCACGAGGATGCGGTGAACATCCCGGCCAGCAGATCATACAATCCGCGCACCGAGGGCTCGCGCAGGGTGTCTTCGTGGGACACCAGCCACAGGGAAACCGCCATGGACGGAGCCGCCACGTCGATGACCTCCAGGCGGGGCTCGTAGAGGGTGGAATAGTCGGGCAGGACCGACACCCCCTCGCCGCCCAGCAAGGGACGCTGGAGCTTGGGGGTGTTGGCGGCCACGCTCACCCCTTCGCCCTGCTTGCCGGCCACTAGGCCGTTCCAGGAATCGAGCCCGCGGATGGCGCGATAGATGCCGATGTCGAGCAGCGGCAGCTCCGCCAGATCGTCGAAGCTGGAGACTCCCCGCAGCTCGTGCAGGAAATCCCGGCTGGCCACCGGAACGAAATTCATGGTGCCGACCCGGCGCACATGGACCGGGCCGCTGACCCGGGGCAGGTCGCCCGGCGAGGTGGCCATGATGGAAATATCGGCCTTTCCCGGCGCCGTGGTGAAGGCCAGCTTGGGCAGCGGCGCCCTCACCAGGCTGCGGTCCAGGGGCAATTCGTGCTTGTCCTGGCCCATCAGGGCGGGGATCAGGGTGTAGGTCAGCAATCCCTCGCTGGCCGCCACCGTCACCTTGGGGGTCTGAAAGCTGGTCAGGCCCTGCATGGCGCCTTCGAAGTCGTCAGCCAGGGTCGCCATGGCCCGCGCCCGCTCCAGCAGGGCCTCGCCCGCCGGGGTCGGGGTCGCCCCCGACTTGCGCCGGGTGAACAGCGGCCGCCCGATGGCGGCCTCCATGTTGCCGATCCTGCGGCTGACCGTGGTCTGGTCGACCCCCATGGCGACAGCCGCGGCGGCGAAGCTCTTGTGCTCGGCGCAGGCGATGATCAGCCGGACGTCGTTCCAGTCATGCAGGCGAAACTGACCCATGGCCCCTTCGCGCCACCCCTCGGTATTCACATTTCACGGCATACCGTAACACCGTGCATCCCTGCAAGATAGCCCCCATCGAGTTTCTTGCATGGAGGCGCACCGATGACGACAGAGATCCGCAACGGTAGCAAGGTCCCCAGCGCGTCGGTTACCGTGAAGATCGTCCGGACCCCGGACGAGTTCGCCATGGCCATGGCCATTCGCGCGGCGGTATTCCTTGCCGAAGAGGACAACATCACCTATTTCGACGAATTCAACGGCAACGATTATGTCGCCACCCACCTGATCGCCTTCGTCGACGGCGATCCGGCCGGGGTCATCCGGGTGCGCTGGTTCGCCGACTTCGCCCTGCTGGAGCGGGTCGGCATCCGCAAGCGCTACCGTTCCTACCAGGTTCTGGCCTCCCTGGCCCGCGCCGCCCTGGAGCTGGCCCGGCAGAAGGGATTCCGCATCGCCGCCGGGCGCGCCCGGCTGGAGACGGTCAATTTCTGGAAGCGCTTCGGCGGCCGCCAGTCGGGCGAGGCCGTCAGCATGTACCGCGGCACCCTGGTGCCCATCGTCCACGACATCCCGCGCCGTCCCGACCTGGGCGCCATCCAGGCCGGCCCGTTCGGCGATCCGGATTTCGAATCCCTGATCGTCCAGCCGGAGGGCAGTTGGGATTTCAGCAAGCTGAACCGGGCTCCCCTGCATCTCTCGGCGGCGGAGTAGCCCGGAGATGAATTGGCAAGACCGCCAGGGCATGATCGCCGACCTCAACCTGCGCATCGAGTTGAAGCGTCTGGCCGACAAGGCGTTCGAACGTGACGACGGCCCGTTGATGGCGATCCTCGAGGTCGCCATCAACACCCTCGACGAGCGCCTCGCCGATCCCGAGGCCTATGCCAGGGAGGAGGCGCCGCGCAAACGGCCGGTGACGCTGCTCTGCCGCAACGTCCGCATCAAGGGCAAGCGGACCAGCGTCAAGCTCGAGAACGAGTTCTGGAGCGCCCTGGAACGGATGGCCGGTGAGGCCCATTGCACCATCGACGATCTGTGCGACGCCGCCCGGCGCCGCTACGAGGCCAGCAGCCTGACCTCGGCCATCCGGGTATTCGTCCTCAACGGCAACATGGCCGCCCAGCCCAGCCAGCCGGTTCCGGCCTGAGACGCCTTAAGGAAAGGATCACGCCATGATCACCATCGGCAAGGGCCCGTCGGGCCTGCCCGCCGCCGCCGCCGCGGCCCAGATCGCCCGGCTGCTCGACGACCTCGCCCATGAAGCCCGGCGGATGGGATTCGGCGGCCTGGCCGAATCCATCGCCTCGGTAGGCATCGAAGCCAGCGAGGAAGCCCGCCACGCCAGTCGCCTGAAGATGTAGACCCGTTTGCATCGGCGGAAACGGAAAGCTATCCTCTGGCTCCCGGCCCGGACCGGGAGCCAGAGGATGGAAAGCATGAGATTCGTCGCGGCCGCGTTGTTGCTTCTCTCCCTCGGCGCCTGCGCCGAGGTCACCACCTTCCGCCGCCCCGACGGCTCCACCTACCATCACGTCAATTGCGGTGATTCCATGAAGCTGGAATCCTGC
The DNA here is from genome assembly GCF_000342045.1 of Paramagnetospirillum caucaseum. Lineage (GTDB taxonomy): Bacteria > Pseudomonadota > Alphaproteobacteria > Rhodospirillales > Magnetospirillaceae > Phaeospirillum > Phaeospirillum caucaseum. Next base: position 97,772 of record NZ_AONQ01000005.1, on the reverse strand, counting down.
CGCCATGCCGCCGGACGGACCTGTTCCAACGGCTTCACCCGTATGAACCTCGCCTCCATCGGCGACGACTCCGCCGCCCAGCGCTGCATCAGCGACAACCAGGAGCGCCGCCTCAACCGCGAGCCGGAACAGGCCTGCCCGCCCATGGCGCGGACAGACAACTACTTCGTCTGCAAGTAGCGGATCAAATCACCCGGACATTCTTGAACTGCCAGGGGTCCGAGGTATCCAGATCCTCGGCGAACAGGGTTCCACGCCCGTCCAGCGGCGTCCAGTCGGTGTAGACTCCGACCACCGGGCCGAGATAGGGCCGGGCGATTTCAAGAATCCGCCGGAAGTCGATCTCGTCGGGCTCGACCACCCCCATCATGGGATTTTCCAGCGCCCAGATCATGCCGGCCAGCACCGTGGCGGTGACCTGCAGGCTGGTGGCGCTGTTGTGGGGCGCCAGTTCGCGCGCCTCGGCGATGGACAGTTGCGAGCCGTACCAATAGGCGCCCTTGGCGTGGCCGGCGATCAGCACGCCCAGTTCGTCGATGCCGCTGACCAGTTCCTTGACCATCAGGCGCTGCTTCGACGGCATCACCCAGTTCTTGCCGGCCAGTTCGTGCAGCGACAGCACGGCGGCGTCGCAGGGGTGATAGGCGTAGTGCACGGTCGGGCGGTAGGCGACCCGACCTTCCTCCTTCACCGTGAAGTAATCGGCGATGGAGATGGATTCGTTATGGGTGATGAGGTAGCCGTGGAAGGCGCCTTCCACCGGCGTCCAGGTCCGCACCTTCTGGCTGGCCCCCGGCTTCATCAGGTAGATGGCGGCGTCGCCGCCGAACTCGTGGCGGCGGCCGTCGGCCGGCATCTCCTTCTCGTGGGTGCCCCAGCCCAGTTCGGCCGGCTGGCAGCCCTCGCCCACGAAGCCGTCGATGGACCAGGTGTTGACGAACTCGTCGGGGCCCTTGGGGGTGGAGCCCTGCTGGGTGTCGCGCTCGGCGACGTGGATGACCTTGACCCCCAGCCGGGACGCCAACTCGCCCCAGCCGCGCCGGTCCTTGGGAATTTCGCTTCCCAGGCCGGTGTCGGCTGCGATGTTCAGCAGCGCCTGCTTGACGAAATGAGAGACCAGGCCGGGATTGGCGCCGTGGGTGGTCAGCGCCGTGGGCGCCGGGCCGTCGACCCGCAGGCGCAGCATCTCCTCGCGCAGGGCGTAATTGGTCCGCAAGGAGGGCGACAGGCTGGAATCGGTGTAGCCGCCGGCCCAGGGCTCGATGCAGGTGTCCTGATACAGCACGCCGAGATCGCGGCACAGCTCGACCAGCGCGGTCGACGACACATCCACCGAAAGATTCAGCAGGAAGTCGCCCTTGCGCAGCATGGGAGTCAGGCGGTCGCGGAAATCGTCCTTGGTCAGCGGCTTGTTGATGAATTCGATGCCGTATTCGGCGGCAACCCCACGGCCGCGCTCGCAGGCCGTGATGATGGTGATCTGGGCCGGTTTGATCTCGATATGGCGCAGGATGAGGGGCAGGATGCCCTGGCCGATGCTGCCGCAGCCGATGATGACCAAACGGCCCTTGAAGACAATGGTGCGCATAGCGGTACTCCCCTTACCTCGGTTTGGTCCGGCGGCGAGGCCGGAACCTGATGCCATCAACAACGCTCCTGTCCACGGGCTCCGCGAGGCGCCCGCGTTCGACGACAACGGCGGCAGGCGACCGGAAACCCGGCCGCGACCGCCGTCACATACTGGTACAGATTTCCGGGATAAAGCCCATCTTGTGGGTCACGAACATGTCCACCTCCCTTTCGGGCGCCGCCAAAGAACCCGGCGGCTCTTCCAAAAAGGACGCGTCCGACGTTGCATAACCGACAAGGGCCATAGGCACGTACGTGTGCGTCACTGGCCCGCTATATACCCGTCCCTCTACTGCGATGCAATAGCTGTTGCCCTATTCCGCCGCCTGGACGCGGGCCAGGCCGTCGCGCACATGGCCGAGAAAAGCGGCCTGGGCGCTGGAAACGAAGGAATCGCGGCGGCGGATGAACACCGTATCGACCATGGCCTCGTCGGGCGGCAGGGTATGGACGGCGACACGGCGGTCGCGCCACACCCGTTCCATCATGCGGCGCGGCAGCAAGGTGATTCCCATGCCGGCGGCGACGCAGCCGAAGATGGCCTCCAGCGTGCCGAATTCCAGCAACCGCAAACCCACCACCCCTCGCCGGGCGAGGATGTCCTCCAGCCGCTGGCGGTAGGAACAGCCCGAGCGCAGCACCACGATGCGCAAGCCCGCCAACCCCGCCGACCAGTCGAGGCGCAGGATACCGGGCGCGGTCAGCACCACCAGTTCCTCGCGGAACACCGTCTCCTCCACCAGATCGGGGTGGTTGACCGGGCCGCTGACGAAGGCGCCCTCCAGCCGGCGCTCCAGCACCTGTTCGATGCCTTCCCGCGTGGTGCCGCCCCGGATGGACAGGTCGACGGCGGGCCAGCGCTCGACGAAGCCGGTCAGCAGCGGCGCCAGATGCATGGACAGCGTGGTTTCCAGCGAACCGACCACCAGATCGCCGGCGGGCTCGCCGTTGTCGGTCACCGCCCGGCGGGCGTCCTTCAGCAGGCTGATCACCTGCAACGCATAGGGCATCAGCCGCCGCCCGGCGGGCGTCAGGGCGACGCCGCGCGAATGGCGCTCGAACAGCCCGGCCCCCACCTGCTCCTCCAGCAGGCGGATGCGGGCGGTAACGTTGGACTGCACGGTGTTCAGCTCGGCCGCCGCCCGGCTCATGCCGCCCAGACGGGCCACCGCCTCGAACACCCGAAGATCGCCGGCATCCATGATACGCCTCCAACCCATCTCATCTGGTGATCGATATTATCATATCAAATCGTTTTAACTGAATATGAAGGGCGCATAGGGTGGAACGGTGATGGCGGCCGGGACGGCCGCGCTCCATGCAAGGGCTCCCTTTATGGAGCGCGGGCATCCTGCCCGCAGGACATGCGGCTTTCGGAGAGCGCGATGCACCATCCCGGCCCCTGGCGGGCGACCTTCTCGGCCTTGTGCGCCAATCTGGTGGGTATCGGCCTGGCCCGCTTCGCCTATTCCCCGCTGATTCCGGCCCTGGTGCGGGAGGGCTGGTTCCCCGCCTCGTCCGCCGCCTATCTGGGCGCCGCCAACTTGGCCGGCTATCTGGCCGGCGCCCTGGCGGCCCGCGCCCTCGGCCGTAGCCTGGGACCGGCACGGGCGCTGCGGGCCATGATGATGGTGATCGCCCTGTCGTTCCTGCTCTGCGCCCAGCCCCTGCCCTTCGCCTGGTTCTTCGTCTGGCGCTTCGCCTCGGGGGCGGCGGGCGGCATCATCATGGTGCTGGCCGCCACCCTGGCGCTGCCCCATGTGCCGGATTCGCGGCGCGGGCTGGCCGGCGGGCTGATCTTCATGGGGGTCGGGTTGGGGGCCGTCGCCTCGGCCCTCCTGCTGCCCCCGCTGCTCGCCCGGGGGATGGGCCTCACCTGGGTGGCGCTGGGCCTGCTGTGCCTGGGTTTCACCCTGGCGGCGTGGCGCGGCTGGCCCGAGGATACCGTGCCGCCGGCGGGAAATCAGGCACCCCCGTCCGGCGATCCCCGCCTGCGCGCCCTGATGGGGGTCTACGCGCTCAACGCCTTCGGGCTGGTGCCGCACATGGTGTTCCTGGTGGACATGGTGGCGCGCGGCCTGGGCCTGGGGCTGGAGCGCGGCGCCGCCATCTGGCTGCTGTTCGGCCTGGGCGCCACGGTTGGGCCGGTAGTGCTGGGCCGTCTCGGCGACCGCTTCGGCTTCGGGCTGACCCTGCGGGCGGCCCTGGCCACCCAGGCCGTGGTGGTCGCCCTGGCCTCGACCACCGATGAAGTTGGCTGGCTCGGCCTGTCGGCCCTGGTCATGGGCGGCTTCACCCCGGGAGTGGTGCCGGTGGTGCTGGGCCGGGTGCGGGAATTGCGGCCCGGCGATTCCGGGGCGCAGCGCGCCGCCTGGAGCCGCACCACCGCCGCCTTCGCCCTGGGGCAGGCGGCGGGGGCCTACGGCCTGGCCTGGGTCTTCGCCGCGACCGGGGCCTACGATCTGCTGTTCGCCCTGGGCGCCGCCGCCCTGGTACTGGCCCTGATGCTGGAACTGGCGGTCAGGCCCCGGCGGATTTCAGCGACCGCTTGAAGGCGTGGTCGCGCTTGATGGCCGCCTCGCGCCGCAGCGCATCGCCGTGGGGCAGCGGGCCTTCCAAATGGGCGAGGCGCCAGGGACCGCGCCCCCGGGTGAACTTGGCCCCCTCGCCGGCATTGTGGCGGGCCAGCCGGTCCGCCACGTCCAGCGCGATGCCGGTATAGGCGACGTTCGCCCCGTTGAGCAGGACGTAGACGAACCAGTCCTTCATCTCAGCGCTCGATGATCAGCTTGAGCCCCAGGGCGACGAACACGCCGCCGGCCAACCGGTCGAGCCACAGCCCGGCCTTGCCGTGGCGGCCCAGCCAGCCGCCCAGCGAACCGGCGAACCAGCCGATGATTCCGAACAGCACGCAGGCCTGCAGGGTGAACAGCAGGCCCAGCTGGGCGGTCTGCCAGCCGGCCCCGCCCTTGGCCGTATCCACGAACTGGGGCAGGAAGGCCAGGAAGAACAGGATGACCTTGGGATTGATGGCGTTGGCCAGCAGGCCGCGCCTAAACAGCACGGTCAGCGGCTCGTCGCCGCCCACGCCGGCGTCGATGCGCATGGCCCCCGAGGAGCGCAGGGCGCCGATGCCCAGCCAGACCAGATAGGCCCCGCCGGCCAGCTTCAGCCCGGTGAACAGCACCGGCGAGGCGGCGATGGCGGCGCTGATGCCCAGCGCCGCCAGGACGGTATGGCTGAGACAGCCCAGCGCACAGCCCAGGCCGAAGGCCATGCCGGAGCGCCGGCCGCGCGACAGGCCGAGGCCGAGGATCATCAGATTGTCGGGCCCCGGCGACAGGGTGATCAGCATGGCCGCCGCCAGGAAGCCCAGAGCCTGGACCGAATCGATCATGGCAGGAAGTCTGCCCTACAAATCCCGGAGGCGGAAGCGTTGGATCTTGCCCGTCTGGGTCTTGGGCAGAAAATCCACGAACCTGACGTCGCGCGGATACTTGTAGGGGGCGATGTTGGCCTTGACGAAGTTCTGGATCTCCTCGGCCAGCATCGTGCTGGCCTGGGAGGGATTGTCGAGCACGATGCAGGCCCGCACGATGGTACCGCGCGCCTCGTCGGGCACCCCGACCACGGCGCATTCCGACACCTTGGGATGTTCGAGGATGGCGCGCTCCACCTCCTGGGCCGAGATGTTGTAGCCCGACGAGACGATCATGTCGTCGGAGCGGTCCACGTACCAGAACCAGCCGTCCTCGTCCTGCTCCATGATGTCGCCGGTGACGTTCCAGCCCTTCTTGACGAAGACCGCCTGGCGCGCCTGATCGTCCAGGTAGCGGCAGCCGGTGGGGCCGCGCACCGCGAGGCGGCCCTTGGAGCCGGGCGGCAGCGGGTTGAAGTCGTCGTCCAGGATGCAGGCGGTATAGCCGTCCACCGGCCGCCCGGTGGCGCCGGGCCGCGCCACGTCGGGGGTCTGGCAGATGAAATGGGTCAGCATCTCGGTCATGCCGATGCCGTTGACCAGCTTGACGCCGGTGCGCTCCAGCCAGTCGTCGTACAGGCGGGGCCGCAGGTGCTCACCGGCCGACGAGCCCTTGCGCAAGGACGAGATGTCGTACTTGTCGATCATTCCCAGCATGGCGTGGAAGGCGGTGGGCACGGCGTAGAGGCTGGTGGCGCGGTGGCGCTGGATGCCCTCGAGGATCATCTCGGGCGTCGGCTTGGCCACCAGCACGGCGGTGGCGCGGTAGCGCAGCGGGTACATCATGAACGCCGCCTTGCCGTAGGTGAAGGCGATGGACGGCGAACCGATCACCACCTCGTCGGGCTCCAGCGTGTGGCTGCGGGGCCAGCAATCGCAGCACGCCAGGATGTCGCGGTGGAAGTGCATGGCGCCCTTGGGGTTGCCGGTGGTCCCCGAGGTGAAGGTGATCAGCGCCACGTCGTCGGCCGCGGTGTCCACGTTGACGAAACCGGCCGGCTTGGCCTCGGCCCGGCGGTCGAGGTCGGCGTCGGAATCCGCCCCGGTTCCCAGCGGGGTGAAATAGCCGACGTGGCGCAGTTCGGCCACCTTCTGGCGGGTCAGCTCCATCTCCTCGGACAGATCCAGTTCGCACAGCGCGATGTTGATGCGGGCCTTCTCAACGATGAAGCTCAGTTCCTTGGCGCGCAGCAAGGGCATGGTGGTGACGCAGATGCCGCCGGCCTTCAGAACCGCCAGCCAGCAGGCCACCAGCATGGGGGTGTTGGCCGAACGCAGCAGCACCCGCCCGCCCGGCACCAGGCCGAAATCCTCGGTCAGCACGCGGGCGATGCGCTCGGCGCGGTCGAGCAGGTGGGCGTAGCTCCACGTCCCCTCGCCGTAATGGAACACCGGCTTGGACCCGAAACCGGCGGCCACGGCGGTATCGATCAGCGCGGCCGCCGCGTTGATGCGGTCGGGATAATGGCTGAGATGGGGCACCGAGTAGTCGAACACCGGCCACAGATCGGGTGGCGGCAGCAACTCGCGGGCAAAGCGGTCCACATGGGCACTGGGCACGCCACCGGGCAAGCGCATTCGTTCCTCCACCGACTGAACGTTCATTCATCTGAATGATTATTCATTCAGCGCCCGAGGTCAAGGGGAATACAGGATGCATGACGATGCGGCCGGGACGGCCGCGCTCCAGAAAAGCCATCCCCCTGGAGCGCGGGCATCGTGCCCGCGCCTATCCCAACCGCCCGACCAGCCGTCCCCGCGCCGCCGGCAGGACGGTGTGGCGGGGATCGAGCACATGGCGTTGCAGGAAGAAGCCGGAAAGCTCCAGCCCGGCGCGGATGTCCGCCCCCGTCCCTTCCCCGCCCTCCACCAGGAAGGCCGGCAGGCGGAACAGCCTGTCGCGGTAGGGCTCGCCCGCCTCGCGGCTGACGGCGCGGCCGGTCTTGGGGCTGACCCAGGCGAGGTCGTCGGTCCGGCCGGTGGCGGCGCAGGCCGTGAGGTCGAGGCCGAAGCCCAGGTCACGCAGCAGCGCCAGTTCGAAATGAACGTAGACGCTGGGCCACGACTCGGCCTCCAGGGCATACAGCAGGGCGGCCAGGGCGGCATGGCAGACGGGATGGGGCTGACGCTCGGGCAAGGCCGCCTCCGCCAGGGCGCAAGCCGAGCCCAGGGCCGCCAGCCGGGCCGGGTCGTCGAGGAAGGCGGCGCCATGGGCCTGCAGCATTTCCAGGCGGTAATTGCCCAATTGCTCGGGCAGGCGGGCCGTCCATTTGGCGCGGACGGCATTGCCGGGCTGCAAGACGGCGCGGTTGGCCTTGGCCTGTCCGCCATGCACCAGACCGGCATGGCGCCCATGGGACCGGGTCAGCAGGCTGGCGACGGCGCCGGTCTCGCCATGGCGGCGCACCGCCAGCACGATCGCGTCGTCATCCCATTCCATGCCAGCTCCACACGAACAGCCCCAGCCCGGCGGCGGCGGCGGCCAGGGCAAGACCGGCCAGCAGCTTCTGGCCAGGCGAGACGGCGGGAATGTCGTCGTCCTCCAGGCTCCAGGCCCCCCGGACGAAGCGGTGCAGCATCAGCCCCAGCAGCGCCAACACCCCCACCCACAGCAGGGCGATGGCGATGGCGCGGAGGGTCATGCCGCCATCCTCACGAATCGAAATCCAGGCCGATCTCGGAGTAATGGCCGCGCTTTTCCGACCAGTCCTCGCGCACCTTGATGTGGATGAACAGGTGGACGCGGCGCTCCAGCAATTCCTCCAGCTCCTGGCGGGCGCTGGCGCCGATGGCCTTGATCTGGCGGCCGGCCTTGCCCAGCACGATGGGCTTCTGGCTTTCCCGCTCGACATAGATCACCTGGTCGATGCGCGCCGAACCGTCCTCCTTCTCCTCCCACTTCTCCGTCTCCACGTGCAGGGAGTACGGCAGTTCCTGGTAAAGGGCGATGAAGGCCTTCTCGCGGGTGATCTCGGCGGCCAGCAGGCGCTGCGGCAGGTCGGAAACCTGATCCTCGGGGAACATCCACGGCCCCGGCGCCACCAGCTTGCCCAGATGGGCCAGCAGATCGGCGATGCCGTCGCCCTTCAAGGCGCTGATCATGAAGACGTCGGTGAAGATGCCCTCGGCATCCAGCTGGGCGGTGAGGCCCAGCAGCTTGTCGCGCTTGACCAGATCCACCTTGTTGAGCACCAGGATGGCCTGGCGCTTGGTTTCCTTCAGCTTGTCGACGATGGCGCGGGATTCGTCGTCATAGCCCCGCGCGGCGTCGATCAGCAGGCAGATGTGGTCGGCGTCGTTGGTGCCGCCCCAGGCGGCGGCCACCATGGCGCGCTCGAGGCGCTTCTTGGGCTGGAAGATACCGGGGGTGTCCACCAGGATGACCTGGGCCTCGCCCACCATGGCGATGCCCATCACCCGGAAGCGGGTGGTCTGCACCTTGGGCGAGACGATGGAGACCTTGGTGCCCACCAGGGCATTGACCAGGGTGGACTTGCCGGCATTGGGGGCACCCACCACCGCCACGAAACCGCAGCGCTGGTCGGCTTGGGAAACTTCATTCATGACTTCACCTGTTCCAGCAGCGTGCCGGCTGCCGCCTGCTCCGCCACCCGTTTCGAGGCACCGCGGCCCACGGCCGAGCCTACACCTTCGACGCTGACCTCCATCAGGAAAATCGGCTCGTGCGGCGGGCCTTCCTGGCCCAGCACGCGATAGAGGGGCAGTTGCAGCCCGCGTCCCTGAGCCCATTCCTGCAGCGCGGTCTTGGCATCCTTGGGCGGGGCCAGCGCCTCTTCCATCAGCGGCTCCCAGCGCGCCCGCACGAAATCCGCCGCCACGGCGAAGCCGGCATCGGCGTAAAGGGCGCCGATCACCGCCTCGCAGGCATCGGCCAGGATGCCGGGATTGTTGCGCCCGCCGGCCTCGTCCTCGCCCTTGGCCAGCACCAGATGACGGCCGAGGCCGATCTCGCCCGCCACCCGGGCCACCGCCTCGCGGCGCACCAGGGCGGCGTGACGGCGCGCCAGGGCGCCCTCGGCCTCGTCGGGAAAGCGGGTGAACAGCATCTCGGCCACCACCAGGCCCAGGACCCGGTCGCCGAGGAATTCCAGCCGCTCGTAAGGGTCGGAGCCCCGCGGACGGCGGCCCTGCTGGATGCTGCTGGGATGGGTCAGGGCCTGGGCCAGGAGTTCGGGCCGCCCGAAGGCATGGCCCAGTACCGCAAGAAGGTCGGCGCCGACGCCTTTCATGCCCTACTCGATTCCCTGGAGCAGGCGGGAATAGCGGATGGCCCAGGGCCAGCGCCACACCTCCCACAGCGCCGCGCTGCCGTCGCCCGAGAAGAACAGGATCTCGGCCCGGCCGACGAAATTCTCGGCCGGCACGAATCCCACCTCGGACAGGAAGCGCGAATCCGCCGAATTGTCGCGGTTGTCGCCCATCATGAAGTAATGGCCGGGCGGCACCACGTATTCCATGGTGTTGTCGGCGGGGCCGTTGTCGCCCAGGAATTCGATGATCTTGTGCTTGCGCCCGTTGGGCAGGGTCTCGACGTATTGGGGAGCGCGCAGGATATTGCCGTCGCGGTCGCGCTCGACGAAATCCTCGATGCGCTTGCGGTCCACGGCGGCGCCGTTGATGTACAGCACGCCGGCCTTCACCTGGATGCGCTCGCCGGGCAGGCCGACCACCCGCTTGATGTAGTCGATCTTGTTCTCCGGCGGCTTCTTGAAGACGATCACGTCGCCGCGCTCGGGCAGGCTTTCCATGATCCGCCCGCCGCCCGGCCCGACGCCGAACGGCATGGAGTAGCGGGAATAGCCGTAGGCGTATTTCGAGACGAACAGATAGTCGCCGATCAGCAGGCTGGGGATCATCGATCCCGACGGAATGTTGAAGGGCTCGAAGGCCAGGGTGCGGACACCTCCGGCGATCAGCATGGCGTAGACGATGGTACGGATCGTCTCGCCCATTCCGCCCGACTTGCCTTTAGACATGAATAGCGCCGCTTATCCCATTGAAATCAATGACGCCGCCCCCGTGGGAGGCACACGGCGCCGCCGAGATCAAGCCAGCCCGCGCGCCCGCTGTCAAGCCGGCAGGACTTCGATGATCACCACGGCCTGGGCCAGGGGGTATTCGTCGGTGAGCGAGAGGTGCAGATGGGCGCGCATCCCGGCGGGAATCCGCCGCGCCAGCAGGGCCGCCGCCCCGCCGCTCAAGCTGAGGCAAGGACGCCCCTCGCCGTCGTTGGCGATCTCGATGTCGCGCCAGCCCACGCCGTCCTTGCCCAGCGCCTTGACCAGCGCCTCCTTGGCGGCGAAGCGCTTGGCATAGGCCCCGGAGCGCGCCTGGCCGACCCGCCGTTCGGCGGTGGCCCGCTCCCCCTCGGTGAACACCTTGGCGATGAAGCGCTCGCCGAACCGCTCCAGGCTGTCCTCGATGCGGCGGATGTCCACCAGGTCGCTGCCCAGGCCGATGATCATTGACTGCACACCATGAATGCGACCCGCGCGGCAACGGCTGACCGGCGGCGGGCCGATCGTAGAATCCGCCCCGGTGCCGCACAAGGCGCTTCTTCAACGCCAAAAAAAGGGCCTCCCGGGGAGTCTCGGGAGGCCCATGATGGTCGGGTCAAGCGGTGGTCCCTACGGCTTGACCGCCCCGCCCACGCTCTCGTTGATCTCCCGCTCCGCCTTGAAGGCGCCGGCGGGAAGCTGGTGAGCGATACCCTTGTGGCAGTCGATGCAGGTCTTGCCCTGCTGTTCCGCCTCGGTATGACGGTTGCGCGCGCGGGCCTGCTGCCGGGTCAGGTCGAACGCCCCGAAATTGTGGCAGTTGCGGCATTCGCGCGAGTCGGTTTCCTTCATGGCCGTCCACACGTGCTTGGCCAGTTCGATGCGCTTGGCCTCGAACTTCTCGCGCGTGTCGATGGAGCCCAGGAGCTTGTGCCAGACCTCGTTGGACGCCTGGACCTTGCGGATCATCTTGTAGATCCACGGACGCGGCACGTGGCAGTCCGGGCAGGTGGCCCGCACGCCGGAACGGTTCGAGTCGTGGATGGTGCCGCGATACTCGCGGTAGACGTTCTGCTCCATCTCGTGACAGCTGAGGCAGAAGGTCTCGGTGTTGGTCATTTCCATCGCCCAGTTGAAACCACCCCAACCGACGACGCCGAGGATGACGCCGACCAGCAGCAATCCCCCCAACGACCAGCTGGTGCAGGGACGGCGCAACGTCGCCCACCACCCGCTCAACACGCCTTGCTTGGCCGGATTCTCAGTGCTCATGGCCCGATCCTTCCCTTGGCCTAGCGGATGTTGGTGTTGGTCGTGGCGGCCTGGAACTTGTTGTCAACCAGCGGCTTGGCGTCCACCTGCGGCACATGGCACTGCTTGCAGAAATACCGGTTGCCGTTGACCACGTCCTGGCGCACGCCATTCCGGTCGATGTAGTGCAGGTCCGAAATCTTCGGAGCCTTCTCCTGGTCGCTGTACGGCCATTCGTGGCAGCGCAGGCACTGATTGACCTTGAGATCGATTTCGTACTTGTCGGTGGTGTGCGGCACCAGCGGCGGCTGCTGGCGATAGGCGCGCTCGTGCTTCGAGCCCTCCATCACCTTGTAGATGGCCGGCGGCGCATCAGGCGCGTCAGCGGCGGCGGGACGAAGCGACTTCACTTCACCGGCCACCACTCCCAGAGCGGTCACCCCCATGCCCAGCGCCAGGGCCAGCGCGAGGGCGATTGCCTTGATCTTAGTCTTCACTGCGGTCACTCCCCTTCCAGAACTCTCGAAAAAATCGTCAGGCGGCCTTCACACCGGCCTTCGACGGCGGAGCGTCGGAGGGAACGTTGTGAAAGCGGGTATCAAACCGGAACACGGTCTTTGAACACACGTCGATGCAACGGCCGCAATTGGTGCAGTCGTGCGACATGATGACGGGCCCCACGCCCTTGTCCGCGCCGCGCAGGGCGGGCGCGATGACGTGGCGTTCGGGGCAGACGGCGAAGCAATCCATGCAATCGTCGCAGGCGGCGCGGTTGACCGCGGCTACCCGCAGCACCGCCGCCCGGCCCAGCAGGCCGTAGAAGGCCCCCACCGGGCAGAGATGGGTGCACCAGCCGCGCTGGGCGACGCCCAGATCGAACAGGAACACCGCCAGGGTGATCAGGCTGGCCGAGCCGAAGGTCAGGATCGACCCGGTGACCAGCCCGCGATGCAGCATGGTCACCGGATTGACCAGCTCCCAGGCGATGGCGCCGGTGACGGCCGAGGCCGCCAGCACGCCGCCCAGCACCCACAGGCGGGTGCGGCGGTTGAGCGACAGCCCCTTCTCGATTCCCAGGCGGGTGCGCAGCCAGTGGGCCAGGTCGGTGACGGCGTTGACCGGACAGACCCACGAGCAGTACATGCGCCCGCCGACCACCAGATAGGCGGCCAGGACGATGGCGGCGCCGATCAGGGCGGCGGCGGTCATCACATGCCCGGCGGCCAGGGCCTGCAGCACCATCAGCGGATCGGTGAGCGGCAGCACGCCCAGCGTCAGGCTCGACGCCAGATTGCCCTTGGCGATCCACACGCCCCACAGCGGGCCGGTCAGGAAGACGGCGACCACCAGGGCCTGGGACAGGCGCCGCGCCAGCAGCCACTTGTTGGCGGCCAGCCAGCCCTTGGCGGCCACCGCCGAGGCGCCGGGATTGTCGATGCCGGGATGAGCGGCCCTGGCGGCACTCATGGCTTGAACTCCTTGAAGCCGCCGTCGGGGCGCTTCTCAAGCTTGTAGGTGCCGCCCGGCGTCATCTCGACGCCCTCCATGCCGCGCACCTGCACCTCGGGGCTGGGTTCGACCAGCGAGCCGCCGGCGCTCTTCTTCTCTTCCCAGCCCAGGCGGTAATGCTTGCCCAGCTGGCCGGTGGCCAAAGCGTGGGGCAGCACCTTGATGGCCGCCTCGTCCAGGACGCAGGCCCGCTCGCACTTGCCGCAGCCGGTACACTTGGCCGAATGGACGGTGGGGATGAAGAAGGCGTGCTTGGCGGTGCGCGCGTTGTGGCTGAGTTCGAGCGTGATGGCCTCGCCGATGCGCGGGCAGACCCGGTAGCACACGTCGCAGCGCAGGCCGAGGAAGTTCAGACAGGTCTCCTGGCCGACCAGGACCGCCACGCCCATCTTGGCGTTCTTGATGTCCTTGAGCCCCTTGTCCAGCGCGCCCGTCGGGCAGGCGGCGACACAGGGGATATGCTCGCACATCTCGCAAGGGACCTTGCGGGCGTTGAAGAACGGGGTGCCGAGCGTCGGGCCGTCGCCCAGGTCGGACAGCTTCAATGTATCGTAGGGGCAATCCTTGACGCACAGCCCGCAACGGACGCAGGCGGCGAGGAAATCCTTCTCGGCCACCGCCCCGGGCGGCCTGAGCGCCACCGCCTCGGCGCGGCGCCGGGCGGGAATGGCCAGAAGCGCACCAATCAGACCGACCGTGCAGGCGCCCTTGACCGTTCCGGCCAGCACGGCTCGCCGGTTGTGGTCCACAGCATCCCCACCTGTCTTGTGGTGCCTGGCCATGATTGGCTTCTCCGATGGTCGGGGCCGCCCGCCCCGTTGGGCGAAGCGGGCGGCCCGTCCCTTCTTCCCTAGGCCTTGGTCACCTTGACGGCGCACTTCTTGTAGTCGCTCTCCTTGGAGATCGGGCAAGTGGCGTCAAGAGTGAGCTTGTTGACCAGCTGGCTTTCGTCGAAGAACGGCATGTAGACCAGCCCTTCCGGCGGCTTGTTACGGCCACGGGTGTCGATGCGGGTGGTCACCTCGCCGCGCCGGCTCGCGATCTTGACCACGTCGCCGTTGCGCAAGGAGCGCTTGGCGGCGTCGTTGGGATGCATGTAGAGCACGGCGTTGGGAATCGACTTGTGCAGCTCCGGCACGCGACGGGTCATGGACCCCGAGTGCCAGTGCTCCAGCACGCGGCCGGTGGACAGCCACAAATCGTATTCCTTGTCCGGCGCCTCGGCGGCCGGGGCGTAGGGCAGCGCGAAGATCCAGGCCTTGCCGTCGGGCTTGCCGTAGAACTTCACCCCCTCGCCCGTCTTGACGTAGGGGTCGTAGCCCTCGCGGAAGCGCCACAGGGTCTCCTTGCCGTCCACCACCGGCCAGCGCAGGCCACGGGCCTTGTGGTAGGTCTCGAACGGCGCCAGGTCGTGGGCATGGCCGCGGCCGAAGGCGGCGTATTCCTCGAACAGGCCCTTCTGGGCGTAGTAGCCGAACGCCTTGGACTCGTCGTTCTCGAAGCCGGCCTGCAGCTCGGTCAGCGGGAACTTGTCCACCTGGCCGTTCTTGAAGAGCACCTCGTAGAGGGTCTTGCCACGGACTTCCGGCTTCTTGGCGATCAGTTCCTCCGGCCACACTTCCTCGATCTTGAAGCGCTTGGAGAATTCCATCAGCTGCCACAGGTCGGACTTGGCCTCGCCCGGGGCCTTGACCTGCTGACGCCAGAACTGGGTGCGGCGCTCGGCGTTGCCGTAGGCGCCTTCCTTCTCCATCCACATGGCGGTGGGCAGGATCAGGTCGGCCGACAGCGCGGTGACGGTGGGATAGGGATCGGACACCACCACGAAGTTGGCGGGGTTGCGGTAGCCCGGATACCCCTCCTCGTTCATGTTGGGGGCGGTCTGCATGTTGTTGGTGCACATCACCCAATAGGCGTTCAGCTTGCCATCCTTCAGCATGCGGTGCTGGAGAACGGCGTGATAGCCGATCTTGGGATTGAGCGTGCCTTCCGGCAGTTGCCACACCTTCTCGGTCAGCGCCCGGTGCTTGTCGTTCATGACCACCATGTCGGCGGGCAGACGGTGGGCGAAGGTGCCGACCTCGCGGGCGGTGCCGCAGGCCGAGGGCTGGCCGGTCAGCGAGAACGGGCTGTTGCCCGGCTCGGAGATCTTGCCCATCAGCAGGTGCACGTTGTAGATCATGTTGTTGACCCACGTGCCGCGCGTGTGCTGGTTGAAGCCCATGGTCCAGAAGGACACCACCTTGACCTTGGGATCGGCATACAGCTTGGCCAGGGCCTCCAGCTTGTCGGCGGGCACGCCGGACAGCTTGGACACCTTCTCCACCGTGTATTCGGACACGAAGGCCTTGAACTCGTCGAAGGTCATCGGGTCGGACTTGTCCGGCGTGGCCGCGTTGGCCTGGTCCTTCTCGAGCGGGTTGGTCGGACGCAGGCCGTAGCCGATGTCGGTGACGCCCTTCTTGAAGGTGCAGTGCTTCTCGATGAACTCCTTGTTATAGGCGTTCTTCGAGATGATGTAGTGACAGATGTAGTTCAGGATCGCCAGATCGGTCTGGG
This sequence comes from Paramagnetospirillum caucaseum, assembly GCF_000342045.1. Lineage (GTDB taxonomy): Bacteria > Pseudomonadota > Alphaproteobacteria > Rhodospirillales > Magnetospirillaceae > Phaeospirillum > Phaeospirillum caucaseum. The sequence continues at coordinate 82,328 of NZ_AONQ01000005.1, read as the reverse complement.
GCGTGAACACCATCGGCAGGTCGGCCAACTCGAACGAGCGGTGCTCGAAGGTCGACAGCACGGCGACCTTGCAGCCCTCGTGGGTCAGGCGGCGGTCGGTGACGCGCGACCACAGGATGGGGTGCATCTCCGCCATGTTCGAGCCCCACAGCACGAAGGCGTCGGTCTGCTCGATGTCGTCGTAGCAGCCCATGGGCTCGTCGATGCCGAAGGTGCGCATGAAGCCGGCCACCGCCGACGCCATGCAATGGCGCGCGTTGGGGTCGAGGTTGTTGGAGCGGAAGCCGGCCTTGTACAGCTTGACGGCGGCATAGCCCTCCCAGATGGTCCACTGGCCGGAACCGAACATGCCGACGCGGGTCACGCCGTCGGGCTTCTTCAGCTGTTCCTTCCACTTCTCGGCCATGATGTCGAAGGCCTGATCCCACGAGATCGGCGTGAATTCGCCGTCCTTGGCGAACTTGCCGTTCTTCATGCGCAGCAGGGGCTTGGTCAGCCGGTCCTCGCCGTACATGATCTTGGACAGGAAGTAGCCCTTGATGCAATTGAGGCCGCGGTTGACGGGCGAGTCGGGGTCGCCCTGGGTGGCGACCACGCGGCCGTCCTGCACGCCCACCAGCACGGCACAGCCGGTGCCGCAGAACCGGCAGACACCCTTGTCCCAGCGGATATTGGCTTTTGCCGGCTGGGCGACGGCCGGCGTGGCGATTCCCGCGGCGGCAGCAGTGGCCGCGACGGCGTTCGCCTTGATGAAGTCGCGCCTGGTGAGGCTCATGAAACGGTCTCCCCTTCCAGATCAAGATCGGAATCAAAGTGATGGTAAACCAGGGACACATTCAAAATGCCCTGGATGTCGGTCAGACTGGTTATCGTGGCGCCCGCCCAGTTGCCTTCGGCATCCTCGACGGTCACCACCATCCTGCCATCGTCGGTCATGGTGTGGACCTCGACGCCGGGAATCCGCGTGAGGGCATCATGAACCTCGTGCCGGCGCTCCGGCTTGACGTGTATCAACACGCCGCAGATGTTCTCCACCTGCTCCCTGGGCTTGGTTTGCTCGGTGGCAACGAAGGTCGCGAGTCTCATTCCCTAACCTCTCAGGCTCGAACCAAAGGTGCCATGGACAGCGCCCCGACCGGACAGGCCGAGACACAAATTCCACAACCATTACAGGACTCGTCGGCGATCTCGGGCAGCACGCGGCCGCCCGGCAAAGGCCTGAACTTGATGGCGTGGGGATCGCAGGGATCGCCGCACAGGCGGCAGGTCACGCCTTGAATGGAAATACACGCCGCCCCCAGCCGCGCCAGCACCGGCAAGCGGTCGGCGGCGTCGAAAACGGTGCGGTCCAGGGCCGCCGGCCGGCCGTTGCGCGGAACGCAGGCGGTAGCGCAATCGCCGCAGAAGGTGCAGCCGCCGCGGCTGAAATCGATCACCGGCAGGCCGTCGTCGCCCTTGGCGAGAATCTGTTCGGGGCAGGCGGGGAGGCAGGCGCCGCAACCATCACAGGCAGCGGCAAAGGTCTCGATGCTCCAGGGCGGACGCGGGCCCGACGGCGCCCGGCTGGTGGGCCGCCTCGTCAACAACGTCCGCCGGGACACTAGCCCAGACATCGGAATCCCTCCCTCGGCAGGCTGCCCCCTCTCCCCCGGGGCAGCGCCAGATGACGAAAAATGTCATCCCGCCCGTTCCACCGCTTTGACGTTGGTCAAAAGACCCCGAAAAACTACGGGATGAACCGCGACCAAAAGGTGAATTTATGCGTGAAGCAGGACCGGCTGGCGCATCATGCGCTCGAACTCCTCGGCGGGCACTGGCCGAGAGTAATAGAACCCTTGTACGGTATCGCATCCATTGTTGCGCAGGAACATGATGTGCGCGGCGATTTCAGCCCCCTCGGCCACCACCTCCAGGTTGAGGCCGCGCGACAGGCCGATGATGGCCCGGGCGATCTCGGCGGTCTTGGGGTTGGTATCCACGTCGGCGATGAAGGCGCGGTCGATCTTCAACGTGGTGATGGGAAAGCGCCCGAGATAGCTGAGCGAGGAATAGCCGGTGCCGAAATCGTCGATGGACAGGCCGATGCCGAGGTCGCGCAGCGCCTTCATCTTGCGCACCGCCGCGTCCACGTCGTTCATCAGCATGCTCTCGGTGATCTCCAGTTCCAGCCACTTGGGATCGAGGCCGGTATCGTCCAGCGCCTCGGTCACCGTCTCGATCAGGCCGCGCGAGCGGAACTGGCGGGCCGAGACATTGACCGACACCTTGAGCGGGTCGAAGCCGGCATTCTGCCATTTGCGGTTCTGCCGGCAGGATTCGCGGAGAACCCAGGTGCCGATGGCCTCGATCTGGCCGCTTTCCTCGGCGACGGGAATGAACTCGCCGGGCGAGACCATGCCGCGCTCGGGGTCCATCCAGCGGATCAGCGCCTCGGCGCCGACGATGGTGTCGCGGTCAGCCGAGACCTTGGGCTGGTAGAAGACGACGAATTCCTCGTTGGCCAGCGCCCGGCGCATGCGGCCCTCCAGTTCCAGGCGGGACTTGGCCTTGCGGTTCATGTCCTTGGAGAAGAACTGGTACTGGTTGCGGCCCGAGACCTTGGCGTAATGCAGGGCGTTCTCGGCATGCTTGACCAGCTGGGCGCCGGAATCGGCGTCCAGCGGATAGACGCTGATGCCGATGGAGAAGGTTATCACCACTTCCTGCCCGTCCAGGGCGAAGGGTTCCTTGACGGCGTTGAGCGCCTTCTCGGCGACGATGACGCTGTCGTCGGTATCGGCGATGGCCATCACCAGGGCGAACTTGTCGCCGTCGAGGCGCACCGCCGTATCGGTCTCGCGCACGCAGATCTTGAGACGCCGCGCCACTTCGATCAGCAGGCGGTCGCCGGCCCCGTGGCCCAGCGCGTCGTTGACCAGGGTGAAACGGTCCAGCCCCATCATCATCAACGCCACCGAACCGCCGGTGCGGTTGGCCTGCAGCACCGCCTGGCCGATACGGTCGGCGTAGAGGTCGCGGTTGGGCAGCCCGGTCAGGGTGTCGTAGCCGAAGGTGCCGTTATCGCCGCTGCAATCCTCGGCGGCGGCCGGACGCACCACGCAAAGATAACGGTCGGGAAAGTCGGCGGCCGAGTTGATGGCGGCGGCGGTGACCTCGAAGGGGCGTTCCCTGCCGTCGGGGCAGGCGACCATGCCCTGCCAGCGTCCGCCCGCCCCCGGCATCATGGCCCGGTGGATCATGCCGGCCGCCAGCCGGGAAACCTCGGCGCCGCCGGCCGAGGCGAAGCCCATCAGCGTCTCGAACGCCGGGTTCGAACGCAGAGGATTGCCCTCTCCGTCGGCGATGATCACCGCGTCGCGGATTGAATCGAGAAGACCGTTCAGAAGGGCTTGGATGTCATTCATGCGTCACCGTGCGGGACAATCTTCCAAATTGCCACCGGATTCGCAATCTTCTTCTCGCGAGCTTTCATACCGGCCGACCATCGATAATGGCCGGCCCCATGCCCCTCGCCGGGCGGCCGTCTCCGCGGCCTTGGCCGCCGCCTCGACGGCGGCTAAATACCGGCCAACGAGTCGAATCAGAGGTTGGCCGGCATTTCAAGCCATGCCAAGCTGCCGCCATGATCGCACCCATCCTTTATTCGGGCCTCGGCCTGGACCGGGCCCACCCCGTCCGCCGAGGCGGTGACGCCGCCGAGTTGATGCGCCGTCCGGGCACCCGCTTCACCCTTTACTGGCGCGGACGCCAGTTGGTGGGCGGCACGCCGCCCGCCATACGCTGGCTCGACCGCGCCTATGGTCTGCGTCTCGCCGAGGCCACCGGCGGCAATTGCCTGCTGCTGGGCGAAGATACCGCCGGCCCCTTGCTGGCGCTGGACGTCTCGGCCCTGGAGGGCGGCGAGCACGGCCCCGAGATGGGCGGCAACTGGGTCTGGCTGCGCTCGGTGGGCGGATTGCTGCCGGCCCAGGACGCCGCCCTGCTGGCCTATGCCCGCGGCGTGCTGGTCTGGCGCGAGAAGACCCGCTTCTGCGCCAGCTGCGGCGGCGGCCTGATGGTCCAGGATTCCGGCCATTCGGCCAAATGCGCCGATGAAGCCTGCGGCGCGCTGCATTTCCCGCGCACCGACCCGGCGATCATCATGCTGGTCACCGATTCGGCGGGCCGCGCCCTGCTGGGCCGCCAGCCGGTATGGACCCCCGGCATGTATTCCTGTCTGGCCGGTTTCGTCGAGCCCGGCGAGTCCCTGGAGGACGCCGTGGCCCGCGAGGTGTGGGAGGAAGCCGGCATCAGGGTGCGCTCAACCACGTACGTAGCGAGTCAGCCCTGGCCCTTCCCGTCGTCGATCATGATCGGCTTCAACGCCGTCGCCGAGGATGGCGAGCCGGTGCCCGACCCGCACGAGATCGAGGAGGTGCGCTGGTTCACCCGGGACGAGGTCCGCGCCTTCGGCGAGGCCGACCGCCCCGGCGAGGCGGGCCGCTTCCTGCCGCGCCGGGATTCCATCGCCCGGGCGCTGGTCGAGGGCTGGCTGCTGAACGCCTGACCGTCACCCCAGCAGGGTGCGGCGCTCTTCCATGATGCGGCGCAGGATGGGGGTGAGGATCAGCTCCATGGCCAGTCCCATCTTGCCGCCGGGCACCACGATGGTGTTGCGGCGGCTCATCCACGAATCCTTCAGCATCTGCAGCAGGAACGGGAAATCGACGCGGAAGCGGTCGGGCTTGCGGAAGCGGATCACCACCAGGCTCTCGTCGGCGGTGGGAATGTCGCGGGCGATGATGGGGTCCGAGGTGTCGACGATGGGCACCCGCTGGAAGTTGATGTCGGTCAGCTTGAACTGCGGCACCACATAGTGGACGTAATCGTGCATGCGGCGCAGGATGGTGTCCATCACCGCCTCTTCCGAATAGCCGCGTTCGCTGGTGTCGCGGTGGATCTTCTGAATCCACTCCAGATTGATCACCGGCACCACACCGATCTTCAGGTCCACATGCTGGGCGACGTTGTTGTCCCGCGTCACCACGCAGCCGTGCAGGCCCTCGTAGAACAGGCAGTCGGTATCCTCGGGCAGGTCCTCCCAGGGGGTGAACTCGCCGGACCCGATTCCCAGATGGGCGAAGCGCGCCGCCTCGTCGTCGTTGTGGACATAGAAGCGCCGCCGCCCCCGCCCGGTGTCGCCGTAGGAGGAGAACAGCTCCTCGAGCTGGGGGAAGAGGTTGGCGTCGGGGCCGAAATGGCTGAAGCGGCGGCTGCCCTTCTCCGCCTCGCCCATGGCCTTCTTCATGTCGGCGCGGTTGTAGCGGTGGAAGCTGTCGCCCTCGACCACCGCCGGCTTGATGCCCTCGCGGCGGAACATGTGCTCGAAGGCTTCCTTGACCGTGCTGGTCCCCGCCCCCGACGAACCGGTGACGGCGATGACCGGATGTTTCCTCGACACGATAGCGTCCCCCCTCAAGCCGCGATGCGCAGGCGATCGCGCCAGCCGGGATACAGCCGATCGGCGTCGGACGCAAAGGATTCGAACGCACCCTTAAGTTCAGGGTGGGCCAGGGCGTAGTCCACCAGGTCGATTCCCCGCATCCACGCCTCGTGGGCCTGGCGCAGCGACAGGGCACCGGCGACCGGCCCGTCCTTGTGGCCGAAGGCGCCGCCGCCCGAGGTCTGGATGACGTTGGAATGGCCGAGATTATCGAAGAATCCCGGCAGGCGGAGCGCGTTCATGCCGCCCGAGATGATCGGGGTGCAGGCCATCATGCCGCCCCAATCCTGGCGATAGTGCGGCCCGTCGGCCTCGGGGCGCTCCAGCATGTAGGCCACCATCTTCTCTTCCGGCACGCCTTCCATCTTGCCGTAGCCCATGGTGCCGGTATGGATGCCGCTGGCGCCGATCAGCCGGGCCATCTTCATGTGGACCAGCACGGTGTAGCCGCGCCTGGACTGGCGGGAGGTGACGGCGCCGTGCCCGGCCCGGTGGTAGTGGAGGAACTGGCCGGGAAAATTCCGCCGGCAGGTGGTCACCGCCGTCGGCCCGGCCACGAAGCCGTCCACCAGGAAGGCGACGTGGGAGGCGTTCTCGCCGAAGGTGTCGAGGATGAACCGGCCGCGCGCCACCATCTCGGCCGGATCGTCGGCGGTGATGTTGGCCGAGAACAGCTTGGCCTGGCCGGTCTCGTCCTGGGCGCGGCGCATGGCGTCGGCCACCAGAATCATGGTGTCCTTGAACGGCGCGAAGACCTGGTTGCCCTGGGGCTCGTCGTTCTTGATGAAGTCGCCGCCCAGCCAGAACTGGTGGCAGGCGTCGGCGAAGGGCTTGGGGCGCAGGCCCAGCTTGGGCTTGATGATGGTGCCGACCACCATGCCGCCGTCCACCTCGGGCCGGCCCAGCGCCCGCCACATCTGGGCGATGTTGCAGGCCGGGCCGTCGAACAGTTTCAGGAAATCCGGCGGAACGAGGAAATCCTCCATCTTGGCGTATTCCACGTCGCTCATGCCCTGGTTGTTGCCCACGGTCAGCGTCAGGAACGAGGCGATCATCGCCTTGCCGTCGATGATGTTGCGGTCGAACAGCTCCACCGGATAGGCGATCTTCATCAGCTCGGCCGCCTCGTCCACCTGATAGACCAGGGCGTCGACGCCGCGGGTGAAGTCGTCGGTGGTGCACACCTCCACATTGGTGCCGGTGGAGGATTCGGCGGCGAAATGGGCCGCTGTTTCCACATAGCCGAATCCCGGGCGCGGCTTCATGCGGTAGGCGCACAGCACATGGCGGCCGCCCGCGATCAGGTCGGCCTCGCGCAGTCCCAGGTTCACGTAGCGCTTCGACTGGTCCATGGTCCGACGTCTCCCAGAAGGTCCCGGGCCTTCGCCCTTGTATTCGCGGACGCTACTATGACCATGGCGCCCCGGCGGCGGAACACCCGGAGGGGGAGTGCGGGAAAATGACTTGGGTGGGACGCCCCCACCCGCCGAGAGTGGGCGGAGTGGCCTCAGCCCACCTGGACGCCGGATTCCTCGAACATCACCCGGGCGGTGTCGAATTCCTCGGCCGGCATGGAGGTGGTGCCGTCGCCCACGTGGATTTGCGCCACCCCGGCCTGGATCAGCGAGCGGGCGCAGCGCGAACAGGGGTAATGGGTGACGTAGACGGTGCAGCCCTTGAGGCTGACCCCCACCCGGGCGGCGTGGGCCACCAGGTTTTCCTCGGCGTGGGAGGTCCACAGGTATTTGGCCGGGCGCTCCATGCGCTCGGGCCGGTCCTCGACGCCGCGCGGCAGGCCGTTATAGCCGGTGGCCCTGATCTCGCCGTCGGGGCCGACCGCCACGGCGCCCACCTGGGTGCTGGGGTCCTTGGACTTGCTGGCGGCGTGCTTGGCGAAGCCCATGAAATAGTCGTACCAGGCCATGGTCATGATGCTCAAACCGCCTTGGAATGCCGCTGCTCGCCCGCCTTGAGGTAGCGGTCGAAGGCGGCGCAAACGGCGCGCACCAGGGTGCGGCCCTCCTCGGTGACATGGATGCGGTGGCCCTCGACCTCCACCAGCCCGTCGGCCTGCAAGGGGGCCAGCGAGGCCAACTCGGCCGCGAACTGCGAACCGTCGGAACCGTGACGGCCGGCGACCACGTCCAGGTCGACGCCCAGGTCGCACATCAGCCGCTCGATGATCTCGCGCCGCAACATGTCGTCGGGCGAAATCGCCACCCCGCGCGAGGTGGCCAGCCGGCCCTCGGCCATGGCGCGCTGATAGGCGTGCACCTCGCCGTCGTTGACCACGTAGCCCTGGGGCAGCGAGCCGATGCCCGACGCCCCGAAGCCGATCAGGGTGGTGGCGGAATCGGTGGTGTAGCCCTGGAAGTTGCGGTGCAGCCGCTTCTCCTTCAAGGCGATGGCCATGGCGTCGTCGGGGGCGGCGAAATGGTCCAGCCCGATCTGGACATAGCCCAGGGTCTCGGTCAGCAGCCGGCAGCCCTGTTCATACTGCTGCCAGCGGGTCTCGGTGTCGGGCAGGCTCTCTTCCGGGATCAGCCGCTGGTGCTTCTTCATCCACGGCACGTGGGCATAGCCGAACAGCGCCACCCGCTTCGGTCTGAAGCCCTTGACCGCGTGCTCGATGGTGGCCAGCAGCCCGTCCAGACTCTGGTGCGGCAGACCGTAGATCAGGTCGATATTGACCTCGGGCACGCCATGCTTGCCCAGCCATTCCACCACCCGCTCGGTGACCTCGTAGGGCTGGATGCGGTTGATGGCCCGCTGCACCTTGTCGTCCAGGTCCTGGACGCCGATGGAGGCCCGCGTCACCCCCGCCCCGGCCATGGCCTTGACATAGGCCTCGTCGGCGGTGCGCGGGTCCAGTTCCACCGCCACCTCGGCGTCGGCTTTAAGGATGAAGCGGCTCTTCAAGAGGTCGATGGTGCGGACGAAGTCGTCGGACGACAGGATGGTGGGCGAACCGCCACCGAAATGGACGTGGCGCGCCGTCATACGGGCGGGAAGCCGCCCGGCCACCAGATCCACCTCGCGCCACAGGGCGTCCATGTAGGCGGCGACGGGGGCGTAGCGCTTGGTGATCTTGGTGTGGCAGCCGCAGAACCAGCACATCTCGGCGCAGAAGGCGATGTGGAGGTAAAGCGACAGTTCCAGCTTGGGATCGATGCCGCCCAACCAGCCGCCGTAGGTCTCTGCCGTGACGCCGGGATGGAAATGCGGCGCGGTGGGGTAGGAGGTGTAGCGGGGAACGCGAAGGTCGTACTTGGCCGCAAGATCGGGGCGCATCGGAGGGTATCCCGGAAAATTCGGCCCAAACCTACTCCCAGCGGCCGCCAATTGGCAACACCGGGCGGCGTGGGGGTATTCGGTAGAAGCGGGCGTCCTGCCCGCATTACACCATGCAGGCGGCCAGATTGACCAGGAAGCCACCGATCAGGTGATGGGGATCGGTGCCGAATTCCTTCTGGAAGGCGGCCTCGTCCTTGCGGTCGAGGTTCTGCAGCGGATCGAACATGGCGTGGAAGAACATGCAGAATTCGCGCTCGCCGAACTGGATGGGGTCGTCGTAGGGAGAGTGCTCCTTGGTGACGAAGGCGTTGGAGGCCAGGCTGACCGTGGTGGGGCGGTACTGCATCAGCTTGATGAACCAGTCCTTGCGCAGGTCGTAGCGCTTGAACGAACCGGCGATCTTCACCAGCACGTGCCACTGGATGGCCTTGGCCTCGGGATCGTCGTAGAAGGCGTCCCAGGAGAAGCTGTCCCCCAGGTCATCCCGCAGCACCTTGACGATGGCGTTGCAGCGTTCGGCATGCTGCGCCTCGTCCTCGTCGCCCAGCACCATGCGCAGGAACGAGAAGATGTTGGGCACCAGCCCCCGGTCCAGCCGGTCCTCGGAAAACAGCCCGGACAGCGGATGCATCATCAGCCGTCCGAAGGCGTTGGTGCGCCGCTGCTCGATGCTTTCACCCTCCACCACCTCCATCATCTCGCGGTAGGAACGGTGGTAGAAATCATCGAAGGCGGTGGACTCCTTCAGCTCCGCCACCAGGGATTCGAGGGTGCGCATGTCGATGGCGTGGCCGTGCAACGCCTGCTCGGCGGCGCGGACCAGGGCGTCCAGGACCACATTGGTCGTCTTGCGCAGATGCTCCGGCCCCCGGCCCGTCATCGCTCACCTCGGTATGGAATCGATGATGGATGTTATCATCCAATTCTTAAGAATGTAATTCGCGCGCCGATTGCTTTCCAGGCCATCCAACCGTAAAGAAGCGGAAAGGATGCCAAATGGAAGGCTGCGGATGAAATTCCTCCTGATCATCGCCGGGCTGCTCCTCCCGGCCGCCGCCATGGCCGAGCAGTGCGGCCCGGCGCGGGGTACGGCGGGGCGCTACGACTACTACCTGTTCAGCCTGTCCTGGGCGCCCAGCTACTGCGACACGCCGGCGGGAAGCCGCGACCCGCGGCAATGCGGTCCCGGCGCCAGCTACGGCTTCGTGGTGCATGGGCTGTGGCCGCAATACGCCGAGGGCCGCTGGCCGCAATGCTGCCAGGCGGTGCCTGCGGTCAAGCCCTCGCCCACCGTGGACGAGGTGTCCAGGGTGATGGTCAGCCCCCGACTGCGGCAGCATGAATGGGACAAGCACGGCTCGTGCGTCACCGACCGCCAGGATGAGTATTTCGGCAAGATCAACCGGGCGGCGGCGGCCCTCGGCCTCGCCCCCGCCCTGCCCGCCGGCGGCGTCGAGCGGATCAGGGTCTCCGACCTGAAGCGGAACTGGCCGGTGCCGCCCAGATCCATCACCGTCCATTGCAAGGGCAGGCGCCTCGACGAGGTGCGTATCTGCCTGGACCGGGAACTGGCCCCCATGCCCTGCCCCGAGGCCCAGGTGAAGTCGGACAATTGTCCGGGAACGGTCGATCTACACTGACAGCCAGCGCCGTAATTCGGCGCTCACCGCCTCGGGCTGCTCCATGGGCGACAGGTGACCGCAATGGGGGACGGTCACCCGCCGCGCGCCCGGAATCAGCGCCGCCATCTCGTCGTGGCGGTCGGGCGGCGTCAGGGTATCCTCGGCGCCGCACAGCACCAGGGTCGGACACGACACCGCCCGCAGGGAATCCCGCGAATCGGGGCGCGCCATGATGGCGGCCTGCTGGCGGGCGAAGGCCTCTGCCCCCACCGCCCGGGCCATATCCTTGGCCAGCCCGGCGACGGCCGCGTCCGCCAGGTGGTCGGGATGCAGCAGCAAGGGCAGCATGGCCGGCATGATCCTGTCGAAGCCGCCCGAACGGGCCAGTTCGACGGCGTCCTTGCGCCGCTGGGTCTGCTCGGCCAGGTCGGGCCGCGCCGTGGTGTCGAGCAGGGCGAGACGCTCCACCCGCTCCGGCGCCCGGCGCATGATCTCCATGGCCACATAGCCGCCCATGGACAGGCCGGCCAGGGCGAAGCGCCCGGGCGCGGCATCCAGCACCCGGGCGGCCATGCCGCCCAGGGTATCGTCCCGGGTCAGGTCGCCGACCATCACCGTCCCCCGCCCGCCCAGGGCCTCCACCTGCCGCGACCACAGGCGGCAATCGTTGAGCAGGCCGGGCAGCAGGACGAGAACGGGGCTCATCCGGCCAGCTTGCGGATCAGCCAGGACACGCCGAAGCCCAGGCCGATCCAAAAGCCGTAGACCATCACGTTGTCGAGGAAAGCTTCCATGTTCATGGTGTCTGGCTCCTCAGATCAGGCCGGAGGTGGGCGACGACGGGTCGGCATAGCTCTTCTTCGGCATGCGCCCGGCGAGATAGGACAGGCGCCCCGCCTCGATGGCCAGCTTCATGGCGCGGGCCATGCGCACCGGATCCCTGGCATGGGCGATGGCGGTGTTCATCAGCACGCCATCGCAGCCCAGTTCCATGGCCAAAGCCGCGTCCGAGGCGGTGCCGACGCCGGCGTCCACCAGCACGGGGACCTTCACGCTCTCCTTGATGATGCGGATGGTGGTGGGGTTGAGGATGCCTAAGCCCGAGCCGATCAGCGAGCCCAGCGGCATGATGGCGACGCAGCCCATGTCTTCGAGCATCTTGGCCTGGATGGGATCGTCGGAACAGTAGACCATCACCTCGAAGCCGTCCTTGACCAGCGCTTCCGCCGCCTTCAGGGTCTCGGGCATGTTGGGGTACAGCGTGGTCTGGTCGCCCAGCACCTCCAGCTTCACCAGGTTCCAGCCGCCCGCCTCGCGCGCCAGCCGCAGGGTGCGCACCGATTCGTCGGCGGTGTAGCAGCCGGCCGTGTTGGGCAGGAAGGTGTACTTCCTGGGGCTGACGTAATCCACCAGCATGGGCTTGGAGGGATCGGACAGGTTGACGCGGCGCACCGCCACGGTGACGATCTCGGCCCCCGACGCCTCGATGGCGACGGCGGTCTCCTCGAAATCCTTGTACTTGCCGGTGCCGACCAGCAGCCGCGAGGTGAAGGTCTTGCCCGCCACGGTGAAGGTGTCGGCCTTATCGGAGCCCCCCCCTATGAAAGCGACGATTTCCAGCTTGTCGCCGTCGTTCACCGCCACCTGGGCATAGGCGGATTTGGGAACGATCTCCAGATTGCGCTCCACCGCCACCTTGCGGGAATCGACGCCCAATTCGCCCAACAGGGCCTCGACGGTCATGGAGGCGGAAAAGTTCCGCTCCTCGCCATTGATCACCAGCTTCATGAATGATGTCCCCGGATGTCCGGTTGCAGCCTAGGAGCCCGACGGCCCCCTCGAAGTTCGAGCCTGAAACATGGCACCGAGCCGCCCGCGAGGCAATCCCCCGGCGACGGCGCATGTTTCAGCCGGCCGGCCTGGGCAGGGTGAAGCACAGGACGGCCCCCTGGCCCGCCTCCCCGTCCTCGGCCCACAGGGCGCCGCCCAGCAGGAAGGCCATCAGGCGGGCCGAACCCAGGCCGGCGCTCATGGCCCCGCCCTCGGCGTGGACCAGCAGGTGGAACATACGCTCGGGATCGCGCTCGGCCAGCGGCAGACCGTTATCGGCCAGGCGGATTTCCCAGGCGTCCTTCACGGTCCGGGCCTGGACGCGGACCACCGGAGCCGCCTCGGAACGGCGATAGCGGGCCGCATGGGCCAGCAGGTCGGCCAGCAGGTCGGCGGCCATCTCGGCATCGGCGGTGACGACGGGCAGGTCGCCCCACTCCACCGCCACCCCGTTGTCGAGGCGCTGGCCGGCCACCTTGAACGCATCCTCCAGGGCCAGGGGGGCCGGGGCCAGCGGCCGCTCGCGCAGGGCGAGATAGGAGGACAGCGCCTTCAACTGGGTCTGCATGCGGATGACGCCGGTCTTGAGGAACCCCACGTAGCCGGCGGCCTCGTCCCCCTCGGCGCCGGTCTCGTGCCAGCGCACCAGAAGCTGGGAATAGGACAGGATGGTGCGCAACGGCTCGCGCAGGTGGTGGGTGGTCAGCAGCGCCACATGGGTGATGTCCTGGGTGGCCATGTTGAGATGGGCCGAATGGGCGGCCAGTTCCCGCCGGGCCTCCTCCAGTTCCTGGATGCGCCGCGCCAGACTGCCGGTGGTGTCCTCGATCACCGCCAGCGAACGGTCCAGGGCCCGGCGCCCCACCATGCGGGCGAGCAGCAGCAGCAACGCCACCGAGCCCAGCCCGATGGCGCCCGACAGCAGGGCCGGCTGCAGCGCCTCATCCAGCGGCACCTCCATCACCACCCGGCCGACCGGCAGCCTTCCATCGGTGACGGTATCCTCGAGCCGCAGGTTGAAGCGCCCCCTCTGGCCGCGCACCGGAAACTCGTTGACGCGTCCCCCCTGATCGACGAAGGCCAGCCGCGAGGGCGGATTGGTGCCGCCGCGCAGCACGCCGGCCACCACCGCCGGCAGGCGTACCTCCTCGAACTCCCAGATATCGAGATTGGCGGCGATGAACGAGGAGATGCGGTCGGCCACCAGGCCGAGGCGGATCTCGGCCTCCAGCCGGGCCTGGCTGTAGCGCTGCCACACCTCGAAGGTGGGAATGACGAACAGCCAGAGGAATCCCACCGCCACCAGCCCCAGGGTGAACATCCGCCGGACCCGGGCGACCGAATGAATGACCGCCGTGGCGGCCTCGACGCTGCGCATCACCGGCCGGCCGCCGGCAGGCAGCCGTTGGCGCGCAGCAACGAGGCGGCAGCGGGGGAGCGGGCGTAATCGGCGAAGGCCAGGGCCTCGGCCGATGGCTTGGCCGGCAGGGCGAGGACCAGCGGCACGTCATGGGAATAGCGCCCGCTCTCCAGCGCCTCCACGTCCGGCATGATGCCGTCGAGGGGCACGGCGGCCAGTTTGCGCTTCTCGGCCAACAGGGGGGCCAGGGCGCCGAAGGCCACCAGCGAACGGCTGGCCTCCACCGCATCCATGGAATCCTGGTCGGTCAGGGTCAGGATGGCGCCTCGGGTGTCGCGCGCCGCCGCCACCACCGGGGCGAGTTCGGGATAGATTTCCAGCAGACGGATGAAGCCGGCATCCGTCGCCGGCCGCAGCAGCGTCCGCACCTCGCCGTTGGGAAAGGACGGCAGGGCGTTGGCGAACAGGGCCGGCAGGTCGCGGCGGCCCAGCGCCACGTCCTTGCGTCCGGCATTGGCGAAGAACACCAGCGGCGTGCGGCAGATGGGAACCGAGACACCGCCCTCCACCTCGCCCGGCTTCAGCGGCCGGGCCAGGATGCCCACATCCACCTTGCCCGAGGCCAGCCCCTTGACCGCCCCGGTGGTGCCGACGCTTTCCGGCACCCAGACCCGCGCCCCCGGCTGCTCGCGCTGGTATTGCTCGGCCAGCAGGCGGACCACGCCGATGCCGATGCCGGTCCCGGCGGCCCGCACCGTATCCGCCACCGCCGGCTGGGCCAGCAGGCACATTGTTGCCAGCGCCAAGACACCCCACACCCGTTTCCCGGCCATAATGGTTTTTCCGTATGTATGCGCCGCCCCTATCCCTTTTGCCAAACAGTGCTGGACTTAGGCAAGGGGGCAGCGTCGCCCCTGGACGAACGATGGGGGTAGGACGCTTCTGTGCCTTGCACGGCGGCGGACCCGTGCTATAAACCCAGCCATGGTGAAAAACAGGCTCGATCCCATAATCAGCATTCTGAACGGTCCCAACCTCAACATGTTGGGCAGCCGGCAGCCGGAGCTGTACGGGAAGGAGACCCTGGCCGATATCGAGGCCGCCTGCCGGACCCATGCCGCGACACTGGGCCTGGCGGTGGAATTCTCCCAGACCAACCTGGAAGGCGAACTGGTCACCAGCATTCAGCAATGCCGCGGCCGCGCCGCCGGCATCGTCATCAATGCCGGGGCCTATACCCACACGTCGGTCGCCATCCTGGACGCCTTGCTGGCGGCCGAGGTTCCGGCCATCGAGGTTCACCTGTCCAACATTCACCAGCGGGATTCGTTCCGCCATCACTCTTACGTGGCCAAGGCGGCCAAGGGGATGATCTGCGGGCTGGGAAGCCACGGATACATTCTGGCGCTCGACGCGCTGGCCCGCCTGATCAAGGGAAATGCAGAGGCATAATGGGCAACAAGACTCCCATCGACAGCGAACTGGTGCGCACCCTGGCGGCACTGCTGGATGAAACCAACCTCACCGAGATCGAATACGGCATCGGCGAGATGCGGATCCGCGTCGCCCGCCAGGCGGCCCCGGTGGCCATGCACCACGCCCCGGCGACCCCGGGCCATGCCGGCCACGCGGTGGCCATGCCGGCCCAGGCGGCCTCCGACGCCGACCATCCCGGCGTGGTGACCTCGCCCATGGTGGGCGTCGCCTATCTGGCGCCCGAACCCGGCACGCCCAAGTTCGTCAATCCCGGCGACATGGTCGCCGAAGGCCAGACCGTCATGCTGATCGAGGCCATGAAGACCTTCAACCCGATCCGGGCGCCGCGCGGCGGCAAGCTGACCCGCATTCTGGTGACCGACGGCCAGCCGGTGGAATTCGGCGAGCCCCTGCTGATCATCGAATAGCATGATGTTCGAGAAGGTCCTCATCGCCAACCGGGGCGAGATCGCACTTCGCATCCACCGCGCCTGCCGCGAGATGGGTATCCGTACCGTGGCGGTGCACTCCACCGCCGACAACGACGCCATGCATGTGCGCCTCGCCGACGAGGCGGTCTGCATCGGACCGCCCGCCGCCCGCGATTCCTACCTGAACAAGGCGGCGATCCTGTCGGCGGCCTCCATCACCGGGGCGGACGCCATCCATCCCGGCTACGGCTTCCTGTCCGAGAACGCCGACTTCGCCCAGATGGTCGAGGAGCACGGCTTCGTCTTCATCGGCCCGACGCCGGACCACATCCGCATGATGGGCGACAAGATCACCGCCAAGCAGGCCGTCAAGGACGCCGGCATCCCGGTGGTGCCCGGCTCGGACGGCTCTGTCGATAACGAGGAGCAGGCCCTGGAAGTGGCGGCCGGCATCGGCTATCCCGTGCTGATCAAGGCCACCGCCGGCGGCGGCGGCAAGGGCATGAAGGTCGCCCGCAACCCGGACGAACTGGTCGAATCGTGGAAGCTGGCCCGCAACGAGGCCAAGGCCGCCTTCGGCAATGCCGACGTCTACATGGAAAAGTATCTCGGCCACCCCCGGCACATCGAGATGCAGATCCTGGCCGACAATTACGGCGCCGTGGTCCATCTGGGCGAGCGCGACTGCTCGCTCCAGCGCAAGCACCAGAAGGTGCTGGAAGAGGCCCCGTCCCCGGCCTTGAACGCCGACCAGCGGGCCCGCATCGGCAAGATCGCCTGCGACGCCATCGCCAAGCTGGGCTACCGCAACGCCGGCACCATCGAGTTCCTCTATGAGAACGGCGAGTTCTATTTCATCGAGATGAACACCCGCCTGCAGGTGGAGCATCCCATCACCGAGGCCATCACCGGCATCGATCTGGTCAGGGAGCAGATCCGCATCGCCGCCGGCGCGCCGCTCGGCTACACCCAGGCCGATGTCCGCTTCGCCGGCCATGCCCTGGAATGCCGGGTCAACGCCGAGGACCCGGTGACCTTCGTCCCCTGCCCCGGGCGGATCGAGGGCTACCACGCCCCCGGCGGCCTGGGCGTGCGGGTGGATTCGGGCCTCTATGCCGGCTACCGCATCCCGCCCCACTACGACTCGATGATCGCCAAGCTGATCGTTTACGGCAACACCCGCAACGAGGCGCTGATGCGGCTCAAGCGGGCGCTGGGCGAGTATGTGATCGAGGGCGTCAAGACCACCCTGCCGCTGCACAACCGGCTGGTCCAGGATGCCGACTTCGTCAACGGCGATTACGACATCCACTGGCTCGAAAAATTCGTGGCGCGGAATTCGTAAGGTTTTCTGCGGGGTTCAGCGGGGCGTTAGCACTTTTAGCAGAGGTCGGTTAGCACTTTCCCTTCTGGCTTCGTTCCAGCTTGACCACGGCGGCCTTCGCCAGCCGCTTCTGGTCCGCCCCTTTGGTGTAATGCTCGACCATCTGATCTGACTGTCCGGTGACGGCGGCAATCTGCTTGGTCGAGCATCCCACATCCGCCAAGGCGACAGCGGCAGTCTTTCGTAGACCGTGGAATACCAGGCCGTCCAGCCCGAGTCGTTTCATCTCATCGCCGAACGCCTGAGCCAGCGGATTCGCCCGGTGCCAGGGCGTCCCCCGGCTGTTGACGAGGATGGTCACCGCGCTCTTGGGCGACTTCTCCAGGGCGGCGGCCAGCGCCTTTGACACGGGGAGCCACAGCTCCTTGCCCGTCTTCTCCTGGATGACGTGAATCACGCCGGAATCGATGTCATCCCAGCGGAGGCGGATCAAGTCGCCCTGGCGCTGTCCGGTGGCAAGGCCGAGTTCCATGGCGAGCACCAGATGCGCCGGCGCCTCGGCGCGGAACTTGACCAGCGCAGCCGGTGGCCAAGGCTTGTGGGCGCCGGTCTTCAATTGTTTGACGTTGACGCTTTTCAGGTCGGCCGGGTTGCGCTTGGCCATGCCTCGGCCGATGGCCCAGCCAAACACCACGCGCATGGTGCGGACCAGGGTATTGGCCTTGCCCGGCTTGTCGGCGAAGTAATCCCTCATCTTGAGGACGTGCTTTATCTCGATATCATCGATTCGGAATTTTCCGAACCTCTTGCGGAGAATATCGAGGTCGTAGCGATAGGCCTCCCTGGTCTTCTCTTTCAGGTTCTTCCGGTACTCCCCGCTCCTCAGGTAGGCCGTGACGACAGCATCGAAAGTGCCGGGGACCACAGGCGCCTTGCTGGGCGCGTCGAAACTGGCATTGAGACGGGCGTATTCGGTTGCAAACTCGACCGATCCAGGAACACCGGGCAAGCGGCCCCAATACCGCCCGCTACGGCGGTAATAAAAGTGCCCAGGCTTGGTTTCTGTGATGTATTTCATCTCGAACCGCATTGTTCGAGGTGCTCCATGATCGGGTCGATTTCCCGGCATGGTGCGCTTTTCTCGAGACGGCCTTCAAGTGCCCAATCGATCTGGACCTTTGACCACCGCTGCGGCCTTGACTTGATCAACGGCTCCGGCATTTCACGCCGAGCAACGGCGCGGCGGAATTGCGTCGCCGTCAGGCCGAGATATTCGGCCGCCTCGGTGATGGTCAGAGTGGCCGTCATCTCTCTCCCCCGTAAGCCTTCGCCGCCGCCTCTGCGGCCTTCGCCTGGTCGCTAGGGTGCGCCCGGAGCACCGGCAGCATGTCGGGGCACCAGCCACCCGAGGCCGGGCCGAGCGCTTCCCAGGACTGCCGATACCCCGGCTGGGTGACGTGGCGGCTGCGGCGGCATTCGAGTTCCAGCGGGCAGCCGGCGGTGAAGCAGAGGGTGATGTTGGTCATCGCCGTTCCCCTCTCGGATGCCAGCGAAACCAATGCACCGTCGCGTCAGCCGGAACGCTGGTGCGCGCCATGGGCTCGACGTTGACGTGGAAGCCGCTGGCCTTGGGCCGCTGGTGGGCCGCGTGAACGAGGTAGGCGGTGCGGCCGTTGGAGGTCGCCAGGTACTCGCCGGGGAGCGGCAGTGGGCCATCCCAGGGGCTCATGGTGAGGCGGCGCATGCCGGGCGGGAGGTTGTGGCGACCCATCGCTACACCAGAAGCTGCTGGATGGTGCCGTCGGAGAAATAGGCCGGCAGCGGGGTATCGGCGGTAGGTTCATCTCCGGCCCAGCCATCCGGCCAGGTCTTGCCGGCGATCAGATCGCGGATGCGGGCCTCCTCTTCGGCGTCGAGCAGGTCGAGGCGCGGGCGGCCGAGCCGGACGGCGGCGGTGTTTACCTCGGCCTGGATGGACAGCACGCGTTCGAGGCCCATCAGCCGGGCCTCGAACGTCAGCGGCCCCATGCGCTGCTGGTTCTTGGCCAGGGTGCCGTCCTGGCGCCGTTCACCGCCCGGCTGGCGCAGACGGTTCCTGGCCAGACGCAGTTCGCGGTAGAGCGGCTTCAGGCCCTTCAGCGGCGACAGATAGGCCCATGCCGGATTGCGCAGGATGGTATCCAGCGCCATGTCCTTGGCGGCCAGGGGGCAACCGATGCAGCCGGTGCGGGCGTTGATCTCCTCCGCCTCGTCACCGCCATAGGCGTCGGCGATCATGGCGGTGGACCAGTCGCCGAACTGTGGCTGGGGCGCCCAATGCTTCAGCCACTCCCACACATGGCAGACCCGCCAGTGGAGCAGCGGCGCCAGGGTGGCGATGCGTCCCCGCACGCCCTTGGCCTCGGGCAGCGTCTTCTGGTACCAGCCTTGGCCGCACTCGGCGCCGTCCTTGCTGCAGCTCATCTCGATGCGGCGGTCGCGCATGGCGGATTCGCCCTGGCGGACGCCGGTGATCATCAGGAACGGCTTCGGGCCATCGGCGCCGTCCAAGCCGGGGCCGCCGTTGTGGTTCCGCTCGATCTCGTCGAGCTTCCGCGCCACCGCTTCTCCCATGGGGTCGATCTTGATCTGGCGGGTACACCAGCGCAGCGTGTTGTTGTTGGGCGGCGGCACGCCGCGGCCGAGGATGTAAACGAAGTACCGTTTGTCGAGCGGGGCGCGGACCACGTGGACCTCGATGCCCCTGTCCCGCATCTCGTCCATGATCTGCAGGGCGGCGATGGCCAACGGTGTCAGTTCCATCCGGGTGTCGGCGTAGAACACGGTGAACGACCTCGGCGCCGGAATGCGGCCGGTGTCGATCAGCCAGCAGATCAGCGTCACGGTGGCGCTGGAATCCTTGCCGCCCGACCACGCCATGCCCCAGTGGTCATGATCGTGGGCATAGGCCTGCATCGACTGCACCGTCAGTTCGATGCTCTCGGTCATCTGCAGGCGCTGGCTACCGGCGAAGAGGTCGGGGGCGGAAGCCATGGGTCAGCGGTCCATGGGGACGTCGAGGTGTTCCCGGCCGTCGATCCGTCGCCCGGCGGCCTTCTTGCCGATGCGGATCATCTGGGCGTTGCGATTGAAGCGTGTTCCGAAATTGGCGCGCCCCCCATCCGGGGTCATCCAGATACCGCGCTCGTCGGCGTCATATGGATCGATATCGGCCGTGGCAGGGCAGTGGTCCTCGTCATAAGGTCCCCATTCGCCCCATTGCTTGAAAAAGAATGGCACGCCAGCGGCGGAGCACTGGTCGCGCAGGGCTATCGCCCAGTCCGGGTGCATGGGCCGGGCCTTGGGGCCGCTCTCTCCGCCGACGATCACCCAGTCTATGCCGCGTCCACCTTGGGGCGGAACCACGGGATTGGGTTTCATGCTGCGCCCGTTGAAAGCGTGGCTTCCTGACCAGAATTCTTCGCGCCCACAGTCTGGGCAGATTTTGCGGTGTCTTCCCCGAAAGAACCCCTTGCACCCCTGACACTGCCAGTCGATGCGCAGCCACCGCTCCAAGTCCAGAGGCCCCAGTAACGGCTCGCACGACAGGAACCGCATGGTGGCCGGGGTCGCCAGCAGATGCGGAATGCGCTCGTTTGCCGCCGGCTGGTTTTCGACCGAGACGCCCAGCCAGACGTTGGGAAGCGGCCACCAGCCATCCGTTCCGCAAGGGTTCGACCAGCGCAGATCGCCAACGGCCATGCTGACCGAGGCCGACGCAATTCGGATCGGAGTTGCTGCGCCGTCAAGATATGCCCGCATCCGCTCAGGCCGTTTGGTCAGCAGCTGGAAGGTATGCTGGGGTGCCAGCGCCATGACCGCGAACAGGCGGTCCAACATGTCGTCCGTCACCGCCGGGTGGAATGGATCGCCGATACTGGTGACGAAGATGCGGCGTGGCTTCTTCCAGTGCAGCGGCTTGAACAGGGCCTTTTCGTCCAGCACCACTTTTCCGGTCCAGCGCCCCCGCAGGATATAGCGTTCCAGGCTTTCCGGCTCGCGGGTGGCGATGCCGTAGCCCCATTGCCCAGGGTCGGAGAAGCGCCCGGCCATACCCTCGGCATAGCAGTTGGTACAGCCGGCCGAGACCTTGGAGCAGCCGCGTAGGGCGTTCCAGGTGGCATCGGTCCATTCGATTTTGGTGCGGTCAGCCATTGGCGAGGCCCTCCCATTCCCACCAGCCCTGCTTCCCCTTGGCGGGAACCGGCTCGGGCAGCACCTGCACGTCGGTCAGCTGCCAGCACCAGCGACCGGGGCTGTAATCGCCGAAGTGGTCGGTGTGGTGGGCCATCTCGGCAGGTAGGGGCTTTCCCATGCCCACCGGGGCGAGGAGCTTGATCCCGCCATCCAGACACGGGAAAACGTGGTAGGCCCCCGCCATCACCGCCGTGCAGACGACTGCGCCGTGCGGAAGCTGCGACCACGAGACCCTATGGCCCTGGCCTCCAACCTCAAGGGCGTCGATGATGGCGCTGATCGCCTCATGCCCCAGGGTGAGCAAGAGGCGATTGGAGTGGTCGGCCTTCGCCGCATGGATGGCGATCCGTTGGCCGATCAGCTTGGCCGGTGGCGGGAAGCTGCGAGTCTCGAATGGCTTCGCACCGATGGCGATCAGCGAAGCGTAGGGCTGGTGGAGGGTGATTGCCTTCATGATCGTCCTCAGTAGGGCAGTGGTTCGTGGTACGGGCACCGTTCGGTCTGCAGATGCCCATCCAGGCAGACGTGGTCCCGGGCGGTGGAGTTGATGCAGTCGCGGCACTGCGGCGACGGCTCGGCCGGCAGGGCGGTGCCGGCGTGCTGTTCGGGCGCGGTCATGATGATGTCCTCGGTGTGTGGATGCGCCGGCCGCCCACCTTGGTCAGGTCGGCGGCTACCCAGTGGCGGCGCCGCAGAGCGATCCGGGCGAGTGCGATGATCTGGTTGCGGCTGCCGCCGTGGCGGAACAGGCCGAGATAGCTGTTGCAGGACGGCATGAAGTCCTCGGCCGGGATCTCCATCAGCCGGCGCAGGGCTGCGCGGTGGGTTCTGGGGCGGCCCTGGCGGCGGTGCGGGCGGATGACGTGGCCGACGAAATCGACGCCCTTGGCGACCGGCGCCACGAAGGTCTTGTGCTCGGCCAGCTTCAGGCCGATTCCGGCCAGGTGGTCCCGGATGGCATCGGCGGCGGCCAGCAGCGCCTTGGGCTCGGGGTGGATCATCACCATGTCGTCGACATAGCGGACGTAGTGGCGCATGCCGAGGCGGCGCTTGATCGTCTGATCCAAGCCGTCCAGGTAGACGTTGGCGAAGAATTGGCTGCTGAGGTTGCCGATGGGCAGGCCGATGCCGGGCGGGACCTGAAACAGGCTTTTGTGCGGCGGCACCAGGGCCAGGGTTCCGGCGCCGTCCTTGACGATGGCGCCCTGGCGCACGTCCTGGAACACCAGCTTGCGGCACAGATCGAGCATGGTGGGGTCGGTGATCCTCCGGGCCAGCATGGCGAACAGATCGGCGTGCCGGATCGATCCGAAGAAATTGGCGATGTCGGCTTTCAGATAGAAGGCCGGCTTGCTCCAGTTCTCGGTGGCCGAGCGTAGGTGGCGGTGCAGGCGCTCGGCGCCGTACAGCGTGCCGCGCCCCTTGATGCAGGCGCAGGAATCGGCGATGAACGCCGGCTCGAACAGCGGGTTGACGGCGCGGTAGACCAGGTGGTGGACGATGCGGTCGCGGAACTGGGCGGCCCACACCTCGCGCGGGCGGGGCCGGGTGATGGCGAAGACGGTCGCCGGTCCCGGCATCCAGGTGCCGGCCTGCAGCTCGGCCAGCAGGTCCATCAGGTTGTTTTCCAGCGCCATCTCGAATTCCAGGGCGGAGGCCGTGTTGCGCTTGTGGCGCCGGCAGTCGTAATAGGCCTCGAAAAGCTGGGACACGGTGATGTCTGACGGCTGTTGCGTGATCATGTGCGGACGGCTCGGACCCGGTTTCTGTTGTTCTTGTTGTTGTTCTGGTTGCCGTTGTTGAAGTTCTGCAGCCAGGCGTAGCCGGACCAAGTCCTGTCGGGGGTGTACAGGCCGGGCCGGCGATTGACCCGGACGCGCAGGCGTCCAATCCATCGGGCTGGCGGCCTTCGCCGCCGGGTCATCGACGCCGGCCGAGCTGCGCCGGGACGCGCGGGGGAGCACCCGCCGTATCCCATCGGCGCCTGGAGCGACCCCGTATGCATCGGGAGGGGCCGCTACCCCGACCAAATGATGCGCACGGGCGCGAAGGCCTTGACCTTCGGGCATCAGGCGCTCCTCGCGTATTTCAGCCATGCCGTCGCCTGCTTGCCGACGGCGGTCGTCAGTTCCACCGTGTCCCCGAATTGCTTGGGGGAGATCAGGTGAAGGTCCTTGGACAGGCGCAGCTGCAAGCGCAGCACCTCCAGGTGTTCGCGCATCCTCTCGATGTGCGGCGCCTTGGCGGGGCCGGTGACGCAGTTGGCGCGGAAGATCTCCACCGCCATCTGCTGGCCCTCGGTCAGGATCTCGCGGGCCAGAACCTGCCGGTAGTTGCGGGGATACTGTCCCGTCAGCTTCGCCAGAAGCTGGACCAGGGCGTATGTCTCGCGGTAGATGGGCAGTTCGGTGGCCAGCGCCATGCAAAACCTCCTCCAGGCATCACCCGGCCGCCGAAGCGGCCGGATAAAGGGTTAAAGGGCTAAAGAAGACATTTGCGGACGGCTCGGACCCGGTGTCTGTCGTACTTGGTGTAGTACTGGAGGCCGTAGCCGAAGTCCTGCAGCCAGGCGTAGCCGGGGCTGTCCTGGGTGCTGGTCCAGTGCCACGCCGCCTCGAAGGCCTCGGCGCCGCCCTCCTGGAACGCCTCGACCGCCGTCTGTGCGGGATTGCCGCCGGACAGCGGCATCAGGTTGCGCATCAGGGTCTGCATGTCGTCGAGGCTGCCCAGGTGCCAGTCGTCGTACCCGCCGATGCGCAGGGCGGCGCAGAAGGCGGCGGCCGGGTGGTCGGCGTCGGCGATGTCGCGGGTGTTGGCGAGGCCATCGACGAACGACAGCGCGCCGGGGCTGGCGGTCATGGTGGTCTTCCAGGCCAGGACGGTTTCGCCCTCGGCCTTGGGCGACACGATGATCCACGTGCCGTCGCGGGACACGCCGCCGAAGAAACCGCCGGCTATGGGGGTGCCGATGGCGGGAACGGGGATGGTGAGCCCGGGGTTGGGCGCGGTATCAGGCATGGTTGCTCTCCTCTGAGTTCGATTTCGCGGGACACCAGGGAGGTGTCGGAGTGCGGCGATCCCACCAGGCGGTGATGATCCGCCTTCCGGCTTCCCGGCAGCGGGCATAGGTGGCGAGATAGACCGGATCGGTGACCAGGGCATCGCAGCCCTGGCAGCTTTCGATCTGGATGGTGACGGTGGTGGGGCCGGTGGTCATTTTTAGAACGGGATTTCGTCGTCGAGGCCGGCGGGCGGCTCCCAGGATTGTCCGCCGTTGCTGCTGCCATTCCCCCCGCTCTGTTGGCCGCCCTCGGCCTTGCCCAGCAGGGTCAGGACGCCCTTGAAGCGACCGATCACCACCTCGGTGGTATACTTTTCCTGGCCCGCCTGGTCGGTCCACTTGCGAGTCTGGAGTGCGCCTTCAACATAGACGCTGGAGCCCTTGCGCAAGAATCGCTCGGCCACATCGGCCAGATTGGGATTGAAGATCACCACCCGGTGCCACTCGGTCTTTTCCTTGCGCTCGCCGGTGCTCCGGTCCTTCCAGGTTTCGGAGGTGGCGATGTTCAGATTGACGACCTTGTCGCCGTTCTGGGCGGTGCGAATCTCAGGATCGCGGCCCAGATTTCCGACGAGAATGACCTTGTTGACGCTACCGGCCATGTCAGTGCGCTCCGATGGTGGTGGTGGGGCGGTCGCCGGTCAGGACCTGAAAGCGCCTCCACCAGCGGTCGATGATTTCGACGAAGCGGGGCGGCCAGGGGGTCAGGCGCTCGGGCAGTGCTGCAGGAAGGTGCCCACCCCAGGGAAGGATGGGCTCGGCCATCAGGTCGCGTTTTTCGGTGGCGCAGGCGATGGCGTCGGCCTCGGCGACGATGGCGGCCAGGGTCGCCGGCAGGGGCCAGGGCAGGCCGGCGGCGGGATAAAGGGCGGCATCGATATGGGCTTGCAGCTGGCGGACCACGTCGGTGCCGGCCAGGCGGGCCAGCATGTCCTTGGTCGGCGTCGGAATATCGCGGGTGGCGAATTCGTGGGCGTCGTGGATGTGCCCGGCCAGGGCGGCGCGGCGAATCTGCTCGTCGCAGGTCAGGCGCTTTCGGGCCAGGCCCTCGGCGATGCGGCCGACAAGATCGCAATGCTGTGCCACGCTGAACACCAGATTGCGGGTTGCCCCGGCGAAGCGCGGTTCCTTGGCCAGACATTCGGCGATGTCTGGCCAGTGGACCGATTCCATCAGCGGCGAGTCCAGGCGGAACATGCCGCCCGACGCCTGTTGCAGAAACAGGGCTCCGGTGTTGGCAGGGGTGATCTGGGTGGTCATGGGTGATCCTTCGAAAAGCAGCGGCGTCGGCCGGGTTGCCCGTGATGGGCTTTGAGGGGGGGCGGTTTGCACCGTGGGTAGTCACTCCTACGGCAAGGTGCGTTGGCCCGGCCGACGCGGCATCCGGTCAGAGGTTGAGGGGCAATTGCTCGCCGATGGCGGCGGCATAGAGCGCGAGGAGTTGGGCTCCCTCTTCGCGGGCTTGCGGGTCGATGCGCCGCAAGGCGATCAGGCGCTTGATGATCTTGGTGTCGAATCCCTGGGACTTGCACTGGGCGTAGACGTCCTTCAGGTCGCCCTCCAAGGCCTTCTTTTCCTCATGCAGCCGTTCGATGCGCTCGATGAAGGACCGCAGCGCCTCGGCGGCGATGCCGCCGATCCGGGTGGTCTGTTGCTCGTCGTCGCCGCTGTTGTGCCCGGCTCCGGGCTTGTCCGTAGTCATTGCCGTCTCGTCCTCGTTTCCTCTGACATCAGCCCCAGCCGCCGAAGCGGCTGGGAAAGGGGTGAGAGTTAAAGGGGATGTTTGCGGACGGCTCGGACCCGGTCCCTGAGGCCCTTGCTGCTGGACTGGCAGCCGTAGCCGAAGTACTGCAGCCAGGCGTAGCCGGGTTCGCCGTCAACCTCGGCGGCGGTCCAGTACCACGATCGCTCAAGGGCCTGCTCTCCACCCTCGCGGAAGGCTTCCGGCGTCTGGCTGCCGGTCGGCAGCAGCTTTTCCGCCATGGCCAGGGCATCGCGGCGGCTGGGAAGCTGCCAGTCCTCGTGGCCGCCGGCGCGGCAGGCCGCGGCCAGCTTCTGGGCCTGCTTCCAGGTCTTGCCGCCCGCGTCTTCCGACTTCGGCGCCACCACCAGGGCGTAGGTCTGGCCGTTGTTGGTGACGGTATCGACGAAGTAACCGCCGCCAAACGGCGCGCCGATGGCGGGAAGACGGCGCTCGGGGCTCTCGATGTTGCTCATGGTGTCCTCGGTGGTCAGGAATTGGGGCCGGCGGCGTGCGCCGCGTGGGTGCAGCCGGGAATGGGTGTCCAGGTCTGGACGGCGCTGGGAATGCGGCGGCCCTTGGCCAGGCCGGTGGCGAAGGCATGGGCCAGCTCGGCCTCGTCCTCGGCCTCGAAGGGGTTGACCGCCAGTTCGGCGGGCATGGCGGATTCGCGCAGCGCGATGCCGGCCCAGCGGGCGCAGATGGCGGCCGACAGGGTGGCGCCGCTCTGCCACAAGGCGCGGGCGGTGGCGATGCGGTCGGCCACGGTGACGGGCTGGGTGGCGGTCATGGCTTAGGCCTTCCACTCGATGGCTTGCCAAAGCGGCTTCTTGCCGCGGCTGAGGCTGACCTTGCTGACCCGACTGTTCATCTTTCGGATCAGGCGCAGCGCACCGGCCTTGGTGGTGGCGTGGCCGGCCACGTAGCCGAGGTGGACGACGGGGTAGCGTTTGGTGATGGTCTTCATGCTGCTCTCCCTTCCTGCCTCCCAGGTGCCCGCCACCGGGGTCGGATCGGCGGCGGGCGCGGTGGGGAGGACCGCAGCACCGTGGGGTGCGTGGGAGGCACAATACGAAACATATCGTTCGAGGTCAATATTATTTGTATCGCGCATATCGTCGAGAGAAATGTGACCATCCATCGCGAAGAACTTAGATTGGTGGTGCTATGGATTTTTCGGGGCAATGGCCATTGGGGGGCTTGTGATGGCGGTGATCGTGGCAATGGTCGCGTTCAGCCGGGGGTGCGTCCCGCTTGGTTGGGCGGTTATCTTCTCCTTGACCTTGATCGGATGTGGATCAGTTTCGACGTCCAATTTGGGACGAGATGAACTGGTCATTCGCTACGAGAACGGAGCCGTGGCGACACCATCGCTCCAAGAGGCGGAACTGCGGCAGGAAGCCATGCAGTCCTGTCCGCTAGGCTTCTCTCGGGTGTCGGAATCTCCAGCCCATGACGCCAAATGGGGCGGATGGGTCTGGATCATTCGCTGTAACTGAACGTGTTGCAACCCGAGGGTGGGGAATAAGGTCAGACTGATCACCCCAGCCACCGCCAGATCCCCAGAAGATTGATGGCGGTAAAAGCAGCATTGAGGGCGCCTAGTGGGCGGTCGCCCACAATTGCTGCGGCAGCCATCCCGCTCGATGAGGAAATCAGGAAGAGGACGAATCCCCAGCCGCTGGAGGGGATGTTCAGGGCGACCAGCAGAGCCCCGGCGATTCCGGCGCCGGTGCCGAGCCATTTGACGTGGTAGAGCGTGATTAAGAATTATGTCCAGAACCAAAAATCTTCGACCACTCGAGCGCCAAAGATGATCTGGTAGAGAATATCATTCGTGAGCCACTCCAACGATCTTGTGGACGCTCACCACTTCCTGTCCTTCCCATACCAATTTTTTGTCCGGGTTAAACTGGCGTACGATCAGCTTTCCGCCGCTCTTATGATGGTCTGACACCAACACCTTGACATAGGCCAGCGGCGGGGAATGCTCGTCTCTCGCCCTGATCTGGACGACAACATTGTCGCCCGGCCTGGCCGGCTTGTGCGGGTGGACGTGAAGCAGCCATCCGGGCTCATATCGAGGCGACATGGATTCGCCTGAGACATAGACGCCATACGGGTTCTTTGTCCCCGCCAGAGCCGGCGGCATTTCGACGTAATCGAGGACGGAGCCATTCATCTCGAACGCGCCATCATCACCGCCCTGAGCTAAGCCGTAGACCGGCAGAGTGCGGGGCATTTGCGCCTGGGTTGGGATTGGAATGGCGCGCGCCACGAAGCCGTCATCATGGGGAGGGGGCACGTAGACTGAAGGGAGCTCTTCCTGTCCTTTAGCCTGCATTATCGAGGCTGGCGCAGAGCCATCCCCATACAGTATCCATGATGCAGATACCCCAAATATCTTCGCGTAACGGCCAGCAACATCCGGCCGGACCCCGTTATCGCCCGATTCGTGCTTTCGATAGGTCACTGCCTCGATTCCATGCGCACGCGCAAAGTCGGCAGCACTTCCATACCCGGCCTTGATCCTCAGATGGCGGAGTCTGTTTCCTGGCGTATCCATGCAACACATCGTATCGGCTCCGGCAATACAAATCATATTGACCTCGCGCGATATGCTTCGTATCGTATCGCCATGAAAACCTTTGCCGACATCATCGCCCTGTGGGGCACCGCCACCGCCCTCGCCGCCGACATCGGGGAAACCGGGCTCAATGTCCGTGCCTGGCGCAATCGCAACAGCATCCCCGCCAGCCGTTGGCTTGACGTGGTTGCCGCTGCTGAGCGACGAGGATTCGAGGGGGTGACCCTCAGCCTTTTTGCACACTTGGCCGCCCGCCCCGCCCCCGATTCCTCCCTGCCTGGGGCGGTCAACTCCCCGGATGGGTGCCGTCATGGCGCCGCCGGGGCCTCTTCTTCCGAAGGTGTTCCATGAGCGCCTCATCCCTCCGTCCACCGTTGCGCCGCCCGCCACACCTGCGCCCTCACATGCGGGTGCGGGTGCGCGGCCAGTCTCCGCAGGGCCGGGAACAGATCCCGGTCCACCGCGTGGTTCCATCCCTCCCGCTCGGGATGGCCGAGGGGCGGCGGTTCGGCCAACAGGGCCTGAATGTCGTCAATCCGTTTCATCAACAGATGATGATGCTTACCAATGGGGGAAACCATGACCGTTGATCCCGGCCCGGACAGCGACGTGGCGCGGCTGCGCGCCGCCGCCGCCTTCGCCCAGCATGTGGGCGACCATATGCCGCTGTCCCGCGAGATGGTGGTGGCGGCCACCGGCTTCGAGCCGCGCACCGTCAAGGCCCATGCCCTGGGCCAGACCACGCCGACCCTGTCGGCCTTCCTGGCCTATTGCCGGGTGCTGCCGGTGACCTATGCCCAGCAGGTGCTGGCCCTGGCCGGGCTGACCGGATTCCGGCGGCAGGACGGGGACACGGCACCGGCCGCCGCCCTGGCCGAGATGGCCGAGGGGGTGGCGGCCCTGGCCGAGGCGCTGGCCGATGGCCGCATCGATCACACCGAGCGGCCGAAGGTGATCCGGGAACTGCGCGAGGCCATCGGGGCCGCCGAGGCGCTGATCGCCCGGCTGGAGTCCCAGCCATGAACGCCCTGGTTCCCCTGGCCCGCGTCAAGATGACCGAGGCCCAGCGGCGGGCGGTGGAGAGCTATCGCCTGCTGGAGCGGAAGCTGGGGCGGGTCCCCAGCCAGACCGAGGCGGTGTCCCGGCTGGTGATCGATCTGGGCGGGCGGCGTCATGGCGTCTCCGTGGTGCTCGCCTCGCTGCGGCGCATGGGGGTCATCCGCCCCGACGGCACTTTGGCCGAGACGGTGGCGGGCGTGGACGTCCTGTCGGCGGCCACTCCGGTCGTGCCCGCCGAAGTGCCGGTCGCGGTGCTCGACCATGCCGCCCCGGGATGGTGCCATCCCCAGGCGGGAGAGCCGGTGGTGGCGGGAAACCCCATTTCCCGCGCCCTGATGGTGCTGCTGCCGCGCGGCGAGCCGGGGCGGCGGGGCTATGTCCTCGACGGCCGCCCTTGCGGCGCCGCCGATCTGGTGCGCGCCGCCAATTCGGTGCTGGCCGAGCGGTCTTTGCCGCTGATCGCCTATCCGGGGGTGGCGGTGCCGCCCCAGGGGGCGGCGCATGGTGGCGGCCCGGCCCGGCGCTGACGCTTACAAAAGGGGGACATCATGGACACATTGTCATGGCTGATGGATGCGGTTGGCCTGATCGCCCTGGTGCTGGCGATTCTCGGCATGGCCGCCGCCCTGTTCGTGGTTGGCGCCCTGGTCTGGTGGCTGCGGCGGGGCGATCGCGTCAATGACGAGATCGGCGTCGGCCTGCCCAACCCGTTCGGGGGGCTCGACTGACATGTCCATCCTGTTTCCCGCCCCCGCCGTCCCGTCCCGATCCGGCGAGATCATCGTGGTCGGCTTCGCCGGTGGCGGTGGCTCGTGCGAAGGAATCCGCGAGGCCCTGGGGCGCTCGCCCGAGGAAGCGCTCAACCACGACCCCGAGGCGGTGGCCATGCACATGGCCAACCACCCGGAGACCCGCCACTGGTGCCAGAACATCTGGCAGGCCGACCCGTCCGAGGTCGCCGCCGGACGACCCATCGGCGCGGCGTGGTTTTCACCCGACTGCAAACATTTTTCCAAGGCCAAGGGCGGCAAGCCGCGTGAGAAGAATATCCGCGATCTGGCCTGGGTGGTGGTGGGCTATGCCCGGCTGCCTCGCCACATCCGGCCCCGGGTGATCTTCCTGGAGAACGTCGAGGAGTTCCAGACCTGGGGGCCGTTGCTGGAGGATGGCACGCCGTGCCCTGATCGGCGCGGCGAGACCTTCGCCAAGTGGGTGGGGGACCTGAAGCGCCGGGGCTATCGCGTCCAGTGGCGCGAACTGCGGGCCTGCGACTATGGCGCGCCGACCATCCGCAAGCGGCTGTTCCTGATCGCGCGCTGCGACGGCGAGCCCATCGTCTGGCCGGAACCGACCCACGGGCCGGGCCGCCCGCAGCGCTGGCGCAGCGCCGCCGACATCATCGACTGGTCCTTGCATTGTCCGTCCATCTTCGAGCGCGCCCGTCCGCTGGCTGATGCCACCTGCCGGCGGGTGGCCACCGGCGCCATGCGCTACGTGGTCAATGCGGCCAAGCCGTTCATCGTGCGCATCGGCCATACCGGGCACGGTGATTCCGGCAAGGTGCGGGACGTGAGTGATCCGTTGTCCACCATCTGCACCAAGGCCGAGCACCTGCTGGTCTCGCCGGTGCTGACCGGCTGCGGCGGCCGCGCTGCCCAGTCGCCGCCCCGCCCCGCCGACAAGCCCATGGGCACCGTCACGGCCAAGGCCGACCGGGTACTTGTCGCGGCGCATCTCACCCGGTTCCAGGGCAGGAGCGTTGGCGCGGAATGCGATGCGCCGGCTCCGACCTTGGTGGGCGTGGATAAGGTCGGACTTGTCGCCGCCACCCTGGTGCAGACCGGATATGGTGAGCGTGAGGGGCAGGCGCCCAGGGCTCTGGATATCGAAAGGCCGCTGGGAACCGTAGTTGCCGGCGGCGGCAAGCATGCCCTTGTCGCCGCCTTCCTGGCCAAGCACTATGGCGGCGTGGTCGGCCACGGCGTGGAGCAGCCCATCGGCACGGTGACCACCGCTGATCATCATTCCGTGGTCGCGGCCCACCTGACCCACTTCTATTCCTCGGCCGCCGATGGCGGGAACGGCGATCTGGATGACCCGATCAAGACGGTGACCGCCAGCGGCCAGCATGCCGGATTGGTGGCGGCCTTCCTGACCAAGTATTACGGTGCCGCCGAGCATGGGCAGGAGTGCGGCGAGCCGCTGCACACCGTCACCGCCCTGCCGCGCTTCGGTCTGGTCACCGTCATGGTGGAGGGCGAGCCCTTCGTCCTGTCCGATCTCGGCCTGCGCATGCTGACGCCCCGCGAGCTGTTCCGCGCCCAGGGCTTCCCCGACAGCTACATCATCGACCTCGAGCACAACGGTAAGCCGCTGTCCAAGCGCGCCCAGGTCCGCATGGCCGGCAACAGCGTCTGCCCGCCCATGGCCGCCGCCCTGGTCGGCGCCAATGTTCCCGAGATGGCCCTGCGGCGCGAGGCGGCGGAATGAACGGCCGCTCGGAAGCCATCATCGCCATGGCGCGGCGGATCGCCGCCGAGGGTGGAGACGGGTCGGATGCCGTCGTCATCGAGGTGCTGGCGCGCCTGGTGGCGGTTTCCGCCCATGGGGTGTCGGCCGGGTTCCTGCGCCTGCCCCCGGGGCGGGCGGTGGAAGTCAATCCGCGTCAGCCGAGGAGTCTGGAGGAATGAGCGCGCGGCTCCCGGCTGATGCGGTCTCGGCGGCCTATGTCCGGGGGATCATCCCGTCCAAGGATCGGGAAAAGGATGATTTCTATCCGACCCCTCCCATCGGCACCCGTGCGCTGCTGGGGGTGGAATCCTTCACCGGCACAATCTGGGAGCCAGCCTGTGGAGACGGCGCCATTTCCAAGGTGCTGGTGGAGTCTGGCCATCATGTGATCAGCACCGACCTGATCGACCGGGGCTATGGAAGGGGGGGGGTGGACTTCCTTCTCGATTTCCAGACTCGCGCCGACAACGTCATCACCAATCCCCCCTTCAAGCATGCCGAGGCCTTCGCCCGCCATGCCCTGGCCCGGACCACCGGCAAGGTGGCGATGCTGTGCCGTCTGGCGTGGCTGGAGGGCAAGGCCAGGAAGGCGATGTTCGAGGCGACGCCGCTGTCGGCGGTGTGGGTCTTTTCCAAGCGGCTGCCCATGCAGCGGGGCCGCCTGGTCGAGGATGGCGAATTCGGCGGCATGATCGCCTTCGCCTGGTTTGTCTGGGATCATTCCCACCAGGGGCCGCCGGCGCTGGGGTGGCTGTGACATGACCCACCAGCCCCCGCCCGACTGGTCTCCGGCCGATACCGCCTTTCGCGCGCCCCCTCACAATTACGAGGCCGAGCAGGCGCTGCTGGGCGCCGTGATGCTCCGGGGTCCCGCCCTGGACGAGGTGGCTGAGATCGTCACGGCCGAGCACTTCGCCGATCCCGCCCATGGACGGATCTTCGCCGCCATGCTGGCGCTGGCGGAGCGGGGGGCGAAGCCCAGTCCGGTGACGCTGCAATCCTATTTCGAGCGCGATGTCGCCCTGGCCGAGATCGGCGGCGTCCGCTATCTGGCCCTGCTGGCCGATTGCGTGGTCAGTACCGCCAACGTGGTGGATTATGCCCGTCTGGTCCGCGACATGGCCGACCGCCGCGCCCTGATCGTCGCCTGCCAGGGTGCGGTGGGCGAGGCCTATGATCCGCGCGTCGATCTGCCGGCGCGGGCCATTGTCGAGCAGCTGGAGGCGGCCTTGACCGAGATGGCGGCCGATGCCGCCCTGGGCGTGGGGCCGCAACCCATCGGCGGGTCCGCCCTGGCGGCGGTATCGCGTATCGATTCCATCCGGCGCGGCGACCGCAAGGCCCTGGGCCTACCCACCGGGCTGGCGCCGCTGGACCGCATGATCGGCGGGTTGAAGCCCGGCCTGCTGTATGTGGGCGCCGGGCGGCCCAGCATGGGCAAGAGCGTGCTGGCCGAGAACATCGCCCGCCATGTGGGCGGCCTGCCCGACGGCCCCGATGTGCCGAGGGGGCGGGTGGCGATGTTCGCCCTGGAAATGACCGGGCAGGACGTCTCCGACCGCTCGCTGGCGGCGGAAACCGGGGTGCCGCTGTCCGCCATCCTGCAAGGTGACCCCACCGACTGGCAGTTCGAGAAACTGGCGGTGGCGGCGGGGGAAATGGGCAATCTGCGCCTCGACATCGACGATACCCCGGCCCTGACCGCCCAGGCCATCCGGGCGCGAGCCCGGCGCATCAAGCGCAAGCATGGATTGCGGCTGGTGGTGGTCGACCATCTCCACCGCATGGGCCGGGCCGGACTCAACGAGACGGCGGAGATCACCGCCATCACCGGCGCGCTCAAGGACATGGCCAAGGAACTGCACGTCCCGGTGCTGCTGATGGCCCAGCTCAACCGCGACCTGGAAAAACGGGAAGACAAGCGGCCGATGATGAGCGATCTCCGGCAGTCGGGCTCCATCGAGCAGGATGCCGACGTGGTGCTGCTGCTCTATCGCGAGCAGTACTACCTGGAGCGGGCCGAGCCGGCGAAGCGCCCGGACGAAACCCAGGAGAAGTTCAACGACCGCCATGCCCGCTGGTCGGAGCGCTGCGAGGAGGTGATGGGCACCGGCGACGTGATCGTCGCCAAGCAGCGCCAGGGCAAGATCGGCGTGGTGCGTCTGGGCTTCAATGGCGATTTCTGCAAGTTCTTCGACCTGGAGGCGGCCAATGCCGCCCGGTAAGCCGATGAAGTTCTATCCGTCCGAATGGCGGGCGGATCAGGGGCTGCGCGTCTGCTCGCTGGCGGCGCGCGGCCTCTGGATCGAATGCATGGTCATCATGCATGAGGCCGATCCATACGGCCATCTGGTTGTCAACGGACATCCCGTGACGGACATCCAACTTGCGACCCTGACCGGTACCGACCCGAGTACAGTCCAGCTATTGCTGCGCGAACTGGAAACGGCCGGTGTCTACGCGGTGAGCCGCAACAAGGTGATCTACTCGCGGAGCATGACCCGTGACGAGAGACGGCGGCGCGATGGAGAAAAGGCGCAGAAAACGGGTGCGAAACTGCCGAATTCGAGGAGGTCACAACACGTTGAAAACAATGGTAAAAATTCGCCACCCCCGGAGGTGGTAGGGGGGGTGGTCATCGATTCACCCCCCGGGGTGGTCGAGCCTTTAGCGACGGCCCTTCTCTCCCCCCCTTTGCCCCCCCTCTTTCCCCCTGCACCCCCTTTCTCCCCCCCTATAATCCCCCCCATCTCATCCCAGGCGCCCGCGCTCGGAAGCGTTGGAACCGTGGTCGAGGCGGTGTGGGCGATGTCCGGGGTTGACCCGGGACCGAAGCGGGTCAGGGGGTACATCGATGATTTCGGCAAGGCCAGGGAATGGCTGGAGGCTGGGTATGGCGCCGACGAGATCATCGCCGCCGCGAGGTCGGTACTGACATCGCGCAAGGTCAATGACCCGTGGTCCTATCTCGGCAAGCTGATGCCGGACCTGATCGCCGCCGTGCGGGCGGAAGCATCCAGGGGCTCGGCAGGGGGTGATGGTTGTGGCGGGGTGCCTTGGGATCAGCGGCTTTCCCGCTTCAAGGACAGTGGATTCTGGCTGGATTCGTGGGGGCCGAAGCCCGGTCAGGCCGGATGCCTGGTGCCGGTCGAAATCCTGCGTAAACACGGCTTCGGGGGGTGAGGATGACGCGGACGCTGATCGATATCGAAGACCTTCTGGTCTGGGCCTACAAGCATCAGGCGGTGGACGAGGCCCGGGGGCATGTCGCCGGGCCGGGCGTGGCGCTGATGCGCTGGGACGTGGCCGTTGACCCTTGCGCAGCGGTGGATGACGTCCATCCCGACGCCTGGACCGTCCACGCGCACGTGCGCATGCTGTCGCGGGTCCAGGCCGGGCTGGTCATCGCGTCGGCCAAGACCGCCACCCGTCCAGACTGGATGCCCGGCGCCAAGGTGGTGATGGCTCAGGTGCTCAATGGGCGGGGCGGCCCGGCCAAACTCTACGACGACAACCGCAATGTGGTCGGACACCGGGTGCGGGTGGCGCTGGAACTGGCCGACGGCGCGGTGCTGGTCGGGCTGGGGGCTGCGGAGCTTGAACAGGCCAGGGCGATGTATTCCGCATGGCGGGCGGCCCTGGTGTCGCTGGCCGATGCCCTGTCGAAGCCTGCTCTCATGGAGGGTTACGACGTTGTTTTTCCATGCGCTTTGTCGGAGCCTTGGAAAATGGGTTTGACGGGGAGCATTACGAAGCGCTATTGACCTTGACTGTGAAGACTTCAACTGCGCCCGCCGGGAACACCACCCGAGCGGGCGTTGTCATTTCCGGGGTGTGACATGGCTGCGCTGGTCACCGTTAGGGTGGACGAGTCCGCCTTTCGCGCCGCCATGGATGATATCGGGCAACGGCAGGTGCCGTATGCCACCGCCACCGCGCTCACCGCCACCGCCTATCGCGGCATGGCCGCCACCGTCAAGGAGATGGAGCGGGTCTTTGATCGACCTACCCGCTATACCCTCAACAGCCTGCGGGTCAGCGGTGCCAACAAGACCGCGCTGGTCGCCACCGTCGAATTCCGCGACTTCGCGGGCAAGGGGACGCCCGCCGCCAAGTACATCAAGCCCCAGGTGGAGGGCGGCCCGCGCGGGGCAAAAAAGTTCGAGGGCAAGTTGATGCATGCGGGCTTCCTGGGGGTTGGGCACCATCTCGTGCCAACCAAGGCCGCCCCTCTCGATCAGTATGGCAATCCGTCCCGTGGGCAATATGCCCGCATCCTCTCGGCTCTCGGCGCTCAGACCACCAAGTCGGACAACAGCGGCGCCAAGAAGGTTCGTGATCTCGGCTATTTCTGGGGTAATCCCCACGGGATGGGCGCAGGTATCTGGCAACGGTTCCGCTTCGGCCATGGCTGGGCTCTCAAGCCCATGTTCCTCGATGTCAGGACTCCGGCCTACCGCAAGCGCCTGCCCTTCGCCGAGGTGCAGGGTCGGGTCGTGCAATCCTACTTCCCCGAAGAGTTCGCCGCCGCCGTCCAGCGGATCGCCGCGAAGTTCGGGGGCTGACGTCCTCCTCCAAACCGATCCCCCGGGGATAGGCCTCATTCAGGCCTTTGGGTCCTCCCGAAAACCCCCAGCCAGCGGGTAGTTCGAACCGCTGGGCTTGGCGGTTTTCTCGACTTCAAAACCCTTCTTGTTGTTGTTTTTGTTGTTGTTTCAACACGTTAGGCTCTCGCATGACTTCGCATGCCGCCGAGATCAGGAACCTGGAGGAGACGGCGAAGTTCTTCGGCATTTCCGTGCCCACCCTGAAAAGCTGGGTGGATCGGGGCTGTCCGGTGGTCAAGCGGGGGGGGAACGGAGTCGCCTGGGAGTTCGAGCTTCACGCCGCCGCGGAATGGTTGCGGGGTGAGAGGAAGCGGGAGGAAGACGACGCCGTTTTCTCCGCCGAGCGCGACAGCCAGCTGAAGTTTGACCTGCTGGGCCAGGATACCTTGCCAGATCCCTATGGCGGCGGTTCGGCGTCGATGACGGCCAAGGCCCGCGCCGAGGCCCTGCGCGCCGAGTTGGACAAGGTCAAGCTGGCGCAGATGCGCCGCGAACTGGTGCGGGCCGATGACGTGCGCGACGACCTGTCGCAGGTCATGGCCCTGGTGCGTGACCGGCTGCGGACGCTGCCCGATGATCTCGGCCGCCGCTATGGCCTGGATGGCGACCAGGTGGAGGATTGCGTCGAGATGGTGGACGACCTGCTGAATAGCCTGGCCGATTCCATCGACGGCCTGACCTCGCTGAAATCAGACCGGGACGACGAGTAAGAGATATGTCGGCCGCCCCTCTGCGCGACGATCCGTTGCCGCCCTTCCGGCGGGCGGCGGATATCCGGCGGTCGGCCACGGTTGCCCTGCGTCCTCCCCAGCGGATGACGGTATCCCAGGCGGCCGAGCGCTATCGCCGCCTGAACAATCCCGGCGCCTATGTGGGGCCGTGGCGCAATGCCGAGGCGCCGTATCTGAGGGAACCCATGGACCGCTGCCGGTCCCGGGCGGTGGAAGAGGTGTACATCGTCGCCCCGTCGCAGACGGGTAAGTCCGAGATCATGAACAACGTCATCGTCCACGCGATCAAGATCGCTCCGGCCGATATCCTGGTGATCCAGCCGACCAAGGATTCGGCCCTGGATTATGCCGAGCGCCGCGTCGAGAACCAGTTGCTGAAGCACTCGCCCGAAGTGCGGAACGAACTGCGCCGCGATAAGGTGCTGAGCAAGACCTTCCGCAACGGCTCGATGATCACCCTGGGCTGGGCGGTCAAGGGGCAACTGGCCTCGCGGCCGGTGCCCATCGTCATCTTTGACGAGCGCGACCGCATGCCGGACGATATCGGCGGCGAGGGCGACCCGGCCACCCTGGGGCGCCAACGCAAGAAGCAGTTCGGCCGCAACGGCAAGCTGATCATGGTCAGCAGCCCGTCGCGGGACATGCAGTCCGGCATCGTCGGGCATTTCTACGAGGGCGACCAGAACATCCCGTTCTGGCCCTGTCCCCATTGCAAGGCGTATTTCAGCCCCGGCTTCGACGCCGACCGTCACCCGACCATGGCCCACCTGCATATCCCTCCGGGCCGTGACCCCGAGGATCTGCGCAAGCATGGCGCCTCACTGGTTTGCCCCCATTGCCGGGCGTTGATCGCCGAAATCGACAAGGCCTGGATGCTGGAACGCCTGGAATACATTCCGCGCGGCATGAGCATCGGGGCCGACGGCGTCATCACCGGCGACCGCCCGCCGCAGACCATTTCGTCGTTCTGGTGGAACGGATTCGTCGGGCGCGGCGTGTCGTGGGGCAATCTGGCGGCGCTGTACGTCACCGCCCAGCGTCATTTCGAGCGCACCGGCGATGAGGCCAAGCTCCAGGCCTTCTGGAATACCGAGCTGGGATTCCCCTACCGCCCGGTCAACGACAACGCCCAGCCGTTGGAGATCAGGGTCCTGGAGGGCCGCCGGGAGCGGGATTGGGCCTACCGCACGGTGCCCGCCTGGGTGCGCTTCCTGGTGGCGGCGGTGGACAGCCAGAAGCATCACTTCGCCGTCCAGGTGGTGGGCTTCGACGAGCACGGCGCGTCCGGCCTGATCGACCGCTACGACCTGTCCCAGGCCGCCGACGGCGCCCAGATCGACCCCGCCAACGTGGGGGCCCACTGGGACTTGTTGTACCCGCTGGTGATGAGGTCGTCCTATCCCCTGGCCGCCGACCCGGACATGGTAATGCCCATCGCCTGCACCGTCTTCGACACCGGCGGCGCGGCGGGACAGGAGGATTCCGGCGTCCATATCCAGGCCCGGAACTTCGCGCGGCGCCTGATCCATGGTCCGGAGCGGCTGGAGCCCTGGCGGATCATGCTGGTCAAGGGCGCCGCCCAACGCTCGTGGTCCATGCTGCCCGCCACGCCGAAGCAGGAGACCGACGACGACGGCCGCCGCCGTCCCGACGGGGTGGCGGTCTATACCATCGGCCAGCATCTGCTGAAAAACCTGATCGACAACCGCCTGCGCCTCGACCCGGACGCGCCTTCCGAGCAGCCGCGCCCGCTGATGCGCTTTCCGGCCACGGTGCCGGACGGTTTCTTCGCCGAGCTGACCGCCGAGCGCAAGGATAAGGGGGCCTGGGTCAAGACCGGCCCCAACGAATCATGGGACCTCTGGGTCTACGCCGAAGCCGCCCGTCAGCGGCTGCGCACCGACCGGGTCTCCGACTGGAGCAAGCCGCCGTTCTGGGCCACCGCCCGGCGCCGCGCCGCCGCCGCCCCGACCATCCTCCCCGGGGCGGCGGTGTCTTCTCTTTCCTCGGCCCGCCGTCCCGGCGGCCGGCGGATGCTGCACCAAGGCATAAGGATCTGATCGATGGCGGGTATCACCCTGGCCGATGCGGAAGCCCGTCTGGCCCAGTGGCTGGAGGCCGATGCCGCCGTGGCCTCCAACCAGTCCTATACCGTCCAGTCCCCGGCCGGCGGGGGCCGCACCCTGACCAGGGCCGATTCCGGCGAGATTCGCCGCAATATCGACTACTGGAACGGCTGGTGTGTTCGCCTCGGCGGCACCGCGCTGGCCAACGGCATCCGCGTCACCCATGTGGTGCCGGCATGAGCAATGCCAAGGTCGCCGCCGCGCTGAGGGGATTGCGTCCCACCCTGATCGACCGCCTGGTCAATTTCGTCGATCCGGTGCGCGGCACCGCCCGCCTGCGCTCCCGCGCCCAGGGAATCGTGCTGTCGGCCATGTGGGGCGGCGGCTATACCGGTGCCCGCAAGGACCGCCGCGCCCTGAAGAATGCCGACAAGCGCGACCTGTCGGCCGATGCGGCCCTGCTGCCCGATCTGGCCACCCTGCGCGGCCTGTCCCATTCCATGTACCTCAACCATCCCCTGGCCCGCGCCGCCGTCAAGCGGGTGCGCACCGCGGTGGTCGGCGGCGGCTTGACCTTCAAGGCCAAGGTGGACCGCCGTTATCTCGGCCTGTCCGACCAGGAGGCCGAATCCTGGGAGGCGGCGGCCGAGCGTTTGCAGGCCATGCACTTCCAGTCAAAGTTCTTCGATTCGGCGCAGGAGCGCGATGCCGACCAGATGGCCGCCTCGGTGCTGATCTCGGTGCTGTTGTCGGGCGACACCCTGGTGGTGCGGCGCTACATCGAGCCGGGCGAAGGCCTGCGCCGCGCCGCCCTGCTGGGCACCTGCGCCCAGTTGGTGGATTCGGCCCGCCTGTGCAATCCCGACAACCGGCCGGACGGCGTCCTGCTGAGCAACGGCAACCGGGTGGCCGGCGGCGTCGAGCGCGATGGCGACGGTGCCGCCCAGGCCTATTGGGTGCTGCCCAGCCATCCCGGCGACCTGCGCTTCGACCGTCGCCCGCCGGTGCGCCTGCTGGCGGTGGGAGAGTCCGGCGAGCGCCTGATCTGGCACATCTTCGCCGCCGAGCGGGCGGAGCAGTCCCGGGGCGAGCCATTCCTCGCCCCGGTGATCGAGCCTTTGCACCAACTGGGCAAGTACACCGAGGCGGAGCTGACCGCGGCGGTGGTCTCCGGCCTGTTCACGGTGTTCGTCGAGACCGCGTCGGGCCAGGGGATGGCCCCGGTGGCGGGCGCCGAATCCGACGTGGCAGGCGAATACCAGCTGGGCCCCGGCGCGGTGCTGCAGGGCGTGCCCGGCGACAAGGTCACCACCATCGACCCCAATCGTCCCAACGTCGCCTTCGACCCCTTCGTCATGGCCTGCCTGCGTCAGGTCGGCGCCGCCCTGGAAATCCCCTTCGAGGTGCTGATCCTGCATTTCACCGCCAGCTATTCGGCGGCGCGGGCCGCCATCCTGGAGGCCTGGCGGTTCTTCGTGCGGGTCCGCTCCTGGCTGATCAAGGAATTCTACCAGCCGCAATACGAGGCCATGCTGGCCGAATGCATCGCCCGCGACCTGCTGACCGCGCCGGGCTTCTTTGACGATCTGCGCCTGCGCGCCGCCTATTGCGGCGCCGATTGGGTGGGGCCGCCCATGGGACAGCTCAACCCCCTGCAGGAGACCAAGGCCCTGGTCGAGCAGGTCGCTTCCGGGCTCAACACCCGCGAGCGGGCCACCGCCCAATTGGGCAATGGCGACTGGGAGAGCAATGTCGCCACCCTGGGCCGCGAGGCGGGGCAGATGAGCGCCGCCGGCATCATTCCGGCGGCGGGCGCCGATCCTGCCGCCTCCTCGTCTTCCCCCGACCCCGCCGCGCCGCCCGACGGCGGCGACCAGGAATCCCCGCCATGACCCGTGTTCTCGACGCCGCCCTGTCGGTGCCGTGGGCGATCCATGCCCCGGCGCTGACCTCCATTCTCGACATCATCGCCCGGCACGAGGTCGACCCCGCCGCGCTGGCGGCCTGGAAGCAGCATATGATTCCCCCCGATTCGCCCGAATCCCTGGCGACCCGGCGTGCCGACCGCATGGTCGGCAGCCATGCGGTGATGCTGCGCGACGGGGTGGCGGTGGTGCCGGTGATCGGCCCCATCGTGCGCTATGCCGGGATGTTCACCGATATCTCGGGGGGGACCGCCCTGGCCCGTCTCGCCACCGATTTCCAGGCGGCGCTGGACAATCCCGAGGTCAAGTCCATCCTGCTGGAGATCGACAGCCCCGGCGGCGAGGCCAACGGCATCGCCGAATTCGCCGCCCAGGTCCGCGCCGCCGCCGCGAGGAAGCCGGTGACCGCCTATGTGGGCGGCATGGGGGCCTCGGCCGCCTACTGGATCGCCGCTTCGGCCGGCGAGATCGTGGTGTCGTCCACCGCCATGCTGGGCAGCATCGGCACGGTGGCCGCCATGACCGACACCCGCGAGCGCGATGCCAAGGCCGGCGTGCGTCAATACGAATTCGTGTCCTCCCAGTCGCCCCTCAAGCGCCCCGACCCCGCCACCGATGCGGGCCGTGCCGCCATGCAATCCCTGGTCGACCGCCTGTCCGCCGAATTCGTCACCGCCGTCGCCGCCTATCGCGGTGTTTCGGCCGAGGCGGTGCTGGCCGATTTCGGCCAGGGCGGCCTGCTGGTCGGCGCCGATGCCGTCGCCGCCGGCATGGCCGACCGCCTGGGCAGCCTCGAATCCACGCTCGCCAGTCTGGCGGGCAAGCCCGTTGCCGGGTCCTCCGGCAAAGGCGCCCTGCGGCGCCCCGTCACCGCTCATCAGCAAGGAGCCATCATGAGCGACACCAGCACCTCGGAGGCGCGGCAGGACTCTCCCGCCCCCATCGTCACCGCCTCCACCCTCTCCCAGACCCATCCCGCCGTTTTCGCCGAGATCAAGGCGGCGGGCGCCGCCGCCGAGCGGAGCCGCATCCTGGCCATCCAGGCCCAGGCCCTGCCCGGTCACGATTCCCTGGTGGCCCGCTGCATCGAGGACGGCACCGAGCCCGGTGCCGCCGCCCAGATGATCCTGGCCGCCGAAAAGGCCAAGGGTCCGCGCCAGCTGGCCGCCCTGGCCGCCGAGGCCCAGGCCCAGCCGAAACTCGAGGTCGCCGTGGCGGAAGATCCCAAGCCGGTGGCCGATGCCCCCGCCGTCGATCCGGCGGCCCCGCTGGAGGACCGCGCAAAGGCGGTTTGGGCCAAGGATAGCGCCCTGCGCGCCGAATTCTCCGGCGACTTCAACCGTTTCCTGGCGCTGGCCAAGGCCGAGGGCCTTGACCGTGTCGTCGCCCGCTGATCAGGAGGCCTGACCCATGACGACCCTTTCGGCCAATACGGCCCGCACCTACCATGTGGGCGATTTCGAGGAATATCCCGTCATCGCCTCCGACATCATCTATGGCGGCGCCGCCGTCGGCGACAACGGTTCGGGCTATGCCCGGCCGCTGGTCGCCGGCGATCCCTTCCGCGGCTTCGCCGAGAGCAAGGTGGATAATTCCGCCGGCGCCGCCGGGGACGTCCATGTCAAGGCCAAGGTCTCCGGGCTGGTGGAACTGTCCATTTCCGGGCTGGCCATCACCGACGTGGGCAAGGACGTCTTCGCCTCCGACGACAACACCTTCACCCTGACCCAGGGGAGTAACACCCGTGTCGGCCATGTGCGGCGCTTCGTCTCCACCGGTTTGGGCGTGGTGGAGTTTTCCGCCTCCCGTGGCGTCATCGCCGAACTGACCGACAGTTCCGGCGGTTCCGCCGATGCCACCATCCAGGCGGTGGGTGCCACCAATTCCGGCGATGTGTCCGCCGCCATCAACAACAACTTCGCCGATCTCGCGGCGAAGGTGAACGCCATCATCCGCCAGCTCGGCAGCTGAACGGCCTGAAAGGAGACCAGACCAATGACCGCTTTCATCACCGAGCGCTCGGCGCGAGGCATGTTCTACGAGCGCCTGCAGCAGACCACCGCCCTGGCGTGGACGTCCGACCTGTCCGCCTATTTCGACAGCGACCAGGATTCCGAGG
Organism: Paramagnetospirillum caucaseum; assembly: GCF_000342045.1. GTDB lineage: Bacteria > Pseudomonadota > Alphaproteobacteria > Rhodospirillales > Magnetospirillaceae > Phaeospirillum > Phaeospirillum caucaseum. Next base: position 38,866 of record NZ_AONQ01000005.1, on the reverse strand, counting down.
ATTACCCCTGGCTGGGCCAGGTGCCCATGATGGGCGAAAGCCGTGGGTCCAAGAAGTTCGCCGAACTGAACGACTTCGCCTGGACCATCCGCAACGTGCCCTATCAGACCGGCATCAAGCTGCCGGAATCCCATGTCCTCAACGACAAGACCGGCCAGGTCCAGGCCCGTGTGTCGGAAATGGCCGATTCCACCTCCACCCACTGGGCCGACCTGCTGGCGCCGCTGATCGTCAACGGCGCTGCCACCGTGTGCTATGACGGCCAGTATTACTACGACAGCGACCATGTGTCCGGGGCCAGCGGCACCCAGTCCAACCTGGTCAGCGTCGATATCTCGGCCCTGCCGGTCAACAACCATGGCTCGGCCACGGCGCCGTCGGCGGCCGAGTTCGTCCACTGCGTCATGCAGGGTGTCCAGCGCCTGATCACCTTCAAGGACGACCAGGGCCGCTACTGCAACGAGGGTCTGACCGAATTCCTGGTGATGACCCCTCCCACCCTGATGCTGCAGGCCAACGCCGCCCTGCGGGCCTCCTCCATCGACGGCAACGACACCAACATCCTGGTGGAGCAGGACAGTTTCCGCCTGCGCTTCCAGGCCACGCCGCGCCTGTCGTCCTGGACCGACAGCTTTTCCCTGTTCGCCCTGGGCGGCGTGCGCAAGCCCTTCGTCCGCCAGCAGAAGGTGCCCACCAACGGCTCCCTGGGCGGCTACGATTCCCAGGGCATCCGTATCCAGCAACTGTGGCTGGATTCTGAGCATTGCGTGAAGAACGGCGAATGCCTGATGTCGGTGGACACCGTGCGCGCCGCCGCCTATGGCGAATGGTTGAAGTCGGTCAAGGTCACCATGACCTGATCCTCATCACCCGTCCTCCGCCCTCCAAGCGGGCGCCCCGGTTTCCCCCGGTGGCGCCCGCTTGCGTTTGAAAGGTCGCCCCATGAAGTCCTATCGCGTCACCAAATCGCCGCTGGTCCTGTCGTCCGGCGCCGTCGTCGGCCTGACCCCCCAGCAGGAATCGCCGCGCCGCGCCGCCCTTGTCCCGCTGGGCAAGGACCTCTATCGCGTTCTTTCCGTCGTCCAGTTCAAGGCTGGAGAATCCGTCGTTCTGGACGAGGACACCGCCAAGGCCCTGTGCGCCTTTGTCGAGAGCGCGGAGGAGGAACCCAAGGCCATTTCCATCGATCTCAAGGCTACCGGCGGAAAGAAGCTGGCGGCGGAATTGCAGCGCGCCACTGACGCCGTCCAGGTCCTGCGCGCCGAAAACGCCGCCTTGTCCGAAGAAATCGTCCGCCTGCGCGCCGATCTCGACGCCGCCACCGCTCCGCCCGTCGCCACCGCTCCCACCGGGGATGGTGGCGGCGCCCCCTCCGACGACCTTCCCCCGGCGTCGTAACCATGCCGGCGCCGTCCTGGGAAACCGTCGATGACCGCCGCTCGCTGCTGCCCGATGGGGCGGCGGTGGCGGGCGCGACCATCGCCTGCCTGATCGAGGCCGTGCCCTTGTCCCTGGGCGATGGCCAGGCGGCGGGCGGAGTGGTGCCCGTCCGCCTGCTGTGCGCCGCCGAGGATGTCGCCGACCTGGAGCCCGGCGATGCCGTCGGTCCCATCGAGGCGGTGGATTATACCGTCGCCGACATCGCCCCCGATGGTACCGGATTCGTGGTCATCACCCTATCCCGGGCGGGGTGATCATGGCCCATGTCCGCCAGCAGGTCCGGGGGGCGGTGGTCACCGCCCTGACCGGCCTCGCCACCACGTCGTCGCGCGTCTTCGCCTCGCGCGATGCCCGCATCAAGCCGGCCGAGATGCCGGCGCTGTGCGTCTACACCACCTCGGAATCCTGCCGCACCACCGACAAGCAGGGCGGCCAGCAGCGCGACATCGAACTGGTGGTCGAGGGCCACGCCGCCCAGGCTGCCGAGCTGGACGACAAGCTGGACCTCATCGCCTCGGAGGTGGAGACCGCCCTGTTCGCCGACTGGTCCCTGGGCGGCCTGGCCGTCGGTCTGGTGCTGGACCGCACCAGCATCGGCCTGCTGGCCGAGGACGAGCACGGCCGCGCCATCGACCCCAAGATCGGCCTGATCCGCCTGACCTTTACCGTCACCGTCCTGACCATCGAGGGATCGCCCGACATGGTCGCCAACTAGGAGAGCGCCGCAATGGCCAAGGAAACCGCGAAAAACTGCCTGCTCTATATCGGCGGCGCCGAAACGGTGCTGACGTCCTACACCACCATCTCGCTCACCGTGTCGGGCGCCACCATCACGCTCGCCGATTCCGGCAGCCATTTCACCGCGATCGCCAAGGGCGATCTGGTCACCGTCGCGGGCTTCACCGACAACGGTGATTTCGTCGCGGTGGTCAAGACCGCCGCCGCCGGCTCGCTGACCCTGGTCAACCCCATCGATCCCGACACCCGCGCCGACGTCACCCTGGCCAGCGAGATTGCGGGCGACACCGTCACCGTCACCTACCAGCATTTCACCGCCCTGCTCGGCCAGAAGAACACCACCTACCAGAAGCAGGCTTCCGAGATCGACACCTCGGACAAGACCTCGGGCAATTGGGGCTCGTCGCTGCCCGGCACCACCAAGATGACCGTCTCGGTCTCGGGCCAGATCCTGTTCACCGGCGACGGTGCCCATGGCGGCTGGACCGCCCTGTCCGACGCCATGGATTCGGGCGACACCATCAACGCCCGTCTGGTGCTCAATACCCTGGGCGACAGCTATTACGGCCCGTTCTCGCTCACCAACCAGTCGGGCGGCGGCGATGACAATTCCGTCAACGGCTACGACTTCACCATGTCTGTGGCGGCCCGTCCGGTCTATGCCGAGGCGGTGATCTGATGGGCGGAAATCCGCATCGCGGCGAGGTGGAGGTGCCGCTGAAGGGCGGCGTCGTCACCCTGCGGCCCACCTGGGACTCCATCGCCGCCATCGAGCAGGCCTGCGGCCTGGGCCTCTACAATCTGGCCCACAAGCTGGCGTCCCGCCACATCTCATCCATCGACCTGTCGGTGGTCATCGCCGCCGGCGCCACCGCCGCCGGCGCCAAGATGACGCCCCAGGCGGCGCTGGCCCAAATTCTCGAGACCGGCGTCAACGCCGTCTACCCGGCGGTGCTGGCCTTCGTCACCAACGCGGTGACCGGCGGCGAGGAGACGACCCAATCGGGGGAAGGCAAGGCGTCGTAGCGGACGGTCCGCCGCTGCGCCGCCTGCTCGGCATCGCCTCCGGCGTGCTGGGGTGGAGCCCAGACGTATTCTGGGCCTCCACCCCCCACGAGACCTATGCCGCCATCTCCGGATGGCGCCGCGCCAACGATCCCAAGGCGGCCCGGGACGAGCAGGAAAACCGCTTCCAGGCCTGGGCCGATCAGGTCAGGGCGGCGGTGGAATCGTAGACGCGTCTTTGCAAGGAACTTTTCGACATGGCCGCTTCCCCCGAGGTCAAGGTCCACATCGCCGCCGATACGGCCGCGCTGCGCGCCGAACTGGCGAAAATGTCGTCCGAGATCGGACGGCATGCCTCCGTGGCGGAAAAGGCCCTGGGGGGGGTCGGGTCAGCGTTGGGACTCATCAAGGGCGGTCTGGCCGGTTTGGCCGGCGGCGGCCTGATCTCCATTGGCCGGTCGGCCCTGGATGCGGCGGGCGGTATCGGCGAGTTGGCCGACCAGATCGGGATCGGCACCCGCGCCCTGCAGGAACTCGAATATGGCGCCGCCACCGCCGGCGTCAAGACCGAGGACCTGCACGGCCTCCTGACCAAGCTGACCGCCAGGATCGGCGAGGCCGCCGACGGCAATGATCAGGCCATCGCGTCCTTTGACGCCCTAGGCGTCAGCATCCTGGACGCGGCGGGCAAGACCCGATCGACCGAGGCGGTGCTCAAGGATATCGCCGAGGCCTATGCCCAGACCGGCGACAAGGCGGTGGCTGCCGCTCGTCTGAAGGATATCTTCGGCAAGTCGGCGCAGAAACTGATTCCCCTGCTCAAGGACGGCGCCTCGGGCCTCGACCGCATGGCGGCCAATGCCGAACATGTGAAGGCTGTCCTGAGCGATGGCCTGATCGCCACTGCCGACGAGGCCGCCGACAAGATCGCCGCTATGGAGAAGGCGGCGGCCAAGGCGGCGCAGACCTTTATGGCCAAGCTGGCACCGGGCATTACCGCTGTCCTCGACGCCTATCGCCGTGGTTCCGGCGGCTCGACAATGGAAGAGGAGATCGCCGACCAGATCACCCGGGTGGCCGACGCTGAACGCGCCCTGGAGGCGGTCAGAAATCGTTCCGCCTGGATGTTCGGATCGCGGGGCAAGGCTGGTGCCGTCGCCTCGGCGGAAACCGACGTGAAGCGCCAGCGTGCCGAACTGGCCCGCCTCCAGGCGCTGGTGGCTACTCGCGCGGCCGCCCAGCCTTTCGCCAAGGACGCCGCCCCCGGAATCGCCAATCCTGAAGGCAAGGGTGCCCTGGCCGCCCAGACCTCCGAGGCGGAAAAATACGCCGAGGGCCTGGACAAGGCGACCCTGGCGCTCGACGAGCAGGCCGCCGCATTGGGACGCACCGCCGCCCAGGTGGCGGTTTATTCCGCCCTGGTCCAGGCCGGGGTGGACACCAGCGATTTGGTGGTGGATGCCTCGGGGAGGGTGACCGGCGGCCTGTCGGCCCAGGAAATGGCCCTGGCCAATGCCGCGCGCCGCACCCACGAACTGAAATCGGCCGAGGAGGCGCGGCGCGCCGCCCAGGACCGCCTCAATCAGTCGGAGGCCGATGCCTGGGACCGGGCCCTGAAGCAGACCGAGGCCCGCGACAAGGTCATCGACAAGATGGAGGGCGAGGTGGTCGCCGCCCGCCAGTTGCAGGCGGCCCTGGGCGATGGCGAGGATTCCTACGCCCGTACCAAGCTGGTGATGGACGCGGTCAACGAGGCGCGGCGTGCCGGCATCGTCTTGAGCGAGTCCGAGATGGAGCGCATCCGGGCCAATGCCGCCGCCCTGGTCGAGGCCCAGACCCAGACCCAGGCCTATCGCAATATGGTCCAGGAGTTGGGCGCCTTCGGCGATCAGGCCTTTTCCCGCATCGGAAGCGCCGCCACCCAGATGGCCATGGAGGGCAACGACGCCTTCGCAAGCTTGCGCAATATCGGCAAGGCGGTGGTCTCCGAACTGTACCAGGAATTCTTCAAGCTGGCCGCCGTCAACCCCCTCAAGAACCTGATGGGGCTTGGCGGCGGGGCGCTGCCCACCCTGGGCGGCCTCGCCAATCTGCTGTTCGGCTCCGGCGCCTCCCAACTGGCGGCGGCCAATGCCGGCATCGCCGCCTCGCCCGGAATGATGGAGGCCTTCGCCGGGGCCTTCGCCTCCGGCACCCCGTCGTCTCCGGCGGGCTGGGCGCTGGTGGGCGAGAAGGGGCCGGAACTGATGAAGATTCCCGGCGGCACCCAGATCTTTCCCGCCGACATTTCCGCCCGGCTGGCGGCAGGCGATTGGCCGTCCATCAATCCCCCCGCCTTGCCCGAGATCACCGCCGCCTCCAGCAACCGGGCGGGGGCGGTGGTCAGCAACCATTTCGTCATCGACGCCCGTGGCGCCGACCGCGAAGGCCTCGCCCGGCTGGAGCAGCGGATCACCATGCTCAATGCCACCGTCGAGCGCCGCGCCATCAATGCCGTCACCGACGCCCGCCAGCGCGGCGGCGCCGTCGCTCGTGCCCTGGGGGGCCGCTGATGACCATCTCCTATCCCCTTGCCCTGCCCCGGGTGACCGGTTTCAAGACCCATGGCTGGAGGCCCCGCGCCGCCGTCGCCGTGTCGGAATCCCCCTTCACCTTCGCGCAGCAGGCCCAGCCCCACCAGGGGCAGGCCTGGGCCATCGCGGTAACCCTGCCGCCCATGAACCGGGCCAGGGCCGAGGTGTGGATCGCCTGGCGCCTGGCGCTCAACGGCCGCGAGGGGACCTTCCTGCTCGGCGATCCCGACGGCGCCGCGCCCCAGGGCAGTATCGCCGCCGCCGGCATCGTGCTGGACGGTGCCCATGCCGCCCGCGCCCAGGACCTGTCCATGGCCGGTCTGGCGCCGGGCGCCACCCTGGCGGCCGGCGATTACCTGCAATTGGGCAGCGGCGCTTCCGCCCGCCTGCACAAATGGCTGTTCGACGGCGCCGCCGATGGCGACGGCCGGATCACCGGCGCCGTCTGGCCGCGCCTGCGCGCGGCCTATTCCGACGCCGCGGCGGTGGTGACCCGCGAGACGGTCGGGGTGTTTCGCATGTCCTCCAACACCATGCCCTGGGATTCCGACGTTTCGGCCTACGGCATGTCCTTCGAGGCGATGGAGGTCCTATGACCGAGCGCAGCATGTCGGGCGGCATGGCCTCGGCCGCCGCCGCCGATACCGTCCACCCCATTTTCCTGGCCCAGGTGACCTGCGTCTCCGGCGACGTACTGCTGTGGTCGGGCCATGGCGATCTCGAATGGGGCGTCAACGCCGACGGGTCTCCCCGGATATTCCTGGGGTCCGGCCTGCTGGGCGGCATCTCGCCCATGGCCGAAACCACCGAGGTGGCGGCCCGGGGCATCACCCTGTCGCTGTCGGGGATTCCCACCGACATGATCGCCACCGCCCTGGCCGAGACCCGCCAGGGCCTGCCGGCCAGAGTCTGGCTGGGCCTGCTGGCCGGCGACGGCGACCTGCTGGCCGATCCCCTCCTGCTGTTTTCCGGCCTGACCGATGTGCCGAGCATCGAGGACGGCGGCGAGACCTGCACCGTCTCGGTCACCGTGGAAAGCCGCCTGATCGACCTGGAGCGGCCGCGGGTGCGGCGCTACACGCCGGAGGACCAGCATATCGACTATCCCGGCGACAAGGGGTTCGACTACGTCGCCGGGCTGCAATCCAAGGAATTCAAGTTCGGGCGGGCCTGACCATGTTGACCAGATTCCAAGACTGGCCCGTCCGCCTGGACGCGGCCATCGCGGCGGCGCGGGCCGTGCCCTTCGGCTATGGGCCGGGGCAAAGCCATTGCTGCCTGTTTTCCTCCGGCGTAGTCCAGGCCATCACCGGCACCGACGTCTATGCCTGGTTCCGTGGCCGCTACCGCTGTGAGCGTGGCGCCTATGTGGCGTTGCGGCGCTTCGCCGGCGGCGACGTGCCCGAGGCGGTGGCCCGGATCGCCGCCGAATGCGGCGCACCGGAAATCCCCCTGGCCCTGGCCGGGCGCGGCGACGTGGTGCTGTTCGATACCCCCGAGGGTCCGGCCATGGGCATCTGCCTCGGCGCCCATCTGGTCAGTGTCACCCGTCCCCACGGCCTGGGATTCTTGCCCATGAGCGCCGCCACCCGCGCCTGGAAGGTCTGACATGCCCGCAGTCGCAGTCGGCGCCATCGCCTCGGGCCTGGCGGCCGGCGGCATGGCCGCCGCCACCGGGGCGGTGGTGCTGGGCCTGTCCACCACCCTGTCGGCGGTAGCCATCGGCATCGGCTCGGCGGCCTTTTCCGGCGTGATGTCCATGGTGATGTCGGCCATGACCGACACGCCCAAGCTGGGCGAGATGCCGTCGCTCTCCTATGCCGCCGAGGATCGCACCCAGATGGTGCGCCAGGCTATCACCGTCTGGCGGACTCTTTACGGTGAGGTCAAGGTCTCCGGCCCCATCACCTTCCTGCACACCACCGGCGCCAGCAACGACAAGGCCCATGTGCTGCTGACCATGGCCTGCCATGAGGTGGACTCGTTCCTCGAGCTGTATCTGGCCGACGAGTTGGTTGCCTTCGGCGCGGACCATGTCGCCATCGGGCGCTGGGCCGGGTTCGCGCGCTACTGGACGGGCGACGGCACCATCGTGGGCGATGCCGGATTGCAAGCGGCCCTGGAGGCGGCCTGCCCGGGGTTGTGGACTTCGGAGCACCGGCAGTATGGCCGGGCCAAGGTCTACGTGGAATTCACCTACGATTCCAAGATGTTCCCCTCGGGCATCCCCCAGATTTCCTGCGTGATGCGGGGCAAGAAGGTCCATGACCCCAGGACCGGTAACACCGCCTGGAGCGACAATGCGGTCCTCTGCCTGCGCGATTACCTGACCACCGGCGATGTCGGCCTGGGCATCATGGCTTACGACCTGCTGGCCGCCGACATCAACGCCTCGGCCAATGTCTGCGACGAGAGCGTGGCCTGTGTCCGCACCCAGCTGATCCCCCAGGGCGAGGGCGCCGTCTTCGGCGACATGACCGGCAATGACGGCCTGACGGCGGCCTTCGACGGGACCTCCGCGACCTCGCAGAGCCATTCGGCCCATTCCGCCGCCGCCATCGGCCGGATCGGCAAGCATTGGGAGGAGCCGCGCATCGTGGGCCGCGTCATGGCCTATCCCCCGGCGTCGGGAGGCTGGTCGCAGGGCTGGACCGGCGATGTCACCCTGCGCCTGCTTGGCTCGGCGGATGGCGAGTCCTGGGTGACCCTCTGCGAGGAGACCGTCACCGACGCGGAGAGCCAGCAGGTGCCCTGGGCCCCGGCCGCCGAGGATGTCACCGCCACCACCGCCTATGCCTGGCATGCGCTGGAGATCGACGCCACCGGCTCGGGTGGCGGCGTCCATTGCGCCGAACTGCGGTTCTATGCCCGGGTGGGGAGCGAAAGGCGCTATGCCTGCAACGGCACGGTGGACAGCGACAAGGCGCCCAAGGACATCATCGGCCGCCTGCTGACGTCGTGCGCCGGCAATGTGGTCTATACCGGCGGGATGTGGTCGATCCTGGCCGGCTATTACCGCACCCCCGCCATCACCTTGACCGACGACGATTTCACCGGGCCGGTCAAGCTGATCGGCCGGGTCAGCCGGCGCGAGAGCTTCAACGCCGTCAAGGGCGTCTATGTCAGCCCCGATTATGCCTGGGAGGCCACCGACGGCCCGCCGGTGCGCAACGGCACCTACGAGGTGGAGGACGGCCGCGATTTCGAGATCGTCACGGCCGATGCCGGCGGCGATACCCTGACCGCCACCAGCAGCGTGGTGGAGGGCACCGCGCTGCGCCTGTGGACCACCGGCATCCTGCCGTCGCCCCTGGAGGTCGACACCACCTATTTCGCCATTCCCCAGGGTGGCGGGACGATCAAGCTGGCCGCCAGCCGAGACGACGCCTTCGCCGGACTCTCCATCGCCCTGGCCGATGCGGGCGGCGGACTCCATCGCCTGCGCTACGGCGAGGTGGTGTGGTCGGATTCCGATGCGCCCTTCACCACCTCGCCCTCCATGTTCCAGCGTCTGGCCAAGATCAAGCTGGAGCGGGCGCGTCAGGCCCAGACCCTCGAGGTGTCCTGCAGCCTGCGCCAGGCGCTGCGCCTGCGGGCCGGGGGCACGGTCATGGTGACCCGCGCGCGCTTCGGCTGGATCGACAAGCCGTTCGACGTGGTCGATTGGACCTTCGAAATCCAGCAGGACAACGAGGGGGTGCCGCTGCTGGGGGTCAGGCTGATCCTCAAGGAGACGGCGGCGACGGTCTATGACTGGGCCGACGGCGAGGAAACCATCCTCGACCCTGCCCCCGATACCAGCCTGCCGCCGCCCTGGGACGTCTCTCCGCCCACCGGCCTCGCCGTGGCGGCGGGAACCGACGAACTGCTGCTGATGGGCGACGGCACCGTGGTCTCGCGCCTGATGATCACCTGGAGCGATCCTCCGCAGATCGGCCTCGACCATCTGGATGTGCAGGTCCGGGAGACCGCTTCCGCCGAGTGGCGCGACTGTTACCCGGTGCTGCCCGGAATCGAGGTGGCCTATCTGGCGCCGGTGGTGGACGGCGTCTCCTACCGTCTGCGCCTGCGGGCCGTCACGGTGATCGGGGCGCGCTCCGATTGGGTGGAAAGCGCCGATCTGGTGGTGGTGGGCAAGACCGAACCGCCTCCGTCTCCCGCCTCCATGTGGCGGGACGGCACCTTCGCCCGCTGGTCCTACACGGCGACCCCGCCCGCCGACATGGCGGGATTCCTCGTTCGCCAGATCGCCGGCACGTCGCGCAATTGGGCCGCCGGCGCCGGGTTCCCGGCCGACGGCGCGATCACCACCGCCCGCAGCGTCGATATTTCCGCCCTGACCGGCACCCGTACCGTGATGGTGCGCGCTGTCGATACCAGCGGCAACCAGTCCGCCGACATGGTGGCGATGACCATCGGTTTGGGGGAGCCGTCGGTCGCCAACATCCTGCGGACAGTGGATTACAAGGCCTTGGCCTGGCCCGGGACGATCACCGGTGGAGCAGTCTCGGGCGGTGACATCCTCGCCGATGATGCCGGTGACCTGTTCCTGCCCAACGGCGCGGCGCTGTTCCTGCCGGTGGCGGGAGATGCCTTCCTGCCGGTCAGCTACGTGGCGCTGACCTACGAGTTCTCCTACCTCCCGGCGTCTCTCGACACTCCGGGGTCCTTGACCATCGTCTCGGCCATTGCCGGGGATGGCTGGCAGATCGAATACCGACCGCTCGACGATTCGCTATTTCTCCCCGCCGGAGACGAGTTGTTCCTGCCGCTCGCCGCCGATTCGTTCCTGGGCACCGCCCAGGCCCCTTGGACGTCGTGGCCGGGTCAGGTGGGCGCCACCCGGCAGCGCTATCTGTTCCGCGTCTCGGTCGATGCCGGTTCCCGCTGCGGCATCATTTCGGCGGCCACCTTGACCCTGGATGTTCCCGACATCACCGAGAGTTTCGACGACCTGGCGATCTCGGCCGGGGGCAGCCGGGTCCCGATCACCCGGAGCTATCGGGAGATCGATTACGTCGGCGAGATCACCGTCCAGGACGGCGGCAGCGGTGCCGTGGCGGTACTGGTCGTCGATAAGGACCCGATTCTCGGCCCGCTTCTGCGGGCGGTCAATTCCAGCGGCGATTCCGTGGCCGCCACCATCGACATCCATAATCTCAAGGGGCATTGACATGGCGCTTCCCGCTTCCGGTTATTTCACCGATCCCGCCCGCACCAATGCCGAGGCCAAGCAGGGTCTCGACGACATGCGCGACGTGGTGGCCGATGCCTCGGGCTCTGGCTATCTGGTGGCAGCCAACAACCTCTCCGACCTCGCCAGCCCGGCGGCGGCACGGGGAAATCTGGGCCTGGCCGCCGTGGCCGCCAGCGGCGCCTATGCCGATCTGTCGGGCAGGCCCAGCCTGGGCTCTGCGGCGGGCGCCGATACGGGCACCGCCAACGGCAACGTCCCGGCGATGGATGCCACGGGATACCCCGCCGCCAACGGTTCCCAGATCACCAACCTGAATGCGACGAACCTTGCCAGCGGGACGGTGCCCACCGCCCGTCTCGGCAGCGGCACCGCCGATAGCGGCACCTTCCTGCGCGGAGACGGCGCATGGGCCGCAGCCGGAGGCGGATACGAATACGTGTCGAGTACAGTACCGAGTGCCGTGGCGTCGATTACATTTACCGGGCTGGCCTCCGGTTATGATTATATTCTGTCATGGGTTAATCTCGTGACCTCCGGCGGGGTACTTGCGAATTCAGGCTTGATGTTACAAGTTGGAGTTGGGGGCACATATAGAACATCAGGGTACATTGAGAGCCACCTAGACTATTCTGGCACTGCCGCATCGGTTACTGATTGTATTGAATTCGGCTCGATGTGGGATGCTGGCGGCGGCGGGAATACCGCAGTGGCAGTTGTTACTGATCCCGCAAATGCATCTGTAAAAACTGGTGTCTGTGGACAGGGTTGTCAAAGGTCATCCCCAGCGAGCGCGGCTGGTTACTACAACACGGCGGAGGCCAATGACTGCCTGCGCATCATCAACCGCAACGGCAATACTATCACCGGCATCATGGCGACCCTGTTCCGCCGCAAGAGGAGCTAAGTCATGACCCGCACAATCATCGAGAACGGCGTCAGCCGCCCCGCCACCCCCGAGGAAGACGCGGAATTCGACGCCCTGGCCGTCGCCGCCGCCCAGCGGGCAACCGAGATTGCCGCCGCCGAGGCTCTTGCCGCCATCCTCGCCCAACTGGCCGAGATCGACGCGAAAAGCGTGCGTCCCCTGCGCGCCATCCTCGACACCCAGGCGGCGGGCCAGACCCCCGACCCTGACGACGTGACGTATCTGGCCGCCCTCAAGGCGCAGGCCGACACGCTGCGGGCGCAGTTGGTGGCGCCGTGATGGATGGCCCCATCACCTGGTCGGCGCTGGCCTCCCTGATCGGGGCGGTCGGCGTCATCTGCACCGGCCTGTGGGCGGTGCACGGCGCGATCAAGCGCGAGTTCCAGCGGGCCGCCGAGCTGGGCGAGCGCCGCACGGCCCGCACCCACGACAGGATCGAAAGCCTGGGCAGCCACATCAGCCAGACCTACCTGCCCCTCGCCGTCCACGCCGCCGAGATGCGCCGGGTGGACGAAGCGCTCGAGGAGCGGGATCGCCAGTTGGAAGACCTGTCCGCCCGGGTGCCGTGCCCCGCCGCCCGGCGGCCCCGGCGAAAGACCACCCCGAAAAAGGAGACGACGGCATGAGCATCACCACCTTGCGGGCCGAGCTGGTCCGCGACGAAGGCCTGCGGCTCAAGCCCTATCGCTGCACCGCCGGCAAGCTGACCATCGGCATCGGCCGCAACATCGAGGACCGGGGCATCTCGGAGGCCACGGCCCTGCAGATGCTGGACGAGGATATCGCCGGCCTCTCGGCCGAGCTGGACCGCGCCATCCCCTGGTGGCGCAATCTCTCCGACGCGCGGCAGCGGGCGTTGATCAACATGGCCATGATGGGGGTGCCCAGGCTGCTGGGCTTTCGGCGGATGCTCGCCGCCCTGCAGGCCGGCGACTACGCCGCGGCGGCCGCCGAATCCCTGGCCAGCAAATGGGCCGACCAGACCGACGGCATCGAGGACGGCCGGCCGGGCGCCCGCAGCACGCGGGTCGCCGACATGATCCGAAAGGGGTGATGACATGGGTATCCCGATCATCGACAGCCTGCTGGGCATCGGCAAGGTGGTGGCCGACCGCCTGATCCCCGACCGCAATAAGGCCGCCGACCAAGCCCACGAACGCGCCGCCAAGCAGACCGACGTGACGGCCGAGGGCGAGCGGGCGCGCAACTACTGGACGCCGCGCGCCATCGTCATGTACGCCATGGCCTTCGCGGTGATCTACGGAGTGGTGATCCGCCCCTTCGCGGTGGCCTTCGGCCTGCCCCTGCCCGAGGTGGACATCTCGGCGCCCATGCGCCTGCTGCTCGGCCTGCTCGGGCTGGAGTTCGCGGGGTGACGCGGCAGCCAGGACAAGGCGGTAGTGCGTTAGCACTGCCCCCAGAAAGCCGCAGGTTTCCTAGGCGTCCCTGGTTGGCAAAAATGCTAACGCCAATTGATCTATAAAGATAACAACGGTCTGGCTCGAAAAATTCGTGGCGCGGAATTCGTAATAAAATCAATTATCTAACGCCGCCCACATCAGTCCTGATGGGGCGGCGTATCATTTTCCGTTCCAGAATCCGCCCGGTTTAGGCGGAAACATTTCCATTGACCGTCATTGCCGGGGATGACGGCGGAAGGACGGAACGCGTCCGCCCCCACCACCGGGGCGGAAGAAAACGTCCCGTCCTTGCGGACGGGACGCTCCCGTATGGCTTGCATCAGTCCCCGGCTTCCCAGTTGGGATCGTCGTCGTCGTCGTCCCAGTCGTCGGGGGGCACCGGCAGTTCGTCACGGCGGGTTTGCATGGTGACGATGTGGCCTTTTTCGCGCTCCACCAGACGGGCGGCCTCGGCCTTGACCTCCGGGTGGGGAGACTTCTCCGCCAGGGCGGAGAACAGGGCCAGGGTCTCGTGCTCGTGGCGCAACGCCAGATCGAAGGCGTGCCAGGGATACATCAGGTAGTGGACCGCGTCGGGGTCGGCGATCTCGGGATCGTCTTCTCCCCACGGCACGGTTTCCGGACGAGGGCCGACCGAGGCGGGGAAATCGGCGGCATGCCGTTCCTCGATATCGGCCAGCTCCGCGAAGGCTTCGGCGGTGTCGGGGTTGTTGCACGACGCCTCGAACGCCTCGGCCAGTTCGCGGTAGCGCTCCGCCGAGCGCTCTTCCATCGCGCGCGCGACGGAGAGCAGCTCGGCGGAGGTCTTCACCGCCCCATAATCAGGGGCACGGCTCAAAGAGTGAATTCCCGATCGAGATCGGAAACCGCCGCACTGGCCTTCTTCTCCTTGCCGTAGGACGAACGGTTGCCGCGGTAGAGCACACCGCAGTTGAAGCCGTCGTCGGTCATCAGGCGGCGCGCCGCCTGGGCCGGGTCGGTGGTCGGCTCGATGTTGACGCTGCGCATGGTGTTCTTCCACTCCCGCTGCTCTTCGCGGAAGGTGATGCAGGGGCTCATGATCGCAACGAACGAGAAGCCGGGATGGCGGATGGCTTCGGCGATGATCTGGGCGGTGCCGTTCGGATCGCCCGAGAAACCCCGCGCGATGAAGTTGGCGCCCGCCGCCAGCGCGATGGCCAGCGGGTGGAACGGGGTCATGCCGGTGCCGCCGGGCGGCGCCATGGCCGAGGCGTCCCAATCCGACTCGGTGGTCGGCGAGGGCTGGCCCTTGGTCATGCCGTACACCCGGTTGTCCATGACGATGTAGGTCAGGTCGACGTTGCGGCGGCAGGCGTGCAGGAAGTGGTTGCCGCCGATGGAGAAGCCGTCGCCGTCACCGCCGGCCACCAGCACGGTCAGGTCGGGGCGGGCCAGCTTGAGGCCCTGGCCGACCGCGAGAGCGCGACCGTGGATGGAGTGGATGCCGTAGGTGTTGGTGTAGGCCGGAATGCGCGACGAGCAGCCGATGCCCGAGACCACCGAGGTCTCGTGCGGCTTCAGGCCCAGGTCGGCGAACGCCTTGGTGATGGAGGACAGCACGGCATAGTCGCCGCAGCCCGGACACCAGACCGGCTTGACCTCGGACTTGAAGTCCTTGGCGGAGTAGGTAGCGGTAGAATCGCAGCTGGACATGACTTACTTCCCCATCGACAGGAGGCGGGCGTGGATTTCACCGGGACGCATGGGCAGCGGACCGGGGCGGCTCAGGGCCTCGGGCTTGGCCGGCAGGTCGTACTCGCCACGCAGGTAACGGGTGAACTGGCCGAGATGGCTCTGCTCGACCACCAGGATCTTCTTCACGCCCTTGAGGGCATCGGCCATGTGCTGCGGACGGATCGGGGAGATCAGGCGCAGCGAGATCAGCTTGGCCTTGACGCCGTCGGCGCGGGCCCGCTCGATGGCCTCGCGGGCGGCGCCGGTGCACGAGCCCCAGGTGATGACGGCGATGTCGCCCTCACCCTCGATGGTGGCCCAATGGTTGCCGTACTCGAAGCCGGTCAGCTTGCGCTGGCGCTTTTCCAGCTGCAGGGTGTGGTCCGACGACTGCGACGACGGCGTGCCGGTCTCGGTATGCTCGAGGCCGTCCGAGGTATACTGGCAACCGTCCTGGCCGGGCACCGGCATGGGCGAAATGCCCGACGCGGTGTTGGCGTAGCGCTTGAACACCTCGCCCTCGGCCGGAGCCTCGGCCTGCAGGCGCTTGCCCACGAAGGCCACGTCGGCGGGGGCGTCGATGATGGCGCGGCTCTGGCCCAGGGCCTGATCGCTCATCACCAGACAGGCGGTCTGCAGGCTTTCCGCCAGATAGACGCCCCACTGGGTGGTGAAGATGCAGTCGCCCACCGAGTTGGGGGCCACCACCAGATGCGGCGCGTCGCCGTGCAGGCCGTAGACCGCGATGTTGAGGTCCGACTGCTCGCACTTGGTGGCGATGCCGGTCGAGGGACCGACGCGCTGCACGTCGACCACCACCACGGGGGTCTCGGAGGCGACGGCCAGGCCCAGGCCCTCGGTCATCAGCGACAGGCCGGGACCGGCGGTGGCGGTGATGGAAGCCTCGCCGCCGTAGGAGGCGCCCAGGCACATGTTGATGGAGGCCAGCTCGTCCTCGGCCTGCACGAACACGCCGCCCACCTTGGGCAGGGCGGAGGACAGGTATTCCAGCACCTCGGTGGCCGGGGTGATGGGATAGGCGGCGCAGAAGCGCACGCCGCCGCGGATGGCGCCCAGGCCGGCGCCGTAATTGCCGGTGACGGTCCAGCGCTTGGCGTCCTTGGCCTGGGCCGCGGCCAGGCGCTTGGAACCGCCCAGGGTGGCGGCGGCAGCGGCGCCGGCCTTGACGCCGGCCACCGAAGCCTCATAGGCGTCGGCGCGCTTCTTCTTCAGCGACTTGCCCAGAACCTCGGTCAGCGGGCCGACCGGAATGCCGATCAGCTCGGCGATGGCGCCCAGCGCGACCATGTTGGGACGGCCGCCGGGAATCTCCTTGGCCAGATCCTTCATGTGCAGGTGCACGATGCGGGCCCCGGTCTTGACGTAGACCTCCGGCACCTCGCCGGCGGAGGGGTCGCAGATCACGATGCTGTTGGCCGAAAGCGGCAGCTCGGCGGCGAAGCGCTGAACGCCCTGCCAGTCGATGGCCAGCATGATGTCGAAGGTGTCGTCGACCGACGTGACGGGCTCAACGCCCAGGCGCACCAGGGCGGCGGCCTCGCCACCTCTGATCTGCGGGCCGGAAGAGCGGCCGAAAAGCGCGTAGTAACCAGCCTCGGCGGCGGCGTCGAGGAACATGTTGGCGGCCGTCATCACGCCGGCGCCACCACTGCCGCACATCGCGATCGAGACAGACCCAGATCCGGAACTCGTCGTCATATTCTGTTTCCCCAGATGAGGCCCCCGAATTCCTTCGCAATGGGCCTGGCCAGTGATATTAAGCCGCCCCCGCTCCCAAGCCTTTAGACGGCTCGACATAAGGGGGTATACTCACCACTTGAGAGAATCCGGCAGTCCGTTTCCCCCGAGCGGCTGAGACTAGGTGCATACCACCCATTTGGGTCGGACCACAAGACCACAAGCTGCACTTGACGGCTAATTCGGTATTGTGGTACGCATTTACGGAATAATACAAGGGCGGTCCATGACGCGGCGACGCGGTGGGCCGGAGATAACGGGAAAAGAGAGAGGGAAACGGAATGAGTATTTCCGCCTATCGTTGGATGATGACCGGTGTCGGCCAGCCCATGGTCAAGGAGCCGATGGATCTCGCCGCGCCGCAGGCCGGCGAGGTGCTGGTGGAGATCGCCGGCTGCGGCGTCTGCCACACCGACATGGATTACTATTACAACGGCGTGCGCACCAACCACGCCCTGCCCCTGGCGCTGGGTCACGAGATCAGCGGCCGGGTGCTCAAGGCCGGCGCCGGCGCCGAAGGCTGGATCGGCAAGGCCGTGATCATCTCGGCGGTGATCCCCTGCGGCGAGTGCGACCTGTGCAAGCGCGGCAAGGGCACCATCTGCCGTTCGCAGAAGATGCCGGGCAACGACCTGCAGGGCGGCTTCGCCACCCACATCACCGTGCCCGCCAACGGCCTGTGCGAGGTCGACGAGGCCAAGCTGAAGGCCGCCGGTCTGAACCTGTCGGAGGTCTCGGTGGTCGCCGATGCGCTGACCACCCCCTATCAGGCCGCCGTGCAGGCCGGCATCGGTGCCGGCGATCTGGTGATCGTCATCGGCTGCGGCGGCGTGGGCGGCTATTCCGTCCAGGTGGCCTCGGCCATGGGCGCCAAGGTTGTGGCGCTGGACATCGATCCCGCCAAGCTGGAAGCGGTCAAGGCGGCCGGCGCCACCCTGGGCCTCAACCCGAAGGATTTCGCCAGCACCCGCGATCTCAAGAAGGAGATCGGCGCCTTCGCCAAGGCCAACGGCCTGCGCTCCACCGAGTGGATCATCATGGAATGCTCGGGCAGCGTGCCGGGCCAGCAGACCGCCTTCGACCTGATGGTCCACGGCTGCACCATCTGCGTGGTGGGCTACACCATGAACAAGGCGGAGTTCCGCCTGTCCAACCTGATGGCCTTCCACGCCCGCGCCCTGGGCAACTGGGGCTGCCCGCCGGACCTGTATCCCGGCGCCCTGGATCTTGTCCTGTCGGGTAAGATCAATGTGAAGAACTTCGTCGAGTGCCGCCCGCTCGACAGCATCAACGACACCTTCGCCGCCGTGCACGACCACAAGCTGTCGCGCCGCGCCGTTCTGTGCCCCAACGCCTAAGAAATTCAAGAGAGAGGGAGATCCTAGGTCATGAAGAAGGAAACCGCGGCCATCGTCGACCGGACGGCGCCCGCCCACCTCAACGATCACAATCTGGTCCCCACCACCGTCGTCCCCGGCGTGCTGTACGAGAAGCGCCCGGCCAAGCGTGCCGACGGCAGCGTGGCCGAGGGCCTGTATAACGCCTGGATCACGCTGGACAACCAGAAGCAGTACAACTCCTACACCACCGACATGGTGAAGGGCGTGATCATGGCGTTCCGCGACGCCTCCAACGCCCGCGACGTGTCGTCGGTGGTGTTCACCGGCGCCGGCGACAAGGCGTTCTGCACCGGCGGCAACACCAAGGAATACGCCGAGTACTACGCCGGCAATCCCCAGGAATACCGCCAGTACATGCGGCTGTTCAACGACATGGTCTCGGCCATCCTGGGCTGCGACAAGCCGGTGATCTGCCGCGTCAACGGCATGCGCATCGGCGGCGGCCAGGAAATCGGCATGGCCGCCGACTTCTCGGTGGCCCAGGATCTGGCCAAGTTCGGTCAGGCCGGCCCCAAGCACGGCTCGGCCCCCATCGGCGGCGCCACCGACTTCCTGCCGGTGATGATCGGCTGCGAGCAGGCCATGGTGTCCGGTTCGCTGTGCGAGCCCTGGTCGGCCCACAAGGCCTACCGCACCGGCATCATCATGGATCTGGTCCCCGCCCTGAAGGTCGACGGCAAGTTCGTCCCCAACCCCCTGGTGATCACCGACCGTTATCTCGACGAGTTCGGCCGCATCATCCACGGCGAGTCCAAGACCGGCGCCGAGCTGGCCGCCGGCAAGGAACTGCTGAAGAAGGGCACCATCGATCTGTCGCTGCTCGACGCCAAGGTCGAGGAAATCTGCGCCAAGATCCTGCACACCTTCCCGGATTGCTTCACCAAGACCATCCAGGAGCTCCGGAAGCCCAAGCTGAACGCCTGGAACGCCAACAAGGAGAACAGCCGCGACTGGCTGGGCCTCAACATGATGACCGAGGCCCGCACCGGCTTCCGCGCCTTCAACGAAGGCCCCAAGGAAGACCGCGAGATCGACTTCGTGGCCCTGCGTCAGGCCCTGGCCAAGGGTGCTCCGTGGACCGCCGAGATGATCGAGTCCCTGATCCCCAAGGCCGGTCACTAAGATGGCCGAGGCGATCTCCAACTGCCTGAAGGTCTGGAAGGACCGCGACGGGAAGCTGCTTCGGCTGCGCCTGTCGCGGCCCAAGGCCAACATCGTCGACGCCGAGATGATCGCGGCGCTGACGAGCGCGTTGGCCGAGGGCGCTTCGGACCAGCACCTGCGGGGCGTGCTCATCGACCATGAGGGGCCGCATTTCAGCTTCGGCGCCTCGGTGGCCGAGCACATGCCCGACCAGTGCGCCGCCATGCTGGCCAGCCTGCACAAGCTGGTCATCGCCATGGTCGATTTCCCCCTGCCCATCCTGGTCGCCGTGCGCGGCCAGTGCTTAGGCGGCGGTCTGGAAGTCGCCCTGGCCGGCCACATGATGTTCGTCTCGCCCGACGCCAAGCTGGGCCAGCCGGAGATCGTGCTGGGCGTGTTCGCCCCCGCCGCCTCGTGCCTTCTCCCGGAGCGTATGCCCCGGGTGGCGGCCGAGGATCTGCTCTATTCCGGCCGTTCCATCGACGGTGCCGAGGCTGCCCGGCTGGGTATCGCCAACGCGGTGGTGGATGACCCGGAAAACGCCGCCCTGGCCTGGTTCGACAATGGCCCGGCCAAGCACTCCGCGGCGTCCCTGCGTTACGCGGTCAAGGCCGCCCGTCTCGGCATGAACGAGCGGGTCAAGGCCAAGATCGCCGAGGTTGAAGCCCTTTATCTCAACGGCCTGATGGCCACCCACGACGCTGTCGAGGGACTGAACGCCTTTCTCGAAAAGAGGCCGGCACTTTGGGAGGACCGATAGGATGTCTGGAAAGAATAGGACCGTCGCCGACATCATGGCCGTTTGCCAGGAGATGTTCGAAGACCTGAACTTCACGTATGCCCGCAAGTGGAAGGATGCCAAGCCCGGCCGCAAGGTCGTCGGTTTCCTCCCGGTCTACTCGCCGATCGAAATGATCCATGCCGCCGGCTGTCTGCCGCTCGGCATCTTCGGCGGCGGCGACCAGATGGAAGTCATCCACGGCGACGCTTACTATCAGAGCTACATCTGCCGCATTCCGCGTTCGACCATCGAACTGGGCGTCACCAACCGTCTCGACTTCGTCGACGGCATGATCTTCCCGTTCGTCTGCGACGTGATCCGCAACCTGTCGGGCATCTGGAAGCTGATGTTCCCGAACGTGTGGTCGAAGTTCTTCGACACGCCCCAGAACTACGACAAGTCCATCGGCGGCACCTACTACGTGCAGGAGCTGAAGGAGCTGAAGGAAGGCCTGGAGGCCATGACCGGCCGCAAGATCAGCGACGCCGACATCCAGCGCTCGATCGGTCTCTATAACGAGAACCGCCGCCTGATCCGCGAGGTCTATGCCTTCCGCGCCAAGCAGCCCTGGCTGGCCCCGACCTCCGAGGTCTACGTGCTGATGCGCGCCGGCCTGATGATGGACGTCGAAGAGCACAACCAGATGCTCAAGGACTACATGGCTGCCGCCGCCAAGGAAGACCGGCCGAAGCGCGACAACGTGCGCATCTCCATCTACGGCTCGTTCTGTGAGCAGCCCCCGCTGAACCTGATCAAGTCGATCGAGATGGCCGGCTGCTACGTGGTCGACGACGACTACTCGCTGAACAACCGCTTCCTGATGGTCGACGTCCCCACCAGCGGCGATCCGCTGGAGGCCCTGGCCACCACCTATATCGAGAACTCGGTGGAGACCTCGTGCAAGTACGTCCCCGACGGCAAGGTCAAGGGCCAGTTCCATGTGGACGCGGTCAAGGCCTGCGGCGCCGAGGGCGTGATCTACGCGACCCCCAGCTTCTGCGATCCGGCCCTGCTGGACCGCCCGATGGTCTGTAACAAGCTGTCGGAAGCCGGCATCCCCTACATCGCCTTCAAGTACGCCGAAAACTCGGGCCAGATGCAGCCGATCCGCGAGCAGGCTGGCACCTTCGCCGATTCCATCAAGCTGTGGAGCTGACATCATGAGCAAGCCTGAAGCCATCAAAGAGCCGTCGATGGAAATGCAGAAGGCCATGATCGCGCGCAATTACGACGCGATCACGTCCAAGCAGGAAACCGGCCGCAAAGTGTCCTCCACCTTCGTTCCGGGCAACCTGAACGAGCTGTTGATGTGTTTCGACATCGTCAACAACCTGCCCGAAATCAACGCCATCCAGGCCGGCATGCGCAAGGCCTCGGGCGGCTACATCATGGAAGCCGAGAAGTCGGGCCATTCCGAAGACGTCTGCACCTACGTGAAGGCGGATATCGGCCAGATGTCCAAGGGCAACATCGCCCCCAACGGCAAGCCCTATCCCAACCCGGACGTGCTGATGCTCAGCTACACCGGCTGCTACACCTTCATGAAGTGGTTCGAGCTGCTGCGTGAAGAGTACAAGTGCCCGACCCTGATGCTGCACGTGCCGTACGAGGGCGACGGCCACTCCACCAAGAACATGCGCGACTACATCGTCAAGCAGCTCAAGGAAGTGGTCATTCCGGGCCTGGAGCAGGTCTCCGGCGTCAAGTTCGACATCGACCGCCTGCGCCAGTACCTGCGCAACTCGGCCAAGGCCGAGGACAACCTGGTGTGGTGCCTGGAGCAGGGCAAGGTCAAGCCGTCGCCCATCGACGCCTATTTCGGCGGCGTGTACTACATCGGCCCGATCTTCACCGCCTTCCGCGGCACCGAGGACGCGGTCACCTACTACGAGATGCTGCGCAAGGAAGTGCAGGGCCGCATCGAGAACCACCAGGGCCCGCTGACCCCCGAAGGCACCTACTTCAACGACCAGAAGTACCGTCTGATCGTCGAGGGCCCGCCCAACTGGACCAACTTCCGCGAGTTCTGGAAGATGTTCTATGACGAGGGCGCCATCGTGGTCGCCTCCTCCTACACCAAGGTGGGCGGTCTCTACGACCAGGGCTTCCGTCACGACCCCGACAACCCCCTGGAGAGCCTGGCCGACTACTGCCTGGGCTGCTACACCAACCTCAACCTGCCGACCCGCGTCGATCTGCTGGCCAAGTACGTCGAGGAATACGAGGCCGACGGCCTGCTGATCAACTCGATCAAGAGCTGCAACAGCTTCTCGGCCGGCCAGCTGATGATCATGAAGGAAGTGGAGCGCCGCACCGGCCGTCCGGGCGCCTTCATCGAAACCGATCTGGTCGATCCGCGTTACTTCTCGGCGGCCAACGTCAAGAACCGCCTGGAAAGCTACTTCCAGATGATCGAGCAGAAGCGCCGTGGCGGCGGCTCCAAGACCGTGGCCGCGTAAGGGAGGAACGAACAATGCGTTGTTTCATCGGTATCGATCTGGGCTCCACCACCACCAAAGCCGTGGTGATGGATGAGAACCTCCAGATCCTGGGACGCGGCATCACCAATTCGCGCTCCAACTACGACACGGCGGCCGCCGTTTCCAAGCAGGAAGCGCTGATCGACACCCGTCTCACCCTGTTCCGCCGGGCCCTCGGCTCGGTGCCGGAAGTGTCGGGCAAGGTCGACGAGATTCTCTCGGACCTGGAGCGGAACTTCCGTCACGTCCAGTTCCTCGAGCAGCTCGAGGACCTGGAGCAGACCTGCGTCGCCAACATCAAGGGCCCGCGTTTCGCCGGCCGCGAGAAGGTGGTGATCGAGGCCCTGGAAGGCACCTTCTCGCGTCTGCGGGACAGCTCGGCCGCCCAGTACGCCCCGGGCGTCAAGCGCAAGTCGGACTTCTTCCGCGATCTGGCCGGCGCCGAGTTCATGAGCCACGGCGAGGCGGTGTGCAAGGAGGCCGGTCTCGGCTTCGACCTGATCCTCAACGTCTATGACAAGTCGATCATCGAAGTGGAAAACCGTCCGCCGGCCGGCGACATGGAGGGCAAGTTCGTCCGCGCCCTGGAAAAGGGCACCATGACCGGTTCCTCGATCCTGGCTCCGGTGCAGTCGGCCCTGGCCATTCCGCTGGAGGAGACCTATGTGGTCGGCACCGGCTACGGCCGCGTCCGCCTGCCCTTCCCCAAGGAGCACATCCGCTCGGAGATCCTGTGCCACGGCCTGGGCGCCCACATGATGTACCCGGACACCCGCACGGTGCTGGACATCGGCGGCCAGGACACCAAGGGCATCCAGGTGGACCCGGTGGGCATCGTCGAGAACTTCCAGATGAACGATCGTTGCGCCGCCGGTTGCGGCCGTTATCTGGGCTACATCGCCGACGAGATGAACATGGGCCTGCACGAACTCGGGCCGCTGGCCATGAAGTCCAACAAGCAGGTCCGCATCAACTCGACCTGCACCGTGTTCGCCGGCGCCGAGCTGCGTGACCGTCTGGCGCTCGGCGAGAAGCGCGAGGACATCCTGGCCGGTCTGCACCGCGCCATCATCCTGCGCGCCATGTCGATCCTGTCCCGCGCCGGCGGCGTCAAGGACCAGTTCACCTTCACCGGTGGCGTCGCCAAGAACGAGGCGGCGGTGCGCGAGCTGCGCAAGCTGATCAAGGAAAACTACGGCGACGTGACCATCAACATCGACCCGGACTCGATCTACACCGGCGCTCTCGGCGGGGCCACCTTCGCCGTCCGCGCGGTCGTCAACTAATCGGGAAGGGAGGAGACACCAATGTCTGAACTTATCACTACCGGTGTTGACATCGGTTCGGGCTGCATCAAGACCGTCGTCTTCAAGGTCAATGGCGACAAGGTCGAGTGGCTGGGCAAGGAAACCGCGCGTATCCGCAACCGCGATCCCTTCCAGCTGACCAACGAAGCCTATGACCACATGCTGAAGACGGCGGGCGTCAGCCGCTCGGACGTCTCCTATGTGGCCTCCACCGGCGACGCCGAGAATCTCAGCTTCGCCACCGGCCACTTCTACTCCATGACCACCCACGGTCGTGGCGGCCTGTACCTCAACCCGGAAGCCCGCGCCGTGCTCGACATCGGCGCCCTGAACGGCCGCGCCATCCGCATGGACGGCGTGGGCAAGGTGCTGTCCTACAAGATGACCAGCCAGTGCGCCTCGGGCTCGGGCCAGTTCCTCGAGAACATCGCCCGCTACCTGGGCATCGCCCAGGACGAAATCGGCACGCTCTCCATGCAGGCCGATGACCCCGAGAAGGTGTCGTCCATCTGCGCCGTGCTGGCGGAGACCGACGTCATCAACATGGTGTCGCGCGGCATCTCGGCCTCGAACATCCTCAAGGGCATTCACGTGTCCATGGCGGTGCGCCTGGCCAAGCTGCTGAAGTCCATCGGCGCCGTGGACGGCATCGTCCAGGTCACCGGCGGTCTGGCCCTGGATGCCGGTCTGGTCGCGGCCCTCAACGAAGCCGCCGAGCAGGAGAAGGTCAACCTGAAGGCCGTGTCCCACCCGGACTCGATCTATGCCGGCGCCATCGGCGCCGCGCTGTGGGGCGCCTTCCGTCACGAAAAGCTGGCCCGTCTGGGTCAAGCGGCGTAATATGCGCGCGTTCCCCGGTCACCCGCGATCAACGCGGGGACCGGGGGCGGCCATAGTGGGGTTGCGAGGAGAGAGGAAAAACCCATGTCCCTGAAGATTACCGACGACTGCACCAGCTGCGACGCCTGCGTCTCCGCTTGCCCGAACGAGGCCATTTCCGCCGGCGACGTGATCTATGTGATCGACGCGTCCCGTTGCTCCGAGTGCGTCGGCGCCGAAGACAGCCCGCAGTGCCAGATGGTCTGCCCGGCCGACTGCATCGTTCAGTACGAAGTCGAGTCCAAGGACGTCCTGCTGGCCAAGTACAAGGCCATCCACGGCTGACCTTGAGGCCTCCGGCCAAAGGTTCGAAACCCCCGCCGGTCCGCCGGCGGGGGTTTTCTCATGTCAGGCGGGGCAGGTCGGGCGCCGCGCCTCTATTCCTTGCGCAGCAGGTTGACCCGCATGGGCTGCTCGAAGGCGAAGCCGCCGCCTTCGGCCGGCGCGGCCAGGCGGGCGAAGCGCTGGCGCATCTCGGCATCCAGTTCGGCGAACCTGGCCTCGCGCTCGGTGTTGGCCGAGACGATCTTGTCGCGGAACGCCTCGTAATCCTTCAGCACCATGGGGTGGATGTAGGTGAACTCGCTCTCCTCCTCCAGCCCGTGCACCCAGGCGCCCTTGACCGAGGCCAGGGCCGCCCCCCGCACCCAGGTCTCGTCGTCGATGGGCCGCACCGCCTCGAAAAAGGCGCCCCAAGGCAGCGGCTCGGAGACATAGACCTCGCCGCCGGGCTTGAGCACGCGGGCCGCCTCGGCCAGGGCCTTGGCCTGGAAGGCGATGGGAATGTGGTGCAGCGAGTTGAAGAACACCACCGCATCGGCGCTCTCGTCGTCGGCGGGCAGTTCCTGCCCGACGCCCTCGACGATCTCCTCGTCGGCCACCTTGGCACCGGCGCGGGCCTTGGCCAGTTGGCGCGGGCTGCACTCCACCCCCAGGACATGGGCTCCGAAGCGGGCCAGCAGGCGCACCAGCGAGCCGTCGCCGCAGCCCACGTCGATGACCCGCTTGCCTTCCAGGGCCAGGGTCTCCACGATGACGTCGGTGTTGCGGCGCTTGTCCATGGCACTCTCCACTATCTATCAGCCAACCCCGATGATGTCCGCCGCATCCCCTCCTGTCGATAGATTCGATGCCGCCATCGTGCTGGGCGCCATGGTCCGCCCCAACGGCAGCCCCAGCCCGGCCCTGGCCCGGCGGGTGGCGCACGGCGTGCGGCTGGCCCAACAGGGCCGGGTGGACCATCTGGTGATGAGCGGCGGCGCGGTGCGCCACCCCACCCCCGAGGCCCATGTGATGCGCGGCCTCGCCCTGGCCGCCGGCATGGCGGCGGAACGGCTGCACGTGGAGGACGCCTCGCTCAACACCATCGGCAACGCCCTGCTGTCGCGGCGGCTGGTCGAGGAACGGGGCTGGCGCCGGCTGCTGGTGGTCACCGATGCCTGCCACATGGCGCGCTCGCTGTACGTCTTCCACCGCCTGGGCCTCGCCGTCCGCCCCGCCCCCGCCTGGCCCGAGACGGGGCCGGGGGCGGAATGGTATATTGCCTGGCTGCGCGAGGCTCTGGCCCTGCCCTGGACGATCATCCGGGTCGAGCGACTGAAATTCACCCGGCGCCATTTGTACTGACTTGAATTCCGCTACCCATCCCCCAAATAACCTTAGACATACACCAAAGGAATACTGCCACCGCCATATTTCACAGTATTTCCACCTTCTCTTTGGCCATGATGGCAAGGTAGGCCCCCATGAGCAGACTGACGATCCGCATGCGTATCGGGATTCTTGCGGGGGCTGCGGTCGCCGCCATCGTCATTCTCGCCGCAATGATGTTCTGGGCCTTGGCGGCGCTGGACGAGTTGGATGCCCGCGCCAAGACCTACGCCGCCATCACCACCCTGAGCAAGGAACTGCAGGTCGCCAGCCTCGAGGCCCGCCGTCACGAAAAGGACCTCCTGCTCCGCCGCGAAGCGAAATACGCGGAGCAGGCCGCCAAGTCCTCGGACCGGGTCATCGCCTTGGCCTCGGAACTGGAAAAGATCCCCGAAGCAGCCGCCTTGGCCGAGACGGCGCAATCCATCAAGACCGGAATGGCCTCCTACCACAGCAAGCTGGACAGTCTTGTCGCCAACATGACCATCGCCGGCATGAACGAGCGTTCGGGCTTTCAGGGGGCGCTGCGCGAGGCGGTCCATGCGGTGGAATCGGCGGTCGCCCCCCTGGGGCAGCCCGAACTGATGGTCCACATGCTGATGCTGCGCCGACACGAGAAGGACTATCTCCTGCGCGGCCAACCCGAATTGCTGGCAAGGCTCGAGGCCGAGCACAGGACCTTCCTGGAAAGCCTCCGGCACTCCTCCGTGCCGGCCAGCCAGAAGCCCGAACTGCAGGGGCTGCTCGACGCCTATCTTAACAGCGCCGGCAAGATGGTCGAGACCGATCAGAAGGTGCGCAGGGAAATGGCCGAACTCAGTACCATCTACGCCGCCTTCGCCCCCGGTTTCGATAAGATCGCCGCCTTCGCCGATGCCGAAACCGCCCGCATCCGCCTCGCGGACGACAGCGTGCATCACCGGGTGGTGAGCATGGCCACGGGGCTGAGTCTGACCGCCACCCTGGTCTTCCTGGTCCTGGCCTATGCTGTCAGCCGTTCCATCATCCGGCCGATCCAGGGCATCACCGGTGTGATGGCCGCGCTTTCCGGCGGAGACAGGACCATCGCCGTCCCCTATGGCGACGGGGGCGACGAGATCGGCGAGATGGCCCGCTCCGTCCAGGTGTTCAAGGATGGCCTCATCCACGCCGAGCAACTGGAATCCCAGGCCCGTTCCGAGCAGGAGCGCGAGGTGCAGCGCGGCCGCAAGCGCGAGATGCTCACCGCCGATTTCGACGTGATGATCCGCCGGGTGATCGCCAAGGTGGACAACACGGTGCGCAACGTCCACGCCACCTCCACCAGCCTGCATGCCGCCGCCGAACAGACCAGCCGGCAGAGCGCGGCGGTGGCCGCCGCCGCGGAGGAAGCGACCGCCAACATCCAGACGGTGGCCAGCGCCGCCGAGGAACTGGGGGCCTCCACCCACGAGATCAGCCGCCGGGTGCAGGACACCACCCGCATCACCCAGGAAGCGGTGGACGGCGTGCAGACCGCCGACGCCACCGTGGAGGGCTTGTCCGCCGCCGCCCAGAAAATCGGCGAGATCGTCAGCCTGATCAACGACATCGCCGCCCAGACGAACCTGCTGGCGCTGAACGCCACCATCGAGGCGGCGCGGGCCGGCGACGCCGGCAAGGGCTTCGCCGTGGTGGCCAACGAAGTCAAGCATCTGGCCACCCAGACCGCCAGGGCCACCAGCGAGATCGCCGAGCAGATCGGCGATATCCAGAGCACCACTCAAAGCGCCGTCGCCGCCATCAAGACGGTGGGCGCCGCCATCGGCCGGGTGGACGAGGTGGTGTCGTCCATCGCCGCCGCGGTGGAGGAACAGAACGCCGCCACCCAGGAAATCGTCCGCAACGTGCAGGAAGCCGCCAACGGCAATCACGAGGTCACCAGCAACATCACCGAGGTGTCGTCGGCCGCCCGGATGACCGGTGAAATGGCCTCGGGCATGTACAAGGTGGCGGAGGAACTGGAGCAGGCCGGCGCCAGCCTGGGCAAGCACGTGGAAACCTTCCTCGGCAGCGTCAAGACCGTGTAGATCGGTCGAGATCGGGCATGGTATCAAGGCCGCCCCATCGTCGGCGAGAGACACCATGTCCCACTCGAAACGCCCCCTGGACGGCATCCGCGTCCTCGACATCGCCACCTTCATCGCCGCGCCCTATGCCGCCGCCATCCTGGGCGAGTTCGGCGCCGAGGTGATCAAGGTGGAACAGCCGGCGGGCGGCGACACCTTCCGCCGCTTCGGTTCCATCACCGAACGCGACGGCGATTCGCTGATGTGGCTGTCCGAGGCGCGCAACAAGGATTCGGTGACGCTGGACTTGCGCAAGCCCGAGGGCCGCGACCTGTTCCTCAGGCTGGCGGCCAGGACCGACGTCATCGCCGAGAATTTCCGCCCCGGCACCCTGGAGAAATGGGGCCTGGGCTGGGACGAGCTGCGCCGGGCCAATCCCGGCCTGATCCTGCTGCGCATCTCGGGCTACGGCCAGACCGGCCCCTACAAGGACCGTCCCGGCTTCGCCCGTATCGCCCACGCCTTCGGCGGCCTGTCCTATCTGGCCGGCATGCCGGGCGACGTGCCGGTGACTCCGGGCTCCACCTCGCTGGCCGATTACATGAGCGGCCTTTACGGCGCCATCGGCGTGCTGCTGGCGCTGCGGCACCGAGACGCCACCGGCGAGGGACAGGTCATCGACCTCGCCCTCTACGAATCCGTCTTCCGGGCGCTCGACGAGATCGCCCCGGCCTACGCCATGTTCGGCAAGGTGCGGGAAAGGGAAGGCGCCGGCACGGTCAACGCCTGCCCCCACGGTCATTTCCGCTGCGGCGACGGCAAGTGGGTGGCGCTGGCCTGCACCACCGACCGCATGTTCGCCCGTCTGTGCGAAGCCATGGAGCGGCCCGAACTGGCCGACCCCGCCAAATGGGGCCTGTTGCGCGACCGGCTGGCCGAACGGAGCGACGTCGACGCCCTGGTCGGTCACTGGACCGCCACCCGCCCGCGCGAGACGGTGATGGAGCTGTGCCTGGACTTCGAGGTGCCGGCCGCGCCGCTCAACACCATCGCCGACATTTTCGAGGACCCGCAGTTCCAGGCGCGCGGCAATCTGCAGGACGTGGCCGACGCGGTGCTGGGGAGCGTGGTGGTGCCCGGCGTAGTGCCCAGGCTCTCGGCCACGCCCGGAAGAATCGACCATCTCGGCCCCCGCCTGGGCGAGGGCAACGGCCGGGTCTATGGCGGGCTGCTGGGCCTCGGCGAGGCGGAACTGGCGGATTTGAAGGGCAAAGGCGTTATCTGAACGCCGCATGAACCAGTGGTTCAGCTCCGGTTGGGGCGGCGTGGGGCACTCTGTCTCCAGTTGAATGCCTCACCACCCGGAGATACCGCCATGCTGACCAAGACCGCCCTGATCGCCGCCACCGCCGCCACCCTCGCCCTGGCCTCGTTCGCCCAGGCCAAGGACAAGCCGGCCGGCGACACCCTGCCCCCCGCCATCATCCTCGACCGGATGGTTGCCGATGGCCACGACCTGCGCGCCCTCGACCTGGAGGACGGCCGCTATCTCGCCACCGTGCGCGCTCCGTCGGGACAGTTGGCCACCTTCGCGGTGGATGCCCGCACCGGCGAACTGATACCCGAACCCGCCCATATCAGCCAGACCACGGCGCGGGAAATCGATGCCGACGCAGTCAAGGCCATGCTGGCCGCCGCCGAGCAGGGCCACTGGAACCTGTCGGAGCTGAAGTGGAAGCACGATGCCTACGTGGTCGAAGCCCGCGACGACGGCGGTGCCAAGGCCCGCTTCCAGGTGGACCCGGCCACCGGAACGGTGACCAAGGCCACCCATCGCTGAAGCAGGACCGAAAAGCGCCGGGGCCATGTCGGCCCCGGCCCGTCTCTATTCCGTCTTCCCCACCACCTGCATCCTGACCGGTACGGCGCCCTGGGTGCTCATGTGCAGCCGCCGGGCCGCCGCCCGCGACAGGTCGATGGCACGGCCCGCCACGAAGGGGCCGCGGTCGGTGACCATGACGATCACCGACTTCTTCCTGTCGCGGCGGGAAACCTCGACCAGCGTGCCGAACGGCAGCGTCGGGTGGGCGGCGGTCAGCGCCTTGGGATCGAATTTTTCGCCGCTGGCGGTGCGGTTGCCCTTGAAGCCCGGCCCGTACCAGGAGGCGATGCCGTAGCTCTCGCCCCCCAGGCCCGCCGCTCCGGCCATCTCCGCCGAAGCCGGAAGAGACGCGCCCGCCACCAGGATGGCGGCCAATGCCGCGATCGTGATCGCTTTCATCGTGTCAGTCCTGCATCCTGCCTGCATTGAAGTGCGGGGCATTCTGCCCAGGCTTTCCTAACGACCGGTGAAGGGATACACGAATAAGAACGGAATGTAAATATACATTAAACATTTATTAAGCTTCATATTCAGTCGGCGAAGCCGATCACCCGGAGCGAGACATGGGCGGTGCCCTCCGCCACCATGCCCAGGCGCCGCGCCGCCGCCTCGGAAACATCGAGAATCCGCCCCCCGCCCGGCCCCCGGTCATTGACCCGGACCACAACGCTTCTGCGGTGTTCCGGCCGCGACACCTCCACCAGGGTGCCCATGGGCAGGCTGGGATGCGCCGCTGTCAGGTCGGAAGGGTCGAAGCGCTCGCCGCTGGCGGTGGGCCGGCCGCGATATTTGGCACCATACCAAGACGCAATGCCGAAATCGGCCGAATTATCACGCATATACGCAACATCACCGGCAACAGAATCAATTGAGGCAAATATTTCCACAGCCAATATTGTCGATATAATACATATTGTCTTCACGGAAGACATTGTGAACCCCTTCACACTTACCTTCATCAATCTCCATATTCATAGCTTATCCTCTCGACGACTACCGTGAGACTCATCACAGTTCCCAACAGGCCAAAAGCGCTAAGCCCTTGCCCAATACCCCCCGGATGGGGCATGTTTCCTCTCTTTCCCAATATTTTCCGGGCGGATCGAGATCGTCATGGCCGAGCGCGTTTACCTCTACGACACCACCCTGCGCGATGGCGCGCAGACTCAGGGAGTGGATTTCTCCGCCGCCGACAAGGTGCGGATCGCGCGCGAGCTGGACCGGATCGGCATTGATTACGTCGAGGGCGGCTGGCCCGGCGCCAATCCCACCGACGATGCCTTCTTCGCCGATCCGCCGGTTTTCAAGCGTTCGCGCCTCACCGCCTTCGGCATGACGCGCCGGGCCGGGCGCTCCGCCGACAACGATCCGGGGCTCAACGCCCTGCTGATCACCCCGGCCCGCGTCGCCACCATGGTGGGCAAGAGCTGGGACTTCCAGGTCACCGTGGCGCTGGGCATCGAGCTGGACGAAAACCTGCGCATGGTCGGCGATTCGGTGAAGCACGCCCTGACCAGGGTGGAAGAGGTGATGTTCGACGCCGAGCACTTCTTCGACGGCTACAAGGCCAATCCCGCCTATGCCCTGGCCGCCGCCAAGGCCGCCTACGATTCCGGCGCCCGCTGGGTGGTACTGTGCGACACCAACGGCGGCACCCTGCCCCACGAGATGCGGCGCATCGTCTCCGAGGTGATCAAGGGCGGTATCCCCGGCAGCCATCTCGGCGTCCACTGCCACAACGATTCCGACACCGCCGTCGCCAATTCCCTGGCCGCCGTCGAGGCCGGCGTGCGCCAGGTCCAGGGGACCCTGAACGGGTTGGGCGAGCGCTGCGGCAACGCCAACCTGATCTCCATCATCCCCGCCCTGATGCTGAAGATGGGTTTCGACACCGGCATCGCGCCGGAAGACCTGAAGAATCTGGTCTCGGTGTCGCGCGCCCTGGACGAGGTGCTGGACCGCACCCCGGCCCGCGGCCAGCCCTATGTGGGCAAATCGGCCTTCGCCCACAAGGGCGGCCTACACGTCTCCGCCGTGGCCAAGGACCCCAAGTGCTACGAGCACGTGGACCCGGCCTCGGTCGGCAACGTGCGCCACATCGTCATGTCCGATCAGGCGGGGCGCTCCAATCTGGTGGCGCGCATGGCCGAGATCGGCGTCGATCTGGAGCACGTCAGGAAGGACGGCCTGATCCGGGTGGTCGAGCAGATGCAGGTCACCTTCGATGCCCACGAGGCCACCGACCTGGTCGACCTGGTCAAGCGCCTGGAGCACGAGGGCTACGCCTACGACCAGGCCGCCGCCAGCTTCGAGCTGCTGGTCCGCCGCGCCCTGGGCCAGGTGCCGGAATACTTCACCCTGGAACGCTACCGCGTCATCGACGAGCGCCGCCGCAACGCGGTGGGAGAGTGGATCACGCTGTCCGAAGCCACGGTCAAGGTCGAGGTCGGCGGCACCGAATACATGGAAGTGGGCGAAGGCACCGGCCCGGTCCACGCCTTCGACGTGGCGCTGCGCAAGGTGCTGACCCGGGTCTATCCGGCGCTGACCGCGCTGGAGCTCAAGGATTACCGGGTGCGCATCACCGAAAGCACGGTGGGCACCGCCGCCAAGACCCGCGTCACCATCGAGAGCGAGGACGACAAGGGCCATCGCTGGACCACGGTGGGCGTCCACACCAACGTGCTGGAAGCCTCGCTGGAGGCCCTGCAGGATTCCATCACCTTCATGCTGTTCCGCTTCAAAGACGGCCAATGAGCGGCCCCGCCATCATCCTGGTCCGGCCGCAGCTGTCCGAGAACATCGGCACCGCGGCGCGGGCCATGCTCAATTGCGGCCTGACCGACATGCGCATCGTGGCCCCGCGCGAGGGCTGGCTGAGCGAGAAGGCCATCGCCAGCGCCTCGGGCGCCGACCGCGTCCTGCTGTCGGCCAGGATCTTCGAGCAGACCAAGGACGCCGTCGCCGACCTCAACCGGGTATGGGCCACCACCGGGCGCGACCGCTACATGACCAAGCCGGTGGACACCCCGCGCGAGGCCGCCGCCCACATGCGCATGGCGGAGAGCAAGGGCCAGAGGTTCGGCGTGCTGTTCGGCCCCGAGCGCACCGGCCTGGAAAACGACGACGTGGCGGTGGCCGACACCGTGCTGACCGTGCCGCTCAATCCCGATTACTGCTCGCTCAACCTCGCCCAGGCGGTGCTGCTGGTCTCATACGAATGGCATCAGGGCGGCGTCGAGGGCTCGCTGCCGCCCATGACCAAGGGATCGGAAGGGCCGGCCGCCAAGGAGAAGCTGATCTTCTTCTTCGAGCACCTGGAGCGCGAGCTGGATGCCTGCGGTTTCCTGCGGGTGCCGGACAAGCGTCCGGTGATGGTCCGCAACATCCGCAACATGTTCCAGCGCGCCAACCTCACCGGCCAGGAGATCCAGACCCTGCACGGCATCGTCCATGAACTGGTGACCTATCGCCACAAGAAGGGGAAAGTAGAATCCCCCTAAATTACGGTTTTCCACATCAAACAAATTCCATATGTGGATCACCGCAATTGTCCCGCCCCCGGACATTTGACTATTAGTCTCCCCAATAACGAAAAATATTCGTCCATCAGGGGGCACTAATGCTGCAACGCATCAGGTTCGGGGCTCGTCTATCCATACTGCTGATCATCGCCGTATCATTACTGGCGGCGGTGGGAGCCGCCGGCATGCTGGGCGGCAAGCGCGTCGCCGGCGGCCTGGAGGCGGTCTACGGCGAGCGGGTGGTGCCCATGGGCCGGCTGGCCCGCGTGCTGGATTCCGTCCACCGCATCCAGGGCGCCATCGCCACCGTGATGCAGAGCGAAAGCCGCCTGACCCTGGAACGCATGGCCAAGGACATCGAGACCCTGGACGCCGAGGCGGACCGGCTGTGGAAGGCCTACGCCTCCGACGGCAGCCGCGGCGCCGAGGAAAAGGCCTTCCAGGCGGCCTACGAGGGTTACCGCGCCTCCTACCGGCTGACCCTGAAGCAGTTCGGCGACGGCGACGCCTTCGGCGCCCGCGAGACCATGGCCGAGGAAACCACCGGCCGCTACAACGAGGCCACTACCGTACTGCGCGTCCTGATGGACAAGGAGATCGACCTGGCCAAGGACGAGTTCCTCTCGGCCATGGACACCTACCGCTCCACCAGCGCCGCCTCGGCCTGGGTGATCGCGCTGGGCGTGCTGGCCCTGGCCGGCCTGACCCTGGCGGTGACCCGCTCCATCACCCGGCCGGTGCAAGGCGCCATCGCCACCATGGGGCGGCTGGCCGGTGGCGACACCCAGGTGGAGGTGAGCGGCACCGGCCGCCGCGACGAGATCGGCGACATCGCGCGCGCCGTCCAGACCTTCAAGGACCATGCCATCGAGGTGGAAACCCTGCGCCGCAGCCAACTGGAGGCCGAGCGCAACGCCAGCGAGGAACGCCGCCTCGCCCGGGTGCGCATGGCCGACGAATTCGATTCCACCGTGCGCGGCATGGTGGATTTCGTCACTACCGCCTCGACCCGCATGGAGGATGCCGCCCGCCTGCTGCAGGACATGACCCAATCGGCCGGGCGCGACGCCGCCTCGGTGGGCCAGGCGGCGGAAACCGCCTCGTCCAACGTGGATTCGGTGGCCGCCGCCGCCGAGCAGTTGACCGCCTCCATCGCCGAGATCAGCCGGCAGGTGGAGGAATCCACCTCCATCTCGCGGGAAGCCGTCGAGGAATCCGAACGCACCAATCAAATCATGTCCGGGCTATCCGAGGCGGCGGGCCGCATCGGCGACGTGGTGCGGATGATCAACGACATCGCCGGGCAGACCAACCTGCTGGCCTTGAACGCCACCATCGAGGCGGCACGGGCGGGCGAGGCCGGAAAAGGCTTCGCCGTGGTGGCGGGCGAGGTCAAGGGACTGGCCAGCCAGACCGCCAAGGCCACCGAGGAGATTTCCGAGCAGATCGCCGCCATCCAGGCCGAGACCACCAAGGCGGTGGGCGCCATCAGCCATGTGGGCGAGGTCATCGAGCGCATGAGCCACATCGCCGGCGCCATCTCCCAGGCGGTGGAGCAGCAGGCCGAGGCCGGCCGCGAGATCGCCCGCAGCGCCGAGCAGGCGGCGCGCGGCACCACCGACGTTACCCGCAGCCTGGGCGACGCCGTCCAGGCGGTTTCGGCGGCGGGAACCTCGTCGTCGGAGGTGCTGGGCACGGCGCGGCAGCTGTCGGGCGGCGCCGCCGACCTCAGCCGGGCGGTGGAAGGCTTCGTGACCAAGATTCGGGCTTGAAAAAGCGCCGCCGATCCGTATAGTGCGCCCCTTCTCCTCCCGAGAATGCGGGTGGCCGGCCGTTTGGCGCGTCCACCCCTCCCCGCCCCCAAGGGACGGATCAGGACTATCGGGACAAACGCCAATAGGCTGATCAATTCGGCCAGAAGGAAGACCATGAGCAAGCGTATTGAAGCCAAGTACAAGATCAACCGCCGCCTGGGCGCCAATCTGTGGGGCCGCTCCAAGTCCCCGCTGAACCGCGGCAAGGAGAACCCTCCCGGCCAGCATGGCCAGCGCCGCAAGAAGCCGTCCGATTTCGGCACCCAGCTGATGGCCAAGCAGAAGCTCAAGGGCTACTACGGCAACATCAGCGAGAAGCAGTTCCGCCGTCTGTATGACGAGGCCGTGCGCCGCCGTGGCGACACCTCCGAGAACCTGATCGGCCTGCTGGAGTGCCGCCTGGACGCGGTGGTCTACCGCCTCAAGTTCGCCCCCACCCCCTTCGCCGCCCGCCAGTTGGTCAACCACTGCCACATCCTGGTCAACGGCAAGCGCGTCAACATTCCGTCCTATCGCGTCAATGAAGGCGACGTGATCGCGGTGAAGACCAAGTCCAAGGATATGGCCCTGATCCTCGAGGCCGCCCAGTCCGGCGAGCGCGATATCCCCGACTACCTGGAAGTCGACCACAAGGAGATGAAGGGCAAGTTCGTCCGCATCCCCAAGCTGGGCGATGTCCCCTATGCCGTGCAGATGGAACCGAACCTGGTCGTCGAATTCTATTCGCGCTAACACGCATTACCAAATTCTGCGGTAACGCTGGGTTTGGAACGTGACGAAGAAGCTGTCTGGCACATGGTGTTGGGCAGCTTTTTTTGTTGCGGGGGCGACGATGGCTGAGAATGCGAGGATACTGATTATTGACGACAACGTTGCGGAAGCGACGTTGACCAAACTGACGCTACAGGCGGACAGGATTGGCTACAGCATTGAGCACGTGACGGACGGCTACACTGGCATTGATAAGCTGAAGCAAGCTGCGTTGACAGAGCTTCCGTATCATATTGTAATAGTTGACGTAAATATGCCGGTTATTTCAGGTTGTGAAACACTTGAGATAATACGAAACACAGACAAAATTTCAGAAACATACGTGGTGATTTTGACAAGCTTGCAGTGCAAGACAGATTGCCCACGCGACTTGTATTTATGTCACGCAAAGAGAGCTGACATATACTTGCACAAAAAAACGACGCTTGATGATTTTGAGGCTGAGCTTTTACAGCTAAAGACTGACTACGAAAAATGTATGAAGATGACTGCGGCTAACGCCAAAGATATATAGGTCATTCTTTAGATAACAAGACGCTATACTAACACGTAGCTAACAGGCACTTTTAAGGTGCAGCTATGGACGTTGGACAGCGTGAAATTGAACTGCGTGGCGGTCGGATTGTGCTGTACACGCTGGCGAGCGACAAACGGGGCATTTGGCAGGCGCGTTTTAGACTTGGCACGGAACGCACGTTGGTGCGGCGCAGCATGAAGACGACGGACTTGGCGGAGGCGAAACGGACGGCGGAGGAGCTGTACGAGGAGCTGCGCTACAAGCAACGCAACAATCACCCGTTAAAAGATCAAACATTCAAACAACTTGCGGACGATTACGTTCGGAAGGCACAGCGGGAGACGCTGGAAGGACGCTTGAGTAAGGGACGGTTGGTGCTGGTTGAGGGCACGCTAAAACGCTACTTGCTCCCATTTTTCGGCAAAAAACCGATCAACAGCATAACGACGGCGGACTTTAACGACTACGACGACTGGCGGCTGGACTATTGGACGAAGGGCTACGGTGCGGACAGGAAGGTAGCAACGGCGGCGACAACACCATCGGCGAAAACGCTGGTGATGGAACAGAGCATGTTACGGCAGATTTTGAAGCATGGGCTGGAACAAGGGTCTTTGAAGCAACTGGCGTTTATGAAGGCGAAACGGGCAAAAACGAACAGGCGCGGCGCTTTTGACGTGAAGGAATACAGGCTGCTGATATGGACGGCACGGCAGCGCACGCGATCTGCTGAACACCCGAGGGTGAAGCGAGACAGGCAACTTTTGGAACTTTACGTGCGGCTGCTGGTTGGGACGGGCATGCGGGTTGGCGAGGCGCGTGGACTGACTTGGCGGGACGTTGAATTGATACACACGGGCAACGGCAAGCAAACGGAAACGCTGCGGCTGTGGGTGGATGGCAAGACGGGCAAGCGGGCGGTGATCGGGACGCGAGCGGCGAAGAACACGTTGAAGAAGCTGCTGGCACATTATGGTTGGAAGGACTTGGACGAGGCGCGGGCAAAGGGAAACGGGCTATTTACGAACAACAACGGCGAGGACATACACACGTTTGAGGTGGGCTTTAAGAATTTGATGGCGGCGGCAAACTTGGACACGGACAGGCACGGCAACGCGAGAACGCTTTATAGCCTGAGACACACCTACGCGACGTTTAGGCTGCTGTATGGCGGGACGGACGTTTACTTGCTGGCGCGGAACATGGGAACGAGCGTGCTGATGATTGAACAGCATTACGGACATGTAAGCACGACGCTGGCGGCGGACAAGCTGATCTGAAAACGGGCGACGAACATACTTGCTGTATGTTGGTGGGACAGATCGGGGCGGATTGCGGCGACAGCCAGGTCAGAATTTTGGAAAGATCGGTGATCACGCTGCATAAATAGTGGCATGAAGGCACGAGAGATAATTGACGCTGACGCTTGGCTGGTGCGGAAAAAGGAACGCAGGGGCGAGACGATAAGCGACGAGAGACGGCAATTGATGGCAATGATTTACAGCGACGCGACGCTGGAACGGGAACAGGTGGAGCTGGAACGGGCGAAACTTGAATTGGGGCAGATAAAGGCTGATATAATAAAAATCAGAGCCGAAGCGGAAAAATACAAAGCTGCGGCAAATGAAACTGAGACAGCCCTTAAACAAAAATAACGGTGCAATGAATTTTACTGACGGAAAAATATTCAAAAACCAAATAACACGCTGGACAGCGCGGAAACATTGGAAGTTTTGGAACTTGGAGCTTTATGGGACGGGCTATAGTTTGTATATGTATTATACAGTACTTACTTAATATCCAATTCCCAAATTCCATAAAATCCCAACAAACCACTAAATCCAATTAAATGCTTTACCAAACAAAACAATTCAAAACCAATAAAACTCTACGAATACTTTTCAATACGAAAACGAATTACATGAAACGAAACGACATA